>NZ_JBQDVP010000001.1:0-178272 GCF_052102115.1 Microbacterium sp.
CTCCGGGGCGAGGGCGACGATCCCGGCGCGCCGCTCGCGCTCGCGCGGAGAGAGCACCGGGATGCCGTGCCGGTCGGCGATCTCGAGAATCGCGTCGACCCG
This sequence comes from Microbacterium sp., assembly GCF_052102115.1. GTDB lineage: Bacteria > Actinomycetota > Actinomycetes > Actinomycetales > Microbacteriaceae > Microbacterium. The sequence continues at coordinate 103 of NZ_JBQDVP010000001.1, forward strand.
AGTGTTGATGGCGTCCTCGATGTTGGCGACGCCCGCATCGCGCACGTCGCGCAGGCCGATCGCCAGCCGCGCGACGGCGAGCTGGTCGGCACCGTTCACGATGAAGGCACGAGCGGATGCCGCGGGCGGCGGCAGTTCATCAACAGGGAGCCCGCCCTCGACCCCGGCGAGCCCGGACAGCACCGGCACGATCCGCTCGCGTGCGTTGGCGGAGAACGATGCGAAACCGGTCCCGCGGGCGGCTCGCAGCCATTTGTACCCGTGTCCGACCACGACGTCCGCTGCCGCGTAGTCGTCGACGACGACCCCGAACGATTGCACGGCGTCGACGATCAGCAGCCGATCCGGCCCCAGCACTTCGCGCAGCCCGGCGAGGTCGGCACGGTATCCGGTGCGGAAGTCGACATGACTGACCACCAGCGCCGTCACATCATCGTCCAGCGCCTCGGCGACGGCATCCACGGTCACGAACCGGTCCTCGGGCGTGATCCAGCGCGGCGTCAGCTCGCCCCGCGAGACCTGGGAGGCGCGCTCGAGCGTCAATGTGATGCTCGGAAAATCCGCCGTCGACGCGATCACCGTTCCGGAGAGCCCGAACAGCGCGTGCATGAGACCGTGCGACGACGTGGGCTGCAGGGTCACCGTGTCTGCGGCGACGCCGAGCAGTTCGGCGGCGAGAGCCCTCGCCTCGTCGAGCCGCTCGTCGACGAGTGCGCGGGACGATGCCCGGCCGCTGCCGAGCAGGTCGGCGTCGGCGAACACCTCGGCGCGCACCGTCGGCGAGATCGGGCCGAACGCAGCCCAGTCGAGATATCCGGGGTCGCCGACGAACGTGGCGAGGTAGTCGTCGAAAGCACTCACGCTATGAGTCTCCCATGCCGGCGATGGTGCGACGGGGTCGGGCGACCGTCAGCGCCCGAAGCGGCGATCCCGGTCGACGTAGTCGCGGATGGCACGCAGGAAGTCCACCTGCCGCAGGTCCGGGCCGAGCGCCTCGACGAAGTAGAACTCGCTGTGCGCGCTCTGCCAGAGCAGGAAATCGCTCAACCGCTGCTCGCCGCTGGTGCGGATGACGAGGTCGGGGTCGGGCTGGCCGCCGGTGTAGAGATGCTCGCCGATCATCTCCGGGGTGAGGTGCGCGGCGAGGGCCTCCAGGGTTCCGCCGGATGCTTCGTGCTCCGCGATGATCGAGCGCACAGCATCCACGATCTCGTTGCGCCCGCCGTAGCCGACGGCGAGATTCACGTGCAGCCCCTTGTTGTTCTTGGTGCGCTCTTCCGCGTCATGCAGCACGCGGGCGAGCTCATCCGGAAGGATGTCGGAGCGTCCGACGTGCTTCACGCGCCAACCGGCCTGCTGCGACAGCGACTCGGCGAGCTCGGCGATGATCTCGATGAGATCCTCGATCTCCTTCGAGTCGCGCTTGAGCAGGTTGTCGCTGGAGAGCAGGTACAGCGAGACGACGCGAACGCCGATCTCGTCGCACCAGCCGAGGAACTCGCGCATCTTCGCCGCGCCTGCTCGGTGCCCGTCCGCCGCGGAGTCGAAGCCGAGCTGGCGCGCCCAGCGCCGATTCCCGTCGATCATCATCGCGACGTGGTGCGGGACGGATGCCGGATCGAGCTGTCGCCGCAGACGGCTGCTGTAGAGGCGGTACAGCGGACCCCGGCCTTCGCTCGTGCGTGGATTCACGTGCCTACGCTATCGCGCGACCGGTCGGCACCCGTGTGATGCCGCTGTGTATTGCGGATATGTGCGGACGGCGGCATGCCAGGCGATTTAGAGTGAGCACGTGAGCACTCCCGAGACTGACGACATCCCCGTCCCCGAACTCCCGCTGCTGGAAGCGGCGAGCGAGGATGCCACGGCCGAGATCAAACCGACCTGGCGCGGCTGGCTCCATGCCGGCACTTTCCCCGTCGCGATTGTGGCCGGCATCGTGCTGATCGTCCTCGCCGAGGGTGCACCGGCGAAGTGGGCGGCGGCCGTGTTCATGGTGAGCTCGCTGCTGCTGTTCGGCAACTCTGCGCTGTATCACCGCATCGACTGGAAACCGAAGACCAAGCTGATCCTCAAGCGGATCGATCACGCGAACATCCTGCTGCTGATCGCTGGCACGTACACGCCTCTTGCGGTCAATGCGCTCATCCCCGACAAGGGCATCCTGCTGCTGTGCGTGGTGTGGGGCGGTGCGGTCCTCGGCATCCTGTTCCGGGTGTTCTGGATCAATGCGCCGCGCTGGCTGTACGTCGCGCTCTATCTCGCTCTGGGCTGGGCAGCCGTGATGTACATGGTCGACCTCGCGCAGGCGAACGTCGCGATGATGGTGCTGGTGTGCGTGGGTGGCGTGCTCTACACGATGGGTGCAGTCGCCTATGCGCTGAAGAAGCCGAACCCGTGGCCGGGCCACTTCGGCTTCCATGAGATCTTCCACCTGTGCACCGTGCTGGCGTTCCTGTGCCACTGGACGGCGTGCCTGCTCATCTCGATCGCCCCGTCCTCCCCCTCGCTCGGTCTGCCCGGCTGAGCGTCCCCGATCCAAGGAGAAGAAATGGCCGAAGTCGAGAGCTTCACGCTCGATCACACCGCCGTCCACGCCCCGTACGTGCGCCTGATCGGCGTCGAACACGGGCCGAAGGGCGACGCGATCTCCAATTTCGACGTGCGCTTCGTGCAACCCAACGAGGGCGAGATCCCCACGGCGGGCCTGCACACGATCGAGCACCTGCTCGCAAGCCTGATGCGCGACCGCATGGACGGACTCATCGACATCTCACCGTTCGGATGCCGTACCGGCTTCCACCTGATCGCCTGGGGTGAGCCCGAGGTCGCCCGGATTGTGGATGCCGTGCGGTCCAGCCTCGCAGCCATCGCCGAGGAGATCACCTGGGACGAGGTACCAGCCGTGGATGCCGTCAGCTGCGGCAACTACCGCGACCACAGCCTGCACAGCGCGCGCGAGTGGTCGAAGCTCATCCTCGAGCAGGGCATCAGCCTCGACCCGTTCGAGCGCGTCGGCGTCTGAGGGTCCGGCGGGTCAGGCCGGCGGGTTCTTCTCGTCCGGTGCAGCGGATGCCTCGCCGTCGGATGCCGCCTCTCCCTCGGCGGGGCCGTCACCCTCCGCGGCGCTCGCAGCCTGTTCGGCATCGAGCTCCTCACGCACCTCGGCACGGTAACGGACGCGGCGCACGCGACGGTTCATATCCCAGATCAGCAGCACGACGGCGATCACGACGATCACGATCACCGCGAAACCCGCGGGCCCAGGCGTGACCGAGTTCGGGTCGACGGTCATCGTCGGCGTCGGCATCGGGGTCTCGGTGCCCGCGAGCGCCATTCCGAAGAGCACCAGCATCTGTCCGCCTCTCGATCGCAGGTCACGTAACCTGGAACAACAAGCCTAACGACCGAAAGGCGACCGCCGTGACGACCGCACTCGAGCTCGACGAGCGGTACGGTCGTACCCGCCGCCGGCGGCTCCCCTGGATCATCGGCATCATCGTCGTCATCGGCCTCGTCGGAGCGTTCGGCTGGATGATCGTCGCGCAGGCGATGAACTCCGTCGACGCCGACGATCTCGGTTTCGAAGTGGTCGATGAGCACAGCGTGACCCTGCGTTTCCAGGTAACCGGTGGGCAGGACAAAGACGTCGCATGCGCGCTCGAGGCCCTCGATGAGGAGTTCGGGATCGTGGGCTGGAAGATCGTCGAGATCCCCGCATCCGAAGGCCACCAGCAGGAGCTCAGCGCCACCATTCCCACCGTCGGAGAGGCCACCACAGGTTTGGTGAACACCTGCTGGGTCGCATAGAATTCTCTGAGACGACGCCCTGGCCAATTCGCCGGGGCGTCTTGGCATACCACCAGCGCCCCGACGGGCGTTCGGAATCCCCGCCCTGAAGGGCATTCGAAAAAGGAGCACGCTGTGTCCACAGACGCTCAGGTCCCGTTCCTCACGCAGGAAGCCTACGATCGGCTCGTCGCCGAGCTCGAGCATCTCTCGACCGTCGGCCGCGATGAGATCGCCAAACGCATCGAAGCTGCCCGCGAGGAAGGCGATCTCAAAGAGAACGGCGGCTATCACGCCGCGAAGGACGAGCAGGGCAAGCAGGAAGCGCGAATCCGCACCCTCGAGCAGCTGCTGAAGACCGCGAAGGTCGGCGAGGCACCCGCGAGCCGCGGCGTCGTCGAGCCCGGCACCGTCGTCACGGCCCTGGTGGCCGGCGGCGAAGAAGTCTTCCTCCTCGGCAGCCGCGAGATCGCCGGCGACACCGACCTCGACGTGTACAGCGAGGCGAGCCCGCTGGGCCAGGCCATCCTCGGTCTGAAGATCGGCGAGAAGACGTCCTACGAGGCCCCCAACGGCAAATCGATCACCGTCGAGGTCACCGGCGTGGAGACGTTCGTCGGCTGACGACGCCCGTCGTCGGGGACGACGCCCCTAGTCGGGGACGACGGCGGGTTCGTACCCCGCGCGGCGGAGGGTGTCGAGCGTCAGCTCGGTGTGCTCGGCCCCGCGGGTCTCGATGCTCAGCTGCAGGCTGACCTCGCTGATCTGCATGCCCTGGCCGTGCCGGGTGTGCATGACCTCCATGACATTCGCTCCGGCCTCGGCGACGAGCTCGGAGACGCGGGCGAGTTGGCCCGGCCGGTCGGGCAGCGGGATGCGGATCGTCAGATAGCGACCGGATGCCGCGAGACCGTGCGAGACGACGCGCTGCAGCAGCAGGGGGTCGATGTTTCCCCCGGTGAGCACGGACAGCGTCTTGCCAGTATTGCTGACCTTGCCGGCGAGGATCGCGGCGACGCCGACGGCGCCCGCCGGCTCCACGACGACCTTCGCCTGCTCGAGCAGGATGAGGATCGCTCGGGCGATGTCGTCGTCCGTGACGGTGACGACATCGTCGACGAGGTCCTGGATGATCTCGAACGGCACGGCGCCCGGCTGCGCCACGAGGATGCCGTCGGCGATGGTCGGGCGCGTCTCGATCGCGACCGGATGCCCCGCGGTGAGCGACGGCGGAACCGCCGCGGCGTTCTCAGCCTGCACGCCGATCACGCGAACACTCCGTCCGGCGGCGACTGCGGCTGCCTTCGCGGCGGCGGCGACACCGGCGATGACGCCACCCCCGCCGATGCCGACGAGGATCGTGTCGACGTCCGGAGCATCCTCGATCAGCTCGAGGCCGAGCGTGCCCTGCCCGATCACGATGTCGCGGTGGTCGAACGGGTGGATCATGATCGCGCCGGTGCGCTCGGCGAACTCGGCGGCCAGTCGCAGCGACGTGGTGACCGTCTCCCCCTCGAGCACGACCTCGGCACCGTAGCCGCGGGTGGCGAGCAGCTTGGGAACCGGCACGCCCAGCGGCATGAAGATCGTCGCCGGGATCCCGAGCGCCTGAGCTGCCAGCGCGACGCCCTGCGCGTGGTTGCCCGCCGATGCCGCGACCACACCGTGCGAACGCTCCTCGGCGGTCAACTGGGCGAGGCGGTGTCCGGCACCGCGGATCTTGAACGACCCGGTGCGCTGCAGGTTCTCCATCTTCAGCAGAACCGGTGCGCCGAGAATGTCCGAAAGCGCGCGGGACGGCAGCGTCGGCGTGTGGGAGATCACGCTCTCCAGCCCCCGCGCGGCTTCTTCGAACTCTGCCAGGGTGGGGACTGCGCTCATGTATTCCTCCGTCGCCGCTCGCGCGGCACTGTACTCCAGATGAGATCACCTGCGGGTTGTCGTCCAGTGCTCCACGAACCGGTGCTGAGCGTCACGGCGACGACGTTGACGAACGCGGCCAGCGGGACGGCGAACAGGGCGCCGGGGATGCCAGCGATCATCGATCCGCCGGCGACCACGAGGACGACGGCGAGCGGATGCACCTTCACCGCGGTCCCCATCAGGATCGGCTGCAGGACATGGCCCTCGAACTGCTGCACGCCGATCACGACGACCAGCATCCAGAATGCGTTCCAGGGGTCGTTGTAGACGAGGGCGAGGAAGACCGCGACCGCGCCGGTGGCCACGGCACCGACGATCGGGATGAACGCACCGAGGAAGACGAGGACGGCGACGGGGATCGCCAGCGGCACACCGAGGAAGAATGCGCCGAGGCCGATGCCGATCGAGTCGATCGTCGCGACCAGCAGCTGCGTCTTGGCGTAGTTGACGACGGTGCGCCAGCCGCTGCGGGCCGAGGCGTCGACGGCGGGGCGCGCAGACCGCGGGAAGAGCTTGGTCGTCCACCGCCAGATGCCGGCGCCGTCGGCGAGCAGGCAGATGAGGATGAAGACCGTCAGCAGCGTACCGACCACGACGTGACCGGCGGTGCTGCCGATGGCGAGAGCGCCGGACCACAGCAGTTCGGCCTGCTGTTGGATGAGGTTCCAGGCCTGACTGAGATACCCCTCGATCTGGGTCTCCGTGAGATGGAGCGGACCATCGATGAGGTAGTCGCGGAGCTCGCCGATCGCCGCGGTCGTCCGCTCCTGCACCTTCGGCCACTCTCGGCCGATCTGCCATCCGACCAGCCACAGCAGCCCGGAGACGATAGCGGCCGTGCCGAGCAGGGCGATCACGATCGCCACCCAGCGCGGGAACCTGTGCCGCAGCATCCATTCGAACGCGGGCCACAGCAGAGCCGTGACCAGAATGCCGACCAGGAGCGGAATGACGAGGAGTTTGAGCTGGATGACGATCCAGATGATGACGCCGGCCGCGGCGGCGATGAGCAGCAGACGCCACGCGTACGCCGCGCTGATCCGCAGCGCGAGCGGGACGGTGTTGTCGGCCTCAGTGGAGACCGTACGATCCGTCGGCATACGACCCCACAGAAGGCCGCGCTTGCGGGGGCTCTGCTCGTCCGTCATGCGCCAAGTCTAGTTGTGTGTCTGAGGCGGACGATACGCTGACCGGGTGTCAGAGACTCTCAGCGCCACCCAGGCCCGACGGGTAGCCCTGGCTGCCCAGGGCTTCAGTCGCCGACGCCCTGCCGCCACGGTCTCGGCCCGACACCTGCACCGGGTGATGGAGAAGCTCGGGGTTCTGCAGATCGACTCGGTGAACGTTTTCGCACGCAGCCACTATCTGCCGCTGTTCTCGCGACTCGGCGCCTACGACCCGGCGCTGCTCGACCGCGTGTTCCTCTCGCGCACCACCCACTACGTCGAGTACCTCGCGCACGAGGCGACGTTCATGCCGATCGAGGACTGGGCGCTGTGGCGGTTCCGGATGGACGACTTCCGTCGGCGGTGGGAGGGCTCAGACTCCTGGGCGAGCCAGAACGCCCGCACGTTGGCGTGGGTGAAGGACGAGCTGCGTGACCGCGGCCCACTGCGGCCGGCGCAGCTGCGCGCCGATGCTCCGCGGCAGCGCGGCACCTGGTGGGACTGGGACGACGTGAAACTCGCACTCGAGCATCTCTGGCGCGTCGGCGACGTGGCCGTCAGCGGCCGCCGGGGGTTCGAACGGCACTACGCACTCGAAGAGCAGGTGATCCCGGTCGAGGTGCGCGCCCGCGAAGTTCCCCGTGCCGATGCGATCCGCGAGCTCGTCCGGCGCGCCGCGCAGTCGTACGGCGTCGCCACCGAGGCCGATCTTGCCGACTACTACCGCCTGCGCGATCGCGAGGCGGTGCGGCGATCGATCAACGATCTCGTCGATGCCGGAGAGCTGCGGCCGGTGCAGGTGCGCGGGTGGGAGCGCGCCGGCCAGCCGCTGGCTGCGTGGATGCACCGGGATGCCGTGCTCCCCCGCCGTGTGGATGCCGCCGCGATCCTCACCCCGTTCGATCCGGTGGTGTGGTTCCGCGACCGTGCGCTGCGTGTGTTCGACCTGGATTACCGGATCGAGATCTATGTGCCGGCGGCGAAGCGGCGCTTCGGCTATTACTCGTTGCCGGTGCTCGCGGGCGACCGGGTCGTCGCGCGGGTCGATCTCAAAGCCAATCGCGCCTCGTCGACCCTGCAGGTGCAGTCGGCGTGGTGGGAGCCGCAGTCGCGCCCCGACGACATCGATGCGATCGCGGCCGAGCTGGCGCTTGCGGCATCATGGCAGGGTCTGGAGAACATTTCGATATCCGGCTGGGGCGATGCCTCGGATGCCGTAGCCGGAGCGCTGCACCTCAACCCCGGCGGGGTGCTGCGACACGTGCACGACCGGGAGCAGACGGGGTGAGAGGAACGACCAATTGAAGCGGAGCACCGTGTGGATCGTGGTCGCGGCGGTCGCCGCCGTCGCGGTCGTCGGGGGTGCCGTCCTCCTGCTGTGGCCTCGCGATGCCGCCCCCGCCGACGGCGGCCAGAGCACCCCTGCACCTGAGTCCGAAGCCCCAGAAGTCGCGGACGCCGATGAGCTGGCGCAGCAGCAGCTCGATGAGCTTCTCGAACAGTGCACGCAGCCCGCGGCGGAGCCGCCGCCCTCCTGCGGTATCCGGATCCCCTGGGCGGCGGACTTCGCCGCCGTCGACAGCATCCAGTACCGCATCGAGCAGGCTCCTGTGCTCACGTTCGCACCGCCGACGTTCCGGGCGGATGACGGTATCCTCGTCGCGACGGTCGCCGGCACCGCGGTCGACGGCGCCGAGAAGACCATGACCTACCGCACCGAGAATTGGATGCTGCGCGGGGATGCCGACGTCACGGACGACAGCGTCGTGCTGGAGCCGTGGTGATCCTCAGGGGTTTCGACTCGCTGCGCTCGCTCAACCTTGACACGACGACGGCTCAACGCGCCTTCGGCGCATTGAGCCGTCACATGTCAAAATTGAACGCGCGGGGGCTCTGAGATCGCGGCGCTGTCGGCGACCTCGAAGAACTCTCGCTCGGTGAACCCGAGTCCGCGGGCGAACAGGTTGTTCGGGAAGACCTTGATCTTCGTGTTCAGCTCGCGCACGCCGCCGTTGTAGAAGCGCCGGGCCGCCTGGACCTTGTCTTCGGTGTCGACCAACGAGTGCTGCACCTGCAAGAAGTTCTGACTGGCCTGCAGCTGCGGATAGGCTTCGGCGACGGCGAACAGGCTCTTCAGCGCCTGCTGCAGGTGGCCCTCGGCGATGCCTGCTTCACCGGGGCTCGTGGCCGCGAGAGTCTCAGCCCGTGCCCGGGTGACGTTCTCGAAGACGGCCTTCTCATGTGAGGCGTATCCCTTGACCGTCTCGATGAGATTCGGAATGAGATCGGCTCGCCGCTTCAGCTGCACCGTGATGCCGCTCCACGCCTCGTCGACGCGGATATTCAGCTGCACGAGAGAGTTGTACGTCGCCCACAGATAGATGCCGACCAGCACCAGTACCGCGACGACGATCAGAACCGGAATGAGCCATTCCATGTCAGGCAACCCCCTTGGACCAAATTTTCTTCATCTTATCCGCGCACCCTGCATGTGCACTGGGGATCGAACCTCAACATCTGCACGGTGCCGATCATTTTCACGGTGCCGATCATTTGCACGGTGCCGATCATTTTCCGAGCACGCGTTCCAGGTGGCGATTGGTGAAGCGGCGCTCGGGGTCGAGCCGGTCGCGGACGGCGGTGAAGTCGTCGAACCGCCGGTAGCGCTCGCGCAGCTTCTCGGCATCCAGCGTGTGCAGCTTGCCCCAGTGCGGACGTCCGCCGTACTCGAGGCAGATCCGCTCGACCGCCTCGAAATACGCGGTCGGGTCGGCGCGCCAGTACCGGTGCACGGCGAGGTACCCCGTGGCCCGGCCCTGCGCGGTGGAGAGCCAGACGTCGTCGGATGCCGCGAAGCGCACTTCGATCGGGAACTCGATCTTCCACCCGCGCCGGCGGATGAGGTCTTGGATCTCGCGGAACGCCGGGACGACGTTCTCCGCGGGCAGCGCATACTCCATCTCGCGGAACCGCACCGTGCGGCTCTGGGTGAGCACGGTGTGCGATCGGTCGGTGTACTCGCGATTACCGGTCAGCTTCACAGCCAGCCTGCTGAACGGCGGCGTCACCGCGGGGACGATCTGCCCCGCGGCGCACACCGCGCGGTACACGCCGTTGGAGAGCAGCGTCTCGTCGACCCAGCGGCCGAACGTCGGCAGTGGATGCCGCGGGGCGGACTCGGGAAGCCTCGTCTGACGCTTCGTGAGTGCGACGGTGGTGTGCGGGAACCAGTAGAACTCGAAATGGTCGGACTCCGCGACCCGCGCCCCGAGCGTCGTGATCACATCGTCGAGTGCGACGGGCTCGTCGATCGCCTGCAGGATGAACGCGGGAACGCACTGCAGGGTGACCTCGACGAGGATGCCGAGCGCGCCGAGTCCGAGAGCGACGGCGGGGAGCAGCTCGGCATTCTCCTCGGTGCTGATGCGGAGGAACTCGCCGTCGCCGGTGACCAGGGTGGCACCGACGACCTGGGTCGAGAGTCCTCCGAACCCGGCACCGGTGCCGTGCGTTCCGGTAGAGATGGCGCCCGAGATGGATTGCCGGTCGATGTCGCCGAGGTTCTCCATCGCGAGCCCGTACGGCGCCAGCAGTCGCGGGATGCGGTGCAGTCTCGTTCCGGCGAGCAGCGTCACCCGTGCACGGTCGACATCGACCGACACGAGTCCCTGCAGATCATCGAGTTCGAGCAGCACTCCCGGTGCCACCGCGATGCCGGTGAAGCTGTGGCCGGCGCCGACCGCCTTGATGGGCAGGTTATGGGCGACCGCCGCCTGCACGGCGCGCTGCACGCCCTCGGGGCTGCGCGGTCGCTCCACCCTGGCGGGCTTGACCTTGGTCGAGCGCGCCCAGTTCTGCCAGGTTCCGCCGGGCCTGGTCACAGGAACGCTTTCCCTTCGCCGCGGTAGGTCGGCAATTCGTCGATCACTGCGGCACCGGAGACGAGGTGATACCGCTCGATGTGCTCCGCGGGTTCGCCGCTCTTCGCGTGCCGGAACCAGACGCGGTCGCCGATCGCGAGGTCTGCCGCCTGGCGCCCCTGCAACGGGGTTTGCACCTCTCCGGCCGCTTCGCGCGACATGGTGCGCAGCCCTTCCGGCCAGACCGGCCGCGGCTGGCGGGAGGCGACGGCGGGGCCGGAGGCGATCCATCCACCTCCGAGCACGGTGGCGATATCGGCGGCCGGGCGGCGCACGACATCGAAGGCGAACGCGCTGGCCGGTGCCGGGCGGAACGATCGGTATCCGTCGAACAGGTGCCCACCGAGCAGGCCGCTGCCGGCCGACGCCTCGGTGACGGATTCGTCGCTTCCGGTGAACTCCAGCGATCCGGTGCCGCCGCCGTTGAGGAACTCGAGCGGTGCGAGGTCGATCAGCGCAGCGGCGATCTCGGCGCGCCGGGTGCGCAGTTCGGCGCGCGAGCGCGCCTGAACCATGCGAATAACCGGTGCATCCGGCCCCTTGTCGCCCTGGCCCGCGATCTGCGCCTCGTACATCTGCAGGCCGACCAGGCGGAACCCGGGCCGGTCCATGATCGTGCGTGCGAAACGGGCGACGTCGGCTGCTGTGAACAGCGGTGAGCGGCGCACCCCGATGTGTCCGAGTGCGGCAGAGCGCCACGACGCATCGGCATCGATCGCGACGCGGATCTCGGCGCGCGTGCTCGGTGCGGCGACGCTGTCGATGACGTCGAGGTGAGCGACATCGTCCACCATGAGGGTGATGCGGGATGCCGCACCGTCATCGTGCACGAGGCGTTCGAGGTTCGCGCGATCGACCGTCGGATAGCCGAGCACGATGTCGTCGTGGCTCTCGGCCAGCCAGAGCGCCTCGGCGAGTGCGTAGGAGAGGATGCCGTGGTAGCCGGGGATCTGAAGCACGGCGTCGAGCACGGCGCGCACGCGCACCGATTTCGAGGCGACCCGGATCGGGATGCCTCCCGCGCGCACGAGCAGATCCATCGCGTTGTGCCGCAGCGCGTCGAGGTCGATGACGCCGACGGGGGCAGGCAGGTGGGAGGTGGCTTCGGTCAGCCGCGGCCACCATCGCGCCGGATCCTGCCAGGTGCGTTCTGCCGGAGAGGTCGGTGGCGCGGTGAGGTCGAGCACTCCCCCACCCTACGACCTCGGCGCCCGCGACCGCACGGCTAGGCTGGGGTGTCGGGCCCCCATAGCCCAATGGCAGAGGCAGGCGACTTAAAATCGCTTCAGTCTGGGTTCGAGTCCCAGTGGGGGCACCTCTTCACGCGAGGCGTGCACGCGATGCTGGATGCTTTTGGTCGGTTGTCGATGTTCAGAACCGACCAAAAACATCTAACCTGAGTGCACGACCTACTGAGACGCCGCGGTCTTCTCGGCCGCCGGCTTCGCGGGGGCCTTCTTCACCGGAGTCTTCTTCGCATCGGCCGGCTTATCGGCCGGCTTCGCCGCAGGGGTAGCATCGGCTGCCGGACGCGGGCGCGCGGCGAACTCCTCGAAAATATAGCGCGGGTTCTGCACCGTCTCGAGATTCACCAGGTCGCGGCCGAGCCACAGGTTGTTCCACCAGCCCCACAGCACACGCCACTTGCGCTCCCACGTGGGCATCGCGAGTCCGTGGTAGCCGCGGTGCGCGACCCAGGCGACGAAACCCTTCAGCGCCAGGTTGCCCGACTGGAAGACGCCGTTGTACAGACCGAGGCCCGCCACGGCACCGAGATTCTTGTGGAAGTAGTCCTTGGTCTCTTCGCCGCGCAGCACGGCGGTGAGATTCTTGGCGAGGCGCTTGGCCTGGCGGACGGCGTGCTGTGCGTTCGGCACGCAGAAGCCGCCGACGCCGCCGCCCGTGAGGTCGGGGACAGCGGAGACGTCACCAGCAGCCCAGGCACCCTCGACGAACTCGTCGGCGGTGCCGACGCGCAGGTCGGCGCGGGTCTGGATGCGGCCGCGCTCTTCTGCGGGCAGGTCGCCACCGCGCACAACGGTCGGGTTGGCCATCACGCCAGCAGTCCAGATGATGACGTCGGTGGGGATGACCTCACCGGTGGACAGTGCGACGTTGCCGCCCTCGGCGCCCTGCACCTGGGTGTCCAGGTGCACATTGGCGCCGCGCTTGGCGAGGTCCTTGAGTACCCATTCGCTGGTCTTCTGCGAAACCTCGGGCATGATGCGGCCCATCGCCTCGATGAGGTGGAAGTGCGTGTCTTCGAAGCGCAACTGCGGGTACTTGCCGACCAGCGACGACGAGAGCGAGCGGAGCTCGGCGAACGCCTCGATGCCGGCGAAGCCGCCGCCGACGACGACGACGGTGAGGAGGCGATCGCGCTCGGGACCGGCGGGCAGCGATGCCGCCTTGTCGAAGTTCGACATCACCCGGTCGCGGACGGCGACGGCCTCTTCGATGGTCTTCAGGCCGATGGCGTTGTCGGCGATGCCCGGAATCGGGAACGTGCGAGAGACCGAACCGGCGGTCACGACGATCTGGTCGTACGCGAGCTCGTAGGGGTCACCGACAGGCGGGGTGATCGTGGCGACCTTCTGCGCGTGGTCGATCCCGGTGACCTTCGCCGTGACGACGTGGGTGCGCTTCAGGTGACGACGGTGCGAGACGACCGCGTGACGTGCCTCGATCGAACCGGCGGCGACCTCAGGCAGGAACGGCTGATAGGTCATGTACGGAAGCGGGTCGACCATCGTGACCTCGGCCTCGCCCTTGCGAAGGTGCTTCTCGAGCTTCCACGCCGTGTAGAAACCCGCGTAGCCGCCACCGACGATCAGAATTTTGGGCACAGTGCTGTTCTCAGGCACAGAAGGAACATCTCCTAGTCAGGCTGCTGGCGTGCTTGGCTTGCGCGCCGATCGGATGCGCCGGGCCGCTGCGGTGACGCCTAGCCCGATAAGAATACCAGGGACTGTGAGCACAATGAGCGGCAGGGTGCCATATCGCAGCGAGTCGGCGCTCGGAACGAGCGGGGATCCGGGCTTGCTGGGCGTGTCGGCGGCCGGCAGCGGCGCGACCTCGACCGGTGTCGCCTCGGGCTCGGGGTCGGGATCGGCGTCGGCCCGACGGTACAGCCGGACCCACTCCGCAAGGTCTCCCATCGGGTTCTCGTCGACCAGCGGGACGGATGCTGAGACCGCCGCTGCGGCATCGAGCAGCCCGTACCCGTACAGCGGGTCGGGCAGGTTCGTCACGCCGTCGACCGGCATCGCCGTCTGGATGATGCGGTTGATGACGTTGACGGCATCCATCTCCGGGTGCGCGGATCTGATGAGAGCCGCGGCACCCGCGACGATCGGCGCCGCCCCGCTCGTCCCCCGCCACGAGGTCACCTCACCGTCGGCCGAGATGCCGAGCAGCCCCTCGCTCGGAGCCGAGATGCCGATCGTGATGCCCTGGGTGGATGCCTCGACGCTCGCGGTTCCGGTCTGATCGACGCCGCCGACGGTGAGGACCCCGGGAATGGTCGCCGGCGCGCCGATCACCGACGTACCGCTCCCGCGGTTGCCCGCGGCGACGATCACCACGACATCGTGCTCGTACGCGTACAGGAACGCGTCGTCCCAGCTCTCGTCCCAGTCGAGCGTGTTCGTCGTGAACGACATATTGATGATGTCGGCACCGTTGTCGACCGCCCAGCGCACGCCCTCGGCGACCTGGTCGACGAACGGTACGGTGGCGGAAGAGCCGGGAAACCCCACCGAGATCGACAGGAGGTTCGCCTCGGGGGCGACGCCGATCATGCCTGTGCCGTCGGCCTTGCCCCGGCCGGCGGCGATCGAGGCGACCAGACTGCCGTGATCGCGGTCGACGACGCCCAGCGGCGTGCGACCGTTCGGAGATCCGCTGCCCGAGACATCGGTGCCGCCGACGACGGCGTCGCCCAAACCCGTCGGAACCTCCGCGATACCGGTGTCGATGACCGCGATCGTGGCGCCCTCTCCGCGCGTCGTCTGCCATGCCTCCCGAACACCGGCGCCGTCGAGCCAGTACTCCAGCGCACGCACCGGATCTGCCGGATCGTCCGGGATCGGCGGCGTCGGTGTCGGGCTCGGAGTGGCCGTGGCACCGGTGAGCAGAACGGATGCCACGACGACTGCGGCGGCGACGGTGCCGCGAAGCATCGCCTTGACCGTCATCTCGTCGCGGCCCCGGGGTCCGCGCACTGGCAGCGCTCGGGCGACCAGCTGGAGCGCTCGAGCGCGGCATCTCCGATCGGGTTCACGCCCGGACCTGCCGCGAGTGCATGACCGGCGAGAGCGTGCAGGCACTTCACCCGGATGGGCATGCCGCCGGCGGAGATGCCATCGACTTCGGGCACCTCGCCGAACTGTGCGCGATCGGCGAGGTAGGCCTCATGCGCGCTGCGGTACGCCGCGGCGACATCCTCGTCATCGAGCTGCGCTGCCAGTTCGGGCATCACCTGACCGGCTTCGAGAGTGGACATCGCCGCCGTGGCAGCCGGGTGGGTCAGATAGTAGAACGTCGGGAACGGCGACCCGTCGTCCAGGCGCGGACTCGTCGCGACCACGGTCGGGTTTCCGCACACGCAGCGAGCGGCGATCCCGACGACGCCGCGCGCCTGACGGCCGAGCTGAACGGACACCACGTCGATCTCGGCGGGCGTCGGCTGGGCGAAGGGCGGCGTCGTCACCCTCCCAGCCTACGGTGACCTCCTGGGGAATCTCCTGGAGCTACCGGCCCGGAGTGGCGTTCTGGGCGAGGCCGGCTCCCGCGACCGTGCGCAGCAGCTGCGGCATCCAATCGGCCGGTCTCTCCTCGAGCTCCTCGCTGACGAGAGCCTGTTCCTGCGGCAGGGCGGCCGGATCGAGGTCGTTGTCGACGAGGTAGACGACCTCACCGGGCTTGACGTAGTAGAGCCGCTCCCGCGCCTGCGTCGTGATGTACGCCGGATCCTCCCAGCGCTCGCGCTCCTGCTCGAGCGTCTCGATCTGATCCTGGCTCACCTGAACGGATTCCTGGAGCGCCGCGATCTTCTGCCGCTGATCGATGTACGTCCCGAGCGTCGGGACGAGAACCCATGCTCCGAGGATGACCAGCGACAGCATGATGACCATGAACCCGGACAGGCGGATGCCGGAGGCCCACTCCCGCACGTCGACCTGGGCGGACTGCACACGGGAACGAGAAGGGGGAACCGGACGGTTGGTCATGGTTCCCCCTTCTGTCGTGCCTGAACTGCGCGCGGTCAGCCCTGGAAGCGGGGGAACGCCGAACGACCGGCGAACACGGCGGCGTCCGCAAGGTCTTCTTCGATGCGCAGAAGCTGATTGTACTTCGCGACACGCTCGCTGCGAGCAGGCGCACCAGCCTTGATCTGACCGGAATTGGTCGCAACCACCAGATCGGCGATCGTGGTGTCTTCGGTCTCACCGGAGCGGTGCGAGATCATCGCGGTGTAGCCGGAACGCTGGGCGAGGCTGACCGCGTCGAACGTCTCGGTGAGCGTGCCGATCTGGTTGACCTTCACCAGGAGCGAGTTCCCGACGCCGCGCTTGATGCCATCGGCCAGGCGCGCCGGGTTGGTGACGAACAGGTCGTCGCCGACGAGCTGCACCTTCGAGCCGAGCGCATCGGTGAGCGCCTTCCAGCCATCCCAGTCGTCCTCGGCGAGCCCGTCCTCGATCGTGATGATCGGGAAGTCGTTGACCAGCCCCACGTAGTACTCGGTGAGGCCTGCGGAGTCCCAGTCCTTGTTGTCGAGGCGGTAGACGCCATCGTTGAAGAACTCGGTGGCGGCAGCATCCAGGCCGAGTGCGATGTCGGTGCCCGGCGTGAAGCCGGCCTTCTCGATGGCCTTGACGAGGAAGTCGAGGCCCTCGCGGTTGCTGGGCAGGTCGGGGGCGAAGCCGCCCTCGTCACCGAGGCCCGTCGCGTAGCCGGCGGCCTTCAGCTCGCCCTTGAGCACGTGGTAGGTCTCCACGCCCCAGCGCAGAGCCTCGCTGTAGGTCTCGGCGCCGATCGGTGCGAGGAAGAACTCCTGCATGTCGATGCCGTTGTCGGCGTGCGAGCCGCCGTTGATGACGTTGAACAGCGGAACCGGCAGGACGTGTGCGTTCGCGCCGCCGAGGTAGCGGAACAACGGCAGGTCGGCGCTGTCGGCGGCCGCCTTGGCCACGGCGAGGCTGACACCGAGAATGGCGTTCGCGCCGGTGCGCTTCTTGTTCTCGGTGCCGTCGGTCTCGTTGAGGATCTCGTCGACGATGCGCTGCTCGCTCGCCTCGACGCCCTCGATGGCGGGGCCGAGCTCGTCGATGATCGCCTCGACAGCCTTCAGCACGCCCTTGCCGCCGTAGCGGCTCTTGTCGCCGTCGCGGAGTTCGTACGCCTCGAATGCGCCGGTGGATGCGCCGGAGGGGACGGCGGCGCGCTGGACGATCCCATCGTCGAGGAGCACCTCCACCTCGACGGTCGGGTTGCCGCGTGAATCCAGAATCTCGCGTGCGCCTACAGCCTCGATGAGTGCCACGTATGTGCTCCTTGATCAGAGAGAAGGGTGGTGTGCGGAGCGTCGTCGATCCGAGGCCAGTCTAGTGCGCGGCATCCCTCATTCACAGGACGAGAGCGAGCGCGACGCCGTCCCATCCCTTGATGCCGATCGTCTGCAGCGCGGTCGCGTCGAAGCGCGGGTCCTCACCGAGCATCTGCAGACCCTCCCTCGTTCCGACGACGCGCGGATCGTCGGTGTCGGCGTTGACGATCTCACCCTCGCGACCGATGTTGTCGAGCACGATCACGGTGCCAGAACGCCCGAGGCGGGCCGCCCAGTCGAGGTAGACGGTGTTCGACTCCTTGTCGGCGTCGATGAAGACCAGGTCGAACGGCGGCGAACCGTCGAGCGTCGGCAGCACGTCGGCTGCGCGTCCGATGCGGATCGCAACCCGATCCCCGACACCGGCGGCGTCGATGCTCGCCCGCGCGACGGCGGCGTTGTCCGGCTCTGCTTCGATTGAGACGACCTGGCCGTCCTCGCCGACAGCGCGGGCGAGCCAGATCGTGGAGTATCCGCCCAGGGTTCCGATCTCGAGCACTCGGCGCGCCCCGCTCATCCGGGCGATGAGGTTGAGAAGCTTTCCGCCGACCGGGGCCACCTCGATGTCGGGGAGGCCCGCTGCGCGCTGAGCCGTCAGCGCGGCGGCCAGTGCGGGGTCTTCTCCGACGAGGGTGTCGGCGAGGTACTGATCAGCCGCGGCCCAGTTGCGCGGAGTGGATTCGGCCATGCCCTCAGCCAACCTGTGCGGACATCGGGTGTCAAGAGCCGCCATCGGCAGAAAGTGCACGTCTTGCAAATTTGCAGTCTGTGCAATAATTTTATCGTGACCGATGGCCTGAGAGCGCGCAAACAGCAGCAGACGCGCGACGCGATCCACCGTGCCGCCGTGACGCTGGCACGCGAGGTCGGCATCGAGGGTGCGACCGTGGCCGAGATCAGCGCACGCGCGAACATCTCGTCGCGCACCTTCTTCAACTACTACCCGCGCAAGGAAGACGCGATCGTCGGCTTCCACGAAGGGCTGCCCAGCGACGACGAGCTCGCCGATCTCCGCGAAGGGGGCGCCGACACGCTGATCGACGACATCGTGCGGGTCATGCTGACTCTGCTCACGACCACAGATGACGAGCTGCGCAGCGAACGACGAGCGGTGATCGCCGAGCATCCGAATCTGATCCAACGGCAGTGGGTGCGGCTGCACGGTGTCGAGCAGCGCACGGCGCAGGCGGTGTCAGATCGCATGCGGGCATCCGGCGCGTTCGCGCACCTCGATGACATCGACCTCGCCGCCCTCGTGCTCGTCGTGACCTGCAGCAGCATGCTGCGACTGAGCGTCCGCACATCCCTGGAAACCGACGACCACGACGGAGTGGAGTCTCTTATCGACAAGTCGCTGGATGCGCTCCGCGACGTGCTGAGGAGTCTTCGATGACACGAACCACCTCCCGTTCCCGGTCGGACGAGTCCCGTCGCGGCATCCTGCTGCTGTTCATCGGTCTCATCCTGGCGATGTTCCTCGCCTCGCTCAGTCA
This sequence comes from Microbacterium sp., assembly GCF_052102115.1. Classification (GTDB taxonomy): domain Bacteria; phylum Actinomycetota; class Actinomycetes; order Actinomycetales; family Microbacteriaceae; genus Microbacterium. The sequence goes on from NZ_JBQDVP010000001.1 coordinate 19,004, forward strand.
GACCGTGCTCAGCGCGGCGATGCCGACGATGGTCGGCGAGCTCGGCGGTGTCGACCACATGCTGTGGGTGATGACGGCCTACATCCTCGCGTCGACGATCATGATGCCGATCTACGGCAAGATGAGCGACCTGCTCGGTCGGAAGGGTCCGCTCATCGTGGCGATCACCCTGTTCATGTCGGGCTCGGTGATCGGCGGTCTCGCCTCCGGCATGGAGATGCTCATCGTCGCGCGGGTCATCCAGGGCCTGGGCGGCGGCGGATTGATCATCCTGTCGCAGGCGATCATCGCCGACGTCGTACCGGCGCGCGAGCGCGGCAAGTACATGGGCGTCATGGGTGCGGTCTTCGCCGTCTCGTCCGTGGTGGGCCCGCTGCTCGGCGGATGGCTGACCGAAGCCGTCCATTGGCGCTGGACGTTCTGGATGAACATTCCGCTCGGCCTGATCGCCCTGCTCGCCGCCGTCATCCTCGTGCGCCTGCCTCGGGGCACGAACTCGCGCCCGCGCATCGACTTCGCCGGGATGGCGACACTCGCCGGGGCGACGGCGAGCCTGATCCTGCTGGCCTCATGGGGCGGCAACGACTACGCGTGGAACTCTCCGGTCATCATCGGACTCGGAATCGCGACCATCGTGCTGGGCGCGCTGTTCGTGTTCGCCGAGAGCCGCGCCGCCGAGCCGATCATCCCGCTCGCACTGTTCCGGCACCGCAACTTCATCCTCACCACGACCGCCGGGCTGCTCGTCGGCGTGACGATGTTCGGCGCCATCGGATACCTGCCGACCCATCTGCAGATGACGCTCGGGCGCGACGCCACATCCGCGGGACTGCTCATGGTGCCGATGATGGGGATGATGCTGGTGTCATCGCTCGGCACCGGCTGGCTGGTCAGCGCCTACGGTCGCTACAAGTGGATGCCGATCGCCGGATCCGCCCTGATCGCGTGCGCACTGGCGAGTCTGAGCACCCTGACACCCGAGACGCCGCTGTGGATGTTCTGCATCTTCGTGGGAATGATGGGCCTCGGCCTCGGCGCGAACATGCAGATTCTCGTGCTGATCGTGCAGAACACCTTCCCGCACCGCGTCGTCGGCACGGCGACGGCCGCGAACAACTTCTTCCGGCAGATCGGCGCCTCCCTGGGCAGCGCGATCATCGGGAGCCTCTTCGCGGTCCGGCTCGTGCAGATCATCGGCGAGCGTGCACCCGCATCGGAAGCCGCTCAGATCGGAGACGTCAGCTCCCTCACCCCGAACGCGGTCCGTGAGATGCCGGCGGCCCTGCACGACATCGTGGTGCACGGCTACAACGACGCCCTCACTCCGCTCTTCCTCGGGATGGTGCCGCTGGCTCTCACCGCCGTCGTCCTGCTGTGCTTCATCCGAGAGGATCCGCTGCGGACGACGGTCGAAGAGGATGCTGTGCCGCCGGTCGCGAGCTGAGCTCGGGTTGGCGGCGGAACTGCCCGGTTACCCCCAGCACGACTACGACGACCGCGCACACGATCCAACCGGCGACCCCGAGCGGACCGGCGAGCGCCATGTCGTACGTCGTCCCCGCGGCGTAGAGCAGGCCCACGAGGGCGGCGGTCGCATTCATCATGCCGTGTGCGAACACCGCCGGCCACACCGACGCCGAGCGCAGCCGCAGCCAGCCGAGCAGGATGCCCCAGGCGATGCATCCGCCGGTCATCAGCAGCACCCCGGTGATGTCGGTGCGTCCGAAGTTGTAGCCGAGCAGGATGATCGGCGCGTGCCACACTCCCCAGATCGCGCCGCTGATGAGCAGCGCGGGCCACGTGCCCAGGGGGCGCAGCGCCGGCACGAGGAACCCGCGCCAGCCGAGCTCCTCTCCGAACGCCACGAACGCGTTGACCGTCGCAGCCGCGACCGGAATCAGGAGCAGCTGGGCTGCGATCGCGATGCCGGCGGGCGGCAACGGGGTGCCCGCCGGAACGGATGCCGCCAGCACCTCGGCGTAGCCCGAGAAGTGCACGAGATCGAGCTGCACCCACCCGCACAGGGCGGCGACGAAGACGGATGCCACGACGAGCACGAACGGCGCGAACAGACCGATGACGGTCATCCAGACGACGCGTCTGGCCGGGCGCAATGGCCACATCCCGAGGAATCGCAGGCGCTGTCCGCGCGGCACCGGGCGGAGGATGAGCATGACGGCGACCGCAGCGATGGTCGGGGTGAACATCATGACGGGGACGAGGACGCCGAACAGCGGACTCGCCAGGCCCCCGCTCCCCCACAGCGGCAGCGCGACCAGCCAGGCGAGCCCCAGCGTCAGGACGATGAATGAGATGGTGGCGATCGGCCGGATACGGGTCATGAGTCTTCCCTGTCGTCGGATGCGGTTGCTGAGGTCGATGCGGATGCCGATGTCCCCGCGGCGGTCAGGACGGCAGCAGCGGTTCGGGCGTCGTCGATCGTGACGACGAGGGTGCGACCGGAGCGACGTGTCACCTGCAGCGCTTCTCCGGTTCGCAGAACCACGCCCATCCGTCCGTCGACCGCGAAGCGCAGCCCCCAGCCGCCGAACTCGCCCATCGGGTTGACCTGGACGGCGCGCGCACCGGTGATGTCCGCGGCGGGGATGTTCCAGCGCGGCCAGCCCGTGACCGAGCGCACCCGCAGACCGTCGGCACTGGCCCGGACGCGGAAGACGAGCGTCGTCGCGATCAGCACGATGAGCAAGATCGTGACTGCGGCCATGATCCACCAAGCGTCGCTGCCGGCGAGCGCCACGCCCACCGTGACGACGATCAGCGCCAGCACCGCCACGGTGAGGAGGATGACGCCGGGACGTCCCATCGCCGTGGTGCCGAACCAGGCCGCCCGCTCGCCCGACGCCAGCGTCATTCGCGCGGCGCGGCCGTGCCGGGGCACCGAGGTCACGCGGGGCTGAGCGAACCAGCCGACCGCTCCGAAGGCGAGCATCGCGGCGAAGCCGATCGCTAAGACCGCACCGAGCCCGGATCCGTCTGCGCTGCCGCGCTGGATCAGCACCGAGCCGGCCATACCCACAGCGATCAGTGCCGCCGTGCCGAGCGATATCGCCCCGACCAGGCGCGCAGTCGGCCCCCACGAGTTCTGCGTCATCGCGAGGACGGGAAGCGTCAGCAGCGGTATACCGAAACCAACGACCACCTGCATCCAGACATAGGTGTCGCGGCTCCCGAATCCGTCCGGCCCGTCCGATCCCCAGTGCGTGACGACCTGTTCGGGCAGCTCGGGCAGCCAGACGAGGATGAGGATCAGCGCAATCGCGGCGATCACGATCGGCGCGACGAACCCGACGAGAAGGAAAGCGCGGCGTGCGCGGCGGACGTCAGCCGAGCGGGGTGCTGGAGTGTTCATGATTCGATCTCCGTGACGATGGCGGCGAGCGTGGTGGGTGAGATGCCGAGCGCCGCGGCGCGGCGTACGAGGTCGGCGACGTCGCCGGCAAGGTCGGCGAGGGGCGCGGCGGATGCCGAGACCACAGCGCCCCGCCCGCGGCGCAGGTCGATCAGGCCCTCGTCGCGCAACTGCTGATAGGCACGCAGCACGGTGTGCAGATTGATGTCGAGCGCCTCGGCCACCTCGCGCGCGGTCGGCAGCCGATCGCCGGGCGTGAGGCGACCGGCGACAAGGTCACCACGTACGGAGGAGGCGACCTGCTCGAACAGCGGCCGCGTACTGTCCGCGTCGATCCTGATCAGCATCCTGCTCCTTGGCTCATTTCTAATTATTCTAGGTGAACTAGAACAACTGTGGCAACCCTCACTCCTGTTTCGCCCCGTGGACCCGCCCGGACACACTGGAGACATGAAGATCACTCCTCGTCGTCTGGCCCTCGGCATGAGCCTGTGGATTCCGAACCTCTTCAGCGGCATCCGCATCCGTCGTTTCAGCGACGACTGGACGCACGCGACCGTCGAGCTGCACATCAACGTCTTCACCCGCAACTACGTGAAGACCGCGTTCGGCGGGTCGATGTCGGCGATGACCGACCCGTACTTCTTCATGCTCGTGATGCACCAGCTCGGACGCGATTACGTCGTGTGGGACACCCGTGGCGAGATCGAGTTCCTCAAGCCCGGTCGCGGTGTGCTCACCGCGCACTTCCACGTCGCGAAGGAGCAGGCAGCGGCCCTGCGCGAGCGCGCACAGGGCGGTGCGAAGGTGCTCGAGTGGTTCGAGACCGAGATCACCGACCGCGCCGGCGACGTGGTGGCGAAGGTGCGCCGCGAGGTGTACATCCGCGAGAAGAAGCGGGTCACCGAAGCGCGCCGCGCCTGAGTACCGTTCGTTCACCCGCAGGTGACACGATGATCGGGTGAATCTCGCGCGTCGACTCTCTCTGACGGATGCCGTCGCCATCGGCCTCGGGTCGATGATCGGTGCCGGTGTGTTCTCGGTCTGGGGTCCGGCGACCGCCGCCGCGGGTTCCGGACTGTTCATCGCGCTGGCCATCGCCGCCGTAGTCGCCTTCTGCAATGCCACCTCCTCCGCGCAGCTCGCGGCCGTTCACCCCGTCGCCGGTGGCACCTATGCCTATGCCCGCGCCGAGATCGGTCCGTGGTGGGGCTTCGTCGCGGGATGGTGCTTCGTGATCGGAAAGCTCGCCAGCTGTGCGGCGATGGCGATGACCTTCGCCGCCTACGCCGCCCCCGCCGGGTGGGAGCCAGTGGTCGCCGTGATCGCCGTCGCCGCGCTCGCGACCGTGAACTGCTTCGGCGTCACGCGCACCGCGCTGCTCACCCGCATCCTCGTCATCGTCTCGCTCCTGGGACTCGCCGTCGTCGTGGCCGTCGGGTTCTCGTCGGCATCGTCCGCTGAGCCCGCACCGCTTCCCGACCTCACCGCCTACGGCGTGCTGCAGGGCGCCGGGCTGCTGTTCTTCGCGTTCGCCGGTTATGCGCGGGTCGCCACCATGGGCGAGGAGGTGCGCGATCCCGCCCGCAGCATCCCGCGCGCGATCGTGCTCGCGCTCACCGGCGCGCTCGTCGTCTACGCACTCGTGGCCGTCGTCGTGATGCTGACGCTCGGCGCGGATGCCGCGACGCACCCCGCTCCGCTGGCGGCCGTCGTCGAGGCCGCGGGCCTGCCGGCGCTCGAGCCCGTCGTGCGGATCGCTGCGGCCACGGCATCCCTGGGCGCCCTGCTGGCACTGCTCACCGGCATCGGACGCACAACGCTGGCAATGGCTCGCGAATCTGACCTTCCGCGGTTCCTCAGCGCCGTGCACCCGCGGTGGCAGGTGCCCTATCGCGCCGAGATCATCATCGCGCTGATCGTGATCGCGATCGTGCTGGTCGCCGACCTGCGCGGTGCCATCGGCTTCTCGTCGTTCGGGGTGCTGCTGTACTACCTGATCGCGAATGCGGCGGCGTTCCGGCAGACCGGCTCTGCCCGCCGCTATCCGCGTGCGCTGCAGGTGCTCGGGGTGCTCGGCTGCCTCGTGCTCGTGAACACGCTGCCCGTGATCGCATCGCTGATCGGGACCGGCGTCGTGATCATCGGCGTCGTGTACCGGATGCTGCGACTGCGCCTCACTCGCGCGCGGACCGGTACGAACGCGGCGTGATGCCCAGGACGACGCGGAAGTCGTTCGTGAGGTGGGCGTGGTCGGCGTAGCCGAGTTCGGCGGCGATCGCGGCGAGATCAGCACCCGGGTGTTCGCGAATGCGCTGCGCCGCCTCCTGGAGCCGCCGCCGTCGGATCATCGCGGACGGCGCCAGTCCGACGTGTCGATGCGCGAGACGCTGCAGGGTCCGCAACGACATCGACAGGCGTGCGGCGACATCTTCGGCGCGCGTGACACTGTCATCGCCCATGAGGATCGTCGACATCTCGTTCGCCTGACGAGCGACCGGGCCGATCTCGCCGACCCGCCCGACCAACCACGCCGTGAGCGCCCGCACTGCGTCCGCATGACGGTGGTCGCCGCCTGCCCTCATCGCCCGTGTCACCGCACCGTGCAGCTCGGGAGCGTCGAACTTCGTCGAGGTGTCGAGGAGCGCTGCCGGGTCATCGGTGAGTGCCGCGACGGCTGCCGGGCGCAGCATCGCCCCGACCGCCCAGCCGCGGCCGGTCAGATCGCGATACGTGGCCGCGGTGGCCGCGCCGACGAGCTCGACTCCGCGCCGCTCGACCACCAGGTTGAGCGCGGGAAAGGCGACGATATGCTGCCGCGATGTTCGCCCCGGCTCGATGTCCCACTCGGGGATCCAGAACCATCCGACGAGCTCCGCCGCGGCATCCGGCGGAGGCAACCGGTGGAACTGCGGCATCCGCGCCGGATACAGCACGCCGCGGGTTCCGTCGATCACGCTGTCGACCATAGCCGCAGCATCCGACAGTGTGTCGCGAATCTTCAAGCCCCGCGCCGGATCGCTGTCATAGCTTGGCGACATGGAAACCACGACAGGCCTCACCGGCACGCACACCACGGACGGTCGCCCGAACAATGCGACTTCCCTCACCCCGTTCCTCGCCATCCCGGGCGCCGCAGACGCGATCGCGTTCTACCGCGACGTGTTCGGCGCGACTGTGATCGATGTCACCGAGATGGGCGGCATCGTCGTGCACGCCGATCTCGACTTCGGTGTCGGACTGCTGCAGCTCGGCGAGCCGAACGCGGAGTACAGCCTCGTCCCTCCGCCTGGCGGCGGGGACGACTGCTATTCGCTGGGCCTCTACGTCTCCGATGTCGACGCGGTGCTGGCCCGCGCGGAGGCTGCCGGAGCGACGGTGCGGGAACCGGCATCCTCGTTCGTCTCGGGCGACCGCTTCGCCAGCATCCGCGACCCGTTCGGGGTGCGCTGGTCGCTGATGACGCGGGTTGAGGACCTCTCGCCCGCCGAGAGCGCGAAGCGCGTCAAGGAGTGGGCGGCGTCGTTCAGCCGACCGGCACCAGAGCAGGGTTCGTGAGCGCCATCTCCACGGCGGGCACGAGCGCCTCGGCAGTGCGGCGGTACCCGGCGGCGCTCGGGTGGAAGCGGTCGAGACTGAACATCTCGTCCGGCTGCTCCCGGAAGGTCGGACCGACCGCCTGACGCAGATCGACGGGCACCGCGCCGGTGCGCCAGGCCACTTTCGTCTGCTCGAGCGCGAGGCGATGCGACATGCGCGACAGCAGCGTGCGCAGCGGCTGAGGTACGGGCTGCAGCGTTCCCAGATCGGGACAGGTGCCCACCACCACCGGCGTTCCGCGCTCCTGCATGCGGGTGATCGCCTTCTCGAGTTCGCCTGCGGCCGACCACGGCGGAACCATGTGCGTGACGTCGTTGCCGCCGACCACGATCACGGCGACGTCGGCATGGTAATCGTCCGGCAGGCCGTCGAGCTGGCTGGCGAGCGCCGTGGATTCCGACCCCACGACGGCTGCTGTGCGCAGGCGCACCGGGCGCAGCATCCGTTTGGCAACCGCCTTCGCGATGCGCCCGCCGAGTGTCTCTTTGCGGCGTTCGGCACCGAGGCCGGCCGCGAGCGAGTCTCCGAGCAGCAGGAGCTCGATCGGGGTGCCCTCGAGCGATTTCTTCCACACCCGATCGGCGTTGAGTGAGACCTCGCCGAGCGGTTTGCCGATGCGGCGTCGCGCGATCGCGGCCTGGCGGGACAGCAACGAGCGCCCGCCCAGCACGACCGCGGATGCCACAGCCGCCGCCACGGCAATCGAAACGCGCACTCGACCCATGGCCTCCATTGCACCGCGCCGGCGTGAACGGTGCGTGAACGCCGACACACTTGTCGGTGCAGATCACGGACGCCAGTGAGGATCCGGGGTTTCGGCTGACAGGTGTGATCCGGGCTGACGGGTGTGAACCGGATGCGCGCGGCCGGGCTCAGCTGAGGGGCTTGAGCTCCAGCGTCCCGGGCTCGGCGCCGGCCGACACCGTTGCGAAGGCGTTGTAGCCGTCCGTGGCGGACCGCTCGAGAAGGGCCTTGAAGTTCTTCGCCCGACGCTCCAGCCGGACGCGTCCGTGCGCCATGAGCGCAGACTTGTGGGCGATGAGCTCGGCCAGGGGCACATCGGCGTCGTGGACAAGGACGATGGCCCGGCTGCCGGCATCTGCCACGGGCTCGAGCAGATCGGCGAGACGTTCGAATCCGAGCGAGAACCCCACGGCCGGAATCTGCTGGCCGAGGAAGCGGCCGATCATGCCGTCGTAGCGTCCGCCGCCGCCGAGCGAATACGACACCGAAGGATGCGCGAGCTCGAAGATCGTGCCGGTGTAATAGCCCATGCCGCGCACGAGGAACGGGTCGAAGACGAGCGGGATATCCGCGGCTTCTGTGCCCGCCGCGACCGCCTCGCCGATGCCGACGAGGTGCGCGACGATCTCGTCGGGGGCGTTCTCGGGCAGCGCCTTGCGGATCTGCCCTTCGCCGTACGGGCGGTGCTCCATGGTCTGCGGGCGGCGGAGGTACGCATCGAACGCGTCCACTGCGGATGCCGTGGCACCGCGCTCACGCAGCTCGGCGACGATCCCGTCGGGGCCGATCTTGTCGAGCTTGTCGATCGTGATCAGCACGCCGGGGCGCTCGTCGGCGGTGAAGCCGAAGGTGTCCAGCATCCAGTCCAGCACGCGACGGTCGTTCACGCGCACGGTCGCGCCGTCGAGCCCGAGCGCGGCGAGCGCGTCGAGAGAGGCGACCATGAGCTCGGCCTCGGCCCGAGCCGAGTCATCACCCATGATGTCGATATCGCACTGCATGAACTGGCGGTAGCGACCTTTCTGCGGGCGTTCGGCGCGCCACACCGGGCCGATCTGGATCGCACGGAACACGGTGGGGAGCTGACCACGGTTGCTGGCGTAGAACCGGGCCAGGGGAACGGTCAGGTCGTAGCGCAGTCCCAGGTCGGACAGCTGGGCCATGTTGTCCGCCGCCTGCCCGATCGCCCGGCCGATGCTTTCGATGGCCTCGGCATCCAGACCGCGGCGAAGGATGTTGTACGACAGCTTCTCGTTGTCGCCGCCGATGCCAGCATGCAGACGGGCGTAATCCTCGACGGCGGGCGTCTCGATCTCATCGAAGCCGTGCGCCCGGTAGCGCTCGCGGATGATGGCGAGGAGGCTCTCGCGGCGGGCCTTGTCGGCGGGGAGGATGTCGCGCATGCCGCGCGGCGGGTTCACAGTTGCCACGTTCCCATCTTTCCAGGTGTCGCGAGCGCCCGTGCGCGAATTGGAAGGAGTCAGGCGGATTCGGCTTGGCGAACGTCGTCCGTCAGGGCGCGGAGACGCTCGCGGAGGGCGCGCTCAGCATCCCAGCCGTTCGCGCGTGCAGTGGCCGTGAGCATGAGCAGCAGGTCGCCGAGCTCTTCCTCCGACTCCGGGGCAGCACCGACCTCGGCGGCATCGTGCGCAGCGAGGGCGACCTCGTCTCCTGCCCCGACACGGGCAGCCCGGCCGAGCACCTTCTGCGCGAGCGCGAGCGCCGGCATGCCCTGCGGGACGCCGTCGAGCACGCTGCGCCGCTCGTGCTTCTCCGCCGCCTTCGCGGCGTTCCAGTGCACGAGCACCTCCTCCGGCGTGTTCGCGACCTCATCGCCGAAGACGTGCGGATGCCGGCGCACCATCTTCTCGGTCAGCGTCTCGGCCACATCGTCGATGTCGAACGGGTCGTCCGGGTCTTCGGCAGCGATCGCCGCATGGAACAGCACCTGCCAGAGCAGGTCGCCGAGCTCCTCGCGCAGCTCCGCCCGCTCCCCCGTCTCGACAGCGTCGATCACCTCGTGCGACTCCTCGATGAGGTAGGGCACGAGGTCGCGGTGCGTGATCTGCTGCGACCACACGCAGCGCTCGCGCACCGCGCGCATCGTCTCGGCGGCGGCTCGCAGCGCGTCGGCATGCGGGTCGGCGTCGGTCACAGCATCCCCAGACTCTCGCAGGCCATCAGGAACTCGCCGCCGCTACCCGTCGGTGCCACGCTGCCCGCGACGAGACGATGATCCCCGAGAACACGAGTGCGATCAGCGAGCCCACCAGCACACCGAGGATCGCCTGAGCGCGGATCTCGGCATCGTCTGCGAAGGCGAGGTTCGAGAGCAGCAGCGACACGGTGAAGCCGATGCCTCCCAGCGCACCGGCCGCCACAAGATCCATGATCGTGAGAGCCGGAGCCTTCTCCTTCGCCCCGATCCGCATCGCCACCCAGCCGAACGCGGTGATACCGATGATCTTGCCGACCGGCAGCGCTATCGCGATGCCGAAGAACGCCGGCGACAGCTCGCTGGGCGAGACCGCGGGGATCACGACGAACGCAGCGGCGAACGCGAAGATCGGCAGGATCCCGCCGTTCACCCACGGGTCGAGCGCATGGCGGGCGCGCATCGATGGGGACTGCGCGATCGCGAGCCCCAGCATGACACCGGCGATCGTGGCGTGGATGCCCGAGAGCAGCACGAGCGCCCATACGAGCACCCCGATGACGATCATCGCGGCGATGATGATTCCGGAGCGCTTGACCGGCAGCATCCGCGAGAGGAAGCCGAAGACGACGACGCCGATCACGGCGAGCACGAGGTAGATCCAGTTCAGGTCGTGTGCGAACAGCACGGCGATGAAGATGATGCCGATGATGTCGTCGAGGATGGCGAGCGCCAGCAGGAACACGCGCACGGCCGTGGGCAGCCCCTTGCCGAACACCGCCAGCACGCCGAGCGCGAAGGCGATGTCGGTCGCCGTCGGGATCGGCCAACCGGATGCCGTGTCTCCACCGCCGGCGATCAGAAGGTAGATGATGATCGGCACCACCACGCCGCCGGCGGCGGCGATCGCCGGCTGCAGCGCCTTGCGGAACGAACTGAGGTCTCCGCGGGTGAGCTCGTACTGCAGCTCCATCGCGACGACGAAGAAGAAGACCGCGAGCAGACCGTCCGAGATCCAGTGGGCGATCGAGAGGTCGATGCCCGTGCCGGGGATGGCGATGTGGAAGTCCAGCACGGTCGCGATCGGGTCGTGCGTCGGCAGATTCGCGAACAGGATGCCGAGGCCGGCCGCCAAGAGCAGCAGCACGGCAGGGAACTGCTGCGTGCGCAGCAGGTTTCGCGAGTCAGACATCCGCTCCATGCTATGCCCGCCACGGGCGGAATCGTCACGAGTTCGGAGCACCGGCGGCGCGCCGCTAACCTCGAATGATGACCACGGAGCCCACGGACCCAGCACGCATCTACACCGAGCCCACCCGCACCGAGGCCATCCGCGTCATCGGCCGGTTCGAGGCCGGGCGCGGCATTCCTGACGAGATGCGCGCCGATGTGCGCATGCTCGGCGCGCTGCTGGGGCAGGTGCTGCAGGAATGCGGCAGCCCCGGACTCTTCGAGGACGTCGAGCGGCTGCGGCTGGCGACGATCCAGGCGTACGAGGACGAGAGCACCGAAGCGTTCGAGCGCGCCGCCGAGATCGCCGAGTCGTTCAGCATCGCCAGGGCCGACGAGGTCGCGCGCGCCTTCACCTGCTACTTCCACCTCGTCAACCTCGCGGAGGAGCACCAGCGAGTGCGCGTTCTGCGCGAGCGGGACGGCAAGCCGGGACGCGAGGATGCCGCCGACACCGTCGCCGCGGCCTACGCACAGTTGCGCCGCGAGGTGGGCGACGAGGAAGCGCGGCGCCGCCTAGGCGCCCTGCGGTTCCACCCCGTCTTCACCGCGCACCCCACCGAGGCGCGGCGCCGGGCGGTGTCGGGCAGCGTCCGCCGCCTGTCCGAACTGCTGACGCAGCACGATGCGTCCAGCGACGGCGGCGCCGAGCAGCACCGCGCGCATCGTCGGATGCTGGAAGAGGTCGACACGCTCTGGCGCACCGCTCCCCTCCGCGCCCAGAAGCCCTCGCCCACCGACGAGGTGCGCACAGTCATGTCGGTGTTCGATGAGACGCTGTTCACCACGGTGCCGCACGTGTATCGCCGCATCGACGACGCTCTGCGCGGCGAGGAGTCAGGCGCGAGCACCCCCGTCGTCCCCGCCTTCGTGCGGGTGGGCTCGTGGGTCGGCGGAGACCGCGACGGCAACCCGTTCGTGACGGCATCCGTCACTCGCGAGGCGGCGCAGATCGCCGCCGACCACGTGTTGCGTGGCCTTGAACGCGCCCTCGACCGGATCGGCCGCACCCTCACGCTCGACGCCGAGGGCACACCGCCGAGCGAGGCGGTCGTCGCGCTGTGGGCGGCGTTCTCCGCCGCTGAGGCGGATGCCGCGGCCGAGATCGCCGCGCGTTCCCCCGAGGAGCCGCACCGATGCGTGGTGCTCGCGTTCGCGCAGCGCGTCGCCGCGACCCGAACGGGCGCTTCGAACGGCTACACGAAACCGGAGGAGCTGCTCGCTGACCTGCGCGCCGTGCAGGATTCGCTGGCGGCATCCGGCGCGAAGCGGCATGCGTTCGGCGGCATCCAGCACCTCATCTGGCAGGTCGAGACCTACGGTTTCCACCTCACCGAGCTCGAGGTGCGCCAGCACTCGCAGGTGCACCGCGAGGCGCTGGCAGAACTCGAGGCCGGCGGCGAGCGCAGCGAACGCACCGAAGAGGTGCTCGAGGTCTTCCGCGCGATCGCTGAGATCCAGAGCACCTACGGCCTGCGCGCTGCCGGTCGCTACGTCGTCTCGTTCACGCAGTCCGCCGAAGACCTCGCGAACGTGCATCGCCTGGCCCGCCACGCTTTCGGCGACCACGCGCCGGTGCTCGATGTCGTGCCGCTGTTCGAGACATTCGCCGACCTGCAGGCGGCACCGGAGATTCTCGCCGAGGTCGTCGAGTTCCCGGAGTTCCGCGCACGCATGGCCGAGACCGGGAACCGTCTGGAGGTCATGCTCGGGTACTCGGACTCGTCCAAGGATGTCGGCCCGGTCGCCGCGAACCTCGCGCTGTACGAGGCGCAGGAGAAGATCGCCCTCTGGGCGCAGGATGCCGGCATCGCCCTGACCCTGTTCCACGGACGCGGCGGAGCGCTCGGTCGCGGCGGAGGGCCGGCCAACTCGGCGATCCTCGCGCAGCCGCCGCACTCCGTCGACGGCCGGTTCAAGCTCACCGAGCAGGGCGAGGTCATCTTCGCCCGCTACGGCGAACCGGCGATCGCCATGCGCCACATCGATCAGGTCGCCGCGGCGACGTTGCTCGCCTCATCACCCAGCGTCGAGGAGCGCACCAGCGGCGCCGCCGCCCGCTTCGCCGACATAGCGCAGACGATGGATGCCGCGTCGCGCGAGCGGTTCTTCCAGCTCGTGAAGGCCGACGGCTTCGCTCCCTGGTTCGCCACCGTGACGCCGATGGAGGAGATCGGACTGCTCGCCCTCGGGTCGCGTCCCGCGCGCCGTGGCCTGTCCGTCGAGTCGCTGGAGGACCTGCGGGCGATCCCCTGGGTGTTCGCCTGGACCCAGGCGCGCATCAACCTGGCCGGCTGGTTCGGCCTCGGCACCGCTCTCGAGACCGTCGGCGACGAGAAGCTGCTCGCCGAGGCCTATCGCGAGTGGCCGCTGCTGCGCACGATGATCGACAACGTCGCGATGAGTCTCGCGAAGACCGATGAGCGCATCGCCCGCCGCTACCTCGCCCTCGGCGACCGCGAAGACCTCGCCCAGCTCGTGCTCGATGAGCTCGTCCTCACCAAGGAGTGGGTCATGCGCCTCACCGGCGGCACCGGTCTGCTCGAGAACAAGCCGATCCTGCAGCGGGCCGTCGCCCTGCGCAGCCCGTACGTCGACGCGCTCTCGCTGCTGCAGCTGCGTGCTCTGCGCGAACTGCGCTCGTCAGCATCCGGATCCGGTGCCGATGACGAACAGCGCCGCCTCCTACTGCTGTCCGTCAGCGGTGTCGCCGCTGGCCTGCAGAACACCGGGTGATCGAGCTCTGGCGACATCACCGGAACCTCCGGGGTAAAGTGAGATCTCGTGCCCGAACCCGCACAAGACTTCACGCGACACGATCGCCCCTCAGCCACACCACTCAGAAAGCCGTCCCGCGTGACCGCAACTCTCACCGAATTTCACCCGCTCACCGAGTCCGTCCAGCCCGTTTTCGACACGGTACTGGCGCGCAGCCCGCACGAACCCGAGTTCCAGCAGGCCGTGCACGAGGTGCTCGGAACGATCTCGCCGGTGCTCGAGCAGCACCCGGAGTACATCCAAGCGGGCATCCTGGACCGGGTCGTCGAGCCGGAACGCCAGATCATGTTCCGCGTGCCCTGGGTCGATGACGCCGGAAAGATGCAGGTCAATCGCGGCTACCGCATCCAGTTCTCCTCGGTTCTCGGGCCGTACAAGGGCGGGCTGCGATTCCACCCGTCGGTGAACCTGTCGATCATCAAGTTCCTCGGCTTCGAGCAGATCTTCAAGAACGCGCTCACCGGTCAGGGCATCGGCGGCGCCAAGGGCGGGTCGGACTTCGACCCGCACGGCAAGAGCGACGCCGAGGTCATGCGCTTCTGCCAGTCGTTCATGGGCGAGCTGTACCGCCACCTCGGCGAGCACACCGACGTTCCTGCCGGTGACATCGGCGTCGGCGGCCGCGAGATCGGCTACTTGTTCGGCTCGTACCGCAAGATCACCAACCGCCACGAGTCCGGGATGTTCACCGGCAAGGGAACCGGATGGGGCGGCGCCGAGGTGCGCACCGAGGCCACCGGCTACGGTGCCGTGTTCTTCGCCCAGGAGATGCTCGCGATCCACAACGAGTCGTTCGAGGGCAAGCGCGTCGGCATCTCAGGATCCGGAAACGTCGCGATCTATGCCATCCAGAAGGCCACCCAGCTCGGAGCGACCGCGGTGACGGCATCCGACTCCTCCGGTTACATCGTCGACGACGCCGGGATCGACCTCGAACTGCTCCGCCAGATCAAGGAGGTCGAGCGCGGCCGCATCGTCGAGTACGCGAACCGTCGCGCCAGCGCCCGCTTCGTCGAAGGGGGCAGCGTCTGGGACGTGCCGGTCGACATCGCCGTGCCCTCGGCCACGCAGAACGAGGTCAGCCTTCAGGATGCCGAGGCGCTCATCGCCAACGGCGTACGCGCGGTTTCCGAGGGGGCGAACATGCCATGCGTTCCGGATGCCGTCGAGGCGTTCCAGCGCGCTGGAGTGCTGTTCGCGCCGGGCAAGGCCGCGAACGCTGGCGGTGTCGCGACCTCGGCGCTGGAGATGAGCCAGAACGCGTCGCGTCAGCGCTGGACGTTCGAAGACAGCGAGAACAAGCTGCGCGAGATCATGGGCGACATCCACCGGGCAGCGTTCGACGCGGCCGAGAAGTACGGCGTTCCCGGTGACTACGTCGCCGGGGCCAACATCGCCGCCTTCCAGCGGGTGGCCGCGGCCATGCTCGCGCAGGGTGCCATCTGAGCTGCTTCGATTCGGCGGAAGACTTCGACTTCGGCGCTGCGCGCCTGCGCTCAACGCCCCGCGAAGACGGCTGCGGGTCGTTGAGCGAGCGCAGCGAGACGAAACGGGCTGAGCGAGCCGGAGGCGAGTCGAAGCCTCCGGCTCAGACCGCGTGATCGTCCGCGTGCCGAGCGAGCGATGAGCCGTAGCGCTCGGTGAGCTGCACCATGAGGTCGGGTGTGTCGCGGTCGACGCCGAACACGTGCCCGGGGAAGTCGAGCTCGGGCTGGGCGGCGGCGATCTCGTCCGCCCGGTCGGGTGAGAACAGCTGAAGCGGGTCCCCGGCGGCCACCCACCCGATGGGTACGACGGTGCCCTCGGGCAGTACGGCACGGCGGGTCACGATCGCGTTAACCCTGATCTCGCATCGCGACCCGACGATCGATCCGTTGAACACCCGCGCGCCGGAGGCGAAGAACACCTCGTCGCCGATGGTCGCGCCGGCGATGCTCGCCAGCGTGCCGACCAGCGTGTGGGATCCGATGTGCACGGCGTTCGCGGCCGTGGCGCGGATGAGCGCGTTCTCCATCACGATCACGTGCTCGCCGAGGGTGATCGGCCCGCCTTCGGCGGTGATCACGGCGCCGTGCAGCACCTGGCAGCCCGGCCCGATCTCCACGTCGCCCGAAATGACAGCGGTCGGCGCGACGACAGCAGTGTCATCGATGCGGGGCCGAGCCCCGAGGTGCTCGTACAACATGCCGCCAGCGTAGCGCCGCCCCGCCCGCACCGTGCACAACTTCGGAGGGAAGGTGGGGTCAGGATGCTGGGAACAGTGCCGTCAGCAGCTGCGAGACCCAGTCGAGGAGTTCGGCATCCTCAGGGAGCGGCACGAGCAGCGCCTCTCCCCCGGCGACGAGCTTCGCCTTCGGGTACAGCCGCTGCAGGCGAACCTTCATCGACTCCTCGAGTCGGGCGGGGGCCACGCGCAGGTTCGACCCCATCACGACGACATCCGTGAGCCCGGCCACACCCGCCCGCCGGCGCAGTCTGGCGACCGACACCAGCCCCTCGACCTCTTCGGGAGGGGCGCCGTACCGATCGGTGAGCTCTTCGATGACGAGGTCGATCGCGTCGTCCTTCGCGCTCGGCGCGGCGGCGGCCGACAGCTTCTGGTAGGCCTCGAGCCGCAGTCGCTCACTGTCGATGTACGTCTCGGGGATGCGGGCATCCACCGGGATCTCCATCCGCAGCTCGACGTCGCTCGAGGTGTCCTCGCCGCGGAAGTCGGCGACGGCCTCGCCGATCATGCGCAGATAGAGGTCGAAGCCGACGCCGGCGATGTGGCCGGCCTGCTCGGCGCCGAGCATGTTGCCCGCGCCGCGCAGCTCGAGATCCTTCAGGGCGACCTGCGTTCCCGACCCGAGGTCGTTGTTGATCGCGATCGTCTGCAGCCGATCGGCAGCCGTCTCGCTGAGCGGCTTGGCGTCGTCGTACAGGAAGTACGCGTAGGCGCGCTCGCGTCCGCGGCCGACGCGCCCGCGCAACTGGTGCAGCTGGCTGAGTCCGTATTTGTCGGCCTTGTCGATGATGATCGTGTTGGCGTTGGAGATGTCGAGCCCGGTCTCGACGATCGTCGTCGAGACGAGCACGTCGTATTTGCGCTCCCAGAAGTCGTCGACGACCTGTTCGAGCTGGTGCTCGCCCATCCGGCCGTGTGCGACGGCGATGCGCGCCTCGGGCACCAGCTCGGCGAGCTCGGAAGCGACGCGCTGAATCGACTGCACCCGGTTGTGCACGAAGAAGATCTGCCCCTCGCGCAGAATCTCGCGCCGGATCGCCGCGGCGATCTGCTTGTCGCTGCGGGCGCCGACGAAGGAGAGGATCGGATGCCGGTCCTCCGGCGGTGTCGCGAGCGTCGACATTTCGCGGATGCCGGTGACCGCCATCTCGAGCGTCCGCGGGATCGGTGTCGCGCTCATTGCAAGGATGTCGACGTTGGTCTTCAGCTTCTTGAGCTTGTCCTTATGCTCGACGCCGAAGCGCTGCTCCTCATCGATGATGAGCAGTCCCAGATCCTTGAAGATCACCAGATCGGTCAGGATCCGGTGGGTGCCGATGACCATGTCGACAGAGCCGTCCAGGAGCCCGTCCAGGGTGATCCGGGCGTCTTTGTCGGTCTGAAAGCGCGAGAGCGCCCTGACCTTCACCGGGAAGCCGGCGAAGCGTTCGGTGAAGGTCTCGAAGTGCTGTTTCACCAGCAGCGTGGTCGGCACGAGCATGGCGACCTGCTTGCCGTCCTGAATGGCTTTGAACGCCGCGCGCACAGCCACCTCGGTCTTGCCGAAGCCGACATCACCCGACAGCAGGCGATCCATCGGTATCGGTCGCTCCATGTCGGCCTTGATCTCATCGATCGTCTGCAGCTGATCGGGAGTCTCCGCAAACGGGAAGGCCTCTTCGAGCTCGCGCTGCCACGGGGTGTCCGGAGCGAACGCGTATCCCTTGGCAGACATCCGCGCCGAGTACAGCTTGACGAGTTCGACGGCGATGTCGCGCACGGCCCTGCGCGCTTTGCCCTTGGCGGCGGACCAGTCGCTGCCGCCCATCTTCGACAGGGTCGGGGCCTCGCCTCCGACGTATTTCGAGAGCAGATCGAGCTGATCGGTGGGGACGTAGAGCTTGTCGCCCGGGTATCCGCGCTTCGAGGGCGCGTACTCGAGCACGAGGTAGTCGCGCGTGGTCTTGGTGGCGTTGCGACCGCCCGTGGAGACCTCGCGCTGGGTCATCTCGACGAACTTCGCGATGCCGTGGGTGGCATGCACGACGTGGTCGCCGTTCTTGAGCTGCAGCGGGTCGACGACGTTCCGGCGCCGCGATGCGAGCTTCTTGACAACGCGCTGGTCGCCGCCGATAGTGCGGCCGTAGAACTCGTTGTCGGTGAGGACGGCGAGTTTCGCTTCCGGTATCTGGAACCCCGACTCGAGGGACCCGAGCACGAGCGTGGCGATACCGGCATCCGGTTCGTCCGTCAGGGTCTCGACGACACGGGCCGCGAGCCCGCGGTCGGAGAGCACATCGTTCGCGCGGTCCACGAGCCCGGTACCGGTCGCCACGACCACGACGCGCCATTCATCGGCGAGGCGTGCGGCGACGAACTCGATCGCGCCGTCGACGTTGCCGTGGAAAGAGGGGATGATCGACGCGTCGATGTTCGCAGCATCCGCGTCGTCGCTTGCGAACGGGCTCAACCGCCACCACACGCCATCGCGCTCGCGCACGATCTCGCGCAGCCGCGCGACGCTGAGGAAGTCGCCCGCGCCGAGATCGATAGGGGCGGATGCTCCGGACGTCGCCGCGCTCCACGCGGCATCCAGGAACTCACGGTTCGTCTCACCGAGGCTCTGGGCGCGGGCGCTGGCGCGCTCGGGATCGACGAGTGCGACAGCCGTCCCCGGCGCGAAGTACTCGGCGAGCGATTTGAGAGGGCCGGCGACGGCGGGCAGCAGCGACTCCATGCCCTCGACCGGTATGCCCTCGGCCATCTTCTCGAGCATCCCTGAGATCGCCGGGAACCCCGCAACAAGAGAACGAGCTTTGTCGCGCACGTCGGAGGTCAGCAGCAGTTCACGCGTGGCAGGGAGCTCGACCAGGTCGACGTCGCCCGGCAGCGAGCGCTGGTCGGCGACCGAGAACGCGCGGATCTGATCGATCTCGTCCCCGAAGAACTCGACCCGGTACGGATGCTCGGATATCGGCGGGAAGACGTCGAGGATGCCGCCGCGCACGGCGAACTCGCCTCGGCGGGAGACCATGTCGACACGGCTGTACGCGCGCTCGACGAGCTGCTCGATGGCGTCGTCGAGTTCGAGGCCGCGGGCGCCGAGTGCGAGGGCAAGCGGCGCGGTGTCGCCGAGGTTCGACGCGATCGGCTGCAGCGCAGCGCGCACCGAAGCCACGACGATCAGCGGGCGCTCACCCGACCATGTGGTGATGCGGCGCAGGGTGTCCAGGCGTCGCCCGACCGTGTCGGGGCTCGGGCTGAGGCGCTCGTGCGGCAGGGTCTCCCAGGCGGGGAAGCTGAGGATCTCAGCATCCGGAACGAACGAGCCGAGCGCTCCGGCGAGCGACTCCGCACGCCGACCGGTCGGTGCGATGACGAGGAGGGTCGCCGGGTGCCCCGCGCTCGCGCGCTTGTCGAGAAGTCCCGCGATCGTCGGGGCGTCGAGCCCGTCGACGAGCCCGAGATCGGCATCGGTCTGCGCCCAGGTGAGGGCGTCGTGGTACACACTGGCCTCTTCCAAGGCGCGCAGGATCCCGGGAACATTCACCAGGCAAGCTTAGACGCGGCGTCCGACACTCCGGCGTCGCAATGTGCTTCCCCGGACCAGCGCAGCGCCGCAGGTGTCACTTCGCGTCGCCTCCCGCTCTCCGACGCGGCACGAACGACCACCTCCCGGCGCGGGCCAACCCCGCAGGTGTCGCTTCGCGTCGCCTCCCGCTCCCGGAGGCGGCACGAACAACCACCTTCCGGTCAGTAGCCTGTCGGGATGGAACCTGTCACGCTGCGCACGGATCGTCTCGTCCTCCGAGCGCCGACCGCGGACGACGTCGATGCGATCACGTCGGCGTGCCAGGATCCGGAGATCCCGCGATGGACGACGGTGCCGAGCCCGTACACGCGCGAGCACGGCGAGGGGTTCGTCGATCTCACCGCGCAGTGGTGGGCGGACGGCAGCCAGGCGATCTGGGGTGTTTTCCATGACGGCGTGCTGACGGGCGTCGTCGGCCTGCATCACATCACTGCGCACGATGCCGGCGGGTCCACCGAACTCGGCTATTGGGCCACAGCCGAGTCACGCGGCCGGGGCTTCATGGTCGAGGCATCCCGTGCCGTGATCGAGTGGGGATTCACCGAACTCGCGCTCGCGCGCATCAGTTGGCGCGCCGTCGCGGGCAATGTCCCGTCGGCACGCACTGCTCGCGCGCTCGGATTCCGATACGAAGGGCTCATGCGCCAGGCGCTCACCAGCCCGCGCGGACGCGACGACGGCTGGAGCGCCGGCCTTTTGGCATCGGATGACCGGATGCCGGTGGACTGGCCGGTCGCGCTCGGCTGAGGCCAGCACAGGCGCAGGAGGGCACAGGCACCGGAGGGCACAGGCACCGGAGGGCACGGGCGCCGGAGGGCACAGGCACCGGAGGGCACGGGCGCCGGAGGGCACGGGCGCCGAAGGGCACAGGCCCCGGCGGGCACAGGCACCGGAGGGAGGTGTCGGTTCGTGTCGCCTCCCGCCGACGCACGCGGCACCTACCGTCACCTCCTGACTCGGGCCCTGCGAGGAGGTGTCGCGTTGTGCCGCCTCGGGCAAAGCGAAGCGACACGAACGACCACCTCCCGGCGTCGGCACACGCCCCCTGCCGAACGTCCCACCCAGGTGGCAGGATGGGCGCATGCCGGAGATGCCGGAGGTTCAGGGGCTCGTCGACTTCCTCGGCGAGCGCGCGGTCGGCCACGCGATCACGCGCACGAGCGTCGGCGAGATCGCGGCGCTGAAGACATACGACCCACCGAACACCGCACTGCACGGCGCCACGATCACCGCAGCGGACAGGCGAGGCAAATTCGTCGTGGTCTCGTGCGGTGAGGACCTGCACCTCGTGTTCCACCTCGCGAAGGCGGGCTGGCTGCGCTGGTACGAGCTGTTGGCGACGACGCTGATCAAGCCGGGCAAGTCACCGATTGCGTTGCGCGTCGCGCTCGACGACGACGGCGGATTCGATCTCACCGAGGCCGGCACGAAGAAGTCACTCGCGGTGTACGTCGTTCGCGATCCTAACGATGTCCCCGGCATCGCGCGCCTCGGGCCCGAGCCACTGAGCGAGGAGTTCACCCGCGACGCATTCGCCGCGCTCCTGGATGGGCGCCGGATGCAGATCAAGGGCCTGCTGCGCGATCAATCGGTGATCGCGGGGATCGGCAACGCCTACAGCGATGAGATCCTGCATGCGGCGAAGATGTCGCCCTACGCCATCAGTGGCAACCTCGATGACACCGACATCGATCGCCTTTTCACAGCGATGCAGTCGACGCTGAGGGATGCCGTCGCCGCAGCATCCGGCAAGCCACCGGCCGACCTGAAGGACGCCAAGCGCGCAGGGTTCCAGGTGCACGCGCGGCGCGGCGAAACCTGCCCGGTCTGCGGCGACACCGTCCGCAGCGTCTTCTTCGCCGACCGGTCGCTGGAGTACTGCCCGACGTGTCAGACCGATGGCAAGGTTCTCGCCGACCGACGCCTCTCGCGCCTGCTGAAGTGAGTGGGCCTACCGATCATTTTGCGTGGACGGAGGCATCACCGATGAGCGCTCGACCAAGCGTGTGTTCAGGGTATGCAGCTCGGGCGCACGGGGTTCGCCCTCGATCGCCGTGAAAAGCACCTCTGCTGCCCGCGTGCCCAGTGCCAGAGTCGGCTGCTCGATCATCGTCAACGGCGGCTCCATGACCGCTGCCCACGAGTTGTCGTCGAACCCGATCAGCGAGATATCCGACGGCACTCGGACGCCCGCTGCGCGCAATGCCAGCAGGGTGCCCGTGACCGCGTCGTTCTCAGTGCAGAACAGAGCGGTCGGTGGATCGTCCGACGCGAGCATCCGGGCGACCTCGACCGCGGCGTTCTCCTCCGTCTTGCGCCCCACCATGATCAGGTCGGTGTCGAGCACCATCCCCGCGTCATCGAGCGCGTCGAGGTATCCCTGAAGACGCTCGCCGTCGGTCCACAGATTGCGCGTCGCAACATCGATCAGCTCACGGCGTCGACGCGGGCGTTCGTCGACCGGGGGGCCCCACACGAACCCGATACGACGATGCCCCACTGCGATGAGCTTCGCGACGGCGTCACGCGCCGCGGACCGGTTGTCGATCACCACGGCGTCGAGATCGAGCCCGGCCACAGCGCGATCCACGAGCACCACAGGGATGCCGTGCTCGCCTGCCTGACGGATGTGACCTGCGGAGGCTGCATCGAGGGCGGCCGAGGCGACGATGATCCCGTCCACACGTTTATCGATCAGGACGTCCGTTGCGGCGATCTCCTCAGCGAGATCTTCGTGGGTGCTGAGAACGAGCGTCTCAAAACCGTGCGCTCTCGACGCATCCGATATCCCGCGCACGACGCCCCCGAAGAAGGGGTTCGCGATGTCGGCGATGATCACGCCGATGGTCTGGCTCACCCCTGTCGACATGCTGCGCGCCAAGGCATTCGTCCGATATCCCAACTGCGCTGCCGCCGCTGCGACCCGGCCACGCAACTCAGGGCTGACGTAACCGTATCCGCCGAGTGTCCGTGCCGCGGTGGATCTCCCGACACCGGCAGCGGCGGCGACTTCCGAGATGGTCGGCGGGACCGAGCGTTCTGAGACCATCGCCCTCGTCCCCTTCCTCATCGCAGACTCACAACATGCTAACCGGGGTGTCCTCATCGATCGGGCGCCCGTGGCCGAATGCGCCTTCGATGAAGCACTGGTCGCGCGCAGCGATGGCGCCCGCACGTAGTGCGGAGTGCAGGTCGGACGCTGTGGCCTGCGTCCCGCGCCGCCAACCAGAGCCGTACAGGTCCACGATGAAGCCTGCGACGAACGCGTCACCGCAGCCCATGGTGTCGACGATCTCCCGGTCGTCGACAGGCTCGGCCGGGACGGTGATCCGTGCGACGCCGTCGACCGCGACAGCGCCGTCCGTGCCACGCGTTCCAAGCGCGATTCCGGCGCCGCGTGCGACGGCGTCTTCGAGAATCGCGAATGATTCGGCTTCCGCCATTCCCGAGCACGAGAGCAGGACCAGATCGGCATAAGGCGCCACGCGGTCGAGGTAGCTCGGCTCTCGGAACTCCGGTTCGCTCGAGAGGTCGAAGGTGACGAGGACGTCGCGAGATCGCAGTTTCGGCAGTTCTTCCTCGGTTCGCGAGTACACACTCGAATGAACGAGATCGAAAGCAGACACGTACGCGGCGCGGTCATCAGAGAGGTCGATCGGCTGCTGGACCGTGACACCGCCCCCGTTCCAGCCCAAGAACACCCGATCGCCGTCGATGACACGAAGGCATGTCACACCCGATTCACCGGCGCGCACCACACTCCGAGGAGTGGGCACGCCGGCATCCTCGATCGACGCTCGCACGAAGCGGCCCAGTTCGTCGTCGCCGAAGACCCCGAGATACTCCGCGTGCGCGCCAAGGCGCCGCGTGTAGACGGCGACGTTGACCGCGTTCCCGCCGGGATAATCGATCGCCCGGTCGAGAAACCGATCGACGATGTTGTCGCCGAAGCCCAGCACGCGCATCGGCGAGCGCGCCTTCACCTCAGTAGTCCATGACGCGGTAGTACCGGCGCAGGTCGAGGGAGTGATCCCGCACACGCTCGAGATGCTTGCTCACCCGTCCCATGACGGTGTCGAGCACGATCGGCGCGATCAGCGCGCGATTGTCCTGGCTGAATCCCTCGAGCGCATAGTCGCGGGTGTCGAAGACGTTGACATCATTCGAGATGCGCTCGGCGAAGGCCTGCGCACGGTCGGTCAGCGGTCGCGTCCGGTCCTCCCCCTGGAAGATGATCACCGAGGTGTCGTCCTCGAGCAACTCGAGAGAGCCATGGAAGAACTCAGCGCTGTGCACGCGCGTCGTGCGCAGCCACTGCATCTCTTCGAGGATGCACATCGAGTACAGATACGCGAACGACCAGAGCGGGCCGCCCCCGATGAGGAAGTAGTAGTCGGTATCCGCGTGAGCCTCGGCGAAGGCCGCTGCGAGCGGCTCCGCCTGCTCGGCTGCGGCGACGAGGGCATCCGGAAGATGCACGAGTTCATCGGCAAGCGAGGCATATCCGTCGAACTCCCCGCGCTTGTCCAGCAGCCGACCGATCAGCAGAAGCAGTTGCATGTCGAACGGCCAGGTCTTCGGCTCAGAGACGAGCGCGTGATGTGCAGCAGTCGCGATGGGTGAATCCGCGGCTCCGGTGAACGAGATCGTCGTCGCACCGGCAGCGGTGACGTACTCCATGGCGCGGATGACGTCTTCAGTCGTCCCGGTGACAGAGGTGAACACCGCAGCGGTGCGTTCTCCGAGGAGCGCATCGCCGGTCACGACGAGCTCTGCCGCTATGGCAGAGCGAACGGGGAGTGTGGACCGCTCTCGCGCCATCAGCTCGTACGGCCACATCTGGCTGTAGGTACCGCCTGCTCCCACGAGCAGCACATTGTCGATCCCCTTCGCGAGGAGCATCTCGACCAGATCCTCGATCTGCGGACGCAGCGCGACCGCGCTGGCGATCTGGTTGCGAAAAGCGTTCTCGTCGAACTTGAGCATCATCGATCCTTTCGTGTGGGCGTCGAATCTCGCCCGTGGCAATGTGGTACCGGTATCAGGTGTGACCAAATGCTGACACATGGAATGCGCACCAGTCAACTATTGCTCTAGGGCCAGATCTGACTCGGATCGACTATTCGAAAAATTGACACTGGTACCGGTACCAGGTTTTCGCTACACTCACTCGACAAGCACGCACCGACATTTCCATGGCGGATCAGTACCCGCGACCCACGCGGAACACGTCCGCACTGCAGAGAGGCAGACCATGCGCTTGACTCGCCCCCTCCCGATCGCCGCGGCCGTCGCGGCATCCGCCCTCCTTCTCGCCGGCTGTGCCGGCAGTACCCCCGCTCCGACTGCGGATATCAACGCCGAGCCGGTGTATGAGGGCAAGCTGTCGATCCTGACGAAATTCGGAGGCGATCCACTCCAGACCTATTTCGAAGATCTCGCTGCCGCCTACAACGCCGAGCATCCCGATGTCGAGATCGAACTCATCCAAGAGACCGATCAGTCGGTGAAGGACAAGACCAAGACCCTCACGGCCTCGCAGGCGCTACCCGACATCTACTTCACCTGGACGGGTGATTGGGCCCAGAACTTCATCGACGGAGGTCTCGCCGCCGACCTGACGGACCAGATCGCGCCCGGCACCGAGTGGGGTGATCGCTTCGGCGAAGCGTCGTTGTCCGCCTTCGAGAGCGACGGCAAGTATTACGGGATTCCGCTCTACAACAACGGCAAGTTCATGGGATACAACAAGACCGCCTTCACAGCGGCAGGCGTGGATGTACCGACGACATTCGACGAACTCATCAACACGTGCGCACCGCTGCGTGACGCGGGGTACGAGCCCATCGCCTTCGGCAACAAGGACGGCTGGCCTGCACTGCACTACCTGCAGCAGCTGTTCGCCTACAACGTTCCCAGTGATGTGCTCCGGGATGATTTCGATCCCGAGAAGGCGGAATGGAATGATCCGGGCTACGTCGAGTCCCTCGAACAGCTTCATACCCTCGTGAATGAGTGCACCGACTCCGGAAACGGCACGAACGGTGTTCTGTACACGACCGCGCAAGAGGCGCTCGCAGGCGGGCGAGCGGCCATGTACTACCAAGAGGTCCTTGAATTCGACACGGTCACCGCGGACGGCTCCACGCTCACCACCGATGACTTCGGTCTCTTCCCTCTGCCCGCACCCGAGGGCGCCGCGGGCGACCTCGGGGCGATCGAGGGTGCCCCCGAGGGCTACCTGGTGAACGCACGTTCCCCGCAAGCTGCGCTCGCGGTGGACTTCATGAAGTTCGTCACCCAACCCGAGAACGCCGGTGCACTCTCTGCGGCCCCGTACGGGCAGCCGAGCGCCGTCGTGGGCGCCGTCACGGAAGAGACCTCGAGTCGGGCAGTCTTCGAAGGCATCACTCTGGTCAACGAGGCGTCCCAGTTGATCGGCTGGCTCGACACCGTGACCGTTCCCGAAGTCGCCGATGCCTGGCTTGCCGGCGGCGAAGCCATCATCAGCGGCAGCACCAGCGCGGAGGAAGTGCTCGACAGTGTCCGAGCGGCCAACGACTCGGCCCGTTGAGGTGCCGTCGGGGGCCGGCCTGCGTCAGCCCCCGACGCTCACTGAAGCCATCGTCACGTCCGGCAGAGGCGGGCGCGCGGGCGGGCGCGCGGCACGTGGCACGGCCAGACGTCTGGTGTCGCTGGCGTGGGTGCTGCCGGCGCTCGTCGTGCTCGGCGTCTTCGTCTACCTGCCACTCGTGCAGAACCTCGTGTTCTCGACGCAGGAGTGGGACATCTACTCCGGGGCATCGGAGTTCGTCGGGCTGAAGAACTACGAGAAGCTCGCCCACGACCCGGTGTTCTGGACGTCGCTGGGAAACAACATCCTTTACGCGGTGCTCTCGATCGTCTTCCAAGTGGGAGGTGCGCTCGTTCTGGCCGCGATGATCGAGAGCCTGAGGAGCACGCGCTGGCGGCAGGCTCTTCGAGCGATCTACTTCGTTCCCTCCGCGGTCTCGCTCACGGTCGCGGGCCTGCTCTTCTACTTCATCTACGAACCCAATCTCGGGCTCCTCAATCACGCTCTCGATGCGGTGGGCCTGGATGCGCTCACACAGCCCTGGCTAGGCCAAGAATCGACCGCGATGGTCTCGATCATCGCGATGAGCCAATGGCAGGGCTTCGGCTACTGCACTCTGTTGTTCGCCGTCGCCATTCAGCGCGTGCCGACGGAGCTGTACGAAGCGGCAGCTCTCGATGGCATCGGCGCCGTACGACGGTTCTTCCACGTCACAGTTCCTCTCGTACGCGAAATGACCGGACTCATGGTCATCGTCACCGTATCCGGCGCGTTCCAGGTCTTCAACGAAGTGATGGTGATGACGACCGGCGGGCCCAACAACTCGACGCAGGTGCTGGCGACGTGGCTGTACCGAAGCGGATTCGTTCGCAACGACTTCGGATACGCCGCGGCGATCGCCACCGTCATCTTCTTCGTGACACTCGTGATCGCGCTCGGACAACTCTGGTACACCCGACGCAAGAAAGTGGATTTCTGATGTCCCGCACCGGATTCGTCGCCGCAATCGGTCGTGTCTTCCTCTGGTCGTTCCTGCTCGCCCTCGCCGTCGTCGTGATCTATCCGCTGCTGTGGATGGTCCTCAACGGTTTCAAGACGAACACCGAGCTGTTCGGCAATCCCTTCGCGCTCCCGCTGCAGCTCGACTGGGAGAACTACGCCGACGCATGGAATCGCGGAGTCAGCGACTACCTCATGGCCAGCGTGCTCGTGACGGTCACCTCCACGATCGCGACCGTGTTCATCAGTGCGTGGGCGGCGTACGGTCTCACCCGCGTCAGAATGCCCTTCGGTCGATCAGCGTCTTTCGTCATCCTGGGTGGTCTCATGCTGGCACCCGCGGTCGCACTCGTCCCGCTTGTGCGTATGTTCCAGGCGATGGGGCTGTACAACACGTTCTGGGCGCTGCTGATCCTCTACACCGCGTTCCGCATCCCGTTCACCACATTCCTCATTCGCGCCTACATGATCGACCTGCCGCGTGAGGTGGATGAAGCCGCAGAGATGGATGGCGCGAGCCGGTGGATGACGTTCTGGCGCATCACGCTGCCGATGAGCAAGCCGATCATCATATCCACGGTGATCCTGCACGTTCTGTTCGCGTGGAACGAATACCTGTTCGCGATGGTGTTCACCAGCGGTACGACCGTTCAGACCCTGCCGGTCGGCCTCACCAGCCTGATGAGCAAACACGGCACGGACTACCCGGTCGTGTTCGCGGGAATGGTCGTGGCCGCCCTCCCGATCATCGTCATGTTCTTCGCGAGCCAGCGGTACTTCATCAAGGGCCTATCCGAGGGAATCGGGAAGTGACGTCCGTGCTCGTCGATCGCGTGTGCGGATCCAATTTCGCCTATCAGCACCATTCGCTGGAACAGTGCTTCGACGACCTCGCCGCGCTCGATCGAACGCAGGTCGAGCTGTGGGGTGTCGCGCCGCACGCGCACGTGGACCTGCTCAGTGACGGCGATGCGCGCAGCATTCGTTCGCTGGCGGCCGATCGTGGTCTGGAGATCGTGTGCTTCACACCGGAGCAGGTGATGTATCCCGTGAATATCGCTGCGGCCGATGACACCTGGCGGGCGGCGAGCATCTCGACCTTCCACCGCGCCGCACAGCTCGCCATCGAACTGGGCGCCCAAAGGCTGCTCCTGACCTCCGGCAGAGGCCAGGAAGACGAGCCCCGGCGCTCGGCGTGGATTCGCGCCACCGACAGCCTGGGCGAGATCACCGCGTATGCGGCCGCGCTCGGCCTCGACTGCGTTCTCGAACCGCTGCAGCGCGTGGAATCGAATCTGGTCGTCACGGCGGATGACGCCGCGTTGATGCTCTCGCAGGTGGCCTCTCCTGCGCTCGGCGTCGTGCTCGACACCGTGGCTGCGAATGCCGCAGGGGATTCGATCGATGACTATTTCGCCGCGCTCGGTGACCGAGTGCGGCACGTTCATCTGATCGATGGGTCACCCACCGGCCACCTCGCTTGGGGCGACGGGTGCCTGCCGCTCGGTGACATCGTGACAGCGCTTGATCGTCAGGGTTACCTGGGTGCCGCCACGATCGAGCTCTTCGGCGATGGCCGCTACGCGCTTAATCCGCGCCCCGTTCTGGCGCGCTCGTTGGATGCCGTCGCCGGCGTGTGTGCAGTCTCCAACGACGCGGAATGAATCACGCGCTCACGCGTTGACTACACTGAGCATCAACGTGCTCCGGGGTCGGTGTGAATCCGAACCGGCGGTGACAGTCCGCGAGCGCGTCGGTTTTCCGACGTGCTGATCCGGTGAAATTCCGGGACCGACGGTGATGTGGGAGAGATCCCACTAGTCCGGAAGGGAGGCAGCACGATGCGCGGCGACGCGCATACTGTCATCCCCGGGGTCAGGACGAAGGACGACGGATGGCAGTGACCCAGGCGGAACGCCGCGCGATGACGCGTGCGCTCGCACTTGCGGTCCGCGGTCCGCGCGGAATCAATCCGCAGGTGGGCGCCGTCATCCTCTCCCCCGCCGGCGACGTCCTCGCTGAGGGCTGGCATCGGGGTGCGGGCACGCCGCATGCCGAGATCGATGCCCTGTCTCATCTCGCAGACGGTGCGGGCCGCGGCGCGACCGCGGTCGTCACCCTCGAGCCCTGCAACCACACCGGTCGCACCGGCCCCTGCGCTCTCGCCCTCATCGACGCCGGAGTCTCCCGCGTCGTCTACGCTCTCGACGACCCCGGCGCCGTCTCCGGCGGCGGTACAGAACGCCTGTACGCCGCCGGTGTCGAGGTCGAAGCCGGCGAGCAGGCGGATGCCGCAACCGCTCTCATTGCAGACTGGCTGAGCGCGCAGCGGCGGGGCCGCCCGCACATCACCGTGAAATGGGCGCAGAGCCTCGACGGCCGCGCCGCAGCTTCCGACGGCACCAGCCAGTGGATCACCGGGCCCGAAGCGCGAGCCGACGTGCACCGCCGCCGGGCTATCGCCGACGCGATCGTCGTGGGCACCGGCACCGTGCTCGCCGACGACCCGGCCCTCACCGCCCGCGACGGCGACGCGCTCCATGCGCGCCAGCCGGTCCCGGTCGTCATCGGGTCGCGAGAGACACCGGCGGATGCCGCGGTGCGCCGCCACCCGCACGAACCGCTCTTCTTCGACACCCACGACCTGCAGGCCATCACCCGGGATCTCCATGCCCGCGGCATCCAGAGCGTGTTCGTCGAAGGCGGGCCGACGCTCGCGAGCGCGTTCATCGCCGCCGGCCTCGCCGACAGCATCCTGGCGTACATCGCACCGGTGCTGCTCGGCGGCGAGCGCCTGGCACTCACCGACATCGGCGTCCCCACGATCGACGCCGCCCACCGATTGACGATCGACGAATGGGTGCCGCTCGGCCCCGATCTGCTCGCGATCGCCCGATCAGAAGACAGCAAGGGAGTCCGCTGATGTTCACCGGAATCATCGAGGAGATCGGCGAGATCACCGCCATCGCGCCGTCCGGCGACGGTTGGCGTCTGACCGTCCGCGCTCCGAAAGCCGCGCAGGATGCCGTGCACGGCGAGTCGATCGCCGTCTCGGGGGTCTGTCTCACCGTGGTGGGATCCGGGCCCGACACCTTCGACGCGGATGTGATGAAGCAGACGCTCGACGTGTCGGCACTGGCCACGGCTTCCGTCGGCACCCAGGTCAACATCGAGAAGGCGATGCCGGTCGGCGCGCGCCTGGGCGGGCACATCGTCCAGGGCCATGTCGACGGCGCCGGCACGATCGTCGAGGTGCGCCCCGGCGATCAGTGGAGCGTGCTGCGCGTCGCGATCCCCGCCGACCTCGCTCCCGTCGTCGTCGACAAGGGCTCGATCTCGATCGACGGCATCTCGCTCACGGTCAGCGCCGTGAGCGACCCGACCGATGCCGACGCCTGGCTCGAGGTCTCGCTCATCCCTGAGACGCTCACCGCCACGACCCTCGGGGGCCGTGTCGTCGGAGACCGCGTCAATCTGGAAACCGACATTCTCGCCCGTCATGTCGAGCGCCTCCTGGCGTTCCGGGCCGTCTCGGAAGGAGGCTCGAGATGAGCCTTTCCACCATCGAAGAAGCTCTCGAGTCGCTGCGTGCAGGCCGCCCCGTCATCGTCGCCGACGACGAGAACCGCGAGAACGAGGGCGACGTCATCCTCTCGGCCGAGCTCGCCACCCCGGAGTGGGTCGCGTGGACGGTGCGCTGGTCGTCGGGGTTCATCTGCGCCCCGATGCCGTCCGACCTCGCCGATCACCTGAACCTGCCGCCGATGGTCGAGGCCAACGAGGACGCCCGCTCCACCGCCTACACGGTGAGCGTCGACGCCGCCGAGGGCGTCACGACCGGCATCAGCGCCTCCGACCGCGCGCACACACTGAATGTGCTCGCGAACCCGGCCTCGACGTCGACGAGCGTCATCCGGCCCGGCCACGTCCTGCCGTTGCGCGCTGTGGACGGCGGCGTGCGCGAGCGCGGCGGCCACACCGAAGCCGCTGTCGATCTCATGAAGCTCGCGGGCCTGCAGCCGGTGGGTGCGATCGCCGAGGTCGTCGCCGAGGACGGCAGCATGATGCGTCTGCCCGGGCTCAAGGAGCTCGGCGCCCGCGACGGCGTGCCGGTCATCACGATCGAACAGCTCATCGCGCACCTCAACAAGACAGATCCGCTCGACGGTCCCGTGACGTCGTCGCGCGCCGGCAAGCGCCGGGTCAGCCTGCGAGCGGATGCCACCGTGCCGACCGACCACGGCGTCTTCCGCTTTCTCGCCTACAAGGACCGCGTGACCGGCACCGATCACATCGCGGTCGTCTCCGGCGAGCCCGGTGAGACGGCGCTGGTGCGCGTGCACTCCGAGTGCCTGACCGGTGAGGCGTTCGGCTCGCTGAAGTGCGAGTGCGGGCCGCAACTGGATGCGGCCCTGGACGCCATCGAGCAGGACGGCGGTGTAGTCATCTACATGCGCGGGCACGAGGGACGCGGCATCGGACTCATCAACAAACTGCGCGCCTACAGTCTGCAGGAGGAGGGGCTCGACACCGTCGACGCGAACCTCGCACTCGGCCTGCCTGCTGATGCGCGCGAGTATGCGGCTGCGGCCGGCATCCTCAGCGATCTCGGCATCTCGAGAGTCCGCCTGCTCACGAACAACACCGACAAGGCCACGAAGCTGCGCGAACTCGGTCTCGACGTCATCGAGCAGGTGCCGCTGATCGTCGGCGTTGGACCCAACAATCATCAGTACCTCGAAACCAAGCGCGACCGTATGGGCCACATCATCGGCGAGGCCGAGCTTGCGGCCGCCCTCGCGCAGGGGAAGGAGAACGCATGAGCGGCGCAGGAGCACCGTCCGCCCACGAGAAGATCGATGGCACCAGCCTGAAGGTGGTCGTCATCGCCGGAACCTGGCACGATGTGATCACAGACGGACTGATCGCCGGGGCCGAGCGCGTGCTCGCAGCATCCGGCGCGGCATACGAGACCGTGCGTGTTCCGGGATCGTTCGAGCTCGCGGTCGCTGCGCAGGCGGCTTTCGCCGGTGGCGCGGATGCCGTGGTCGCCCTGGGCGTGATCATCCGCGGCGGCACACCGCACTTCGAGTACGTGTCGGCCGCGACCACCGACGGGCTCACGCGCGTCTCGTTGGATGCCGGCAAGCCGGTCGGCTTCGGCGTGCTCACCCTCGACGATGAGCAGCAGGGCCTCGACCGGGCAGGACTCGAAGGATCGAAGGAGGACAAGGGCGCGGAGGCGGCGGATGCCGCGCTGCGGACCGCCCTGGTCATCACGGCGCTGCGCGGGTGAGGCTCGCCTTTCTAGCGCCCGGACGGCGGCGAGACTAGCCTGACCGCATGGAGATTCTTCGGCATGTCGTCGTGTTCATCCACCTCATCGGCTTCGCCACCCTCTTCGGCTCCTGGGCCGTGCAGGCCTTCGGCGGGAAGCGTGAGTTCACGCGCCTGATGAACACCGGAATGGCGATCGCCGCGGTCGCCGGGCTGATCCTTGCCGCACCGTGGGGCATCGATGGGTCCATGAACTACGCCAAGATCGGCACGAAGCTCGTGATCCTGCTGATCATCGGGGCCCTCCTCGGGATCGGGCTGTCCAAGCAGCGCAAGTCCGGCGGCGTCCCCCCGGCGATGTTCTGGTTGGTCGGCATCCTGACGCTCGTCAACGCCGGAATCGCGGTTCTCTGGCAGTAACACGCGGCAACCGTCGCGAAGCGCACCCGCCAGAGGCGTAAACTCCCCCGGGTGCTCGTCTACGAGCGCCCGAACGTCAAGGAGTATGGTGAGCACCGCCGTCAAACCCGCCAACCCGCGCTCGCGCGTCATCACCGCCAGCCTCGTCGGCACCACGATCGAGTTCTACGACTTCTACGCCTACGCGACGGCCGCAGTCCTCGTCTTCCCGATCCTGTTCTTCCCGAGCGATAACGAGACCGCCTCGCTGCTGGCATCCTTCGCTGTGTTCGGCGCGGCAATGGTCGCCCGTCCCATCGGCGCGATGGTGTTCGGCCACTTCGGTGACAAGTACGGCCGCAAGGCCACGCTCGTGGCATCCCTCCTCACGATGGGCATCGCGACGGTCCTCATCGGAGTGCTGCCGACGTTCCAGCAGATCAACTGGGTGGCCCCGCTTCTGCTCCTCGTCCTGCGCCTCGCGCAGGGCTTCGCTCTCGGCGGCGAGTGGTCGGGGGCTGCTCTCGTGGCGACCGAGAACGCCCCGAAGGGAAAACGTGCCTGGTACGGATCGTTCCCGCAGCTGGGCGCCCCGATCGGCTTCATCATCGCGAACTTCATCTTCCTGGCGATCAACTGGCTGCTGCCGCACGCCGAGGACCCGGCGCTGAAGTCCGAGGCGTTCCTCTCATGGGGCTGGCGGATCCCGTTCCTGTTCTCGGCCGTCATGGTGATCATCGGCCTGTGGGTGCGGCTCAAGCTCGTCGAGTCCGACACGTTCAAGAAGGCCGGCGAAAGCGGAACCATCCGCAAGATGCCGCTCGTCACGGTCTTCCGCCACTACTGGAAGCAGCTCATCCTCGGCACGTTCATCATGCTGGCAACCTACGTGCTGTTCTACCTGATGACGAACTTCACGCTCACCTACGGCACCGCTCAGACCGATGCCGACGTGCCCGGCTCCGGATTCGGATACACCGATTTCGTGCTCATGCAGATCGTCGGCGTCGTGTTCTTCGGCATCTTCACGTTGCTCTCCGGGCCGATCGCCGATGCCATCGGGCGCCGCAAGCTGCTGCTGTGGATCACGGGGGCGATCATCGTCTTCGGCCTGACGTTCAATCTATTCCTGCTTCCGCAGGCCGACCCGAAGTTCACCGGCGCGCTGACGCAGGCGTTCCTCATCCTGGGGTTCATGCTGATGGGCACCACATTCGGCCCGATGGGCGCGATGCTCCCCGAGCTGTTCCCGACCAACGTGCGGTACTCGGGGTCTGCGATCTCGTACAACGTGTCGTCGATCCTCGGCGCCGCCGTCGCGCCGTTCATCGCGGTTGCGCTGTGGTCCGCGACCGGTGGTGCTCCCTGGCTCGTCGGCGTCTATCTGTCGGCCATGGGCGTACTGACCTTCATCGCGCTGATCTTCACACCGGAGACCAAGGACCACGATTACGAGGCCGACCTCGGGTTGGCGCAGAGCGCCGAGCTGTAGACCGGGCTCAGTAGCCGGCGAATACCCGTCGTACGGCGCCGTCGAGCACGATTCGGCCGCCGTAGGGCACAATCCACTGCGGCCGGGTGTGGCCGAACGGCACGCCGACACAGGTGACGGCATCCGGGTTGTACTTGGCCACCGTCTCCAAGACGACGTCTCGCTGCGCTGCGCGGAGCGCGTCGGCTTCGGCAGCTGACGGATGGAAATCGAAGTCACTCACCGGCGGACGCGCGACGACGACCCCCGCGACGGCCGAGAGGATTCCGCGCTCCCCGAGCCCCCGCATCCAGCGGCCGACCCAGGATGCCGCGGGGCGCTCCTCGCTCGTCTCGATGAGCAGGATCGTGCCCTCCAGATCGGAGGCCGCGGGGAGTCGCCCGGCGAGGGCGAGCTGGTCGATCACTTCGAGGCAACCGCCCCACGTGCGCCCCTCGACGCGCGCGGCAGGGCCCGCCCACACCCAGGGCTCGGTCGGGATGCGGTCGCCGTATGCGCTCAGCGCACGCGGATCCGTCCAGCGCTTGCCGACGTCCTCGGACTCCCCGGGTTCGGTGAGCTCGAGCTCACCACCGTCGAGGAGCGCGGCTCGCAGCGACCGGAGGTGCACGTCATCGACGGCGGGGCCGGGCCCGAGGTGCACGGCGGTCGAGCCACCGTAGAAGCCGGGGATCCCGAGCCGCCACAGCCAGTTCAGGATGTTCGTGTTGTCGCTGTACCCGAGGAACGGCTTCGGGTCGGCCTGCGCGAGCGCGGCGTCGAGGTGCGGGACGACGAGGATCTGGTCGTCTCCCCCGATCGTCGCGAGGATCGCACGGATGCTCGGATCGGCGAACGCGGCATTGACGTCAGCCGCGCGGGCCTCGGGCGAGGCATCGAGGTCGCGCGTGGTCGGATACTCGACCGGAATGAGGCCGGTCAGCTCGGTCAGCCGCCGCAGCGCCTGCTCGTGCAGCGCGGGTGCGACGGCAGGAGCGGCGAACGCGGGCGAGAGTACCGCGACCCGGTCACCGAGGAGGAGCTTTCGTGACATCACCCCATTGTGTCGGACGTCACGGGACGATCACGTCGCAGTAGCGCTCGGCGGTCCTGGCGAGCTTCCGATCGAGCGTCAGCAAAGGAAGGTCCAACGCCTCGGCGAGCGCGACGTACCCCGCGTCGTATGCAGAGATCTCGCTTCGCATCTGCCAGATCCGCGACAGCAGGCCATGCAGAGGATGACGCTCGACCTCCAAGAGAGCGAGGGTGTCGAGAGCCTCCCTGGCATCACTCGCGGGGATTTCTCCGCGAAGCGTCTTTCGCCGAAGAGATGAGAGCACTTCGATGTCGAGCCCCGCGGCACGCGCGGCGTCGCGCGCCTCGAGAATCTGCTCCGGCGTCAGCGTGCGCCCACGCCGCGCCGTCCGCTCCCGCGCGGCAGCGACGATCTCGGCATTGGTTCGGAAACGGACGAGTTCGGTCAACTGACGGGCAACATAGTCGGACAGGCTCATCCGTTCCGCGGCGGCACACTCCTTGAGCCGCTCGTGGACGTCATCTGTGGATAACTCACGCGTTCACAACAGGTCAAGCGGGCCCCGCACAGGAAGTACGGTCGTAGGTAACCCCTTTTCTTCAGATCGAGGTCTCGCATGTCTCGTACGGCGCCCACTCGCCGGCGCGGACGCGGTGCGCCGCAGGACGGCCCGCGCGCCACTTTCCGCCAGCTCCTCCCCTTTCTCTTCGAGCACAAGCGCACGCTGATCGTCGTCGCCGTGCTCAGCGTCATCGGCGCCGCGACCTCGCTCGTACAGCCGCTGCTGGTCGGTCAAGTGATCTCGTTCGTCCAAGAAGGCAAGACCCTCGGGATGCTGGTGTGGGCACTGGTCGCGTTCGTGATCATCTCGTCGGTCATCTCGGGCTATCAGCACTATCTGCTGCAGCGCACCGGCACCGCCGTCGTGCACTCCAGCCGCCGGCAGCTCATCGCCCGCATCTTGCACCTGCCGATCCGTGAGTTCGACGCGCGCCGAACCGGCGATCTCGTCTCGCGCGTCGGCACCGACACGACACTGCTGTACGCGGTGCTCACCCAGGGCCTGGCCGATGCCGTCGGCAGTGCCCTGATGTTCATCGGAGCGCTCATCGCGATGCTGCTCATCGACCCGATTCTGCTGCTGATCATCGTCGTGGTCGTGGGGGCCTCGCTGACGGTCGTCGTGCTGCTGGGCGGCCGGATCCGCACGGCGTCGACGGCTCAGCAGGTCAAGGTCGGCGAACTCGCCTCGGCCGTCGAGCGCGCGGCCTCATCGATCCGCACCGTGCGCGCGTCGGGTGCGACCGAGCGCGAGACGGATGCTGTATCCGGGATCGCACGCGACGCGTACGGCATCGGCGTGCGCATCGCGAAGGTCTCGGCGCTCGTCGTGCCGATCTCTGGCGTCGCCCTGCAGCTTTCGCTGCTCGCGGTGCTCGGCGTCGGCGGTTTCCGTGTGGCCGCCGGTGCCATTACGGTGGCATCGCTGGTCACCTTCGTGATGTTCCTGTTCATGATGCTCATGCCGCTGGCGACGACGTTCGGTGCGATCACCTCGGTGAACCAGGCGCTGGGTGCGCTCGGTCGCATCCAAGAGGTGCTTGATCTGCCGACCGAGGATCAGGAGGATGCCGCGATCGCCGCATCGGTCGCACCGGCGGGCGAGCCGGGGCCGTCCCTTCCCGCCCTGTCGTTCCACGACGTGCGCTTCCGCTACCCCGACGCCGTCGTCGCGGCACGCGAATCGGCCGCGAAAGAGGCGCGCACGGTCCTCGTCGATGCCCACCTCGAACGCGCCGAGGAAGCGGTGGATGCTGCGACGCAGACCGACCGCGACGTCCTCCGTGGCGTCTCCTTCGACGTCCCGCGCGGGGCGCGGGTGGCTCTTGTCGGGCCGAGCGGCGCGGGCAAGAGCACGATCCTCTCGCTCATCGAGCGCTTCTACGACCCCACGGGCGGATCGATCCGCCTGGACGGCCATGACATCCGCACCTACCCGCGCGCCGAGCTGCGGGCGAACTTCGGCTACGTCGAGCAAGACGCCCCGACCCTCGCCGGTACCCTTGCGGACAACCTGCGCCTTGCCTCGCCTGAGGCCACAGACGCCGACTGCGCGCGAGTCCTGCAGGCTGTCAACCTCGGCGACGTGCTGGAACGCGATCCGCTCGGGCTCGAAACCCCCGTCGGCGAAGACGGCGTGATGCTCTCGGGCGGCGAGCGCCAGCGTCTCGCGATCGCGCGAGCGCTGCTGACAGAGGCGCCGATCCTGCTGCTGGACGAATCGACGTCGTCGCTGGACGGCGTCAACGAGAAGCGCATGCGCGAGGCGATCGACGCGGTCTCTGCCGACCGCACGCTGGTGGTGATCGCGCACCGGCTCTCGACCGTCGTCGACAGCGACCTGATCGTCGTGCTCGAGGGTGGCGAGGTCGTGGGCAGCGGCACGCACGCCGAGCTCATCGAGTCGACCCCGCTGTACCGGGATCTCGCCCGCCATCAGCTGCTGGCGTAGCGTTCGGGGTGGGAGGGCTTCGACTCGCTCAGCCCGTTTCGTCTCGCTCCGCTCGCTCAACGACCCGCTCGGGGACCGGTGCGCGAGAGGTCGCGGAGGTGCGGACGCTGTCCCGTTCTGCAGACTGATTCCCCCGAAACGTCCGCAGAACGGGACAGGCCCGGCTATCTCGCGGCGGCAGGATGACGGGACCACTCAGCCATGGGTCTGTCCCTGCCATCCCGCCGCCGCGGGTCTGGTGCGCGGCGCTTACTGCGCCTGCGCGAGTCGGTAGCGCAGCGAGGCGAGCTCGGTGCGCAGGGCCGCCGGCAGTGTCTCACCGAAGGTGTCGTAGAACGCCTCGGTCGAATCGGCCTCCTGCTGCCACGCGGCGGGGTCGACGCTGAAGAGCTCGTCGAGGTCCTCACTCGGGATCTCGATGCCGTCGAGGTTGAGGTCCTCCGTGAGGGGCAGCCGGCCGATCGGGCTGTCGACGGCGGCGACCTCACCGCTGATGCGGCGGATGAGCCAGTCGACCACGCGGGCGTTGTCGCCGAAGCCGGGCCACAGGAACCGGCCGTCGGCGCCGCGACGGAACCAGTTGACCTGGAAGATCCGCGGTGCACGGTCGAAGCGCAGGGACCGGCCGACCTTGAGCCAGTGCGCGAAGTAGTCCCCCATGTTGTAGCCGCAGAACGGCAGCATCGCGAACGGGTCGCGGCGCAGCTCGCCGAGGGTGCCCTCGGCCGCAGCGGTGCGCTCAGACGAGATGGTCGAGCCGAGGAAGACGCCGTGCGTCCAGTCGGTGGCCTCGACTACGAGGGGGACGTTGCTCGCCCGGCGGCCGCCGAACAGGATGATGTCGAGCGGGACCGCTTCTTCCCAGTCGTCCGAGATCTGCGGGCACTGCGCTGCCGCGACGGTGAAGCGCGAGTTCGGGTGCGCGGCGGGGCGCCCGGAGTCCGGCGTCCAGTCGTTGCCCTCCCAGTCGATGAGGTTCGCCGGAGGCGTGTCGGTCAGCCCCTCCCACCACACGTCGCCGTCGGGACGGAGCGCGACGTTGGTGAAGATCGTGTTGCCCCAGAGGGTCTCGATCGCAGTGACATTTGTCGACTCGCCGGTGCCAGGTGCGACGCCGAAGAAGCCGGCCTCAGGGTTGATGGCCCACATGCGACCGTCTTCGCCGGGACGGATCCATGCGATGTCGTCGCCGAGCGTCTCGACCTTCCAGCCGGGAATGTTCGGGCGGAGCATCGCGAGGTTCGTCTTGCCGCAGGCCGAGGGGAACGCAGCGGCCACGTGGTACGCCTTACCGTTCGGGTCGATGACGCGGATGAGCAGCATGTGCTCGGCCAGCCAGCCCTCGTCGCGGGCGATCACCGAGGCGATGCGCAGCGCGAAGCACTTCTTGGCGAGGATCGCGTTGCCGCCGTAGCCCGAGCCGTAGGAGTACACCTCGAGCGAGTCGGGGAAGTGCACGATGTACTTGTCGTCGTTGCAGGGCCACTCGACATCCTGCTCGCCCGGGGCGAGCGGGGCGCCGACGGAGTGCACCGTCTTGACCCACGGGGCGCCCTCGGCGATCTGACGGGTGACGGCGTCGCCGACGCGGGTCATGATGCCGATGGATGCCACGGCGTAGGCGCTGTCGGTGATCTGCACCCCGATGTGCGAGAGAGGCCCGCCCACGGCGCCCATCGAGAACGGCACGACGTACATCGTGCGACCGCGCATCGACCCCTCGAAGATCTCGGTCATCTTGGCGCGCATGTCGGCGGGGTCTGCCCAGTTGTTCGTGGGGCCGGCATCCTTCTCCTGCTCGGAGGCGATGAAGGTGCGCGCCTCGGTGCGTGCGACGTCGCTGGGGTGCGAGCGCGCCAGGTACGAGCCGGGGCGCCACTCGGGGTTGAGCTTGATCAGCTTGCCCTCGTCGACAAGACCGCGCAGCAGAGCGTCGTTCTCGGCCGCCGAGCCGTCGACCCAGTGCACTGCGGCAGGCTGGGTGAGTTCGCGGATCTCTTCGACCCAGGCTTTGAGCTCGGCCATCTCCGCAGTGTCATACGTCGGAGCGGCGCCCAGCGAACGCACCGGGGCGACTGCCCGAACGCGAGATGTGAAGGTCTCGACCATAGCCATGACTGCTCCTTGAGGATCGAAGAGATCGGTGTCTGCATCCATTCTGAGCAACCAACACGCGCACTTTCGGTCGATTTCGTTCTAAAGAAGTGCGTTTCTTTCGGTATGCTCAAGGAATGAACACGGGCCTCCATCTCACGACCCTCGGTCATCGCATCAGGCACCACCGTGTGTCTCAGGGGCTCACCCTCGACGAACTCGGCGCGAAGGTGGGTGTCGCCGGTTCCCAGCTCAGCTTGATCGAGAACGGCAAGCGCGAGCCGAAGCTCTCACTGCTGCAGGCGATCGCCCAGGCCACCGGAACCGAAGTTCCTGATCTGATCTCGGATGAGCCGCCGAACCGGCGCGCCGCCCTGGAGATCGAACTCGAGAACGCGCAGGCGAGCCCGGTGTTCCGCCAACTCGGCATCACGCCGGTGCGGGTATCGAAGGGGATGCCCGACGAGACGATCGAGGCGATCCTGGGGCTCCATCGCGAACTGCAGCGCCGCGAACGCGAGGCCATCGCGACGCCGGAGGAGGCACGCCGGGCGAACACCGAACTGCGCCTGCGCATGCGCGCGCAGAGCAACTACATCGGCGACATCGAGAAGCTCGCCGAGAAGCAGCTCAAGGCCGCCGGGCACGTCAGCGGGGCGCTCACCCACCGCACCGTGATCATCATGGCTCAGCAGCTCGGCTTCGAGCTGCTCTATGTCAACGACCTGCCCCATTCCACGCGCTCGGTCACGGACCTCGAGAACAGCAGGATCTATCTGCCCCCGGCATCCATCCCCGGCGGTCACGGACTGCGCTCGATGGCGCTGCAGGCGATGGCGCACCGCCTGCTCGGGCACACGCCGCCGACCGACTACGCCGACTTCCTGCAACAGCGGCTGGAGATCAACTACTTCGCCGCGGCGTGCCTGATCCCCGAGACGGCGGGGGTCGCCTTCCTGCAGCAGGCGAAGAAGGACCGCAACCTCGCCGTGGAAGACTTCCGCGACGCGTTCGGTGTGACGCACGAGGCGGCCGGTATGCGGATGACCAACCTCATGACCGAGCACCTGGGCATGAAGCTGCACTTCCTGCGCGTCGACAACACCGGTGCGATCACGCGCGTGTACGAGAACGACGATCTGCCGCTGCCGATGGATGTCACCGGCGCCGTGGAAGGGCAGCCGGTGTGCCGCAAGTTCCAGGCGCGCGCCGCCTTCACTCAGCAGAACCGCACCACCGAGCGCTACCAGTACACCGACACGCCGTCCGGAACCTTCTGGTGCGCGACGCAGACCGGTTCAGGAAGCGACGGCGAGTACTCGGTCACCGTCGGCGTGCCGTTCGATGACGCACGCTGGTGGCGCGGGCGCGACACTCCGGATCGCACCGTGTCGACCTGCCCGGATGAAGCGTGCTGCCGCCGGCCCGATCCCCATCTCACCGACCGGTGGAGCAGCCAGTCGTGGCCGAGTGCGCGCGTGCACATGCACATGTTCTCGCCGCTCCCCCGCGGCGCCTTCCCTGGCGTCGACGACAGCGAGGTGTACGCATTCCTCGACCGGCACGCGGCGGAGTGAGCTTGTCTCCCGCATGCGGGAAGGGTTTCGCCGGTTACGGGCGCTCAACACCCGCGAAAAGCTTCCCGCATCATCCGGTGATGAACGCGGCGTAGCGGTCGAGGGCCGCGGCGATGGCCGCATCGCTCGCGCCGCCCGGAGTCAGCAGCTCGGGCACCGGGTCGTCGGTGTGCCGCCCGACAGCGGTGGAGTGCCGCCAGGTTCCGACGACGACGCCGTCCGCGAGGAGGATCGGGCGCACCATGCCGTTCTTGCCCGGTCCGACGGCGGCCAAATGCTCGGGCGGGCAGGCGATCGTGCGGTCACGATACGAGATGTAGTACTCCTCGAACGGGCCGAGGGCGAGGACGGATGCTGCGCGCGAGCTGCGCCGCGGATGCGTGCGCGCGGCGAACACGCCCTCCGTCGTCTCGTGGATGCGCTGGTCGGAGACGGATGCCGCGGCGCGGGCGGTTCCGAGGGTGACACCCGCCCACCAGGCGAAGTCCTCGGCGGTCGCCGGTCCGTGCCCGACGATGAAGCGCACGAACATCTCGGCGGCGGGGTCGGCCGGTGCTGCAGCGGGTGTGCGGATGTGCTCGTCGGTGAGCACGAACAGCTGCTCACGCGAGGCGCCGCCGGGCCGTGGGACGACCGGCCCCTGGCAGAGGATGCCACGCAGCGCCAGGTTCTGGATGGCATGCAGCCCGCGCTGACCTGCCGGGTCGATACCGGCGTTCTCGAGCACGGTGAAGAGTTCGGTGCGTGTCATCGCGTTGCCACCGCGCAGCGCACCGCAGAGCACCCGTTCGACCGTCGCAAGCACGTCGGTGTCGAGCCCGAGTTCGCGATATCGCGGTGCGGCCAGGCGCAGCTGACGCTCCCCCGTCACCGCTAGCACCCACGCCAGATCTTCGGCGGGGAGAACGTGCAGGGTGCCGCGCTGAGTCCACGCACGGATGAGCGTGCCGCGGTCGAAGAGTCTGTCGACCGCGCGCAGCGTCGGCGCACCGGTCGTGCGCGCGGCGATCGCCCAGCGCCCGGCCCAGAACTCCTGCGCCTGCACCGCGAGCATGTGGCGCGCAGCATCCAGCACTGTCCGCGCCGGAGCCGTGAGCCGATGCGAGCGCAGCCGCTCTGCGCGGAGCATTCCGGGGGTCATGCTCCCATCCTGCCCGCTGCCACCGACATCAATACCTCGCGATGCGAGATGATCCATGTCGGTTATGGAACTCCGTAGCCGACCGAAACCATCTCCCCTAGCGCGAGACGACAGGTCACGCCGCGATCGGCTCCAGCACGAAGACCGCGATCCGGCGATCCGTCTTGGTCTGATACTCGGCGTAGTCGGGAAAGGCCTGGACCGCCCGGTCCCACCACAGTGCGCGCTCCTCGCCGTCGACTTCCCGAGCGATGTAATCACGCCGGACGTCGACGTCCTGCAGTTCGACGTGCGGATGCTTGCGGATGTTCGACGCCCACTTCGGCTCCTGCGGCGCACCGCCGAGCGATGCGATCACCGCGTACTGACCGTCGTGCTCGACGCGCATGAGAGCTGTCTTGCGCAGCGCGCCGGTCTTGGCGCCGACTGTCGTCAGCACGATGATCGGCATCCCCCTCAACGACCCGGCTTCCGTGCCCGCCGATGCTTCGAACTTCTCGGCCTGCGTGCGCGCCCAGTCCGACGTGGACGGCTGATATTCCCCGTTCAATGGCATGCTTTCATCCTAGACATCCCGCTCCGAGACGGTGAGCCGGGTCACGCCTGCAGCGTCACCTCGCGACGCGGGGGCAGTACGACGGGGTGGGAGCCGGCCATGACCTCGAGCACGCGGATGACCTGGCACGAGTAGCCGTACTCGTTGTCGTACCAGACGTACAGCACGACGTCGCGGTCGTTCGCGATCGTGGCGAGGCCGTCGACGATGCCGGCGCGGTGCGAGCCGACGAAGTCCGTCGAGACGACCTCGGGAGATTCGACGTAGTCGATCTGCTGCCGCAGCTTCGAGTGCAGCGAGACCCGGCGCAGGTAGTCGTTGAGCTCGTCCTTGGTCGCCGCGTTCTCGAGGGTCAGGTGCAGCAC
This sequence comes from Microbacterium sp., assembly GCF_052102115.1. Taxonomy (GTDB): domain Bacteria; phylum Actinomycetota; class Actinomycetes; order Actinomycetales; family Microbacteriaceae; genus Microbacterium. The sequence continues at coordinate 62,680 of NZ_JBQDVP010000001.1, forward strand.
GGCGAGCGAGACGTCGGGGGTGGGGACACGGATCGCCGACCCCGTGAGCTTGCCCTCGAGCTCCGGCAGCGCGCGGGCGACGGCCTTCGCGGCGCCGGTCTCGGTGATGACCATGTTCAGCACCGCCGAGCGGCCGCGCCGGTCACCGGAGTGGAAGTTGTCGATGAGGTTCTGATCGTTCGTGAACGAGTGCACCGTCTCGACGTGGCCGCGCACGATTCCGTAGGCCTCGTCGACGGCCTTGAGTACCGGGGTGATGGCGTTCGTCGTGCAGGATGCCGCCGACAGGATGCGGTCCTCCGGGGTGATGGTGGCGTCGTTGATGCCGTGCACGATGTTCTTCAGCATCCCCTTGCCGGGAGCGGTCAGCAGCACCCGCGCGACCCCCTTCGCCTCGAGGTGGCGGCTGAGGCCCGCCTCGTCGCGCCAGCGCCCGGTGTTGTCGACGACGATCGCGTTCTGGATGCCGTAGGACGTGTAGTCGACGGATGCCGGATCGTCTGAGTAGATCACCTGGATGCGCGTGCCGTTGGCGATGATCTGCGAGGCTTCTTCGTCGACGGTGACCGAGCCGGCGAAGCGGCCGTGCACGGAGTCGCGCATCAGCAGCGACGCGCGCTTGACGAGGTCGTTGTCCGAACCGCGGCGCACGACGATGGCGCGCAGGCGCAGTCCGCTGCCGCCGCTGGTGTGCGCGATGAGGATGCGGGCGAGCAGGCGCCCGATGCGGCCGAAGCCGTACAGCACGACATCGGTGGGATCGGCGGGTTCCGCCCCCATCGCCGGGGCGAGGGCCTCGCGCAGGTACTCGTCGAGGTCGGCATCCGTGCGCCCGGCGACGAGCCGTGCGACATCGATCGACGATGCTCCGGGCGCCAGCTCACGCAGCGCCTCGAGCACGGCGAGGGTGTCCTCCAGCGCCAGTTCCTCGTGGCCGAGCTGGGCGACGCGCTCGTGCATCTCGATGATGCCGGTGGTCGACAGGCCCAGCAGACGATGCCCGTGCAGCGAGGTCACCACCTCGTGATCGCGGCGAAGAGCTCCGATCAGCGGAACCATCCGCTCGGCGAGCTCTTCCTTGGTCATCCAGTCGTCACGATATGCCGCGAAGTCGTTCATCAGCGTCCTTGCATGTTCTGAGCGCGCCGAAGATCGTCCGGCGCGCGAGTTGCCGGGTGGAACATCGGGGGATGCCACCAGAATAGTCGGCGTCGGAACCCGCTCGTGACCGGGCTAGCCTGGATGCATGGCAACCGTCACCGCCCGCGCCGCGCTCCTCGACATGGACGGCACTCTCGTCGACTCGACCGCCGTCGTCGAGCGCCTCTGGTGGGAATGGGCTGAGCCGCACGGCCTCGATCAAGACACCGTGCTCAAGACGGTCCACGGACGCCAGGGCTGGCAGAGCATGGCGATACTGCTGCCCGAGCGCGACCACGAGATCAACCTCGTCGAGAACCAGCAGCTGCTCGCCCGCGAGAGTGCCGAGACCGACGGCGTCTTCGAGATCTCCGGTGCCGCCGAACTGCTCAGTGCTCTCGCCCGCCTGCCGCACGCCATCGTCACCTCGGCCGACCTCGCTCTGATGACCGCCAGGATGGGCGCCGCAGGGCTGGCCATCCCCGAACTCGCGATCACCGCCGAACGAGTGACGAACAGCAAGCCCGATCCGGAGGGGTTCCTGCTCGCAGCATCCCTTCTCGGCATCGACCCCGTCGACTGCGTCGTATTCGAGGACTCCGGCGCCGGCATCCGCGCCGGACTCGACGCGGGCATGATCGTCATCGGCGTCGGGCCGCACGCCCCCGAGTTCGGCCCGGCGCATCACGTCGACGACCTCACGCAGATCGAGATCTCCCCGGCCGGCGACGGCTTCGAGGTGCGGATCAACTGAGCGCTGAGATCGCCTCACGCAGGATGCCGCCGGCCTCGGCCAGCGCGGCCCGCGCACGTTCGACGTCGGCACCGCTGGCGAGGGTCAGCAGTGCGAGCTTCACGGAGCCCCCCGCCTCTCGCAGCGCCGCGGCCGCCTCGTCGACGCCGACCCCGGCGAGTTCGGTGACCGTACGGATCGAGCGGGCGTGCAGCTTCTCGTTGGTGGCGAGCAGATCGACCATGACGCCGCGGTAGGTCTTGCCGAGCTTGATCATCGACAGGGTCGTGAGCATGTTCACGACGAGCTTCTGCGCTGTGCCCGACTTCAGCCGGGTGGAACCGGAGATGAATTCGGGGCCGGTGACGACCTCGATCGGGATCTCGGCTGCGGCACCGATGGCGGAGTCGCGGTTCGATGCGATCGCGACGGTGAGCGCGCCGATCCCCCGGGCGTACTCGAGGCCGCCGACGACGTACGGCGTGCGGCCGGATGCTGAGATACCGACGACCGTGTCGCGGTCGGTGAGTGCGAGGTCGCGCAGGGATGCCTCAGCGGCATCCGCATCGTCTTCGGCGTTCTCGACGGCCGCGCGGATCGCAGTCTCGCCGCCGGCGATGATGCCGACGACCATCGACGGATCCGTGCCGAACGTGGGCGGGCATTCGCTGGCGTCGAGCACGCCGATGCGTCCCGCCGTCCCCGCACCGATGTAGATGAGGCGCCCACCGCGGCGGAAGCGCTCGGTGATTCCGTCAACCGCGCGGGCGATCTCCTCCGTCCGCTCGGCGACGGCGACGGCGACCCGCTGGTCTTCAGCGTTCATCCGGCGGACGAGCTCGACGGTGCCCTGCAGATCGAGGTCGCCGCGTTCAATGGTCGCCGCCTCTGTGTCGAGCTGCGAGAGCACCCCGAGCAGTTCGGCCAGGCGAGCGGGATCGTGGTCAGGGGCTGCTGCATCAGGCACGGTGGACGAACCTTTCGTGGGGCATATCGGTACGGCGGGCGAGGAGTGCGGCGCCGTCGAGGGCGTCGCCAGCGGCAGGGGTGACGTCTCGGCCGGCGGAGGTCAGGGAGCTCTCCAGTCGGGAGCGGAATCCGTCGTGGTCGGTCAGTCCACCGTGGACGACGACGCGCGGAGCATCGGATGCCGCGACGGCGGATGCCGTGAGCAGACGAGTCGCCTCGGCCACGATCCGGTCGGCAACGGCGTCTCCGGTGACGGCAGCGTCGAGCACGAGGGGTGCGAGCGAGGCCAGCTGCCGTGCCACAGCGAGATCGCCGGCGAGCCACGCGACGGCATCCGAGGCGGGTGCGATGTGTGCGCGGATGGCATCGGTGAGTGCGGTCGCCTCTCCGAGCCCGTCGCGGGCGCGCAGCGTTGCCCGGATGCCTTCGCGGCCGATCCATGAGCCGCCGCCGAGGTCGCCGAGGTCGGGCCCCCAGCCGTCGACGAGGTGGACGCCGTTCGTTTCGACGGCGTTCTTGTCGACGCCGTTTTTATCGACACCGAGCGCTGCGGCGCCGGTGCCGGCGATCAGGAGCGTTCCGGGTGCGCCCTCCAGTGCACCGGCATGGGCTGTGACGACGTCGGAGGCGACCGCGACGCGGGCGCCGGTCTCATCGGCGAGCCGTCGTGCGAGTTCGAGCGCCTGATCGGGTGCGGTCCAGGCGCCCGCGGCGCCCACTCCCAGTGCGTCGATCCGCCCCGTGTGCCCTGCCTGCCCCGCTCGCTCGAGCAGTGGCAGGATCGCGCCGAGCGCGGCGTCGATGCCGTTCGCAGAAGCCAGACCCGGCGCACCGTCACCGAAGAATGTGCGCAACCCGCCAGCATCCATGACCGCGACCCGGCAGCGGGTCTTGCCGAGGTCGACGGCGGTGGTGATCTGCATCTCTCGACTCTCGGTCGGCGTCATATGTAAAGAGTCTATACATACTCACGAGCCGCCGCGGGAACGGTCACCACAACGGGCGCGAGCTCGTGCGCGGCACGCAGGAAGACGATGATCCAGCTGAAGATGAGAATGGCGGCGATCAGTTCGACCGCGGTGAGGTTGTAGTAGCCGGTGACGAAGAAGATGGCGAGCAGCGCGATCACGGCGACGTAGACGTAGCCCAGACCGATGAAGACCTTCGAGATCGTGGGCAGCAGCCAGGGCAGCGCGATCACGACGGCTGCGAACGCGACGGTCATACCGGTGGCGACGGTGTTGTGCACGAGGAAGAAGGCGTCGATGGGAAAGATGCCGACGCAGGTGAGGAAGATGCCGACGCAGATCATGCCGATGCGGATGAGGCGACGACCCCGCTTCTCCTTCCGAGTCGTCACCGGCAGTCCGGCCGTCGCGTAGCGGGTGATGATGGTGACGATGACGCCGGCGACGATGAGCGTTCCGTTGAAGATCCACCGCGAGTCGTTGCTGGCCATGCCGAGCGCCGAGAGGTTGTCGCGCCACCAGTGCACGTCCGACGCCGTCAGCATACTGGCGAAAGCGCCGACGACGAGGAAGATCGCGAGCACCAGTGAGAGCATCATCGGCGTGAGAGATGCGGCGCTGAGGAAGCACACATACGCCGTCAGGGCGAAGGCGACGCCGACGATCACCGCCCCGGGGAAGTCGAAGACCGGCGCATCGGTGAAGCTCATCTCGAGGAGCGACGCGATGCCCGACCAGCCCAGCAGTGCCGTCACCGCGTATGCCAGCGTGATCGCCGCCGTGTCATACCAGCGCAGGCGATCGTCGCGCATGGTCAGGCCGTCTCGGCGCGACCTCATCCGCCCGTGCAGCACCGCGGCCCGGCCCAGCAGGACGGCGATCACGGCGACGGCCGCCCCGCCGACCGCCGCATAGGCACCGATCGACCATGCCCCGGAGATCCGCAGCTCGCTCCCCCAGAAGATGATCAGCGTCACCAGGAACCCGACGATGAAGAAGGCCGCTCCGACGAGCAGCGCGATGTTCTCCAGCGACAGTGCGCCGTCCCGAGCACGCCGAACCAGGTCATGCCGGAGAGTATTGAGTCGAGTCGCCATGGACCCATTCTGGCGTCAACGCAGAGCTAGAATCGACATGTCCGGCACTGCCGGTGCTCGAAAAAAGGGCACGAAGCCTCCGACGCGCGGAAGCGTCGAGCGAGACACATACGGAATCCGCAACCGTACCGTCTCGAAAGGCTCCGTCATGCCCACCGTATCCGCGCACGCCGCCATCACCCTCGCCCGCCACGTCGACCATGTCTTCGGAGTGATGGGCAACGGGAACGCGTACTTCCTCGATGCCCTCGAACGCGAGACGTCGGCGTCGTTCACGGCGGTCCGCCATGAGCAGGGCGCCGTGGTCGCCGCAGACGCGCATTACCGCGCCTCGGGGCGCATCGCCGCAGGCACCGCCACCTACGGCGCCGGATTCACGAACACGCTCACCGCGCTCGCCGAGTCTGTGCAGGCGCACATCCCGCTCGTGCTCGTCGTGGGAGACGAACCGACCTCGGGCCCGCGCCCCTGGGACGTCGACCAGATCGCACTCGCCTCGGCCGTCGGCGCCCGCACCTACACGGTCGGGCGAGCGGATGCCGCGGCAACCACCGTCATCGCCATGGAGCACGCCCTCACCTATCGCGTGCCCGTCGTGCTCGCGATCCCCTATGACGTCGCCGCGCTCGAAGCCGGCCCCGTGCCCGATGCGCCCGCCCCCCGCGTTCCGCGTGCACTCGACCCTGCCGGCGGGTTCGCCGAGGGGATGCTGGATGACATCGCCGCAGCCCTGCGCGATGCAGAGCGGCCATTCCTGCTCGCCGGGCGCGGCGCCTGGCTCGCCGGCGCCGGGGAGGCGCTGGGGGCTCTGGCCGACGCATCCGGAGCGCTCACAGCATCCACCGCCCTCGGGTGCGGCGTGTTCCCCGCCGCCGAGTACGACCTCGGTGTGACCGGCGGATTCGGGGCCGAGGGGGCGATGGAACTCGTCCGCAACGCCGACGTCGCCGTCGTGTTCGGGGCGTCGCTGAATCAGTTCACGATGCGATTCGGCGAGCTGTTCGCGCCGGGGACGCGGGTGTTCCAGGTCGATGTGGCTCCGGCGGCGACCCACGCGCACGTGGGCGGGTACGTCCGCGGCGACGCCCGTGTTGTCGCAGAGGCACTGGTCGAGCGGCTCCGCCCCGCGCACGATCTCCGCCCCGTGCACAACTTCGGATCCGGCGACCGACACGCCGGCGCGCACGTGCCCGCCGACGGCGTGTCGTCCACGGCATCCGAAGCTGTGCGGCGGCCGTGGCGCGAGGCCATCGACGTCGTGGCCGCCCGGGCGTACGACACGGGTGACGAGCTCGCGCCGGACGGGCGCCTCGATCCCCGCTCGGCGGCACGGCGCATCGCCGAGCTGCTGCCCGAGGACCGTGTCGTCGTCTCGGACGGCGGGCACTTCATCGGCTGGGCGAACATGTACTGGCCGGTCGCCTCACCCGATCGCATGATGATGGTGGGCACAGCGTTCCAGGCGATCGGTCTGGGGTGGCCGAGCGTCGTCGGGGCGGCCAGAGCCCGGCCCGAGTCGACCGTCGTTCTCAGCACCGGCGACGGCGGCGGGCTCATGGCGATCGCCGACCTCGAGTCAGCGGTGCGCACCGCCGGCGGCCGTGGGTGCGCCGTCGTCTGGAACGACGCCGCCTATGGCGCAGAGGTGCACCTCTACGGACTCAAGGGGCTCGCCGAGGAGCCCATGCGCATCCCCGAGGTCGACTTCGCGGCGTTCGCCGCAGCGGTCGGCGCCGAGGGCGTCGTCGTGCGCACCCTCGACGATCTCGACCGGCTGGGGAGCTGGGCGGCGCAGCCCGTCGCCGAGCGTCGGTTCCTGCTGCTCGACCTGCGCATCTCCCCGATGGTGATCGCGCCGTATCAGCAGGAGATCATCCGCGTGAACAGCTGAGGCCAGCTCGCGTCTACCCCGGGTCAGCCAGCTGCGCTGTAATCCGGTATCTGCTGGAGCGTCCAGCTGTTGCCGTCGGGGTCGTCGAACGTGACGAACCGGCCCCAAGCCTGCTCGTCGACGCCGTTCGCCTCGACGCCAGCATCGCGCAGCTGCGCCAGCGCAGCATCCGCATCGGGCACCACGACCTGGATCGAGTCCTGCTGCCCCGGTTCGAGATTCCCGCCGATGCCCGTTCCGAACGCGATCGAGCACGCCGAACCCGGCGGGGTCATCTGTACGAATCGCAGACCTTCGTAGGGCACGTGATCATGGTCGGCGTTGAAGCCGATCTTCACGTAGAAGTCCTTCGCCCGGTCGACATCCGTGACCGGCATGAAGATGAGTTCGATCTTCCAGTCCATCGTGCACTCCTCCTGGTGGGCGTCGGCGCCCGACCGTCGTCAACGCTACGCGCGGGGTCAGACATTGCGCCCGGCACCGGGCGCCCGGCGCCCGGCGCCGGCCAACCCAACACGTTCAGGTCGCAATCTCTGCCGCTATGACGCGCACATGCCGACAAGGATTGCGACCTGAACAGTCCCGCACCGGGACGCCGCGGCTAGATCCAGCCCTTGTCCTGCGCGATTCGCACGGCCTGCGCGCGGTTCGCCGCGCCGACCTTGCCGATCGCGGCGGAGAGGTTGTTGCGCACGGTGCCCGCAGACAGGAACACCTCGGCGGCGATCGCGGCGGCGCTGCGCCCGTCGGCGGCGAGCCGCAGCACCTGCTGCTCGCGTTCGCTCAGCGGATTCGCGCCGTCGAACAGACTCGCCTCGGCGAGAGCCGGGTCCACGACCCGCAGCCCTGCGTGCACCCGGCGCACGGCGTCGGCGAGCTGCTCCGCCGGGGCATCCTTCACGACGAAGCCGCTCGCTCCGGCATCCAATGCGGCACGCAGGTACCCAGGGCGCGCGAAGGTCGTCACGATGAGCACGCGCGTCTCGGGGCTTGCTGCGCACACCGCCTCGGTCGCCGCGATGCCGTCCATGCCCGGCATCTGGATGTCCATGAGGCACACGTCCGGCGCGGTCTGCGACACCAACTGCACGGCTTCATCTCCGTCGCCAGCGACGCCGACGACCGTGAGATCGTCTTCGAGCTCCAGCAGAGCCGCGAGCGCACCGCGCAGCATCGCCTGATCGTCGATGATGACGAGGCGGATCTGTTCCGTATCGGTCACCATGTCACCTCCACCTGCGTGCCGCCGTGCGCTCCCGCGGTCACCGCGAGTGTCGCCCCGCCGGTGGTCGCCCTCTCCCGCATCCCGCGCATTCCGTTGCCCTCGCCGGATCCGAGGCCGCGGCCGTCGTCGACCACGGCGAAGCTCCCCGGCGCGATGCGCACCGTCACCGCGCGCGCACCGGCATGGCGCAGCACGTTCGTCGTCGCCTCGCGGAGGATCCAACTCGCTGTCAGCGACTGCGCGGGTGAGAGCGCCGCGGCATCCCCCTCCACCTCCATCAGCACGTCGGCGGCCTTCAACGCCTCACGGCACGAGGCGATCTGCTCGGTGAGCGCTGCGCTGCGAACACCGGCGACGGTGGCTCGCACTCCGGAAATCGCCTCTGCGGTGAGGGTTTCGATGTCGGAGAGCTCTGCCTTCGCCCGCTCCGGATCGCTGTCGATGAGTCTGCGCACGAGCTGCGCCTTCAGGCTCACCACCGTGAGCGAGTGTCCGACGAGGTCGTGCACGTCGCGGGCGACGGCCTCGCGGCCTTCGCTGGTGGCGAGCTCGAGCCCCAGCTGTTCGGCCTGGGCAGAACGGATGATCAACGTCGTCGAAACCGTGTTCACCACTCCCAACAGCCCGACGATCACCAGCACCGTGATGTAGTTCGTGCCACTTGGCGTGAAGAAGACGACGGCCGCCGTAATCACGATGCTGACGATGAACGTGGTCCAGTGCGCGATGCGCGTCAGCCCGTACGACGCGAACGACATGATGAACGGCAGGAAGCTCAGCGCCGCCCCGAGCGTCGCCGGAACCGTCAGCGCCGCACACACGATGAGAACGACGAATACGACCCACTGAATCGGCTTCGGAGGGTCGGTGAGTCCGCCGCCGCCGAAGCTCATGCCGTGGACGAACCCGGCGACATAGGAGACGACGAAGGTTCCGAGGCCGATCCAACCGGTGATGATCCAGCCCTGGGCGGCATCCGATCTCACCAGGGCGACGATCGGATACGTGAGGAAGACCAGCCACACGGCCGCCATCACCCAGCCGAAACGTTCCCAGGGCGACTTCGCGCCTTCGCTGCCGGCGCGACGAGTTCCCTGCGCCGCCCAGGCGGCGGGAGCGGCGCCGGCCGCTGAGGCCGCCGCCGCTCGCCGGGTCAGGTCATCCGCCATGCAGTCGACCCTATCGGCGCGATCGCGAGCGCTTGGCGCCTGCCGCGACGAGCGCGGCGAACACTCCGAGCCACACGAGAATGTTCAGCACGACCATCCACAGCTGATCGGTCTGGCCGGTCGTGAGGACGCCGTCGGTGAGCGGCCAGCGGCTCAGCGCGACGAAACCATACAGCGGGGTGAAACGGGCGATATCGAGCATGACACCATCGAGCGGGATGAACACGTTTCCGAAGAACGCGAAGAAGGTCATCGAGATGGATGCCAGGGCCGCCGCAGAGTCGGAGTTGAAGAACAGTCCGACCCCGAGTCCGTAGAGACCGTAAATGAGTCCGACGGCGAGCATGATCCCCGCCGCGGCCCACCAGCGCCAGGCATCAGCAGCCTCCGCCCCGGTGAGCAGCCCCGCAGCGAACACGAGGACCACGGCGAGCGCGGCGAACGAGACCGCCGTGAGCAGCTTCGTCATCGCGTATCCGGCTGTGCCGAGCGGGGTCATGGCGAGTTGGCGGCCCCAGCCCTGCTTCGCCTCGGTGGCGGCGAGCGATGTGAGCGAGCTCATGGCGACGGCCGTTCCGTATGCTCCCATCGACACCATCACGTAGAACTTGACGTTGCCGTGCCCGGCCGACATCGAGCCGTAGCCCATGCTCGCACCGAACAGCAGGTACATCGCCACTGGCATCGCGAGGGTGAAGGCGAGCGTGTAGGGGTTGCGGAGCTGCCGCATCGCTTCGATGCGCATCATGGTGGGTGAGATCGTCATGGTCATGATCAGTCCTCCGTCAGGGCTGTGAAGGCGGTTTCGAGGGTGGGGGCGGTGATCTCCAGATCGTGCGCGCCGGCGTTCAAGAGGGCGGATGCCGCGGCATCCGAATCCTTCGCACGCAGGCTCACGCGATCGCCGTCGACATGGACGTCGACGATGCCCTCGGTCGCGGTCAGCTGCCGGACGATCGTGTCGGCGCCCCCCGCGGGAAGGCTTGCGGCGACGGTGCGGCCGCCGAGGTTGGCGCGCAGTTGCGCGGTCGGAGCATCGGCGACGATGACACCACGGTGCATCACCACGGTTCGCCGTGCGAACTGCTCCGCCTCCTCCAAGTAGTGCGTGGCGAAGATGATCGTTCGACCGGCATCCGCATCCGCGCGCATGACGTCCCAGAAATGCCGGCGGGCGTTGACGTCCATACCGGCGGTCGGCTCGTCGAGCACGAGGATGTCGGGGTCGGCGACCAATGCGAGCGCGAACTTGACGCGTTGCTGCTCACCGCCGGAGCATTTCGAGAGACGGCGCCGAGCAATGGGCGCAAGTTCGGTACTGGCGAGCACATCGGGCACGCGGGAGAGCGCCTCCCGGCCGTGCAGCGATGCTATGACTTCGACGGTCTCGCGCACGGTGAGGTCAGACAGCAGGCCGCCGGTCTGCAGCACGCCGGCGATCACACCCGCCTTGGCTGCCTTGATGGGTTTCTGGCCGTACACCGAGAGGGTGCCGTCGCTGGGGTCGGTGAGACCCAGCAGCATGTCGAGCGTGGTCGTCTTACCGGCGCCGTTCGGGCCGAGAAGTGCGATGACCTCGCCACGGCGGATGCTGAGATCCACACCGTCGACGGCCTTCACCGTGCGCTCGCCCAGGCCGAAATGCCGGTGCAGATTGGTGATGACGACGGCATCGTCGGATGCCGTGGCGCGTGGTTTCGTCGATGCCCGTGTGTCCGGTGCTGTGCTCATGCTTACAGCCTGGCCGCCGACGGCTGCGGTGTCCGGACGGCGGTGTCACCGGATACTCGTGACAGGTGTCATGCGGTGTGCTTCAAGTCGCAAACGCTGCCGCTCTGGCGGCGCCACACCGGCGGTTTCTGCGACCTGAGTGATCTCGTCCTGCTTCGGGGCAGTTCACAGACTGGCGAGATGAGCGGCGATGCGCTCGGCGATGTCGTTCGACGTGCGCATGGACTCGCGCCAGTCATCGTGGAGCAGGGCGTGGTCAGCGCCCTCGACGCTGACCAGTTCGGCGGCTGTGCCCTGGACGGCCTCCGGAATCCAGTGCCGGTCGTTCGTACCGCCCACTGCCAGGTGACGCCGGTCGGCTGTGAGCAGCGCCGCGGCGACCTCGCTCCTGTTGAGAAGCGGTGTCAGCCAGACGCCGGCGATGTTCTCGTCGATGCACCGCGGCAGAGCGAGAGTCCCGAGCGACTTCGCGACAACGAGGTCGAGCGTCCCGGCTCCTTCTGCCGCGTTGAGTTCGAACACGTGCTCGATCAAGTCCTGTGGGGTCGCGTGCGCCCGATCGCCTTCTTCCCAATCCGCGATGCGGATGTGCCAGCCCGCCGAGAGGAGCACCGCGGTGGACCAATACAAAAGCGGCGCCTGCGCGGTGTAATTGACCCCGGGAAGCAACAGTGCCGATCGGCGCCCCGTTGCCTCATCCGAGCCCAGCGTTGTGATCCGAACCATGAGACGAGAATAACGACGCCCACAGTTCAGGTCGCAAACGTTGCCGCTCTGGCGGGTGCCACACCGGCGGTTTCTGCGACCTGAACAGCGGGCATACGACTCAGACCGCGAGGAAGACACCCTGCAGGAATGCGTCGAGCTCGGCGACGCCATCCAGCGGCAGCACGGCGGCCACGTACTGGTCCGGCCGCACGACGACGACCACGCCGTCCCGCGCGAGCTCGCGCTCGTCGAAGATGTCCGTCGGGCACCACGCGTTCGGCGTCGCGGCGTAGACCTTCTCCCAGTCGATGAGCCCGAGCGGACCGGTGCGCGGCACGAACAGCGACGGTGCCGACAGCACGTCGAGCTCGTCGAACGCCTCCTGGTAGATGACCTTCGCGTCGATGACGGCATCCACATCGGCATCCGCCGGCGTGACGCGCGCGATCAGCGGCTCGACAGCCGATGCCCACTCGCGCAGGCGTGCGCCCCCGGCATCCGCGAACGCGTACACGCGCCAGCGGCCATCGGCCTTCGCGTGGTGGCCGAGGTGCACGGCGTTTCCGTCGCTGACCCGCACGACCTCGGACGACTTGAACCGCCGCCCGATCGGGAATCCTGCGGCGAGCGCCTGGTGCTCGCTACCGCCGGTGATCGCCGAGGGCGTGTAATGCGTCATGAACCCGGACGGGAACTCGGCCGTCGCGAGGTAGTAGTTCGACAGCTCCTGCGGGTCCGAGATCTCCTCGGGCTTGCGGGCCATGAGTGACGACCACTCGCGGTCGAAGTCGATGAGGTGCTGCGCGACGGGCTGCCGCTCGGCAGAGTACGTGGCCAGCAGGCTCTCCGGCGAACGCTCCGTGAGCACCGCTCCGAGCTTCCAGCCGAGGTTGAAACCGTCCTGCATCGAGACGTTCATACCTTGCCCTGCCTTCGCGCTGTGCGTGTGGCAGGCATCGCCGGTGAGGAAGACCCGCGGCGAACGGTCTGAGTCCAGGGCGTCGTCGAAGCCGTCCGTGACGCGGTGCCCGACCTCGTACACGCTGTGCCAGGCGATCTCTTTCACATCGAGCGTGTAGGGGTGCAGGATCTCATTGGCCTTCTCGATGACCTTCTCGATCGGCGTCTGACGCACCCGATGATTGTCGTCGGAGGCGACCTCACCGAGATCGACGTACACCCGGCTGAGGTACCCGCCCTCGCGCGGGATGTGCAGGATGTTCCCCGCCTTCGCGTTGATCGCGCACTTGGTGCGCCAGTCGGGGAAGTCGGTGTTGACGAGCACATCCATGACGCCCCACGCGTGGGCCGCGAATTCGCCGACGTGGGTGCGGCCGATGGCCTCGCGCACGCCGCTGCGGGCGCCGTCGCAGCCGACGACGTACTTCGCGCGGACGGTGCGCTCCCCCGCGGCATCCTGAACGCGCACCTCGACGGGGAACTCGCCATCGTCGTGCACGGTGAGCCCGAGGAACTCGACGCCGTAGTCGGGAACGATGCGCCCCGGGCCGTGCGCTGCGGCCTCGGCGAAGTAGTCGAGCACGCGCGCCTGGTTCACGATGAGGTGCGGGAACTCGCTGATCTTCAGCCCGTAGTCCTCAGTGCGCGTGGTGCGGACGATGTTGTCGGGGTTCTCCGGATCCGGGTTCCAGAAGTTCATGTAGGCGATGTTGTACGCCTCGGCGGTGATCCGCTCGGCGAAACCGAAAGCCTGGAACGTCTCGACGCTGCGCGGCTGGATGCCGTCGGCCTGACCGAGCACGAGGCGACCGTCGCGCTTTTCGATGATCCGCGTGGTGATGCCGGGGAACTGCGACATCTGTGCGGCCAGCAGCATGCCGGCGGGACCAGAGCCGACGATGAGCACGTCCATCTCATCCGGCAGATCGGCGGGGCGATCGACACCGGTGCCCGCCGCCGCGATGGTGCGCGGGTCCTCGGAGACATAGCCGTGGTGATGGAACTGCATCGGAACTCCTTCTTGGTTCTTGCGAACCCTTCGGTTCTGGGGCGGATGCCGCAGCATCCGCCCCAGAGATCTGTCAGGCCCTGGCGAGGCCGCGGATCGGACTGACCGACTGCTCTTCCTCGTGGTCCGGGCCGAGCGGGATGCCGCTGCGGTCGCGGAGCAGGAGCGTTGCAATCAGTCCGATCACCGTCATGCCGGCGAGGTACCAGGTGACCATCTCGGTCGAGCCGGTGGCATCGACGATCGCCGCGGCGATGGTCGGGGCGAACGCGCCGCCGACGATCGCGCCGATCGCGTACGAGATCGACACTCCGGAGAAGCGGATGGATGCCGGGAACAGCTCCGTGTACAGCGCGGCCTGCGGGCCGTAGGTGAACCCGAGCCCGATCGTGAGGACGGCAAGCCCGAGGAACAGCAGCCCGACGTTCGCCGTGTTCACCAGCGGGAACAGCAAGAAGACGCCGCCGAGCTGCAGGATCCACCCGGCGATGTAGGTGTTTCGTCTGCCGATCCTGTCGGAGACCCATCCGGCGAGCAGCGTCGTCAGGAGCCACGTGACAGCCGACCCGGTGACGGCCCAGAGCACCGGCCCGCGGTCGAGGCCGATGTGCCCCTCGGGGTCGGTCGCGTAGCCCTGGATGTACCCGCCCGTGGTCATGTAGCCGACGGCGTTGTTGCCCGCGAAGACCAGGGCTGCGATGACGACGAGCAGCGTGTGCTTGCGGAACAGCTGCACGATCGGCATCTTCGCCTTCTCCTTGCGCGCGGCGAGTTCGGCGAACACGGGGCTCTCCTCGACGTTGCGGCGCACGTAGTAGCCGATGAGGATCAGCACGACGCTGAGCAGGAACGGAATGCGCCAGCCCCAGGCGAGGAACTGATCACCCGGGGCGATCGCGGTCATGATCGCCATGACGCCCGATGCCAGCAGCAGCCCGAGCGGGACGCCGATCTGCGGCGAGGCGCCGAAGATGCCGCGCTTGCGCTTGGGGGCGTGCTCGACGGCCATCAGCACAGCACCGCCCCACTCGCCACCGGCCGAGATGCCCTGCAGGATGCGCAGCAGAACGAGCATGATCGGGGCGCCGACGCCGATGACCTCGGCGGTGGGCAGCACGCCGATCAGCGCGGTGGCCGCGCCCATCAAGATGAGCGTCCACATCAGCACGCGCTTGCGGCCGAGCTTGTCACCGAAGTGGCCGGCGAGGAACGCGCCCAGCGGACGGAACAGGAAGCTGATGCCCACGGTCGCGAACCCGAGGATGACGGTGTTCGTGCCGAGTGCGGAGAAGAACAGCTGGCCGAACACGAGTCCGACCGCGGTTGCGTAGATGAAGAAGTCGTACCACTCGACGGTGGTTCCCACGACCGTGGCGAACACCACGCGTCGCCGGTCTGCGGCACCGGCGATGGTGCCGGTCGGTGTGAAGCCGGGCTGATCAGTCATTGAAGCTCCTTGAGAGACGTCGTTGTCCGGGTGTTCTCTTCGCCTGGAAGCGATGCTTGCCACCCGTTGTCAGGATGATATACGATTTCAAATACATCGCACAAGGCCGATGATTCAGACGCAAGGAGGCGCACAACGTGACAGACCAGATCGCCCGCCCCGGCAAGATCATCGCGATCCACCTCAGCTACGCATCCCGAGCCGATCAGCGCGGCCGGCGCCCTGCACACCCCTCCTACTTCTTCAAGGTCGCCAGCTCCATCGCAGCATCCGGCGGTACGGTCGAACGCCCCGCCGGCACCGAGCTGCTCGCCTTCGAAGGCGAGATCGCCCTCGTGATCGGCACGCCCGCTCGCCGCGTCAGCCTCGAGAACGCCTGGTCGCACGTGGCATCGGTCACCGCGGCGAACGATCTCGGCCTCTACGATCTGCGCGCGAACGACAAGGGCTCGAACGTCCGCTCCAAGGGCGGCGACGGCTACACCCCGCTCGGCCCGAACCTCATCGATGCGCAGACTGTCGACCCCGCAGCCATCCGCGTGCGCACCTGGGTCAACGGCGAGCTGCGTCAGGACGACGACTCTGCCGGGCTCATCTTCCCGCTCGCGCAGTTCGTCGCCGATCTTTCGCAGCACTTCACGCTCGAGACCGGCGATGTGATCCTCACCGGCACGCCCGCCGGGTCGTCGGTGATCGTTCCCGGCGACGTCGTCGAGGTCGCGGTCGATGCCCCGAACGCACCGGGCGCGCCGACCTCGGGGCGCCTGGTGACCACGGTCACGCAGGGCGATGTGCCGTTCGACGAGACGCTCGGATCTTTGCCGACCGTCGACGACAAGCAGCGCACCGAAGCGTGGGGGTCAGCAGAGGAGGCCGGGATCGCGTCCGGGTCCACCGGCCTCTCCCCTGACCTGCGCGCCAAGCTCGAGAAGGCGCCAACCGCGGGCCTCTCGTCGCAGCTGCGCAAGCGCGGCCTCCACCACTGCTTCATCGACGGCGTCAGCGCCAATCTTCCCGGCACGAAGATCGTCGGCACCGCCCGCACGCTGCGCTTCATTCCGGCTCGAGAAGACCTGTTCAATACTCACGGCGGCGGCTACAACGCGCAGAAGCGACTGTTCGACGCGGTCGGCGACGGCGAGATCATCGTCATCGAAGCACGAGGGGATGCCACGACCGGCACCCTCGGCGACATCCTCGCCCTGCGCGCCCAGGCACGCGGTGCGGCAGGCGTCGTCACCGACGGCGGCGTGCGCGACTTCGACGAGGTCACCCGCATCGGCCTGCCGGTGTTCTCGCAGGGCGCGCACCCCTCGGTGCTCGGCCGCAAGCACGTGCCGTGGGAACTGGATGTCACGATCGGATGCGGCGGCGCAGCCGTGCAGCCCGGCGACATCATCGTCGGCGACGGAGACGGCGTGGTCGTCATCCCGCCGTCCATCGCCGCTGAGGTCGTCGACGCCACGCTCGCCCAGGAGGACGAGGATGCCTGGATCGCCGAACAGGTCGAGGCGGGGCATCCGGTCGACGGGCTGTTCCCGATGAACGCGGAATGGCGCGCGACGTACGAAGCGTCACGCACGACGGACGGCGAGCGCGCATGACGAAAACCCTCAGCAAGTCTCAGCAGGCGTACCTCTGGATCAAAGAGCGCATCGCTGGCCAGAGCTTCACGCCGGGCTACCGACTGGTGCTGGGCAGCATCGCCGGCGAACTCGACATGAGCGTCGTGCCGGTGCGCGAAGCGATCCGGCAGCTCGAGGCCGAGGGGCTCGTGCACTTCGAGCACAATGTCGGCGCGCGCGTCGCGATGGTCGACGACTCGCAGTACCGGCACAGCATGGAGGCCCTCAGCATCCTGGAGGGCACCGCCACCGCGTTGTCTGCACCGCACCTCACGGTCGATGACCTGAAAATCGCACGCGCCATCAACGCCAAGATGATCGAGACCCTGGACCATTTCAACCCGTCGGCGTTCACGCGGCTCAATCAGGAGTTCCACGCCGCGCTCATCGCACCGTGCCCCAATCCGCGTATGCGCGACCTCGTGGGCGCCGAGATGGAGCGGCTGAACCGACTGCGCGACTCGACGTTCAGCTTCGTTCCCGGTCGCGCGCACGAGTCGGTGCGCGAGCACGAGCAGATCGTCGCGCTCATCGAGAACGGCGCACCGATCGCCGAAATCGAGCGCGCTGCACGCGATCATCACGCGGGCACCCTCGATGCGTACCTCACCAAGAAATACCCCGACGAAGCCGTCGGCGCACCCGTCCACTGATATCGGAGGAACAATGACTGATTCACGCATTCCCGCTGATCTGCCCGACCGCATCCAGCACTACATCGACGGCGAATACGTCGACTCGATCGACGGCGACACCTTCGATGTGCTCGACCCGGTCACCAATAAGACCTACATCCAGGCGGCATCCGGCAAGGTCGCCGATATCGACCTCGCCGTCGCCGCGGCAAAGCGCGCGTTCGAAGAAGGCCCATGGCCGCAGATGCTGCCCCGCGAACGCTCGCGGGTGCTGCACAAGATCGCCGACATCGTCGAGTCGCGCGACCAGCGCCTGGCCGAACTGGAGTCATTCGACTCGGGACTGCCGATCACGCAGGCGCTCGGACAGGCCCGCCGCGCCGCCGAGAACTTCCGCTTCTTCGCCGATCTGATCGTCGCGCAGGCCGATGACACCTACAAGGTGCCGGGACGCCAGATCAATTACGTCAACCGCAAGCCGATCGGCGTCGCCGGCCTCATCACGCCGTGGAACACGCCGTTCATGCTCGAGTCGTGGAAGCTCGGCCCTGCGCTCGCGACCGGCAACACGGTGGTGCTCAAGCCCGCCGAGTTCACGCCGCTGTCGGCATCCCTGTGGGCCGGGATTTTCGAAGAGGCAGGGCTCCCGAAGGGCGTCTTCAATCTCGTGAACGGTTTCGGCGAAGAGGGTTTCGCCGGCGATTCGCTGGTCAAGCATCCTGACGTGCCGCTCATCTCGTTCACCGGCGAGAGCCGCACCGGGCAGATCATCTTCGCCAACGCCGCGCCCTACCTCAAGGGACTGTCGATGGAACTCGGCGGCAAGTCCCCCGCGGTCGTGTTCGAAGACGCCGATCTGGAGGCCGCGATCAACGCGACCATCTTCGGCGTGTTCTCGCTGAACGGCGAGCGCTGCACGGCCGGCTCCCGCATCCTCGTTCAGCGCAGTGTCTACGACGAATTCGTCGAGCGCTACACCGCGCAAGCGAAGCGCGTGAAGGTCGGCCTGCCGAACGACCCGGCCACCGAGGTCGGCGCTCTCGTGCACCCCGAGCACTACGACAAGGTCATGAGCTACGTCGAGATCGGCAAGTCCGAGGCGCGCCTGGTCGCCGGCGGCGGACGCCCGGAGGGCTTCGAAACCGGCAACTACGTCGCCCCGACTGTCTTCGCCGATGTCTCCCCCGACGCCCGGATCTTCCAGGAGGAGATCTTCGGCCCGGTCGTCGCGATCACGCCGTTCGACACCGACGAAGAGGCGCTGGAGCTGGCGAACAACACCCGGTACGGCCTCGCCGCGTACATCTGGACCAACGACCTCAAGCGCGCGCACAACTTCGCGGGCAACGTCGAGGCCGGAATGGTGTGGCTGAACTCGAACAACGTGCGGGACCTCCGCACCCCGTTCGGCGGCGTGAAGGCCTCGGGTCTCGGGCACGAGGGCGGCTACCGCTCGATCGACTTCTACACCGACCAGCAGGCGGTGCACATCAACCTCGGCGAGGTTCACAACCCCGTCTTCGGAAAGAACTGACCCCTCCTCCAGGTCGCGATTTCTGCCGCTCTGGCCCGCTCAAACCGGCAGATATCGCGACCCGAACCACCTAGCAAGGATGCTGACATGACGAACCGTGCAGACATGACCCTCACCTCCTCGGGCTACTACGTGAGCCAGGAGGCCCCGATCGAGACCGACAACCCGGTCGCGACCCCGCAGGCATCCCCGCCGGACATCCTCCGCTGCGCCTACATGGAACTCATCGTCACCGACCTCGCGGCATCCCGCCAGTTCTACGTCGACATCCTCGGCCTGTACGTGACCGAAGAAGACGACGAGGCGATCTACCTGCGCTCGACCGAAGAGTTCATCCACCACAACCTCGTGCTGCGCAAGGGCGCGATCGCGGCGGTGCGGGCGTTCTCGTACCGTGTGCGCACCCCGGAGGACCTCGACCGCGCCGTCGAGTTCTTCACGGAACTGGGCTGCGATGTCCGACGCGAGGTGGGCGGGTTCGTCAAGGGGATCGGCGACTCCGTGCGCGTGGTCGACCCGCTCGGCTTCCCATACGAGTTCTTCCACCAGTCCGACCACGTCGAGCGGATGTCGTGGCGCTACGACCTGCACGTCCCCGGCGAGCTCGTGCGTCTGGACCACTTCAACCAGATCACCCCCGACGTGCCGCGCGCTGTGAAGTACATGCAGGATCTCGGCTTCCGCGTCACCGAGGACATCCAGGACGAAGAGGGCACCGTCTACGCCGCGTGGATGCGCCGCAAGCCCACCGTGCACGACACAGCGATGACGGGCGGCGACGGCCCGCGCATGCACCACGTGTGCTTCGCGACGCACGAGAAGCACAACATCCTCGCGATCTGCGACAAGCTCGGCGCCCTTCGCCGCTCGGACGCGATCGAGCGCGGCCCGGGCCGCCACGGCGTCAGCAACGCGTTCTACCTCTACCTGCGCGACCCCGACGGCCACCGCGTCGAGGTCTACACGCAGGACTACTACACCGGCGATCCCGATAACCCGGTCGTCACCTGGGACGTGCACGACAACCAGCGGCGCGACTGGTGGGGCAACCCCGTCGTCCCGTCGTGGTACACCGACGGGTCGCTCGTGCTCGATCTCGACGGCAATCCGCAGCAGGTCGTCGCTCGCACTGACGACAGCGAGATGGCTGTCACGATCGGCGCCGACGGCTTCTCGTACACTCGCAAGGATGAGGGCGAGGACTCGATGCCCGAATGGAAGCAGGGCGAGTACAAGCTCGGCAACCAGCTCTAGGAGGACGGATGCTGTCACCCGAAGCGATCGAGCAGATCGCCGAAGAACTCGCAGAGGCCGACCGCGCGCACAGCGTGGTCCCGCGCATCACGGCGCGCTACCCGGATGCGACGATCGAGGACTCTTATGCCATTCAGGGCATATGGCGGGACAAGAACCTCGCCGCGGGGCGGAAGCTGGTCGGCCGCAAGATCGGGCTGACGTCCAAGGCGATGCAGCAGGCGACCGGGATCACCGAGCCGGATTACGGCGTGATGTTCGACGACACGGTGTATCCCACGGGCTCGGAGATCGCGTTCGACGAGTTCTCGAACGTGCGCATCGAGGTCGAGCTCGCGTTCGTGCTGAAGGAGCCGTTGGCAGGCTCGGACTGCACGCTCGATGACGCTCTGGCCGCGATCGACTACGCCGTTCCTGCCCTCGAGGTGCTCAACTCGCACATCGAGCTCGAGGGCAGAACGATCGTCGACACGATCAGCGACAACGCCGCGTACGGCGCGATGGTGCTCGGCGACGTGCGCATGCGGCCGGACGAGATCGACCTGCGCTGGGTGCCCGGCGTGCTCTCGCGCAACGGCGATATCGAAGAGACCGGGGTCGCCGCAGGCGTACTCGGCCACCCGGCCACCGGCGTAGCGTGGCTGGCGAACAAATTCCACCAGCACGGGGCGCGGCTCGAGGCCGGAGAGATCATCCTCGCCGGATCCTTCACCCGCCCGATGTGGGTGCACAAGGGCGACGAGGTGCGCTGTGATTACCGCGAGATGGGAGTCGTCGAATGCCGTTTCGTGTAGAGCCCGCACCGTCGTTCCGCGACCGCTTGGCCGCTGTCGATCGGCCGCTGGCCGGCGCGTGGATCTGCTCCGGCAGCCCGATCGCGGCGGAGATCGTCGCCGGCTCCGGTCTCGACTGGACGCTCATCGATGCCGAGCACAGCCCGATCGGCCTGGAGTCGATCCTCGCGCTGCTGCAAGCTGTCGCCCCGTACCCGATCACGCCGGTCGTGCGGGTGCCGTCGGCGGACGCGACCCTGATCAAGCAGGTCCTCGATGTCGGTGCGCAGAACCTGCTGGTGCCGATGGTGAACACCGCTGAGGATGCCGCGGCCGCCGTCGCCGCGACCCGCTACCCGCCGCGCGGCATCCGCGGGGTCGGCAGCGCGCTCGCCCGCGCCGGACAGTTCAACCGCATCGAGAACTACCTGCAGCGGGCGCACGAGATCACCTCACTCAGCGTGCAGATCGAGACGGATGCTGCGGTGCAGAACGCCCGAGCGATCGCCGAGGTCGACGGGGTGGATGCTGTCTTCGTCGGGCCGAGCGACCTCGCGGCATCGATGGGACTGCTGGGTCAGCAGGAGCACCCCGACGTCGTCGCCGCCGTCGAACGCGCCATCGCCGAGGTGCGCGCCGCCGGCAAGCCGGTCGGCGTGAACGCGTTCAACCCCGACATGGCGCGCCGCTATCTCGATGCCGGCGCAACGTTCGTGCTGGTCGCCGCCGATGTGTCGATCCTCGCGCGTGCGACCGAGAAGCTCGCCGCCGAGTGGATCCCCGACGCCGACGCGACGGAGCGCGCCGGGTACTGACCGCCTCTGTTCAGGTCGCGAATACGGCCGTTCTCAGCTGCGCAGAGCGGCAAGGTCTGCGACCTGGACCCGGTGCGCGCCGAACTAGGGTGGCCCTATGCCTCGTCTGCTGGTTGTGCACCACTCTCCGACGCCACGCATCGCCGAGCTCAGCGCGGCCGTGCTGCGGGGCGCCCGCACGGCCGAAAGCGAGGGTGTGGAGGTCATCGAGCGCGCAGCTCTTGAGGCCACGGCGCAGAATCTGCTCGATGCGGATGCGGTGATCTTCGGCACGACCGCGAACTTCGGTTACATCTCCGGCGCCCTCAAGCACTTCTTCGACACCACGTTCTACGAGACGCTCGAGCAGACCACGGGCCGCCCCTTCTCGTACTGGATCCACGGCGGTCACGACACCACCGGCGCCGAGCATGCGATGCAGTCGATCACAACCGGCTATGGCTTCCGTCTCGCCGCCGAGCCCGTGGTGTTCACCGGTGGCATCGACGACGCGCACCTCGAGCGCGCCGAGGAAATGGGCGCGAGCGTCGCCTGGACACTCACGATCTGAGCGACGCTGCGTGACGCCGAAGAAGCGATCAGCCCAGCGGGTCCGCAAGCAAGCGGGCGAAGGCCGCCTCGGCAGCTCCGATCAGCAGCCGGTCCTGCCCGAGCGCGGCCGAAGCGATCTGCAGATCTTCCGCCGCAACGGCCAACGAGCGCTCACGCACGTCAGCGTCGAATCCCTCGGGGTCCTGATCACGCAGGATGCCGAGGAAACCACCGAGCACGACCATCGAGGGATTCAGCACGTTGACGGCATTGCTGATCGTCGCCGCCAGCACCCGTCGCTGTCGCGCGATCTCCTCGTGTGCGGTTGGGCCCGAGCCGACAGTGAGAGCAGCGGCGAGCGCAGCGTCATCCCCACCGACCAACTCGGCCGCGGCCAAGAGCCGGGCACGACCCACCTCGTCTTCGAACACGCCGTCATGCGTGCGACGGTGCGACTCGTTCGCGATGCCGGGCCGGGTCTGCCCCCACTCCCCCGCGTAGCCGCCGGTACCGCGGATGATCGTGCCGTCCATGATGAGCCCGCCGCCGATACCGCTGGCGCCGCCATTGAGGTACACCACGTCACGGTGCTCACGTGCGGCACCGAACAGATACTCGGCCTGCGCGCCGAGAGAGGCGTCGTTGTCGACCGTCACGGGCATCTCGAGCGCATCGGCCAGCGGCGTGGCAATGTCTTCGTCGCGCCAGTCCAGGTGCGGCGCGAGCCGCACGAGTCCGTCGGATGCGCGCACCAGGCCCGGGACCGCGACACCCGCGCCGATGAGCCGGCAGCCGGCGAGCTCGTCCCGCAGCCACGTCGTGATGACGTCGGTGGCGATGGCGACAGCATCCCTCACGGTCGGGACGTCGGCGAGATCGATACGTGCACGGGCGCGCGTTTGTCTCCCGAGACCGACCGCGCCGATCTCGATCGCATCGACCTCCGGGTTGATGCCGATCGCGACGATGTCATGGTTCGCCGTGACCACGGGACTCGGCCGTCCCACCCGCTTCGTCGGGTCAGGGCCGTGCTCATCGACAAGGCCGCGCTCGGCGAGCGCGGTGACGAGGTCGGCAATGGTCGACCGGTTCAATCCGGTCTCGGCAGTGAGAGCTGACCGCGACCGCGGTCCCTCCCGATGCACGAGCCTCAGCAGAGCGCCGAGGTTCGCGCGACGAACACTCTCGATGCCGGGCGTCTTGTCCGCCATGTGTGCTCCTCATCCGATTCGACCTCTGTCACCCTACTCGCCGTTCATGATATGTTTCCACTCACAACATTTCCTCGACGAAGCTGGATCCTCATGTCTCTCACCCCCACCCGCGAAGACAAGTTCTCCTTCGGCCTCTGGACGGTCGACTACTCCGGCACCGATCCGTTCGGCGGTCCGACCCGCCCGCACCTCGACGTCGTCCATGCCGTCGAGAAGCTCTCCGAGCTCGGCGCGTACGGCCTGACGTTCCACGACGACGACCTGTTCGCCTTCGGCTCCACGGACGCCGAGCGCCAGAAACAGATCGACCGACTCAAGGGCGCACTCGCCGACACCGGCCTCGTCGTCCCCATGGTCACCACCAACCTCTTCAGCGCACCGGTATTCAAGGACGGCGGCTTCACCTCGAACGACCGCGACGTGCGCCGCTATGCGCTGCGCAAGGTGTTCCGTCAACTCGACCTCGGCGCCGAGCTGGGGGCGAAGACCTTCGTCATGTGGGGCGGCCGCGAGGGCGCCGAGTACGACACCGCGAAGGACGTGCGTCAGGCATTGGAGCGCTACCGCGAGGCCGTCAATCTTCTCGGCGACTACGTCACGGACAAGGGCTACGACATCCGTTTCGCGATCGAGCCGAAGCCGAACGAGCCCCGCGGCGACATCCTGCTGCCCACGCTCGGCCACGCGATCGCGTTCATCGGCTCCCTCGCGCGTCCCGAACTGTTCGGCGTGAACCCCGAGGTCGGCCACGAGCAGATGGCGGGCCTCAACTTCACCGCCGGAATCGCCCAGGCGCTGTACCACGGCAAGCTCTTCCACATCGACCTCAACGGTCAGCGCGGCATCAAATACGACCAGGATCTCGTGTTCGGCCACGGCGACCTGCACAACGCTTTCTCGCTCGTCGACCTGCTCGAGAACGGCGGCCCCGGCGGCGTCCCCGCCTACGACGGTCCGCGCCACTTCGACTACAAGCCCAGCCGCACCGAGGACGAGACCGGAGTCTGGGACTCGGCGGCCGCCAACATGCGCACCTACCTGCTCCTCAAGGAGCGTGCCGCGGCCTTCCGCGCCGACCCCGAGGTGCAGGAGGCACTCGCCGCCGCCAAGGTCGACGAGCTCGCCACCCCGACGCTGAACCCCGGCGAGAGCTACGACGACTTCCTCGCCGACCGCAGCGCGCTCGAAGACTTCGACGCCGACGCATACCTCGGCGGCAAGGGCTTCGGCTTCGTGCGGCTGCAGCAGCTCGCCACCGAGCACCTGCTCGGCGCACGCTGACCCGCCCCTGCGGCATGTCGGGGAAGGTGCGGGTGCGGTCGTCCGTCACCCGCACCTTTCCGGACACGCCCCCGCGGCATGTCGGGGAAAACGCCAGCGAACCCCCGCCCGACCCGCACCTTCCCAGACACGCTCGCACCGCCCGCACGCCTGCACGCCCGCACCTTCCCAGACACGCCCGCACCATCTGAAAGGATGACTCCGTGCCTCTCGTCCTCGGCGTCGACAGCTCGACCCAGTCCTGCAAGGTCGTCGTCGTCGACGCATCGACCGGTGACGTCGTCCGCACGGGGCGCGCGCCCCACCCCGACGGCACGTCGGTCGATCCTGAGGCGTGGTGGCTGGCTCTGAATACCGCGATCGAGGATGCTGGTGGCCTGAGCGACATCGCCGCGTGGGCGATCGGCGGACAGCAGCACGGGATGGTCGCGCTCGACGCGGACGGCCGCGTCATCCGTGACGCCCTGCTCTGGAACGACACACGATCGGCGGATGCCGCCGCAGCACTGATCGCGGAGTTCGGCGCGGACGAGCTCGCCGCCCGCACCGGGCTCGTGCCGGTGGCATCGTTCACGATCACGAAACTGCGCTGGCTGCGCGACAACGAACCCGAGAACGCCGCCCGTGTCGCGGCCGTCGCTCTCCCCCACGACTGGCTGACCTGGCGATTGCGCGGCTTCGGCCCCGAGAACCCGAATCTGGACGAGCTCGTCACCGACCGCTCGGACGTGTCGGGAACGGGCTACTGGAGTCCGGCAACCGGTGAGTACGACCGCGAGCTGCTGATCTCGGCACTGGGCCATGGAGCCGCACTCCCCCGCGTACTCGGGCCAGCAGAGCACGTGCTCGATGACGAAGGTAGGCGAGTCGGCCCCGGCGCCGGCGACAACGCGGGGGCCGCCCTCGGCCTCGGCGCAGAACCGGGCGATGTCGTGGTCTCCATCGGCACCTCCGGCACGGTTTCCGCCGTCAGCGCCCGCCCGATCACGGATGCTTCGGGCACGGTGGCGGGGTTCGCCGATGCGACCGGAAACTTCCTCCCCCTCGTCGCGACGATCAATGCCGCGCGGGTGCTGGAGGCGACAGCATCCCTGCTCGGCGTCTCGCTCGATGACCTGGGCACCCTCGCCCTGGAGGCCGAGCCCGGTGCCGGCGGGCTGACCCTCCTCCCCTACTTCGAGGGAGAACGCACCCCGAACCTGCCGAACGCCACGGCAGAGCTCACCGGCATGACACTGTCGTCGACGACGCGCCCGAACCTCGCGCGCGCTGCCGTCGAGGGGATGCTGCGCGGACTCGGCGCCGGCCTCGACGCGATGCGTGCGCTCGGGGTCCCGCTGGATCGCGCACTGTTGATCGGCGGCGGGGCGCAGTCCGAGGCCGTGCGTCTGATCGCGCCGGAGGTGCTCGGCGTCCCGGTCGAGGTGCCCAGGCCCGCTGAGTACGTCGCGCTCGGTGCCGCCCGTCAAGCGATGAGCATCCTGCCCCGTTAGTGACCGACCGCGTCAGGAATTTTCCCCACGATCGGCGATGGGCAGATCTCCCCGCAGGCGCCAGTGGCGGAATCATAGGCTCTGCGGCCAGACTGGTCGTATGACCTTCGCAGCACTCCAGCCCCTCGCCGACCGCGCAGCCCTCTTCGCCGCCCTCCGTCAGGACGCGCTCACCACCGCCGTGGACGCGCTCGGCGAATACCGCTGGGACGCTGACATGGCCGCCGGCACGCTGACCTTCAGCTCGACGACCGACCCCTCGCACAATCTGGTCACCCGCCCGCACCTGATCGCGACGATCGCTCCGGGGCCGCGTTCCCTGCTGTGGGCCTGGGCGCACCCGCAGGGCGACCGGGAGGGCGTCGCCGCGCAGCTGCGCGACTACGGAGCCCAGTACGACATGCCTGAGCTGACCCAGTCCGAACTGCCGTTCCCCGAAGACACCGGATCCGACATCGAAGCGTGGATCGCCGATACCGCGCACCAGATCGGCACCATCGCCGTGGAGATCACCGGCCGGTCGCCGTATTATTCCGCTCCCATCGGCGGCGGCACGCGCGCGGTGTTCCTGCTCGACGCGCCGATCCCGCCGACGACGGTCGCCGAGGTGGTGATCAAGTCGCCCCGCCTGCTGTCGAACCTCGGACTCGACGACGCGCGCTCCTCGGTATGGGATGCTGCGCGCCTCGCCGGCTGGAACCTGCAGTGGTCCGACGCAGAGTTCACCGGTGCGACCATCAGCGACGGGTCGAGCTCGGCGACGTTCCAGTTCGACGAGCAGGCCCGTGTCACCAACGTGGAAGGATCCCTCCGGTCATGAAAGCCTGGCTCATCCGCGCGCTCTCCCTCTACGTCTTCAACGTCGTCGTACTGCTGCTGATCGGTCTGTTCATGCGCGGCGTTGCCGTCGGGTGGAACGCGCTGTGGGCCTCTGTCATCCTGACGCTGGCGACGCTCGCTCTCAAGCCGCTGCTGCTGAAGGTGTTCCGCAGCGCTGCCTCGAAGTCCGCCAGTCGGCGCTCGAAGCTCGGCGAGAAGGGCATCCAGTATTTGCTGGTCTTCGCCGTCGCGCTGATCATCTGGGTGCTGACCGTGATCTTCAGCGGTGTCAGCATCGGCGGCTGGTTCTGGGGTTACCTGCTGCCGCCGGTTTTCCTGCTGATCGCCTGGGTCATCTACGATCTCGTCGACGATCGAATGGAGGCGAAGACCGGTCAGATCATCGGGTCGGTCTCGTCTCGTATGAAGAGGACGGATGCCGCGGCGCCCGCCTCCTCGACCACCCCGTCGCCGGAGTCGAAGATCGGGAGCACCGAGCTCGCCGACGAGCTGACGCCCGAACAGCGCCGCATGCTCGACGAGCTGTAGCCCCGGCTTCACTCAACGCCCCGTAGGGCCGAGATCGCCGGTCGTTGAGCGAAGGCGGCGCAGCCGCCGCAGACGAAACGCGTTGAGCGAGCGTCAGCGAGCCGAAACGACCTCAGCCCGCGAGCCGCTCCGCGGCCTCGACGACGTTCGTCATGAGCAGCGCGACCGTCATCGGCCCCACTCCGCCCGGGTTCGGGGACAGGTAGCCGGCGACCTCTGCGACGTCAGGATGCACGTCGCCGAAGACCTTGCTCTTGCCGGTCTCGGGGTCGTTCTCTCGGGTGACACCGACATCGAGCACCGCGGCGCCCGGCTTGACGTCTTCGGCACGGATGAGGTGCTTCACCCCGACGCCGGCGATGATCACGTCCGCCATGCGAAGGTACGGCGCCATGTCCGGCGTGCCGGTGTGCACCTGAGTCACCGTCGCGTTGATGCTGCGGCGGGTGAGCAGCAGCCCCATCGGACGCCCGATGGTCACCCCGCGGCCGACGACCACGACGTGCTTGCCTGCGAGGTCGTAGTCGTTGCGCAGCAGCAGCTCGATCACGCCGCGCGGCGTGCACGGCAGCGGCGTGTGGATCGGCCCGTTCACGTTCAGCACGAGGCGCCCGAGGTTGGTCGGGTGCAGACCGTCAGCGTCCTTCGCCGGGTCGATGCGCTCGAGGATCGCGTCGGTGTCGATGTGCTTCGGCAGGGGCAGCTGCACGATGTAGCCGTGGCAATCCGGGTCGGCGTTCAGTTCGTCGATCAGGGCCTCGACCTCGGTCTGCGTGGCGTCCGCTGGCAGCTCGCGCTGAATCGAGTTCATGCCGATCGCCTCGGACTGCCGATGCTTCATGCCGACGTAGAGCTGCGATGCCGGGTCGGCCCCCACGAGCACCGTGGCGATCCCGGGCACGATGCCCCGTGCCTTCAGCGCCGCGACCCGTTCGGTCAGCTCGCTCCGGATCTCGGCAGCTGCCGCCCGGCCATCCAATACTCTCGCAGTCATGTCACGCTCCGTTCATGTGCGTCTCGCGAGACTGCATTCCGCGGATGAGATCGCTCGGAGTCCGGCGCGTTTCATCCGCGGAATGCAGTCTCGAAGAAGAAAAAGAAGAAGAAGAAGAAAGGAAGTTACTGGGCGAGGGTCGGGTAGAGGGGGAAGCCCTCGGCCAGACGGTCGACGCGGGCCTTGAGAGACGCCGCATCCGCCCCGGGGAGCAGCGCGAGGGCGATGATGTCGGCGACCTCGGTGAACTCGGCATCCCCGAACCCGCGGGTGGCGAGCGCGGCCGTGCCGATGCGCAGCCCCGAGGTCACCATCGGCGGACGCGGGTCGTTCGGGACGGCGTTGCGGTTCACGGTGATGTGGATGTCGTGCAGCAGGTCTTCGGCCTGCTTGCCGTCGATCGCGGCATCCCGCAGGTCGACGAGCACGAGGTGCACGTCGGTGCCGCCGGAGCGCACGGCGACGCCGGCATCCTTGACGTCCTGCTGGGTGAGGCGATCGGCGAGGATGCTGGCGCCGGTGAGCGTGCGCTGCTGACGGTCCTTGAACTCCGGGGTCGCGGCAAGCTTGAACGCCGTCGCCTTCGCGGCGATCACGTGCATGAGCGGCCCGCCCTGCTGGCCGGGGAAGACGGCGGAGTTGATCTTCTTCGCGATGTCGGCGTCGTTCGAGAGGATGAAGCCCGAGCGCGGGCCGCCGATCGTCTTGTGCACGGTCGACGAGACGACGTGCGCGTGCGGCACCGGGTTCGGGTGCAGGCCCGCGGCGACGAGGCCGGCGAAGTGCGCCATGTCGACCCACAGGTACGCACCGACCTCGTCGGCGATCTCGCGGAACTTCGCGAAGTCGAGCTGGCGCGGGTACGCCGACCAGCCGGCGACGATGACCTTCGGCTTGTTCTCGATTGCGAGGCGGCGCACCTCGTCCATGTCGACGAGCGAGGTCTCCGCGTCGACGCCGTACGCGACGATGTCGTACAGGCGGCCCGAGAAGTTGATCTTCATGCCGTGCGTGAGGTGCCCGCCGTGGTCGAGCGAGAGCCCCAGCAGCGTGTCGCCGGGGCGCGCGATCGCGTGCATGACAGCCGCGTTCGCGGTGGCGCCGGAGTGCGGCTGCACGTTCGCGAACTCGGCACCGAACAGCGACTTCACGCGCTCGATGGCGAGCGACTCGGCGACGTCGACCTCTTCGCAACCGCCGTAGTAGCGACGGCCAGGGTAGCCCTCGGCGTACTTGTTGGTGAGCACAGAGCCCTGCGACTGCAGGACGGAGACGGGTACGAAGTTCTCGGATGCGATCATCTCGAGGAACGTCCGCTGGCGGTTCAGTTCGCGATCGAGGACCTCGGCGATCTCGGGGTCGACCTCTGCGAGCGGGGCGTTGAAGTACGGATCAGTCATGTCCTCTTCTTTCGTTGCGGAAACGGCCATCGGGGATGGATGTCATCGGCCCAGGCGCGCGGTCGAATTCCGTAACGGTCGCTCCCCGGTGGTGACCCACCCAGACGCCAGTCGCGACGTTTCGAGCATAGCGGAATCACTCGCGCGGGGTAGGTTTTGTTCATGGTCTCAACCGTCATCCACTCCGCCAGACTCATCACCGATGGAACCGAGACGGCAGACGGTTGGGTGCGATTCGAGGACGGATTCGTCACGGCCGTCGGCGCCGGTTCCGGCTGGACGGATGCCGACACCGTCGTGGATGCAACGGAGGTCGCCGGTCCCGGCGCGATCCTCACGCCCGGGTTCGTCGACATCCACGGGCACGGCGGCGCCGGCGCATCTTTCGATGAGGGGATCGGTGCGATCCGCACGGCGCGCGACCTGCACCGTGCGCACGGCACGACACGTGCCGTCGTCTCGCTCGTGACCGCCCCGCTCGACGACCTCGCCCGTCGCGTCGACGAGATCGCGGAACTCGTGCAGACGGATGCCGACATCCTCGGCTCTCACCTGGAAGGGCCGTTCCTCGACCCCGCGCACCATGGCGCACACGAGCCGTCGCTGTTGCGCGACCCGGTCGCCGCAGACGTGCAGCGCCTGCTGGATGCCGGTCGCGGCACCGTGCGCCAGGTGACCATCGCACCGGAACTGCCCGGCGGCATCGAAGCGATCCGACTGATCGTCGCCGCGGGTGCTGCCGCCGCCGTCGGCCATACCGATGCGGATGCCGCGCAGACCGCCGCCGCGTTCGATGCGGGAGCCACGATCCTCACCCACGCGTTCAACGCGATGCCCGGCATCCATCACCGCGCGCCGGGGCCGGTGCTCACGGCCGCCGCCGATCACCGCGTCGTGCTGGAGGGCATCGCCGACAACGTGCACCTGCATCCGGCCGTCGTCAGGCTGCTGTTCGATTCCGCTCCCGGGCGAGTGGCGCTGGTGACGGATGCGATGGCTGCTGCCGGCAGCGCCGACGGCAGCTACGACCTCGGAGCCGTCCGGGTGACGGTGACCGACGGCATCGCCCGTGCCGATGACACCGGCTCGATCGCGGGGTCGACCCTCACACAGGATGTCGCGCTGCAGCGCGCCGTGCAGGCGGGCGTGCCGCTTGTCGATGCCGTGCGCGCCCTCACCTCGACGCCAGCCGGGGCCATCGGGTTCGGCGGCCGGCTCGGTTCACTGGCTCCCGGATTCGCCGGAGACGCCGTACTGCTGGATTCGACACTGCAGGTCGCGCAGGTGCTGACCGGCGCTGCCGTGCGCTGAGCCGGCCGTGGGCCGCCATCCTCTCGACGGCGGCCCCTCGCGCTCCGGCCCGAGACCGGGCGGCTCGGCTTCTCCTCCCCCGAGGAACCCGAGCCGGCCCGACCAGCGCAATTGCCCCGCGCCAGTGCCGGACTCCGCCCCCCGGTGGAGTCATGTCGGCTGTCTCTATGTGATGAGACGACACCGCACGCCGTTCACTACGCGATCCGCGAAAAAAGTTCTGCGAACCCCCTCCGAGTTATCAACAGGGGTGGCCAGGCTGGGAGTTTCGAGGGAGAATAGCTGAGGCGCGTGGAGATCCAACGATTCCCGCGTCTCTTCATGTGAGGGCACACAACACGCCCCCACGACCGATTGATGATTTGTGCGAACTGACGAACCCAGACACCCCCATTCCACCGCAGACGCCGACCTGATTCTCCGGACACGATCCGGTGACGGCGGTGCGTTCGGCGAACTGTGGCGCCGCCACTACCCGTCGGGGATGTCGGTCGCGCGATCGATCACCTCGAGCATCGATCCGGACGACCTGGTGCAGGAGTCGTTCACGCGCATCTACCAGGCGGTCCTCAAGGGCGGCGGCCCGAACGGATCCTTCCGCGCCTACCTGTTCACCAGCATCCGCAACACGGCTGCGGCCTGGGGTCGTTCCCGTCGCGAGACCGCGATGGACGAACTCGACACCGTCCCTGATCCCGACAGCACCGAGCAGGCGGCCAGCGAGGCCCTCGACCGCGGACTCACGGCACAGGCGTTCCGCAGCCTGCCCACGCGCTGGCAAGAGGTGCTCTGGTACACCGAGATCGAGCAGATGAAGCCGGGCGAGATCGCCCCGCTGCTGGGCATGAAGGCCGGCGCGGTGTCGCAGCTCTCCTTCCGTGCCCGCGAGGGTCTGCGCGAGGCGTGGATTCAGGCGCACCTGCGCAGCACGGGCGCCGATTCCGAGTGCCACTGGACCATCGAGCATCTCGGCGCGCACTCGCGCGGAAACCTGAGCACTCGCGACCGCAAGCGCGTCGATGCGCACCTCGATGACTGCGCGCGCTGCCTGATCGTCGCCGGCGAAGCCAA
This sequence comes from Microbacterium sp., assembly GCF_052102115.1. Lineage (GTDB taxonomy): Bacteria > Actinomycetota > Actinomycetes > Actinomycetales > Microbacteriaceae > Microbacterium. Next base: position 95,026 of record NZ_JBQDVP010000001.1, read on the forward strand.
AGACGTCTCGAGCCGTCTCGCGCTGGTTCTCCTTCCGCTGGTGCTCGGCGTCAGCGGCGCCACCGGGTACGCCGCCCTGCTGCAGAGCGGCGGCGCCACGGCGGTTGCCGTGGCGGCCATGCCGTCCAGCGTCGTGGCGGGCGGTGTCGTGGCGGACGGTGTCGTGGCGGGCGAGGGCCTCGTCGGCCTCCCTGTCGGCGTTGACGGAACATCGGCCGCCGGCGGCGCGGGAGGTGCCGGTGGCACGTCCGGCGGCGCCATCACCGGCCTCGGCGCGCTCGTCGGTGCTGGTTCTGCCGCACTCGTGGTCGCCGGCGTGGTCGCGGCCGCGACGATCGTCCCCGGGCTCGTCAACGCGAGCCCTGTCACGTCGCTGCCCAATGCCGGGGACGCCGACGACTCATCGATCTCGTCGGACGTCTCGCCGGACAACGGTATCGACTCCACCGAGAAGCCGCTTCTCAAGGTGCCGGAAGATGCACCTGAGGAGAAGGACGACGAGGGCCGAGCGCCCGAGACCAGTCCCCCCGTTGCACCGCCGGTGGCCGACGAGGTTCTCGAGATCCCCGCGGAGACGCCCGCCGGTGAAGGCGGCGACCAGAGCGTGCCGCCCGAGCCCGATCCTGATCCCGGCAACGACGCGGGTCAGGAAGAAGAAGACAACGGCGGTGAAGACACCGGCGGCGGCGATGACGGGGAAGACAACGACGGCGGCGAAGAGGGAGAAGGTCCCGAGGACCCGACCGATCCTGAGGACCCGTCCGACCCCGGAGACCCAGAGGAGCCAGCCGCTCCGACCGGTCCAGTAAGCATTGCGGATACATCGATCGAGCGCAGCGACGAAGGATGGCGGCGCTACATCCTGACGATCACTGTCGATGGCGTTCCCGGAACAACCGTCGAGACGCTTCTTGGCGACAATACGATCTCCGACCCGGTCGTCCTCAACGAGCAGGGGTCGGGCGACATCGTCCTGAATCTGCCAATAACGCAGTCTCCGTTCACGGTCGTGACAATCCAGTACCTCGTTGATGACGTCGCACAGCACCCCCTGCGCAAGCGGCTTTGGCAGCTCGGCCTCGAAGCACTGCCGTCATCCGCATCGGCACCGACAGAAGATGCGGTGGCGAAACCCACCGACCAGGAGCGACCAGCAGCTGATCAAACTGCTGAGCCACCGACCGAAGAACGCGACACTGAAGATGCCGTCGCCGAAGAGCCTGCTGTCGAAGCACCTCCGGTTGAAGAGCCTGTATCCGAAGAGCCCGTCATCGAAGACCCCGCTCCTGAAGAGCCACAGGCCGAAGAGCCCGTGACCGAAGAGCCCGTCGTTGAAGAGCCCGCTGTCGACGCGGCACCAGAGTCCGTTCAACCGACCGAACAGGCCGTCGAGACTCCGGCTGAGGACGCCGCCGCGACCGAGGACACCGCGCCCGCCGAATAGACTGGGAGCATGTCCGAAGCCCCCGACGCAGTCCCCGGTGTGAACCGGCCGAACATCACTCCGCTCGACATCATCCGGGCCATCGTCCTGGTCGTGGCGCTCGCCTCGCTGGTGCTGTGGGGCTTCGCGATGTGGGTCTTCCCGTGGAACCTGATCTTCGGCATCGGCGCACCGCTGATCGTGCTGCTGGTGTGGGCGCTCTTCCTCTCACCGCGCCCCGTACTGCGACTGCATCCGTTCATCCGCGCCGTCGTCGAACTGCTCATCTATGCCGGCGTGACCCTGGCGTGGTGGTCGATGGATCAGGCGTGGATCGGCCTCGCCTTCGCCGTCGTCGCCGTCGCCGCCGGGCTCTTCGCGGGGCGGCGAAACCTGAGGTGACCGTCGCCGCAGACCTGCGGAACGCGCTCGGCGACATCGTCGACGTCACCGACGAGAGTCTCGAAGCCGCCCGCGCCGACCGCTCCGGGCATCGCTCCGCCGGGCGTCCCCTCGCGATCGTTCACGCCGAGAGCGTGGATCACGTGCAGCAGACCATGCGGATCGCGAGCAGTACGCACACGCCCGTCGTGATCCGCGGTGCGGGCACCGGGCTCGCCAGCGGCGCCAACGCGGGCCCAGGCGAGATCGTGCTCTCGACGATCCGGATGAACCGAGTGCTCGATGTCCGCCCAGACGATCTGCTGGCCGTCGTCGAGCCCGGCATCCTGAACGCCGAACTGAATGCGCAGCTCGCCGATCACGGCCTGTGGTGGCCACCCGACCCCGCCAGCCGCGACATCTCGACCGTCGGCGGCAACATCGCCACCGGCGCCGGCGGGCTGCTCTGCGCGAAGTACGGCGTCGTGCGCGATGCCGTCCTGGGCGTCGACCTCGTGCTCGCCGACGGACGGCTGCTCCATCTCGGGCACCGCAGCGTCAAGGGCGTGACGGGCCTCGACCTCACCTCCCTCGTGATCGGCTCCGAGGGCACGCTGGGCGTCGTCGTCGGCGCGACACTCAAGCTCCGCCGGCTCGTCGAGGGTGAGAGCTGCACCCTCACGGCTCTCTTCCCCGACGTACGCACTGCTGCCGCAGCATCCGCTGCGGTCACGGCATCCGGAACGCAACCGGCGATCATGGAGCTGATGGATGCCGCCTCCCTCGCGGCCGTGCACGCGCATCTCACAATGGCGGCGCCCTCCTTCGGCACCGCGCAGCTGACGATCCAGACCGACGGCCCCGCTGCCGCAGCCGAGGCCGACCGCATCGCCGAGACGCTGCGCGCCGCCGGCGGAATGGTCACCGTCACGAGCGACGCCGCCGAGGGCGAGCGACTGCTCACGATCCGCCGGTCGATGCACGGCGCGATGGCCGCCCTCGGCACGACGCTCATCGAAGACGTCTCGGTGCCGCGCAGCGCGCTGCCCGCGATGTTCGACGAGATCGGCCGCATCGAGACGGCGTTCGGCTTGACCATTCCGACGGTCGCGCACGCCGGCGACGGCAATCTGCACCCCAACTTCATCTTCGAGGGACCCGAGGTGCCGGCGCAGGTCTGGTCGGCCGCCGACGAACTATTCCGTGCGGCGATTCGTCTCGACGGAACGCTCACCGGCGAGCACGGGATCGGAATGCTGAAGAGTCGCTGGCTCGCCGAAGAACTCGGGCAGGATCAGTGGGAGCTGCAGCGGCAGATCAAGGCCGTGTTCGATCCGCTCGGCATCCTGAACCCGGGAAAGGTGTTCGACCGTGCCTGACATCCACGTGAGCGCAGCCGTCATCCACGACGAGGCCAGGCGCGTGCTGGTCGTGCGCAAGCAGGGCACCACGGCGTTCATGCAGCCCGGCGGCAAGCCCGAGGCCGGGGAGAATCCCGCCCAGACGCTTGCTCGCGAGCTCGATGAGGAGCTCGGGCTCCGGGTCGATGAGCGCACCCTCACGCCGCTCGGCCGGTTCATCTCGGCCGCGGCGAACGAACCCGGTCATCGCGTTATCGCCGATGCCTTCGCCCTCACGATCGCAGCGGATACCGTCACCGTGCAGGCCGAGCTCGCCGAGCTGCGCTGGATCACCCCCGGCGAGATCGGCCCTCTCGAGCTCGCACCGCTGAGCCTCGAGCACCTGCTGCCGCTCGCCTGGCCCGACGCTCTCCCACAGGGCGTATCCGAGTAATCGAGCATGTCGGGAAAGTTGCGGGTGTTCCGGCCCGCGACCGACAGGTTCCCGGACACGCCTTCGGCGCGTGTCGGGAAAGGTGCGGGTCAAGGCCTCTGCGACCGGCAGGTTTCCCGACATGCTCCGGGCTGCCGGGCCGCCGGGCTGCCGGGTTGCCGGGCCGCCGGTCCGGGCGGGGCAGCCTCAGAGGCCCTGCCAGGACGGTTTGTTGTCGAACGCGTAGCGGTAGTAGTCGGCGAGCCGGAGCCGCGAAGCGGCCGCCTCGTCGACGACGACGGTCACGTGCTCGTGCAGCTGGATCGCCGACCCCGGCAGAATCGCGCTGATCGGCCCCTCGACGGCCTCGGCCACGGCCCGGGCCTTGCCCGCACCGAACGCGAGAAGCACGAGATGCCGCGCGCGCAGGATCGTGCCGAGCCCCTGCGTGATGCAGTGCATCGGCACGTCGTCGATTGAATCGAAGAAGCGGGCGTTGTCCCTGCGGGTCTGTTCCGTGAGCGTCTTCACCCGCGTGCGCGAGGCGAACGACGATCCCGGTTCGTTGAACCCGATGTGCCCGTCCGTGCCGATGCCGAGGATCTGCAGGTCGACGCCGCCTGCCGCTTCGATGGCCGCCTCGTAGTCGGCGCCGGCGTGCTCGACGCCGTCGACCGCCCCGTTGGGCGTCGAGATGCGCGCGGGGTCGAGGCCGAGCGGTTCGACGACCTCGCGGTCGATCACGGAGCGATAGCTCTCGGGGTGGGCCGGGTCGATGCCGACGTACTCGTCGAGTGCGAACCCGCGCACCCCCGAGGCGTCGATGCCGGCGACGCGTGCCTGCAGCGCCTCGTACACCGGCAGCGGGGTCGATCCGGTGGCGAGTCCGAGCACAGCATCCGGCTTCGCAGTGATCAGGTGCACGATCTCATCGGCCACCAGAGCGCCCGCAGCGGCGGCGTTCTCGACGATGACGACTTCAGCCATGGATGACGATCTCCTCTTCGGGGACGAGCGCTCCGACCAGCGCGGCGCCGAGGGCGGCCGCAGGGGAACCGGAGGGGAGCAGTTCAATTCTTTCATCGAGGTGCAGCGAACGCAGGAACGGCGAGCCCGCAGCGTCCGCGATGAGCGCCCGGCGGATGCCGTCGCCGAGACGGTCTCCGAGCGCGGTGAGCCCACCACCGATGACAACTGTTTCGACGTCGGCGCTGAGGATGAGGACACGCACGGCTGCCGCGGCGCCGCGTGCGAGATCGGCCCGCAGCAGCATCGCCTCGGTGTCTCCGCCGTCGGCGGCGTCGAAGATGTCGCGGACGGGCAGCGACCCACGGCGCCCCCAGGCGCGCGCCAGTGCTCCGCCGCCGCAGAGCGTCTCGATGCATCCGCGCTGACCGCACGTGCACACGCGTCCAGCCGGGTCCACGGAGATGTGGCCCACCTCGCCTGCTGTCCCCCGCGCACCGCGCCAGAGCCCGTCTTCGGTCACGATGCCGGCGGCGACGCCGGTGCCGAGATTGAGGTACGCCATCGAGGTGCCGACGTCGGCACCGCGGAGAGCTGCCGCCCCGAGTGCCGCCGCATTGACGTCGTTCTCGAGAGCGACCGGAATACCGAGCTCGGCGCGGGCGAGCCGGGCGAGTTCGAGGGATTCGACGCCGAGATTGACGGCGTGCAGCACTCTGCCGCTGGCCGCATCGACAAGACCGGGGATGCCGACGCCGACGCTGCGCACCTCGGCGAGGTCGAACTCCGCGTCGGCCTGCAGCTCCCGGACACCCTCGACGACGTCCGCGACGATCTCGTCGTCGCCGTGTCCGGTCGTCCGGCGGATGCGGCCGATGATCTCGTCGTCGACGGTTATGGCGACAGCATCCGTCTTGGTGCCGCCGATGTCGAGACCGATGCGGATCGACCCGTTCTTCTTCGGGCGCCCGTGCGCCGCGGATCGCACTACGAGACCCCGAGCTGGCCGGAGAGCACCGTGACCGCGGCTCCGCGCAGCACGATGTCGTCCTGGCGAGTGAGGCGGATCACGACGTCGTCGAAGACGCCCTCGAGCGTGCGTGCGCGCAGCGTCTCGGTGGCCGCGTCGATGAACACGCCGTCCAGCAGGTCGGAGGGTCCCGAGAGCACGACCTCGGACAGATCCAGTGCGGTGACGATCGGGGCGACGGCGATCGCCATGCGCGCGCCCGCGTCGCGCAGGATCGCATCGCGCTCGTCGGGACGGGCGCCGACCTCATCGCGCAGTCGGGCAACGCTGAGCCACGCCTCCAGGCAGCCGTCGCGCCCGCAGACGCAGTGCGGTCCGCCGTCGGTTCCGACGACGACGTGGCCGATCTCGCCCGCGGCGAACCGGCTGCCCATCAGCGGCTGGCTGCCCGAGATGAGCCCGGCGCCGACACCGAAGCCGATCTTGATGAGGATGAAGTCTGACCGCGCCGCTCCGAACGTGTACTCGGCGAGCACGGCCGCGTTGGCGTCGTTGCGGGCGACCACCGGCAGATCGAGATCACGGCTGAGCTGTGCTTCGAGGGCGAAGTCCGTCCAGCCGAGGTTCGGTGAGTTGAGCACGAGCCCGTCGGGACGGACCACACCGGGCGTGCCGACGCCGACGCCGAGCAGCGACGTCGTCGCGGCCGAGACGAGCTCGCGGCCCAGCTCGAGCATGGCGGCGTACGCGGCCTGTCCGTCGGACGGTGCAGGGCGGGGGACGTCGCGGCGTTCGATCACGTCGCCGTCGATGCTGAGCACTGCTCCGCGGAAGACCTCGGCGTCCGAGAGATCGAGGCCGATGATCTGATGTCCGTGTCGGTCGATATCCACGAGGGTGGGGGGCTTCCCCGGCCCGACGGTCTCACGGATGCCGAGTTCGACGACGATGCCGTCGGCGATGAACTCCGCCACGAGGTCGGAAATCGTCACACGAGTGAGTCCGGTCTCGCGGGAGAGGTCGGCGCGACTCATGGATCCGGAGTGATACAGGGTCTGCAGCACCAGGGCCCTGTTGTGTCCGCGGGCGTGCTCGGGCAGCACTTTGGCGCGCGAGCGCAGGTGGCGAGCCGGCCCGAAGGCATGCGGCTGGACGGTGACGTACTCGGCAGGTGTCTCCTGCTGCGGTTCATCCGTATCGGACATGTTTGTTAGTACACCTTACGAACGGGGGTCTGCGCAAGTCTGAGACCGGCGACGAGCTCTTCGACGATCCGCTCGCGGTCGGCGACGCTCATGGGTTTCCCGGGTACGCCCGTTCGTCTCTGATCGGGTGTCGGACCGTGAAGCTGACGATACTGCACGCCGGCGCTCGCCAGACGCCGCAGATGCACGGGAAGTCTGCGGAGGAAGTCCTCGACGTCACCCGCCTCTCCCCCGGTCCACAGCCGCTCGGCGATGGCGCACAGGCGCGGGAACATCGCATAGTCCACCCGGTCGCGGGTCGGCAGATGCTCGGTCCACGTGTTCGCCTGCCCGCCGACGACACCGTCCGGCAGGCTCAGCGAGTAGGCGCGCTCGATCGTCAGGGGCGGGCCGACCGGCACCGGCTCGTCCGCCGACTCGGACTGCCGATAGTCGAGATACACCTCCAGATCAGGGCAGCCGACGACCGGGATGCCGCGGCGCAGCGCCTCTGCCATCGCCAGCGGTCCGCGCCATGCGAGGATCTGCACGCCGTCGGGAACCTCGCCTTCGAGCACCTCGTCCCAGGCGAGGGCGGTACGCCCGCCCGAGCGGACATGCTCCACGAAATGGCGGGTGAACCAGGGCTGCACCCCGTGCGGGCTCGCAACCCCTGCATCCTTCATCCACTCGGCCACTGCCGGGCTCTGCGCCCATTCGTCGACGGGCACCTCGTCGCCGCCGATGCCGATCCAGGGTGAGTCGAAGATGTCGCACAGAGCGTCGATCGCCACGCGCCCGAACGCGAGCGCCTCGTCGGTGGGCGCCAGCACGCGAGGGTTTACGCCGAACCGTTCCCACGGCGCGGTGACAGGTTCTCCGGCATCCGTGTTGCCGAGTTCCGGATACGCGGCGAGCGCGGCCTGCACATGACCGGGCAGTTCTACCTCGGGAACGAGGGTGACGAACCGCTCGGCGGCGTAGTCCACGAGTTCGCGCAGTTCTGCAGTCGTGAAGAACCCCTTGTGCACGCCGGGTTCGACGGTGGCGAGCGGTCCGTGTCCGTGCTGGGTCGCCTCGCGACGGGCGCCGACCTCCGTGAGCCGCGGATACCCGGGCACCTCGTATCGCCACCCCTGGTCGTCGGTGAGGTGCAGATGCAGCACGTTCAGGTGGTGGGCGGCGAGCAGGTCGATGAGACGACGGATGTCGGCGGCCGGTCGGAAGTGCCGCGCGACGTCGAGCATGGCTCCGCGCCAGCCGTATGCCGGCTCACCGTGCCAGGTGCCGGCGGGGATGCGCGCGGTTCCGCCGTCGGGCAGCCCCTCCGGCGGGCAGAGCTGGACAAACGTCATGGCGGCGCGGAAGACGCCGGCGGGTGCGGCGCCGGAGAGTTCGACCCGGTCGGCGGTGATGTCGATGCGGAACGCTTCTTCACCGCCGAGCCCCTCGTCGATCCGCAGTACGATCTGCGCGGCATCCGTGGAATCGCCGAGCACCAGCTGCTCGCGCAGGATCGTCGCGGTGCCGGTCAGCGCTTCGGGTGCGGAGACCGCAGCGCCGCGCTGCAACAGGAACGGCGGTGCCTGCTCATCGATCACAGCGTCGATGTGCGGCACCGTGGCACGGTGCGGGGGCGGCGGCATCCGCAGCAACCGACCCGGCGTTGCCGACGTGACCTCGCCGTCTGCCACGACCGGGATGCCGTCGACGAGCACCTCCACGATGTCGGGCGCCAGTGCGTGCGGATCGAAGAGCACGATATCGGCGGTCGCGCCCTCACGGATCACGCCGCGCGCAGCGTCGCCGCGGTCGAGACCGAGCCGTCGCGCGGGCACTGCCGTCCGCTCCCGCACCGCCTCCTCCAGGCTCAGCGCGTCGGTCTCGAGCGCGTCCCGGTACCCGTCCCGTTCTCGATCGTCAGGGCCGTCGCTGTTCGGCGCCCAGTAGCCGCCCCGCTCGGCGACTACGCGGTAGAGCGCCTCGAGCTCCGACGTAAGCACGTCCGTCCCGGGGGTGTCGGTCATTCCGCCGGACAGGCCGAAGGCCCCAGCATCCAGCGCTGCGCCGAGCAGGGCGCACATGCGCTCGAGCTCGTCGGGCGTCGCTGTCCGGGCCTCATTCCCGATGACCATTTCCCGCAGGTGCTCCAGCGATACGAGAGCGGCGACGTTCGACGCCGTCGCACTATAGGCCGCGGTGAGCAGATCGTCCTGCGCGATGACCTCGGTGGTCACCCCCTGTCGAACCGTCGAGCCCTGTCGAACCGTCGAGTCCTGTCGAACCATCGCGTCGATGGAACCGGGCGCGAGCACGAGCCCGTGCGCATCGATCTCGACGGCTCCCGGTGGGAGGTCCAACGTGCGCTCGTCGTCGGCGTCGATGATCGCGACGACCAGAGCCCCCTCGACGGCGACGTCGGCACGGTATCGGTCTCTGCCGGTGCCATCGACGACCGTCGCGCCGCGGTAGATGCGCACACGCCCGGCTGATGCGTGCTCCGCGCTCAGAAGCATGTCGATTCCGGAATTAGTAGAGGCATCTAACAAGGCTACTAGGCTGAAAGCATGAGCACGAAGACCCGCATCACTACCGAGTCCGCCCCGACCCCAGCCCACACGTTCTCGCAGGGCGTGCGCAAGGGCCCGTTCGTCCAGGTGTCGGGTCAGGGACCGGTCGACCCGACGACGGGCGAGTACCTTTTCCCCGGCGATGTCGCCGCCCAGACGACCCGCACGCTCAAGAACGTGAAGGCGATCGTGGAAGCATCCGGCGCATCGTTCGACGACGTCGTGATGCTGCGCGTCTACCTCACCCAGCGCGCGGACTTCGCAGCGATGAACGACGCCTATGGCGCGTTCGTCGACGCCCACACGCCCAGCGGAGTGCTGCCCGCGCGCACCACGGTGTTCACCGGGCTTCCCCGCGAAGAGATGCTCGTCGAGATCGACGGCATCGCCGTCGTCGAGGGCTGACGACCGGCCCGATGGGTTCTTCTCCCCATCGGGGGCATGACATGAAGTGTGCTTGACTAGGTCACCGACCGGAGAATCGCACTGCATTTTTGCGGTGCCATCACAGAGGAAATCACACATGAACCGTCGTATCGCAGCATTCGCTATCGCCAGCGTCGCCGTCCTCGGCCTCACCGCCTGTGCAGGGGGCGCAGCGGAAGAGCCCACCGAAGACACCGCAGACTCGGCTGAGGCTCCGGCAGAGGAGACCAGCACCGACCAGTCCGTCGAAGAGGCCTGCGGCATCGTCATTCCCCAGCTGACGGAAGCCAGCAGCGCCGCCGGTGAGATCGACACCACCGGTGGAACCGACCCGCAGACCACCGTCGACCAGTTCAACGAGGTCGTCAACGCCTTCGGCGAGGCAGCGGACAGCGTCTCCAACACCGAGGTCAAGGACGCAACCACCGCCGTCTACGAAGACTTCGTCGCCCTCGGCGACGTGCTGAACAAGGTGCTCGTCGAGGAAGACCTCGACGCGGCATCCGACATGACCACCATCACCGGCGACATGACGGAGTCGGCCACGGCGCTGCAGGAGCTCTGCAGCTGACACGCAGCCGCAACGAATGCCCCGGGATCATCGGATCCTGGGGCATTCGTGCGTTTCAGGAACCGTTGCCTCCTCGTTATCTTCGGGCCCGTATGATAGGAGGACTTGTCACGTTGATACCACGGGGGGTGAAATCGTGACTGACATCCTTGACGCACCCAGTGCTGACGCCGCACAGACCACGGCGATCACTGAGGCGATGCCACCGAGCGATGGCTCCAGGCCGCTCGAGTGGGCGCCCCGCGAGCCCGCGCCCAAGAAGCACCGCACCGGCCTCTGGGTCGGAATCGGTGTCGGCGCGCTGGCGATCGCGGCTGGTGCCGCATCCATGATCCTGATCGCTCCGGGTACGACGATCGCCGGCGTTCCGGTCGGCGGGCTCACTCCGGGCGCCGCCGCAGACGTCGTCAACGAGCGACTCGCCGACGTTCAGATCAATCTCGCCGGCGCCGAGGGGCAGGGCTCCGTCACGGGCGCCGACCTCGGCGCGACGGTCGACGCTCAGGCTCTCGCCGAGCAGGCCTTCGCCGAGCATCCGATGTGGAACGTCGGCTCCTGGGTGCCCGAGCCCATCACCGGCGGGCTCGCCCTCGACCCCGTGGTGGCGCACGACGTCCTGCGCGATCTGGTGCCCGCCAGCTACGTGGATGCCGTCGACGCCACCGTCGTCTTCGATGCAGACGCCGCCAGTTATACGACCACGGCTGCGGAGCCGGGCTCTGGGCTCGACCTCGATGCGCTCACCGGTGCGATCAGTTCGGCCCTGGCCGATGGCGAAACTGCCCTCGAGTTCTCCGGCGAGCCGGCCATGGCACCTGCCGCCGTGAGTGACGAAGACGCCGCAGCTGTCGCCGACGAGCTGAACACGATGCTCGGCACGATCGGCTTCTACGTCGGCGAAGAGCGCACCGTACCGGTGAAGCCCGAGGTCGCCGCGACCTGGCTCGATGTCGTGGATGAAGACGGCGAGCTGCGCATCGTGGCCGATGAGGGTGCGATCCAGGCCACCGTCGACAAGCTGCCCGCCCTGGTCGAGCGCGAACCCGTCGCCCAGGAAGCCATCGTCAACACGAACGGCACCGTGCTCGACGAGATCACTGCCGGCGTCAGCGGACGTACGCTCGCGGACACCGACACCGTGGCATCGAACTTCGCCGAGCAGCTCGAGGCCGGCAACGCCGTCCAACCGCTCGAGGTCACCGAGGTCCCCTTCGAGAGCACGTCGCTCGTGCGCGAGATCGACATCAACCTCGCCACGCAGACGGTATCCGCGATCGAGAACGGCTCCATCGTCAACTCGTGGAGCGTGTCCTCCGGCGCGGGCGAGTTCGCCACGCACACCGGCTCGTTCCAGATCGGGTGGAAGACGTCGAGTCAGAACATGGGCAACAGCGACCTCACGCAGGCGCCCAACTACTTCCAGCCCGACGTGCCGTGGGTCATGTACTTCAACGGCGACGAGGCTCTGCACGGCGTCTACTGGCACAGCAACTGGGGTACGCCGATGAGCCACGGCTGCGTGGGCATGCCCATCCCGGCCGCCGAGTGGCTGTACAACTGGTCGCCCGAGGGCGTCACCGTCAACGTCCACTACTGAAGCCGCGCCGGGCTGACGCCCGCTCGCTTCAGAAACGCGCGAAGGGCCCGAGGCTGTGTAGCAAACGGCCCCGCGCGCTTAAGCGCGCACTGCGCGGCGATGTTCCCCGTCAGCGTCTGCGACGGACGCAGGAACGTCACCACCTTGTCGACGTCGGGGCGGTAGTAGCCGCCGATGTCGGCTGCGGCGCCTTGCGCCCCGTTGAGCTCTGCGACGATCTCCTGCTCCTTGGCCGTGAGATCAGCAGCGATCGGACCGAAGGCGGCCGCGAGATCGGCATCCTTCGTCTGCGCGGCCAGTTCCTGCGCCCAGTACAGGCCCAAGTAGAAGTGGCTGCCGCGGTTGTCGATCGTGCCGAGCTTGCGCCCGGGCGAGCGGTCTTCTTCGAGGAAGGTGCCGGTCGCAGCATCCAGGGTCTCGGCGAGCACGCGAGCCTTCTCGTTGCCGGTGCGGTCGGCGAAGTGCTCGAGCGAGGCGGCGAGGGCGAAGAACTCGCCGAGCGAGTCCCAGCGCAGGTAGTTCTCCTCGACGAGCTGCTGCACGTGCTTCGGTGCTGAGCCGCCGGCACCGGTCTCGAACAGTCCACCGCCGGCGAGCAGCGGCACGATCGAGAGCATCTTCGCCGACGTGCCGACCTCGAGGATCGGGAACAGGTCGGTGAGATAGTCGCGCAACACGTTGCCGGTGACCGAGATGGTGTCCAGGCCATGGCGCATGCGGGCCAGCGTGTACCGCGTCGCCTCGTCGGGCGGGAGGATCGAGATCTGCGCGCCGTCGGTATCGAGCGTCGCGAGAGCCTGGTGCACCTTGGCGATCAGCTGCGCATCGTGCGCGCGGTTCAGATCGAGCCAGAACACGGCCGGAACCCCGGTCGCCTGCGCACGGGAGACCGCGAGGCGCACCCAGTCCATGATCGGGATGTGCTTGGTCTGCGTGGCACGCCAGATGTCTCCGGCGCCGACGTGGTGCTCGATCACGACCGTTCCCTGGCCGTCGACGACCTCGACGCGACCGGCCGAGGCGATCTCGAACGTCTTGTCGTGGCTGCCGTACTCCTCGGCCGCCTGCGCCATGAGCCCGACGTTCGGCACGGTGCCGATGGTGGCGGGGTTGAGCGGTCCGTTCGCGATGACATCGTCGATCACGGCCTGATAGACGCCGGCGTACGACGAGTCGGGGATCACAGCCAGCGTGTCCTCCTCGCCGCCGTCGAAGCCCCACATCCTGCCGCCGTTGCGGACGAGTGCGGGCATCGAGGCATCCACGATGACGTCGGAGGGCACGTGCAGGTTCGTGATGCCCTTGTCGGAGTTCGTGTACGACAGGCGGGGACCGTTCTCGATCCGCGCGGCGAACTCGTCGGCGATCTCCTTGCCGCCATCGATGCTCGACAGGCCGGTGAGGATCGAGCCGAGACCGTCGTTGGCGCTGAGACCGGCGGCGGCGAGCTGGTCGCCGAACCGGGCGAAGACATCGGCGAAGAACGCCTTGACGACGTGACCGAAGATGATCGGGTCGGAAACCTTCATCATCGTGGCCTTCAGGTGCACCGAGTACAGCACGTCGTCGTTCTTCGCGGTCTCGAGCGTCTCGGCGAGGAAGGCGTCGAGTGCAGATGCCGACAGGAACGTCGCATCGATGATCTCGCGCGGCAGCACCTTGAGGTTGTCCTTCAGCACGGTGACGCTGCCGTCCTCAGCGGTGTGGCGGATGGTGAGGACGTCGTCGTGCGCGGCGATCCAGCTCTTCTCGTTGTGCTTGAAGTCGTCGTGGCCCATGGTCGCGACGCGGGTCTTCGAGCCTTCGGGGAACGGCTTGTTCGTGTGCGGGTGCTTCTTGGCGTAGTTCTTCACCGCCAGCGGTGCGCGTCGGTCGCTGTTGCCCTCGCGCAGCACCGGGTTCACAGCCGACCCCTTGATGCGGTCGTAGCGGGCCCGGATGTCCTTCTCCTCGAGCGAGGAGGGCTCGTCGGGGAAGTTCGGGATGTCGTATCCCTGACCCTGCAGCTCGGCGATGGCTGCCTTGAGCTGCGGAATGGATGCCGAGATGTTCGGCAGCTTGATGATGTTGGCCTCGGGGAGAGTGGCCAGACCGCCGAGTTCGGCGAGTGCGTCTGACACCTCCTGCTCGGCGCTCAGGCGCTGCGGGAAGGCGGCGAGGATGCGCCCCGCGAGCGAGATGTCGCGCGTCTCGATCTCAATACCGGCCTGGCCTGCGTAGGCCTGCACGATCGGGAGGAGCGATGCGGTGGCGAGAGCCGGTGCCTCGTCCGTGTAGGTGTAGATGATGGCGTCGTCGGTCACCGGGAGATTCTCCGTTCACGAGTCAATTTGTCTCGATACCAAGATACCTGAGTGGCCTTGTCCACGTTCTCGATATCTTTCCACCCGCAGCGTCTCGGAGAGGTTACCCTGGGCATATGACTGAACTGCGCGTGGTCGAACTCTCCGCTGCGACGATCGTCGCGGTCAACAACCTGTCTCTGAAGCCGGGGCAGGAGCAGTTCCTCGCACCGGTGTCGTACGGGATCGCCGCCACCGTGATCAACCCCCAGACGTCGTGGCAGCGCGTCGTTCTCGACCGCAACGAGGTCGTGGGCTTCGTCAGCGCGAACTTCGATACCGAGGCCCCGGAGGAGCACTTCCGTTCGGTGCTGTGGCGCATCAACGTCGATGCAGACGATCAGGGGCGCGGTATCGGTCGCTTCGCGGTCGACGCGCTGATCGACGAGGCCCGCCAGCGCGGGATGAACCACGTCGATGTCATCTATGAGGCCGGCGACGCCGGCCCTGCCGCGTTCTTCGAGCGGGTCGGCTTCACCCAGGTCGGCGAAACCGAATACGGCGAGGTCATCGCCTCGATTCGGGTCGCCCCCTAATACCGGCGGCGGGGTCTCGGATCCCCTCCCCCACCGAGGCTCCGTCGCCTTCCCGCGCACTGCACGCTGCTCGTTGAGCGTTGCCCGCGTGACGCCTACTGCTCAGGCGGTGCATCCTTGCCGCTCTTGCGCCGCGCCGACCACGCCGCGATGGCGGATGCCGCGGCGCCCGCCGCCTTGTCGATCGCTTCGGCCGACCGGCTGAGCACCTCATGCGCGCTGTCCTGCCAGGCCGGCGGGGTGTTCGGATCGCGTCCGGCAGCGCGCTCCTTCGCCGTATGCTCTGCGACGTCGAACGCACGCTCGAGATGGGTCACGGCATCCCGGTACGCGGCGTAGTCCTGCGGGGTGATGCCCGCAGTCGACGCGGGCCGCAGATCGCGCGCGTCACGCGCTGCGGCGAGGAAAGCCGCCATCGCCGGGTCCTTGCCGTCGCTCATGACGGGGTACGCGATGAGCTTCGCCGGGTCGGTCTCATAGTCCATCCACCGCGCGGTGACCGCATCGTGCGCGCGGTGCAGACGAGCGACCGGGTAGCGCTCCGGCCGGGATGCTGGCGGCACCTCCGCCTGCGCCACACTGACCTGCACGCGGCGCGAACGAACGTCGGCCGACGCCGCCTTGGCGTTCTGCTCGGCCTGCTTGACCGCTCGGCGCGCACTGGCGACCTCGGCGCTCGACGCTCGAGATGCCGTGCGCTCGGCGACCAGGCGGGCGTGCTCGGCACGCGCGAGCTTCACGGCCCGCCGCTGCTCACCGACCTCGCGCTGTGCTTCGCGCAGGTCATCTCGCGCAGCATCCAGCGCCAGCCGGCGCCCGTTCCGTCTGCTGCTGCGGCGCACGCCGACGGTGGTGACGGCACCGACTCCGACCACGGTCGGAGCGATCCACCACCATTCGGCGGCCAGCATCCAGAACGGATCCACGATTCGATCGTATCGGTGCCTAGACCAGCGTCTCCTGCCACGCCGCATGCAGTTGCGCGAACTTGCCCGTACCCTTGATGAGCGCGGCAGGGGTGTCGTCCTCGATGATCGCGCCGTGCTCCATCACCAGCACGCGATCGGCGATCGCCACCGTCGACAGCCGGTGCGCGATGATGATCGCCGTCCGGTCGGACAGCAGGGTCTGCAGAGCGTCCTGGATGAGGCGCTCCGACGGGATGTCGAGAGATGCCGTGGCCTCATCGAGGATCAGCACCGCGGGGTCGGCGAGGAAAGCCCGCGCGAACGAGATCAGCTGCCGCTGCCCCGCCGAAACGCGACCACCGCGCTTGTTCACATCGGAGTTGTAGCCGTCCGGCAGCGCCTCGATGAACTCGTCGGCCCCGACCGCGCGTGCGGCCGCCCGGATCTCGTCGAGCGTGGCATCGGGCTTGCCGAGCGCGATGTTGTCGGCGACCGTCCCGCTGAACAGATAGGCCTCCTGCGTCACCATGACGATCGCGCGGCGCAGATCCTTCGGGTGCAGCGAACGCAGGTCGACCCCGTCGAGGGTGACACTGCCCACAGAGGGGTCGTAGAACCGCGAGATCAGCTTCGCCAGGGTCGACTTGCCGGCACCGGTGGTGCCCACCAGCGCGATCGTCTGCCCCGCGGGGATGTCGAGCGTGAAGTTCGGCAGAATCGTCTTCTCCCCCGAGTAGCCGAAGGTGACCTCGTCGAACCGCACGTGCCCGCGCGACTCCCACAGGTCGACCGGCTTCTCGGGGTCGGGCACGGTGGGCTCCTCCTCCAGCACACCCGACACCTTCTCCAGCGCGGCTGTGGCCGACTGGTACGAGTTCAGGAACATCGCGATCTCCTGCATGGGCGCGAAGAAGTTGCGCACGTACAGCACCGCAGACAGCAGCACGCCGACCGTCAGGGCACCGTCGGCGACGCGGATGCCGCCCCACAGCACGACGAGTCCGAGCGTGAGCGCCGCGACCGACATCAGGCCGGGCTCGAACGTGCCGAACAGCAGCATCGACCGGCGGTTCACGTCGCGGTAGTCACCGGCGACCTTCTGGAAGGCGGTGTCGTTGCGTGGCTCCTTGCGGAACGCCTTGACGGCGCGGATACCGGTCATCGTCTCGACGAACTGCACGATCACCCGGGCGCTGATCACGCGCGACTCGCGGAAGATGACCTGCGACCGCGAGTAGAACCAACGCATCAACAGGAACAGCGGGATGCCGGCGAGCAGGAGGATCACACCGGACTGCCAGTCCCACACGATCAGCGCGACGAACGTGAACGCGCCGAAGAGCACCCCGGAGACGAGGTTGTTCAGTCCTCCGTCGAGCAACTCGCGGATCGAGTCGAGGTCGCTGGTCTGGCGCGAGATGATCCGGCCCGACGTGTACGTCTCGTGGAACTCGAGGCTCAGCCGCTGCGTGTGCAGGAAGATGCGCTTACGGAGGTCGATGAGGATCGCCTGGGTGATGCGCGCGGCGACCACGACGTACCAGCCGATCAGAGCCGCCGCGGCGGCTCCGGCGAACAGGTAGATGGATCCGATGGCGAACGTGGGCATCCAGTTCGCGTTCTCGAGCACCTGGGGCAGAGCCCAGTCGAGGCCGATGCTGATGAGGATCGGGCCGGCGACCTGCCCCGCCGTCGAGATGACCAGGACGACGGCGGCGAGCGCGATCTGCATGCGCAGGGGCGATACGAGCGAGCCGAGCAGGCGCAGCGAGCGCTGGCGGATCGCACGGCTCTCCTCGCGGGTGTATGTCGAGCGATCCTCATCCTGGGTGCCGGTCAGTACCGTGCTCATGCCTGCACCTCCTCTTCCTCGTTCTGCGTATCCGTGCGGCCCCGACCGGATGCCGTGGCGGCAGCCTCCTCGGCCGCCTCCAGGCTCTCGTCGGTGATGATCGGGATCGCACCGGTCTGCGCCGCCTCCTCGGCCTCGAGACTGGAGATCACGTGACGGTAGTGCGTGCTCGTGCGCAGCAACTCGGAGTGGGTTCCGACGGCGGTGATCCGCCCGCGCTCGAGCAGGGCGACGCGATCGGCGAGCGCCACGGTCGACGGGCGATGCGCGACGATCAGCGCGGTCGTCTCGGCGAGGACGTGGCGCAGCGCCTCTTCGACGAGCGCCTCGGTGTCGACGTCCAGCGCCGACAGCGGGTCGTCAAGGACCAGCACCTTGGGTGCCGCGGCGACCGCACGTGCGAGGGCGAGGCGCTGACGCTGGCCGCCCGAGAGGCTGAGCCCTTCCTCGCCGATGACGGTCTCCACGCCCTCGGGCAGTTCGTCGACGAAACCGGCCTGGGCGACATCGAGCGCTTCGCGCAGGGTGCGCTCCCCTTCGTCGCTGTGGACGTCGAGCTCGGCACGCCCCAGCAGCACGTTCTCCCGCACGGATGCCGAGAACAGCGTCGCGTCCTCGAACGCCATCGCGATGTGCCGGCGCAGCTCGACCAGGGACAGATCGCGCACATCGACGCCGTCGAGAGTGACCCGGCCACCGGTGACGTCGTACAGGCGCGTGGGGAGAGTCGTCAGCGTGGTCTTGCCGCTGCCGGTGAGACCGACCAGCGCCATCGTCTCGCCGGGGCGCAGCACGAGGTCGATGCCGTCGAGCAGGTCGCGCTCGGAGGCACCAGCATCCTGATAGCGGAAGTGCGCGCCCTCGAAAGCGAGCTCACCGCGGGGTTCGGCGATCTGCACGGCATTCTCGGGGTCGGTGATGCTGTTGGTCTCGGCGAAGATGTCGAACACGCGGTCGGTCGCGGTGCGGGCATCCAGCATGAACGAGAACAGGAATCCGATCGATTCGATCGGCCAGCGCAGCACCGTCGCCATGGCGAAGAACGCGAACAGTTCGGGGAGCTGAATGGCGTCCTGCGCGATCAGCCAGATGCCCGACATCAGGCTGACGCCGAATGCGATCTGCGGCATCAGGTCGAGGAAGAACCACAGACCGCCGACCGAGCGGGCCTTGCTCATCTCGGTCTCGCGCAGCGTCTCGGCCTGGCCGGAGAAGCGGTTCAGGGCGTGCTTGCCCCGACCGAAAGCCTTGAGCACACGGATGCCGTGCACGCTCTCCTCGACGCTCGTCGCGAGGTCACCGGTCTGGTCCTGACTGCGCCGGGTGAGCACGCCGTAGCGCTTCTCGAACAGGTAGCCGCGGATCCACATCGGGATGCCGGTGACGAGGAAGATCACCCCCAGCAGCCAGTGCCAGCGGAACAGGAGCGCCGACCCGATGATGATGGTGAGGATGTTCACGACGAGCAGGATCAGGCCGAACGACAGCCAGCGACGGATGAGGCCGATGTCCTGCATCATGCGGCTGAGGAGCTGCCCGGACTGCCAGCGGTCGTGGAAGGCGACCGGCAAGGTCTGCAGGCGGGAGTACAGCAGCGTGCGCATCCGGTACTCGACTTCGGTCGCCGGCTTCAGGATGAACCAGCGGCGCAGCCACACCATGATCGCCTCGCCGAGGCCGAGCGCGAGGATGATGGCGGCGCCGCCGACGATGATCGCGATGCTCGCCGAGCTGTCGAGGCCGCGGACGATCTCTTCGAGGACGATCGGGATCATCAGGGCGATGACCGCGGCGGCGAGCGCGCTCGCGGCGCCGCCGACGAATCGCCAGGCGACGGGTTTGACGAAGGGGGCGAGGCGCCAGAGGGCTGCGGGGGTGGACAGCGGAGCAGACCTGGTGGGCAGAGACGACGAGGAAGACATGACTCTCAGACGAGTTGTGAAGCGGACGTGAAAGTTGTGACGGGCGCCGACGAGAGGATCGCGGTGCCCGGGCTGCGTGCGAGCGGCGGAATCAGACGCGCAGGAACTCCAGGTACGAGCCAGGAGTGGTGATCTGCGCGACGGCGATCGAAATCATGGTGTCCTCCTCAGGCTCGAAGCTTCACACCGGTCGGCGCGACAGCCCTCCAGCCTAAGGCTATGAACCAGCTGAGCACAAGAACTTATTCCCGCGGATGTGCGCGGGCCGGGGTGCCTGTTCAGGCGGCGCGCTCGCGGGCGAGCAGCGACTCCTTGACGTCGAGCCCCCACGCGAAGCCACCGAGCGACCCGTCAGAACGCAGCACGCGATGGCAGGGCACGAAGAGCGCCGGCGCGTTGCGCGCACAGATGGATGCCGCAGCTCGCACCGCACGCGGATTGCCGAGCTCGGCGGCGAAGGACGTGTACGTCAGCGGCTCACCCGGGGTGATGCGCCGCAGCGCCTCCCAGCCGGTGCGCTGCAAGTCGGTGCCCGACTGCCGCACGGCGACGGTGTCGATGGCGGTGAGATCGCCGTCGTAGTACGCGCGGACGGCGGACGCGGCATCCGTCTTCCCGTCACGGATCTCGGTGGGCCGGATCTCGGCGCGCCACCCTGAGGTGGCCAGTCGCGCGATGATCGCGTCGCGGTCGGCGGTCCACCCCGAGGCGAGCACGCGCTGGTCGTGGTCAACGAGCAGGGTGAACGGGCCGTCGGCGGTGTCGATGGTCTGGATGAGCGCGGTCATGAGAGCTCCTTGCTCGAGGTCTTGGCGGTTCGGACGGGCGCTGCGCGCCACAGGTGTGCGGTGAGATAGCTGCGCCAGGGGGCGACGCGCTCCGACCACGCGGTCAGCGCGCGCGGGTCGTCTGGGAGGCCGGATGCCGCGGCGCCTGCCCGGACGGCGACATCACCGGGCAGGAACACGTCGGGGTCGCCGAGCACGCGCATGCGCACGTAGTCGGCTGTCCACGGTCCGATGCCGGGCATGGCCAGCAGCGCCGCGCGCTGAGCGGGTCCGTCATCGCCGACGGTGAGCGACAGCGTTCCGTCGAGCAGGGATGCCGCCGCACCGGTGATCGCGCGGATGCGGGCGGCCGGCCCGCGCAGCGCGTCGGCGCCATGCTCGGCGATGGCGGCCATCGTGGGGAACAGCCGGGGCCCTGGTTCGCCGTTGGGCCCTGGTCCGTCGCCCTCCCCCGTCTCCGACGCGGCGGTCACCTCGATCGCCTCCCCCAGCTCCCGTGCCAGCGCGGTGAGTGCCGTGCGGGCGGCGGCGACCGTGATCTGCTGGCCGACCATCGCGCGGATCAGCATCTCGTGCGGATCAGCGGCGCCGGGCACGCGGATGCCCGGGGTGCGGGCGACGAGCGGCGACAGCGCCGGATGCGTGGCGAGCGCCGCATCGACGGCGACGGGATCGGCGTCGAGGTCGAAAAGTCGCCGTGCCGTGGCCACAACGCGGGCGAGGTCGCCGAGATGCGTCACCCGGGCGCGCAGGCGCAGAGCTGACGATGAATCCTGACGCACCTCGAACCACGCCGGACCACCGGGCATGCGCAGGTACCGCGAGAACGAGGTCGCCGTGGCGGTTTCGACACCGGGCAGCGCCCGTGCGGCCATCCAGGCGAACACTCCGCTCGCGTCGAGGGGTTCACGGTGGGCAAGGAGCAGGTCGATGGCTCCGGGGTCGGATGCCGGCAGCATCCTGCGCCGTGCGCGAAGCTCGCTCGGCGAGAGCCCGAAGACCTCGCGGATCGTGTCGCCCGCCTGCCGGATGCTCGCGAAGCCCGACGAGAACGCGATCTCGGAGACGGGCAGGTCGGTGCCGACCAGCAGCATCCGCGCGTTATGCGCACGGTGTGCGCGGGCAAGCGCCAGGGGCCCGGCGCCGAGCTCGGCGGTGAGCAGCCGGTTCAGATGCCGGGAGGAGTAGCCGAGGCGGGCCGCGAGACCGGAGACGCCCTCGCGCTCCACCACGCCGTCGGCGATGAGGCGCATGGCGCGAGCGGCGGCATCCCCGCGGAGGTTCCAAGCCGGCGAGCCGGGTGCCGCCTCGGGCAGGCACCGCTTGCACGCTCGGTAACCGGCCTCGTGCGCGGCGGCGCTGGTCGGGTAGAACGTGACGTTCTGCGGCTTCGGGGTGCGGGCAGGGCACGATGGACGGCAGTAGATGCCCGTGGAGCGGACCGCGGTGACGAACTGCCCGTCGAAGCGGGTGTCGCGCGCGTCGATGGCGCGATACCGCTCGTCGAATGACATCACCGGGAAGCTCATGCCTCCACTCTGACACGCCCGAAAGCCGCAGGCGCGCGGAAATCGGACATCACGGTGGGGGCCGGAAAGCCCGCGCGATCGTCAGTGGAAGAAGTGCCGCTCTCCGGTGAAGAACATCGTCACGCCGGCGGCCTTCGCCGCGGCGATCACCTCGTCATCGCGCACGGAGCCACCGGGCTGGATGATCGTCTTGATCCCTGCGTCGATGAGCACCTTCGGCCCATCGGCGAACGGGAAGAACGCATCGGATGCCGCGACCGACCCCGCAACACGGTCACCGGCCCGCTCCACCGCGAGGCGGCACGAGTCGACCCGATTGACCTGGCCCATGCCGATGCCGACGGTCGCCTTGCCCTTCGCGAGGACGATGGCGTTCGACTTCACGGCGCGGCACGCCTTCCACGCGAAGATGAGGTCGCTCATCTCCTCTTCGGCAGGGCGCTCGCCCGTGACGAGCTCCCAGTTCGTGGCGACCGAGTCGATGTCATCCGGGAAGAGGTCGGCATCCTGCAGCAGCAGTCCGCCGGAGACCAGACGGATGTCCATCCGCTCCTGCTGCCAGTCGTCGGGCAGCTGCAGCAGACGCAGGTTCTTCTTCGCCTTGAAGACTTCGAGCGCCTCCGGCTCGAACGAGGGCGCCACGATGACCTCGGTGAAGATGTCCTTG
Organism: Microbacterium sp.; assembly: GCF_052102115.1. GTDB lineage: Bacteria > Actinomycetota > Actinomycetes > Actinomycetales > Microbacteriaceae > Microbacterium. The sequence continues at coordinate 117,431 of NZ_JBQDVP010000001.1, forward strand.
AGGTTCTCTGCCATCTTCAGCGTGACCGTGCCGTTGGTGGCGATGACGCCGCCGTATGCCGACACCGGATCGCACTCGTGTGCACGCAGATGAGCGCTCGCGATCGGGTCGAGGGCGTTGGGCGCCGTGGTCGCGATGCCGCAGGGGTTGGCATGCTTCACGATCGCCACGGCGGGCAGCACCATGTCGAAGGCGGCGCGCAGCGCGGCATCCGCATCGACGTAGTTGTTGTACGACATCTCCTTGCCCTGCAGCTGCACGGCCTGGGCGATGCCGTGTCCGCCGACGCGAGTGTAGATCGCCCCGCGCTGGTGCGCGTTCTCGCCGTAGCGCAGCATGGCCAGGCGCTCGGCCTTGATCGTCAGGTGCTCGGGCAGCTCCCCGGCTTCGTTGAGGGTGCCCTCGGCGAACCACGCCGCGACGGCCGAGTCGTACGAAGAGGTGTGCGCGAACGCGCGTGCGGCGAGTTCGCGGCGCTGCGTGAGCGTCGTGCCGCCAGTCTGGATCGACTCGATGATGGCGGGGTACGACTCGGGCGAGACGACGATCGCGACGTTGGCATGGTTCTTCGCCGAGGCCCGGACCATGGCGGGCCCCCCGATATCGATCTGCTCGACGACGTCGTCACCGGTCGCCCCGGAGGCGACGGTCTCGACGAACGGGTACAGGTTGACGACGACGAGCTCGAACGGCGAGATGCCGAGTTCGGCGAGCTGGCGCTCGTGGTCTTCGAGGCGCAGATCGGCGAGCAACCCGCCGTGGATGCTGGGGTGCAGGGTCTTCACGCGACCGTCGAGCATCTCGGCCACACCTGTGACGGCGGCCACGTCGGTGACGTCGTGGCCGGCCTCCCGGATGGCCGCTGCCGTCGACCCGGTCGAGACGATCTCGACACCGGAGTCGGCGAGCGCCGCGGCCAGCGTGAGCAGATCGGTCTTGTCGCTCACCGACACGAGCGCCCGCTTGATCGGGACCACATCACGATCGCGGTACAGGGACGAATCGTGGCTCGGACCGGCCATGGAATATCTCCTTCTTGCGTGGGCGTGCGGTTGTTCAGGTACGGGTCAGTGGGTGAGCGCGAGCTCACCGGTGGCGATGCGGCGCACGACGTCGATCAGCAGGCGCCGCTCGACGGGTTTGATGCGCTCGTGCAGGGACTCTTCGGTGTCGCCTTGGTGCACGGGGATGCGCTCCTGGGCGAGGATCGGGCCGCTGTCGATGCCGTCGTCGACGACGATGACGCTGGCCCCGGTCTGGGCGACGCCGGCGGCGAGCGCGTCGCGCACCCCGTGCGCGCCGGGGAACTCGGGCAGGTGCGCCGGGTGCGTGTTGATGATGCGGGGCGTGTACCGGGCGACCAGTGCCGCCGGCAGCAGCCGCATCAGTCCGCTGAGCACGACGAGGTCGGGCTGCCAGGGGTCGAGCTGCGCGCCGAGCTCTTCGCCCCAGGCTTCGCGGCTCTCGAACGAGCGGTAGGGAACTGTGAAGCTCGGGATGCCGAACTCCGCCGCGTGTGCGAGACCTTCGGCGTCGCGATCCGCACCGACCACGACGATTCGCGCGGGGAAGTCCGGCTGGCGTGCGGCTTCGAGAAGGGCGCGAAGGTTGGAGCCGGTGCCGGAGATGAGAACGGCGACCGTGAGCACCCGGTCAGTCTACCGGGGTGCGGGAGTACTGCTGTCCCCGAAGAAACCGTGGTCGTCGAGGGGTTGAGTGTCGCTGTGATCCGGGTCGGTCGGCGACGTGCCCATCTCGGCGACCCAGCGGTCCGTGCGCTCCTCGGCGAGTTCGTCGCGGTGCCGCGGGGCGAGCAGCATGATCGCGGCGCCGACGAAGATCTCGGCGCCGATGGCGAGCGTCGTCCATCCCACGTGCGGGCCGGTCACTGCCATGCGGCCGGGGCCGATCGACCCGGAAGCCAGCACCGCGGCGACAGCCACGACCCCTGCGGTCGCCAGGGCGATGGTCAGCGCGATGACAGCCCGCGGGGCGACCGGGCGCGCAGCATCCCGCCACACCAGCTGCGACCGCACGATCCACCCGGCGAAGGCGCCGGCGGCGATCGGGAGCAGCACGACGATCAGCATCCACATCGAACTGTTCTCGGGCAGGAGGCCCAGCGCCGGCATACCGGGGACGACGCCGAGCTGCGTGCCGGCCGGCGACACGGCGGTGCCGGCGCCGACGGCGAACCCGGGGCCCGCGATCCACGCGATCGACCAGACGAACAGCGTCGGCAGGTAGACGAGATGCCCGAGCGTGAGCACGGTTGCTCCGGTCGCGTCGACGCGGGCGGCTTCGAAAAGGGCGACGGCCTCTCCCCCGCGCAGCGCCACCATCACCGCGACGCCGAGGCCGGCGATGCCGGTGAGTGCGACGACCGCGACGGCCGTTCCACGGACCGCTTCGCCGGGGACGACAGCCCACGGCCCCCAGCCGTCGACTCGGTCATGCAAGCGGTCGATGAGACCGGCATCCCCCTCGCGCCAGGCGTAGCTCACCGCGCCGGAGAGGGCGCCGACGAGGTAGACAGCCGGCGGCAGCACGAACGCCGCCGTCAGCGGAACCTCGGCGATGTCGGAGCGGGCGGTCAGGGCCACCGCCGCCGCGATGACGGCGAAGGTGATGGTGCCGCCGATGACGCCGATCAGCCAGGCTCCGGAGCGTGCAGCGCGGATGCCGGAGCGGGCGGAGAACAGCAGCGTGAAGACGAGGAACGCGAGGGGCGTGAGCGAGAGGCTGAAGTTCGCTGCCTCCGGTGCGATGCCGACGGCGGCGACGACAGCATCCGGCAGCGCCACGTCGATGGGCACGCCGTGACCGAACTGCCACAAGATACCGGCCGTCGGCCACAGCCCTCCCCAGTCGGCCGTGACGCCGAAGGCGAGCGTCCACAGCACGGTGAGAGGGGCGAGCAGCACAGCCAGGCCGACGGCCGCCGCGATGGCAGCGTCGACGGCGGCGAGGATCGCGACGAGGAGGCGTTGCATGTCTCAACGAGACTACGACGTGAAGCTGGCTGCTCCGCGCGGGCGCGCGCGACGCGACGGACACGATATCGTTCCCGAGGAGGTTCCCCGATGACAACTGCTCCCTCGCCCGCACCCGACCAGGCCGCTGAACCGAAGAACGCGCTGGACCGCTTCTTCGAGATCACCAAGCGCGGCTCGACGATCGGCTCGGAGGTCCGTGGCGGCATCGTCACGTTCGTCACGATGGCATACATCGTGATCCTGAACCCGATCATCCTCTCGACTCCGGATGTCGACGGCACGGTCCTCGACGGCAATGCCGTCGCCGCCGCCACGGCACTGAGCGCCGGCGTCATGACGCTGCTGTTCGGCATCATCACCCGTCTGCCGTTCGCATTCGCCGCCGGGCTCGGGATCAACGCATTCCTCGCGTTCTCCGTCGTCGGGTCCGTGACCTGGGCCGAAGCCATGGCACTAGTCGTCATCAACGGTGTGGTGATCGTGCTGCTTGCCGCCACCGGACTTCGCAAGATGATCTTCGATGCCGTGCCGGTGCAGCTCAAGCTCGCCATCACGGTCGGCATCGGCTTGTTCATCGCGTTCATCGGCTTCGTGAACGCCGGCTTCGTCACCGCGACGGGCAACGACTCTCCCCCGGTCGATCTGGGTGTCGGAGGGTCGGTGGCGACGCTTCCCACCCTGCTGTTCGTGATCACTCTTCTGATCGGCGGGGTGCTGATCGCTGTGCGGCTCAAGGGCGCGATCCTCATCGCGCTCGTCGGCGGCACGGTGCTGGCTGCGATCATCAATCTGATCTGGCCGTTCGGGCTCGACTTCGGCTTCGCCGGCGGCATCATGAGCCTGCCGGACCTCAGCCTCATCGGCGCCGTCGACTTCGGCTTCGACTTCGGCAAAGTCAGCGTCGTCGCTCTCGTGATGTTCGTGTTCACCCTCGTGTTCTCGAACTTCTTCGATGCCATGGGCACTATGACGGGCCTCGCGAAGGAAGCCGACCTCGCGGACGCGAAGGGCGACTTCCCGCGCATCAAGTCGGCACTGGTCGTCGAAGGCGTCGGCGCGATCGTCGGCGGTGCCACGTCATCATCGTCGGCTACGGTCTTCGTCGAATCGGGCTCCGGCATCGGCGAGGGCGCTCGTACGGGGCTGGCGACCTCGGTCACCGGCATCCTGTTCCTGCTCGCGATGTTCTTCACGCCGCTCACTTCGCTCGTTCCCGGCGCGGTCGCAGCCGCAGCCCTGGTGCTGGTCGGCGCGATGATGCTCTCGCAGATCAGGCACATCGACTTCGGCGACTTCCGTGTGCTGCTGCCGGTGTTCCTCACCGCAACCGTCATGCCGATGACCTACTCGATCGCCAACGGCATCGGCGCCGGCTTCGTCAGCTGGGTCGTCCTGAACGCGTTCTCGGGCAGGGCCAAGACGATTCACCCGCTGCTGTGGATCGTCGCCGTCGGCTTCGTGCTGTTCTTCGCTCGCGGGCCGCTCGAGGCGGCCTTCGGCGTCGCCTGATTCTTAGCCCCGAAACCATCTTCCGTTAACCCGGGCCCGGCACAGTCGAGGCGTGCCCCAACGCACCGCATCGACCAGTCGAAAGCACCTTTCGATTGCGGCAGTGATCGTGGCGGACATCGATTCCGGGCGACTGGCCGTCGGCGATACGCTGCCCAGCGAGACGGCGCTGGCGGCGCGATTCCGTGTTGCCAGGGGCACGATCCGCCACGCTCTCGAGCATGTCCGGCACGCGCACAGGAGGCTGTCTCGTCGCGGAACACGGTGGGTCGTGCATCCGGAGACTCTCGCCCAGGACGTGACCGAGCTGCGTTCGTTCGGCCAGTGGGCGAAGGCGATCGGCCACGAACCGGGTGGACATACGCTGCTCTGCAGCGAGGGACGCGCGAATGCCGAAGAGGCGCATGCGCTGGGGATCAGCATCCAACGTCCGGTCCTGCGCATCATGCGGCTGCAGTCCATCGACGACTTCCCGATCATGGTCAAGCGCACGACCTTCCCGCAATGGCTCATACCGACCATCGCACAGCTGCCCGAAGACGCCCGATCGATCATGGAGGTCGTCGAGCGCACCCACGGGCCCCAGCTCGCCTACGGGGAGCACTTGATCTCCGCCGTCCTCCCGGATTCCGAGGACGCGCGGTTGCTCGGTGTGACACGCACCACGCCGCTGCTGCGCGTCCAGCGGTCCGCGCGAACCTTCGATGGACGCCCCTTCGAGTACAGCGATGACCGCTACCTCTCGACGGCGACGGCGCTGAGCGTCGTGAACTCGGCGCGTTCGAGGACGCGCTGAGCGCAGGCTGACCGTTCGCACGAATCGTCACTGCACGTCACCGACTCTTCGCCTGCCCTCGTCCTTCCCTTCCTCCTTCGTGCAGAGCGCAGACCCGCGCGGCGTCTTGAGTGGAGCCGCCACGGGAGCATCCCCGCGGTGCCCCCTCTCCGGAAGGACACACACCATGACCATCCCCCGTTCGCGAAACTCGCGTATCGGAGCTGTCTGCGTTGCCGCGGCGACCGTTCTCGCGGGCATCCTCGCCCCCGGCGTCGCCGCAGCATCCGACTCAGCGCCCGCATCCGTCGACGCGCCCCCCCCGAGGACCGAGTCTTCCTCTCCGAATCGTTCGACTCCGGTGCGATTCCCGAGAACTGGAACACGGTCGCGGGCGATTGGAGCGTGCAGGACGGAGAACTCGTCGGCGCAAGCACCAGCGAAGACGCCAAAGTCACGTTCGGCGAGAATCGCGAGAACTTCGCGATCGACGTCGACGTCACCTTCGAGTCCGCGGCCAACAGCGCACGGTGGCTGGCACTGTTGATCGATTCCCCCGCCGACGGCTCTGCACCCTGGCAGCACGCGGCCCTGCGCAACGGCTCGAGTGCGGGCAACGGCGTGGAGTTCGCGCAGCGGACAGCCGGCGGCACCTGGAACGTCACGGATGCCGCCGCGACCGCGACGGACATCGGGATCGGCAACCAAGCGCACCTCCGCGTCGAGGTGAACGGCAACGTCGGCACATGGTACGTGGACGGCGAGAAGATCATGACGACGCGTCAGCTCGTGCGCACGGCGGATGGCGTACAGGGCCTTATCGCCAACAACTCGGTCGTCCGCTACGACAACCTCGTACTCAGCGAGATCGACCCGCTGCCGCCGATCACGCTGCGCCAGCCGGGCGAGACCGGTGTGATCGTCGGCCACCGCGGCAACTCGTCCATCGCGCCGGAGAACACAATGCCCGCGTTCGTCTCGACGACGCGCTCGGGTGCCGAGTACTTCGAGATCGACATCACCCTCACCCAGGACGGCGTCCCCGTGGTCATCCACGACGACACCGTCGACCGCACGACCGACGGCACCGGTGCAGTGAGAGATCTGACTCTCGAGCAGGTCCGCGCGCTCGATGCCGGTTCGTGGTTCGCGCTTGCTTTCGCCGGCACGAAGATCCCCACCTTCGATGAGGTGCTCACCTACCTCGCGAACGGCGGCACTGATGTCGTCATCGAGTACAAGGGCGACTGGAGCGTCGAGGACACGCAGATGACCGTCGACATGATCGAGGCGGCCGGGGTGCAGAACCGCGTATTCGCACAGAGTTTCAGCGCCACGTCGGTCGCCAACTTCGCGGCGGTGGCACCGGACCTCCCGGTCGGCTACCTCACCGGTGGCATCGACGCCGTGATCATCGACACGGCCCGGCAGATCGGAGCCGATGCTGTCAACCCGAGCAGCGCGACGGCAGACAGCGTTGCGCTGGCGCACGACGCCGGCCTGGGCGTCTTCGTCTGGACGCAGGACAGCGCCGATGCCTGGGCATCGCTGACGGCGATGGGAGTGGACGGCATCATCACCAACCGCCCCGACGCGCTCCGCGGATGGATGCAGCGATACAACCAGGCACCTCCGGAAGAGCCCGGCAACCCGGAGGAGCCGGCCGAGAACGAGCAGGACATCGCCGTGAGCATCCCCGAGTCGGCACAGCCCGGCGGAGAGTTCACGTGGCGCTTCAGCTCGCAGGAGGTCGTCTCGCTCGGTGAGGCCACTCCTCTCGGCGACAGCTTCACCGCCACCGGTGTTCTCAATGACATCGAGATCACCGACACCCGCTCGAACCCTTCTTCGCCGTGGACGCTCTCGGGTGAGGCGTCGGCGTTCGAATCGGACGACGATGCCTTCGAATCCAGCGCGCTCGGATGGACCCCGCGCCTGACCGCCGAAGGTGCCGGGGCCGTCGCCGGCGAACGCGTCACTGCCGGCGAGGGCGACGGACTGTCGAACAGCGCCGTTCTCGTCTCCGCTCCGAGCGAGGAGTTCAAGGGCCTGGAGACCGCGGTCGTCGCGGCGGACCTCGACCTGCGCCTGCCGCTGGGACAGGGCGCCGGCGACTACACCTCGACCCTGACGGTCACTGTCATCCAGTAACCGGAGCGCGGGGGGCGGCCGACCTGCACCCGTCGCCCCCCGCGCTTCCCCTCCTTCGACGAAAGGCCCGTTCCGATGCTTACCTCTCTGCCCCGCCGCGCCCGGTTCCTCCTCGGCGCTGTCGCAGCCACCGCGCTGATCGCGCTCAGCGCCGGCGGCGCGAGCGCGCTGCGTGCCGATGCGGCCCCCGTTCCGAAGGGTTCGCTGGTCGGCACGTCCGCCGCGGGTCAGGTCGCGTGGAGCATGATGCCCGTGATCACCGATGTCGGCGAGGAGCGCAGCAACTTCGCGTACGACCTCGAGCCCGGCTCGACAGTCGAAGATGCTGTCCTGGTCCGCAATTCCGGCGCCGCAGCCCTCACTCTCGCGGTGTACGGCTCCGATGCCTTCACCGACGATTCCGGTGCGATCGACGTCGCGACGGACCAGACCGGAACGGACGCCATCGGCTCCTGGATCACCCCGAGCGTCGACAGCGTGAGCATCGATCCTGGCGATCTGGTGCGCATTCCGTTCACCGTCGACGTTCCCGACGATGCCCAGCCGGGAGAACACGCCGGGGCTCTCCTGACGGTGCTGGAGAGCACCAGCGACACTGTCTCCGTTGATATGCGTTACGCGACGCGCGTCACTGCGACGGTGGGAGGCGACCTGACTGCTGGCTTGTCGGTGGATCAGGCCCGGCTCGATGTCGCAACCGGGTTCTGGCCTCCGCCGATCGATCAACAGGAGCTCGCGCTCACCGCCGTCGCGGTTGCTCCGGGCTGGTGGGTGATCCTCGCCGGACTTGCCGGTGCGACCTTCGTCATCGTGCGACTGGTCAGGCGCAGACGGCTCGCTGCGCCGCCTGCGCCGCAATGAACTCCGTCGCCCCATAACGAGCGAACGCCCCGGGGTGGAGCCCGGGGCGTTCGCATGCAAGTCTACCTGGGTTACAGGCTCTCGACGATCGCGCGCATGAGGTCAGCGGTCTCGGACGGGGTCTTCCCGACCTTGACGCCGGCGGCCTCGAGGGCCTCCTTCTTCGCCTGAGCGGTACCCGCCGAGCCCGAGACGATGGCGCCGGCGTGGCCCATGGTCTTGCCCTCGGGGGCGGTGAAGCCCGCGACGTAGCCGACGACCGGCTTGGTGACGTTCGCCTTGATGTAGTCGGCCGCGCGCTCCTCGGCGTCACCGCCGATCTCGCCGATCATGACGATCGCCTTGGTCTCGGGATCGGCCTCGAACGCCTCGAGGGCGTCGATGTGCGTCGTGCCGATGACCGGGTCGCCGCCGATGCCGATGGCGGTGGAGAAGCCGAGGTCACGCAGCTCGAACATCATCTGGTAGGTCAGCGTTCCCGACTTGGAGACGAGACCGATCGGGCCCTTGCCGGTGATGTTCGCCGGGGTGATGCCGACGAGCGCCTCGTCCGGCGTGATGACGCCGGGGCAGTTCGGGCCGATGATCCGGGTCTTGTTGCCCTTGCTCTTGGCGTATGCCCAGGCTTCCGCAGAGTCGCCGACCGGCACGCCCTCGGTGATGACGACGAGCAGCGGGATCTCGGCGTCGATGGCCTCGATCATGGCGTCCTTCGTGAAGGCGCCGGGGACGAAGGCGATCGACACGTCCGCGCCGGTCTCCTTCATGGCCTCTGCGACCGTGCCGAAGACGGGCAACTCGACGGCCGAGCCGTCCTTGGCGGTGTGCGAGACGGTCGTGCCGGCCTTGCGCGCGTTGACGCCGCCGACGACCTGGGTGCCGGCCTTGAGCATGAGGGCGGTGTGCTTGGTGCCCTCGCCGCCGGTGATGCCCTGGACGATGACCTTGGAATCCTTGTTCAGGAAGATCGACATTTCTCTTATTCCTTTTCTAAGATCTCAGGCGTTCGCCAGCTCGGCGGCCTTGTCGGCGCCCTCGTCCATGGTGGCGGCGAGAGTCACGAGCGGGTGGGCGTACTCGGCGAGGATCGCGCGGCCCTCGTCGACGCGGTTGCCGTCGAGGCGGACGACGAGCGGCTTGGATGCCGTGTCACCGAGCGTCTGCAGAGCACCCTTGATGCCGTTGGCGACGGCGTCGCACGCCGTGATGCCGCCGAAAACGTTGACGAAGACGGACTTGACCTGCGGGTCGCCGAGGATGACATCGAGGCCGTTGGCCATGACCTCGGCCGAGGCGCCGCCGCCGATGTCGAGGAAGTTCGCCGGCTTCACGCCGCCGTGGTTCTCGCCGGCATAGGCGACGACGTCGAGGGTCGACATGACAAGGCCTGCGCCGTTGCCGATGATGCCGACCTGACCGTCGAGTTTGACGTAGTTCAGTCCCGACTCCTTGGCCTTGGCCTCGAGCGGGTCCGCGGCGCCCTTGTCCTCGAGCGCCTCGTGCTCGGGGTGGCGGATCTCGGAGGCGTTCTCGTCGAGCGTGACCTTGCCGTCGAGCGCGATGATGTCGCCCTCTTCGGTGCGCACGAGCGGGTTGACCTCGACGAGCGTGGCATCCTCACCCTTGTAGACCTCGTACAGCTTCACGAAGACGTCGGAGACCTTCTCGACGAGGTCTTCGGGGAACTTCGCCGCGCGAGCAATCTCGACGGCCTTCGCCTTGTCGATACCGGTCAGTGGGTCGACCTCGATGCGTGCCAGCGCCTCGGGCTTCTCGACCGCGAGCTGTTCGATCTCCATGCCGCCCTCGACGCTGCACAGCGAGAGGTACGAGCGGTTGGCGCGGTCGAGCAGCACGGAGAAGTAGTACTCCTCGGCGATGCGGGCACCGGCGGCGACCATGACGCGCTTGACGATGTGACCCTTGATGTCGAGGCCCAGAATGGCCTGAGCGGCTTCATACGACTCATCGGGGGTCTTGGCGACCTTCACGCCGCCGGCCTTGCCGCGACCACCGGTCTTGACCTGCGCCTTGACGACGACCACTCCGCCGAGCTTCTCTGCTGCCGCTTTCACCTCCTCGGGGGTGTCCGCGACGATACCGGCGAGGACCGGCACTCCGTACTTCTCGAAAACGTCTCGTGCCTGGTACTCGTACAGATCCACTGTGCTTCCTTCACTGGGTCTCGGTCCGGAAAGTCTCTCGATGTCGAGACATCGCCCAGTCCTCAAGCTTACTACTCCGCACTGAACGGCTGAGCCGACGGCGGCTGCGACACCTCGGCGTTAGGCTTCTCGCTATGCATGAGTCCGCAGAAATGCCGGGCGGCGTCGTTGCCGCGGCACTCGCCCTGTTCCAGGAGCAGGGATTCGACCAGACCTCGGTCGAGCAGATCGCGAAAGCTGCGGGGGTGTCGCGGTCGACGTTCTTCCGCCAGTTCGGCGGCAAGGAAGACGTCGTCTTCGCCGACCACGAGGTGCTGCTGGCAGAGCTGCGAGCATTCCTCGCCGAGGGGCATCCCGACCCGTGGGAGGCGGTCTGCCGCGCATCGCAGCACGTCTTCGCCCACTTCGCGCACGACCCGGAGCTCGCGCGACGCCGCTACCAGATCGTCCGCCGGGTGCCGGCGCTGCGCGAGCGCGAGATCGTGACGGTGTTCCGCTACGAGCGGCTCTTCGACGACTACCTGCGCCGCGCGCTGCCCGGCATCGACCCCGTGGATGCTGTCGGCTTCGCCGCCCTGGTCGCCGCCGTGCACAACCACGTGCTGCGCCAGCTGCTGCGCGGCACGAAGCGCGTAGCGCCGTCGGTGCTGGAGTCCGCGCTCGACGACGTGCGACGTCGGTACGGCGTGCTGCCGGGTGCCGCAGAGGATGCGGTGGATGACGTCGTGGTGGCGGTCTTCCCCCGGGCGATGCCGATCGCGGAGGTGTCGCGGCGTCTGCAGACGCAGTTGGACGGGTGAGGTCGGGCGGCTTCGGACGGGTTGGACGGGTGGCTTCGACTCGCTGTGCTCGCTCAACCCGTTTCGTCTCCTCGCTGCGCTCGTCGCTCAACGCCCCGCAAGAACTGCCTCGTCGCTCAACGACCCGTATGAGCTGCAACAGCACCTGCCGGTCGTTGAGCGGAGGCGGCAGAGCCGTCGAAGACGAAACGCGAAGCTTCTATGTTTGTCAATTGGCTTGGAGGAGTCGGTAGACCTGTCGGGCGACGATGCGTTTGAGGGCGCGGCGGATGTCGCGGTCGGTTCGGCCTTCGGTGCGTCGTCGGGCAGCGTAGGTCTGGGTGTCGGGGTCGTAGCGCCATCGGGTCAGGACGATGAGGTGGATCGCGCTGTTGAGGTGCCTGTTGCCTCCGCGGTCGAGTCGTTGACGCTCGCGGTTGCCGCTGGAGACGGGCTTGGGTGCGACGCCGGCCAGGCGGGCGAATGCGGCCTCCGAACGGACCCGTCCAGGGTGGGACCAGGCGGTGTAGATCGTTGCGGCGTTGATGGGGCCGATCCCGGGTTGTGCGAGCAGCACCGGGGCGGCGACGGTGATGATCTCACGCAGTTCGGTCGCATTCGTGGCCAGTGCGGTGGCTAACGTGTCGATGGAGCGGGCCAGGCGGACCGCTTCGGTTCGCGCGGTCCGAACATCGAGCGCGTCGCTGGGGCGCGGACGCCACCGGGTGATGTGGTGGATGGTGCTGATGGACAGGGAACGGCGGGCATCCACGCCGAGGTCGTAGCGACGCAGCAGCGCGGTGAGCGCGTTGATCGCCGCGGTGCGCTCCCGGTTCATCGCGTCCCGTGCCGTGAGGAGGATCTGCAGCGCATCACGCTCGATCCCGGTCTTCGGGCGGATCAGTTCGGCTTCATCCAACGGGAGCACGCTGGTCGCGGCCAACCGCGCGTCGATACGATCATCCTTACCTGCAGGCCGGTAGCGGACCGTGGGGGCCTGGACGATCGGCACGCCCATGCCAGTGAACGCATCGCCAAGCAAACGACCATACGAGCCGAGCCCATCAATGGACGCCAACATCGCGGCACCGCCTGTGCGGGTGGAGACCCACGAGACGGCCCGAGCAATGCCGGCCGGGCTCGCCGGATACGAGCGCTCTTCCAGGAGCTGTCCCTTCGCGTTCATCAACGCGAACTGATGACGCTGCGCGTGGGTATCGACCCCGGTGACGAATTGGAACTGTTCTGCGACGATAGTCATGCGATCCCTCCATATCGAGCGAAACGGACGTGGTCGTATCGCCGGGACCGTTTCTGAGACGAAGTCATCGCAGGACAGAACTGTCATGAGTCATCAGGACTGCGCTTCTATCAAGTCACTGCGATGGGTCAGAACGGTCCCGGCCCCGACTCGAAGCGGACGAATCGCGTTGAAAGCACACCGCGCAACGGCGGCCAGTTGAGCGAAGAATCACACCACGAGACAGCAACCGAGACCGACTCTGCCAGCCAGCACCGCCAACCACCACAACACTGACAGTTGAGCGAGGAGCCGCAGGCGACGAGTCGAAACGGCCGCCTCAGCCAAACGTCCGACTCAGTCGCAGGCGCAGCCGCCCGACGCCGTGCGCACCATGAAGCAGACATCGCATACGCCGTAGTCCCGATCGGACACGGGCGTGGCCTTGGGCTTCGCGGGTGCCACGGGGCTGGTGCGCGAGACGCGGGAGGCCTTCTTCTTCGCCGGCGTCACCGGCAGGAACTCGCTGGGGTGCACCGCGTAGAAGTACGGCGTGCGTCCCTCGCTCGGCTGCAACCGCAACGGCGCCGAGCCGACGACGATCTGCTCGTCCTCGGTGAAGCCGTTGGTGTACGTCTTGCCGATGTGCAGCGCGGCACCGTCTCCGCGGCGGACCGCCTCGATGTAGCGGCCTCGATCAATCAGGGTCGTGATGCCGACAGCATCCACGATCGCCGTGATGAAGGTGTGGTTGGCGGGATCGATCCGGTGCGCGCGAAGCGCCTCGGTGAGATTCCGATAGGGGCGGGAGGTGCCGGTGGGCGTGGGGCCCTGGGTCTCGTTCATCCTCTCCAGGATCGCACGTCCTCCGATCGTCTGGAAGACTGATCGGCATGACACGGGCGACAATCATCGGCAGCGGTCCGAACGGTCTCGCCGCGGCCGTGTCTCTGGCACGTGCCGGGTACGAGGTGCGCGTCATCGAGGCGTTCGACACGATCGGCGGCGGCGTGAGCACCGTCGATTCGTCGCTGTCGGGCTTCCGGTTCGATGTCGGGTCGTCAGTGCATCCGGCATCCCTCGCCTCTCCTTTCTTCCAAGCTTTCGGGCTCGCCGAACGCATCGAGTGGGTCCGCCCGGAGATCTCGTACGCCCATCCGCTCGACGACGGCCGCGCGGGCATCGCCTGGCACGACATCGAGCGCACGGCGGCGGGGCTCGGCTTCGACGAGCGCGCCTGGCTGTCGCTGCTGCGTCCGCTCAGTGCGCACATCGACGGCGTCGTCGACTTCACCGGCAACCAGATGCTGCGCATCCCCCGCGAGCCGATCACTGCGGTGCGCTACGCGCTGCGGATGCTGGAACAGGGCACACCCCTGGCTCGCCGCTCGTTCCGCACTGACGAGGCCGCCGCCCTCCTGTCCGGAGTGCTCGCCCACGCGAACACTCCCCTCCCCTCTCTCGCCGGTGCCGCGGCCGGGCTGCTGCTGGCGGCGCAGGCGCACGCCGGCGGCTGGATGTACCCGCGCGGCGGCGCACAGCGGATCACGGATGCCCTCGTCGCCGATCTCGAGGCGCACGGCGGCACGGTCGAGACCGGCACCCGCATCACCGACCTGGCTGTGCTCGACTGGGGCGATGCCGCTCGCGGTGACGTACTGCTGCTGAACTCTTCGCCGCGCCTCGCGCTCACGCACCCCGGCATCCCTGCCGGCTACGCCAAGGCGATCACCCGTTACCGCTACGGACCCGCGGCGGCGAAGGTCGACTTCGCCCTCGACGGGCCGGTGCCGTGGACGAACCCGCAGGTCGCGAAGTCGCCCACCGTGCACGTCGGCGGCACGCAGGCCGAGGTCTGGGAGAGCGAGAACGCCGTGGCGAAGGGACGCGTCAGCGACCGCCCCTACGTGCTCGCCGTGCAGCCCTCGGTGCTCGACGACACCAGGGCGCCCGAGGGCAAAGCGGTGCTGTGGTCGTACATCCACGTGCCGCGGGGGTCGGACCTCGATGCGACCGAGCTCATCACACGCCAGGTGGAGCGTTTCGCGCCCGGCTTCCGCGACCGCATCCTCGCGCACACGTCTGTTCCGGCATCCGCTCGCGAGGCGATCAATCCGGCGAATGTCGGCGGCGATATCCTCGGCGGGGCGTTCACCATCCCGCAGGCGCTCGCGCGCCCGGTGCTGTCGACGCGCCCCTGGCGCACACCGATGCGCGGGGTGTATCTCGCATCGGCGTCGACCCCGCCAGGACCGGGTGTGAACGGCATGGCCGGCTGGCACGCCGCCCGCACGGTGCTCAAGGATGCGCGGAGCCCGGCTGGGCTCGGCGAACTGTTCGACTGACCTGGGCCCCCGGCCCCTCGACACTCGTCAGCCGAAATCACACCCGTCAGTCGATTTCGCCCGATTTCTGCAGTCACCTGTGATCTGGACCGACATCTGCACCTGTCGCACGGCGCGCGCAAGCGCAAGGATGGTCGCATGCGTTACGAGATCCCTGCACCGATGCTCGCGAAGGCCGCCGCACGCGTCCCTGATCCGACGAAGACACCGGGCGGGATGCTGTTCGAGCCGAAGTGGGACGGCTTCCGGGGGCTGATCGCGTGGGACGGCGACACGGTTGAGATCGGCTCGCGCGGGGCCAAGCCGCTCACCCGGTACTTCCCCGAGCTCGTCGAGGAGTTGCCGAAGATCCTCCCCGAGCCGTGCCTGCTCGACGGCGAGATCGTTGTCGCGACCGGTGAGCCGGGGTCGCAGCGACTGGATTGGGAGGCACTGAGCCAGCGCATCCATCCCGCAGCATCCCGCGTCGCGCTCCTCTCCGAGCAGACCCCAGCGATGTTCGTGGCGTTCGATCTGCTCGCGCTCGGCGAGGAGATGCTGCTCGACGAGCCCTTCCACCAGCGCCGCGCACGCCTCGAGGCGCTGCTCGAAGGAGCACGGCATCCGCTCCACCTCACTCGCACGACGACCGACCACGATGTCGCGACCGGGTGGCTGGCAGAGTTCGAGGGCGCCGGCCTCGACGGCGTCGTCGCCAAGCCCCTCGATCAGCCGTACGCGCCGGGCAAGCGCACCCTGATCAAGATCAAGCACGCCCGCACCGCCGATGTCGTGGCGCTCGGGTACCGCATCCACAAGTCCGGGTCGGGTGTCGGATCTCTGCTGGTCGGTCTGTACGATGCTGATGGCGTGCTACGGCAGGTCGGCGGCGTCGCCGCGTGGAGTGACAAGCGGCGCCAGGAGCTCGTCGACGAACTCGAACCTCTGGTCGAGCGTGACGAGTCCGGCGAGGCGGTCAAGGCCGAAGGCGAGCGCAGCCGCTTCACCGGGGCGAAAGACGTCTCATTTGTGCGACTGCGCCCCGAACGAGTCCTCGAAGTGCGCTACGACCAGCTCGAGGGGGCGCGCTTCCGTCACACCGTGCAGTTCGAACGGTGGCGCCCCGACCGCGAGGCGCGCTCCTGCACGTACGACCAGCTCGACACCGTCGCAGGATATGACCTCGCCGACGTCCTCGCCTGACCTGTGATCGGGAGCGGCGCCACCGCCGTTAGCCTCGGTCGCACAAGGAGGTCACCATGCGCGGATGGAAGGCACTGGCGGTTCTGCTGGGTCTGATCGTGGTGTTCTGCGGCGTCGGCACCTGGGCATTCATCACGTGGATCGCTCCCCTGATCTTCTCGACGGCGCAGCTGTGGCCCACCGGCCCGGACGAGCTGTGGATGTGGCTGTGCATCGGCGGCGCCATCGGGGGCATCGTGCTCGGATTCACGATCGACAGTTCCCCGCTGTGGACGGACCGGCTGCCGTTCCTGTCGGACGCGGGAGCGGCAGCATCCAACACGGGGGCCACCATCGGCATCCTCGGCTCCGCGATCACGATTGCGACGCTGGATTCCACTGACCCGCTGCCGATCGTGATCATCACGGCGATCGGCGTTGTCTTCGCGGGCTTCGCGTGGCGACGGATTCGCAGCACTATCCGCGAGACCCGCGCGCACCATCGCGAGATCGCTCGGATGCGCGACCTGCACGCGAACGGAACGCACGTGCGCGCCCGGGTCGTCGACGTGCACTTCCGTAACACCTGGATGGGCGGCAACAGCCCGCTCTTCACCGTGACAGCCGACTACGACACCCCCTCAGGTCGCCATCGGGCAGAAGGCCGCGTCGTCACATCGCCGGCCGACGCCCCGATCGAGGGCGGCAGCGTGCTGCTGTGGTTCGCGGATGACGGCCGCGACACCGAGAACGTCGACATGGTGCCGGACCCGGACAGCATCCGCGACCCGCAGGCTGCGAAGACCTACGAGGCGCCGACGGCATGAGCAGAGCGACGATGCACGGCTGGAAGGTTCTCGCGGTACTGCTCGCGCTCATCACCGCGTGCTATGCCGCGTTCGCCTGGGCGCTGAGCGTGCTGCTGCTCACCGCGCTGATCCTCGCCGATCCGAGCGCGCTCGCCACCGCTGGGGCGCACGCCTTCGCGTGGTCGGGGTCGATGCAAGTGCCATGGATGTGGATGCTGATCGGCGGTATGCCTGCCGGAATGGTGCTGCAGGGCATCGCCCACTACTCGTCGTGGTGGACCGAGCGGCTTCCGCAGATGTCGGATGCGCCGGATGCGGCAGCGCTCACTGGTGGCGGGCTCGGCGTCCTCGTCGCCGTCGCCGGTGCCGGCACAACCCTGGGCTGGATTCTCGGAGGCGCAGTGTTCGCGCTCTTCGCGTTCCTCACGATCCGGATGCTGCGCCGCGCCGTCGCCGAGACCCGTGAACAGGCCGAAGAGATCGACCGCATCGATGATCTCCGCGCTCACGGAACGCGCGTGCGCGCCGATGTGGACGCCGTGCACTTCCTGCACACCTGGATCGGCGAACTGCCGCTCTTCGAGGTCACAGCGTCGTACGACACACCATCGGGAAGACGCACCGCAAGCGGACGCGTGCTCAGCATCCCCGCCGGGGCGCCCATCGTCGGCGGAACCGTGCAGCTGTGGTTCACAGGCGATGGCGCGGACAGCGACAACGTCGATATGGACGAGGACCCGCAGAGCATCCGCGATCCCGATGCCGCCGAGACCTACGACGCACCTCCGACCTGAAGACTCGGGGCCGCCGTCTCAGTCGTCGACGCGGTTGCCCTCGGCATCCCAGTTCTCGGCGACTCGCTTGCTCGGCTGCACACGCGGCGGCTCGCCGGGCATCTTGGGGAACTCCGGCGGGAACGACAGCTCACCCAGGCCGTTCTCGACATCGCGCTCCCACCAGCCCAGCAACGTGTCGATCCGGCCGGGTGACTTCTGCATGTCTGCCCACGGGTCGCCGACATCCGCCAACCGGGCGGGGATGCTGCGCACCGTGAACTTTGTCGGATCGAGTCCGTCCAACTCATCCCATTCCACGGGTGTCGATACCGTGGCGGCGGGCAGCGCACGCGGACTGTAGGCACCGGCCATGGTCCGATCGCGGTTCGCCTGGTTGAAGTCGACGAAGATGCGCTCCCCGCGCTCCTCCTTCCACCAGTTCATGGTGACCTGGTCGGGCATCCGCCGCTCGAGTTCACGCCCGGCGGCGATCACAGCATGGCGCACGTCGAGGAACTCATGCGTGGGCTCGATGGGGCAGAATACGTGCAGGCCGCGGTTGCCGCTCGTCTTGACGAACGGCTCGAGGCCGCCCTCGCGGAGCACCTCGCGCAGGCCGTGGGCGGCGGTGACGGCATCCGCGAAGTCCGTTCCCAGCTGCGGGTCGAGGTCGATGCGCAGCTCGACCGGGTTGTCGGTGTCGGAGGCGAGCGACGCCCACGGATGGAACACGATCGTGTTCATCTGCACGGCCCAGACGATCGCGCTTGGCCGATTCAGGACGATCTGCGGATGCTGTCGCCCGCTGTTGTACGTGACGGTCACAGCATCCACGAAGTCGGGCGTGCCCTTCGGCGGATTCTTCGAGAAGAACGCCTCCGACCCCTTCTTGACACCGTCGCGAAAGCGCTCCAGCGACACCGGCCGGTTGCCGTTCGCATTCAGGAAGGGATCCGCGACCGTCTGCACGTAATCGGCGAACTCTGCCTTGGTGATCCCGACCTCGGGCCAGACGAGCTTATTCGGGCTGGAGAGATCGACGTCCTGCTCGCCGTCAACATCGGCGACCGTCAGTGTCACGCGCTCAGAGGCCATGCTCTGACCCTAACCCTAGGTCGGGACAAGCGAAACGGGAAGGCCCTCGACGTCATCGGAAGAGTGTGATCAGGGTGGAGACATGGGCACACAGACAGAATTCGACTACATCATCGTCGGCGCCGGCGCAGCCGGGAGCGTTCTCGCATACCGGTTGAGTGAGGATCCCTCCGTGTCGGTCCTGGTCCTGGAGAGCGGAGGAGGCGACAGCGATCCACTCGTCTCGATCCCGAAGGGGTTCTACTTCCTCTACGGCGGCAAACGCCACTCGTTCTACTACCAGACGCGCCCCGTCGGGCCGAGCGGCGAACCGGAGACGTGGCAGCGCGGCCGACTGCTGGGAGGATCGACATCGATCAACGGGATGCAGTATCAGCGGGGCGGACCCGGATATTGGAACAGTATCGCCGCGGCCGGCAACGACGGCTGGGGCTGGTCCGACATCCTCCCGGCATTCCGCTCGCTGGAGAACCACGAACTCGGCGCATCCGAAACGCGCGGCGCGGGTGGTCCGCTCGACATCACTGTGAGCCGAGCCGAGGAGGAGCTCAACGATGCGATCTTCGCGGCCGCCGAGAGCTGGGGACTGCGCCGTGTCGACGACATCAATGCCTCCGACGATGAACGGGTCGGCTGCATCCCCAATACGATCCGCAACGGCACACGTTTGAGCGCGGCACGGGCATTCCTCGAACCCGTGATGCGACGGGCGAACCTCACGGTACTGCAGGACGCACACGTCGGCCGAGTGCTGTTCGACGGCACGGCGGCCACCGGTGTGCGTGCGAGACGGTCCGGGGCGATCCGCGACTTCACAGCACGGCGCGAGGTCATCGTCTCGGCTGGGGCCATCGAGAGCCCCCAACTTCTCGAGCGCTCCGGCATCGGACGCGGCGACGCGCTCGCCCGCGCCGGTGTGAAGGTGCGGGTGGAGAGTCCGCACGTCGGTGAGCACGCCGTCGAGCAGCGCCAGTTCGCCTACCAGGCGAGCATCAACCGGAACCTCGGCTACAACCATCTGCTCTCATCGCCGCTGCGGCAGCTCTTCAGCGGTGCGAAGTATCTGCTCAGCCGGAGCGGCGTGATCGCCACCGGGGCGTACGACATCGGCGCGTTCTTCAAGACGGCGGAGGATCGCGAAGAGGCCGACGGCTTCATCATCCTCAATCCGCTTTCGATGGATCTCACGGCGACGTCCCTCAAGGTGGCAAGCGAGCCGGGCTTCTCCGCGAGCGCGTACATGCTGCATCCGACCACGGAGAGCTCCGTGCATATCAGCGGATCCGAGCCCGGGAACCCTCCCATCATCGAGCCGCACTATTTGGAAGACCCCGCCGAGCAGGATGCATTCCTGCGCGCGCTGACCGTGCTGCGCGGTATCGCCGATCAGCCCGCCCTCGCCGAGCTGATCGAAACCGAGCAGAGCCCAGGCCCGGATGTGCAGACCAAGGAGCAGGCAGTGGCGCACGCGTGGGCGAGCGGCCACATCCTGCACGCCACCGGCACGGTGCGGATGGGGCCGGGCGATGACGATCCGGTGGATGCTGCGCTGCGGGTGCGCGGCACGGAGAATCTCAGAGTTGTCGATGCCGGAGTGATCCCCCGCCAGCCGGGCAATACGATGGCCCCCACGCTCGGGGTCGCCTGGCGTGCGGCCGATCTGATCCGCACCGGCGGCTGAGGAGCCACGGCACCGGCGCCGTCCGGCCGAGGGGTCAGTCGGAGATGTCGACCGCGCGGACCAGCACGGCGCCGAGCGCCTCGCGCTCCACGATCATCGAGGGGCCGGCGGGGTCGACGATGACGCCGGCGATTCCGCTGTGCTCGGTGAGCACCTTGGCGAGCTGCTCGGGTTCGAACGGCATCGGCTTATCTCCGCGGCCGAGCGCGACGATCTCGAGCGGGTGCGAGAACACCTGAAGGAAGCGGCGACCGTCAGCGGTGCGTGCTTCGGCGATGCCAGCCGGTCCCTTGCCGCCGCCGTCGTTCACGGCGACCCAGATCTTCGTCGTCGCGAGGGCGTCGCCGACCTTCTGCGCAGAGTCATCCTCGCGGGGAGCGGCGAGGAGCGTCTTGATCGCCATGTTGACGTCGGACTGCTCGAGGGCCTTCTTCAGCACCTCGATCGGGAAAACAGCACGGTGCACGCCGGACGCGTTGTCGACGATGAGACCGGCGAAATCGCCGCTCACCAACTGGTGGAGCACGGCGGTCACGGGCTGAGCGATCGCCGAGGTCGCGGTCGGCTCGGTCTCGCGCTGCACGGATTCGCGGACGGCGGCGGCCGAGCTGAAGGCCAGCATGTAGCTGCGCTCACCATCGCGCACGACGGCGATGGACAGCGGCTTGCCCTCGGTCACCTGCGCGCGGGCATCGCCGTGCACGCGCAGGTAGAGGTGGTTCTGCAGCATCTGACGGAGGACGCCGATGAGCTGTTCGTTGGTCGCCCCCTCCTCCAGTTCGGCGAGGGCCGTGCGCAGCAGCACGTTGTCCTTCATGCCGGGCATCGACTCGGTCGCCTCCGGCGGCAGCGCGGGTGCCAGCGGGAGGGTGCGCTTCTCAGGTGCAGACGGAGCAGGAGCCGTCGGCCTCGGAGACGCTGGAGGGGTGCGCGGTTCCGGCTGGTCCGGATCGGGCAGTTCTACCTCGGGTCCTGCCGCAGCACCCACACCGCGGAAAGCCTGCACCGAGATGCCGATCTGCGGCGCGGGTTCAGCCGACATGACTTCAGGGCCCCCAGCGGGACTGCCGCTCGCTTCGGCGCCCTCTTGGTCGATGCCGTCCGGCTCTGGCGACGTCCGCGACTCCGTAAGGTCGTCTTCAGTCTTCTTCCGGCGCGAGAACAAAGCCATGTCGATCAGCCTAGTCGGGCCGGCGCGTACCGAACATCAAGTCGCGCGTTCGCCCGGAACCTCGGCCGCGACCGGTCAGGCATCCCCACTCGTTCCGCGTCGGCGCAGCGCCGCGAGAAGCGCACCCGCGATCAGCGCGGCCACTCCCGCGAGCAACGACACGACCGGCGCAGCACTGCCCGTGGCAGCCAGCTCACCCGACGGCCCGGAAGAACCGGGATCGGCGCCCTGGTCTCCTCCTGGTACTGTCCCGCCTCCGATGGATGCCACTTCGTAGTCGACGAGCAGAGCAGCATGGTCGGAATAGAACTCGCCGTCGCCGTGCGCGGGCAGACGGTCGTCGAGGATGACGGCATCCGCCACGGATGCTCCCGCCCCGCGCACGTAGGAGAGGTCGATCCTGTTGGGAGTGTCCATTGTCAGCCGGGGACTCCAGGTGACGCCCGGTGCAGCGCAGGCGTCCGGGTTGTCCGCACGATACGTGTCGGTGTAACCGGCGTCGGCGAACTGACGTGTCGCGACCAGGTCGTAGGAGAGTCCGTAATGCCTGGGGCAGCTCGCCCATTCCACTCCCCAGTCCTCGCTGGAGATCGTGTTGAGGTCGCCGCCGATGATCGCGACATCGTGGGCACCAGGGCTGTGCTGCTCTGCGAACGCGATGAAGTCGGCGATCGACGCCGTCTGGATGCGGTCTGCGGCGATGATCTCGTCTTCGGAGTGCCGTGCCGGATCCCCCGCTTGCACATCCTGCGCGTTCTCCTCGATGAGGTCACCGATCCACGGATCGGTGTAGTTGCTCCAGACGTCGTACACCGTGACCTCGCGATTGTTGTCGAGCCTCACTCGCACCGCGCCGAGATTGAAGTCGTCGACGCTGAACCCCTCCGGTGCAGGAATCACCTCGACGATGGGCAGCCTGCTAAAGATCCAGAGGTTGTCGTTCGATCGCTGCGTGATGCGTGTGCCCGTGTAGACGTGACCGGCGTCATTGTCGTTGAGCGCTGCGAGGATCGTCTCGGATGCGCCATAGGTCTCGATCGCCGCGAAGACGTCGGGCTCCAGACTCGCGATGTACTCGGCGGCGTGCTGCTGGTTGACGAGGTCGTCATCCCCTGTGCTGCGTCCCCCCTGGTAGATGTTCCAGGTCAGCACGCGGAGGTCGGCTGTGCCGCCCGTCTGCGGCCTCGGCTCGGGAACCGGCGCCGCCTCGATCGTCAGCGCCTCGGGGCCGGCGAGAACCGTGTATCCGTCATCTTCGAACAGGAAGACCTCGTACTCGCCGGGCGGGGTCGCACCCTGCCCGATCCAGCTTCCGGTATTCGTGCCGTCCCAGCGCAGCGTGCCCTTCGCATCGGCGACGTACTGGTAGGCGCGCGCGTCATCGACGCCGGGCGTCTCATCGGCGGCGTAGATGCCGACCCAGTTGAGCGGTTTCGGGTCAGCGACCACGTATTCGATGCTGATCTCGTCACCCGGCAGGATGCTCGACGCAATCAGGCTCAGCGCATTCAGGCTCGCCGTTCCGGCGCCTACGATGAACGGCTCGGCGGCAGTGACTGCGGAGTAACCGTCATCGGCGAGGAAGTACACGAGGTATTCGCCGGGCACGAAAGTGCCTGCGTCGAGGGTGAAGTCGAGGCTTCCGCTCGTCTCGGGCGCGTACGCCCACAGCAGAGAGCCGGGGCTTCCGTCCGGGTAACCATCGGCGTCACGATAGATGCCGATCCAGTTCAGGGCTCCGGCGGTCGGCGTCGTGTAGTCGACGCTGAGAGTGTCACCCCCCGCGAGTTCGGCAGATGAAAGCGTCAGAGTTGCCTCCGCTGCTTCCTCCGGCGCCTCCACCACCGCGACCTCATCGGGTTCATCAGCCGCATGATCCACGACCAGCGTTTCGCCAACTTGCACGGCGTCGTTCATGGGCGTGATGCTTGATCCGGCTGCCAACGCGGGAGCAGATGGGGCGAGCAGCACCGCGACCAGCGCGAACACGGCCGCGACGACCGTGGGCATACGTGCAGAGAAGCGCCGAGGGTGCGTGCGAGACGAGCGGAGCATGACGAGAGCCTTCCTGGCGGTCACATGGATCTGTACAGATCAATCTGAATCAGCCCAGACAAGCGGCACACATCATTTCGGAGAACAGCCGGTGAATAACCATCGGCTCGGCCGCTTTCGTCTGATCAGCTGTGCACAGTTGATCATTCCGGCACGGAGCGCACCGGAGCACAGTCGAGCAGGGAGGACACCTTGACGATTTTCCAGACGATCGCCTATGACTTGTCCAGACGCATCAGCGACGGCGAGTTCCCGATCGGCGGTTCGCTCCCATCTGAGCACCAGCTGGCCATCCACTACGAACGCGCGAGGGGGACGGTTCGTCATGCGCTGAACCTGCTGGCTTCGCGCGGGATGCTCGTTGCAAGGCAAGGATCGGGCTGGTTCATCCAGTCAACGCTGCAGCAACACGGGTTCACTCAACTTCGCTCATTCGCTCAGTGGGCACTGACGAAGGGCATGAAGCCCTCAGGCAGAGTGGTATCGAGCGCGACGATGACAGCCTCCCCGGCCCAGGCGCGTGCGTTCCGACTGGATACATTGCAGAGCGTGCTTCGCGTCGTTCGGATCCGTGGGCTCGACGGACGCGAGATCATGTGCGAGCGCACGGTGTACGCGCCGTGGTTGGTGGACATGATCGCGTCCTTGCCCGGCGACGAGGTCTCGGTCGTGCAGGCGCTTGAGGAGCGCTTCGGCATCGTGACAGCGCATGCCGACCACAGCATCGACGCAGTCGCCGCATCGAGCGAAGACGCCAGGCTTTTGGGCGTTCGCCGGTCGAGTCCGCTATTGCGAGTGCGACGACACAGCTTCGCGAAGGACGGTCGCCCGATGGAGTCGGGGGACGATCGCTATCTGCCTGGGAGTGTCGCGTTCGAGGTCGCCTCGTCTCTCGCCAGCAGCACGCTCTCCCGGACGATCTCCTGAGCCTGTCGTATCGGACGGCCCGTAGCATGGGGCCCATGGCAGCCCCGGAGAAGCTCTCTGACATCGTGACGTCCTTCCTCGACGTCGTGCACGATCGGCTCATCAGCGACACCCGCGGCGCAGTCGCCGACTACATCCCGCAGTTGGCGGAGGCGGATCCGGAGCTGTTCGGGATCGCCCTCTGCGGACTCAATGGCCGCGTTTACGAAAGCGGAGACACCGGGGTGGAGTTCACGATCCAATCCGCGTCGAAGCCGTTCGTGTACTCGCTCGCCCTCGACGACCGGGGGCTCGATGCCATCCACAGCCGGGTGGGCGCAGAGCCCAGCGGCGAGGCCTTCAACTCCGTCAAGCTCGAAGCGACCACCGGAAGGCCGCCGAACCCGATGGTCAATGCCGGGGCGATCGTGACGACCTCGCTCGTGGCCGGCCACTCCCCCGAGGATCGCTTCGCCCGCATCCTCGCCCGCCTCAGCGCCTTCGCCGGCCGAGACCTGAGCGTCGACGAAGCCGTCTTCACCTCCGAACAGCAATCCGGTGACCGCAACCGGGCGCTCGGTTATCTCATGCGCAGCGCCGGGTCACTCACCGCTCCCGTCCTCGAGACGCTCGACACCTACTTCCGACAGTGCTCGGTGCTCGTCACGGCGCGCGACATCGCTGTGATGGGCTCGACGCTCGCGAACGGCGGAGTGAACCCGCTGACGGGCGATCGCGTGACCAGTGCGGAGACCTGCCAGCACGTCATGACGATCATGGCGACCTGCGGCATGTACGACTACGCGGGCGAATGGCTGCTGCGGGCCGGGCTGCCAGCGAAGTCAGGCGTCGCGGGTGGACTCGTCGCGAGCTCGCCCGGTGAGTTCGGGCTCGGCCTGTTCAGCCCGAGACTCGACGCGAGCGGCGCGACCGTGCGCGGCGTCGTGGCCGCCGAGCAGCTCGCGACGCGGTTCGGGCTGCACGTGCTGCATCGTCCGCTCACGCTGTCGGCGGCTGAGGTGACGGCGGCGAACGACGAGCTCGCGGCCGGCCTCGGCGCCGAGCAGGATGCTGTCGCCACCCAGATCCTGCAGGAGAACGCCGACGACCTGGCCGTCTGGCGGCTGCGCGGCTACATCGACTTCGACGGCGCCGAACGACTGCTGCTCGATCTCGACACCTGGCTCGACGCGCGCCCGGCCGACCGCGAGTCGCCCGCGGTCATCGTGCTGGACCTCACCGAAGTGACCCAGCTGCAGTCGGTCGCGGTGTGGATGCTGGCCGCTCTCGCCACCTGGTGCCGTGCACGCGGCATGCGGGTCATCGCCAGCGACCCGCAGGGCCGCAGCCTCGGAGTCGCGGGGCTGTCGCAGTCGGCGGGATTCGACGACGCGGTGCGCGACGCCGCGACCATGACCGGCACGAGCGTGGACTCGCGCGACTGAGCCGCTCAGAGCTTCTCGATCGGGGCGATCTTGATCAGGAGCTTCTTCAGCCCGGCCGAATCGAAGCGCACGTGGGCGATGCGCTTCGCTCCTTCGCCGGTCACGGCATCCACGCGCCCTTCGCCGAAGTCGTCGTGTCGGATGCGGTCGCCGGCGGCGAGTTCGAGGTCGCCGTTGTCGCGCACCTTGCCGGTGACCTTGTTCGGGAACTTGTCCATCGCCGTCGAGAGGGGCTTGAGCCCGTCGCGCTTGGCGAGCGGCTTCACGCCGAATCGGTCGCTTCCGCCGTCGCCACCGAACCCGCCGCCACCACCGCCGAAGCCGCCGCCGCGCCGAGCATTGAGCGCACGTGACTGCATGCCGCCGCGGGAGTTCACATCTCCCGGCGATTGCCGCCAGTCGACGAGCTCGGCGGGGATCTCCTGCAGGAACCGGCTCGGCATCGCCACCGACACCTCGCCGAACTGGGCGCGGGTCATCGCCAGCGACAGGTGCAGGCGCTTGCGCGCGCGGGTGATGCCGACGTAGAACAGCCGGCGCTCCTCCTGCGGGCCACCCGGCTCCCCCGCCGAGATGCGGTGCGGGATGAGGTCTTCTTCGACGCCGGTGACGAACACCGCATCGTACTCGAGCCCCTTGGCGGTGTGCATCGTCATCATCGACACCGAGCCGGACTCGTCGTCCAGATCATCGGCGTCGGAGACCAGCGCCACCTCGGTGAGGAAGTCAACGATCGTGCCGTCCGGGTTATTGCGCGCGAAGTCGCGGGTGACGGCGACCAGTTCGTCGAGGTTCTCGACGCGAGCCTCGTCCTGCGGGTCGCGGCTGGCGCGCAGTGCGTCGAGGTAGCCGCTCTTGGCGAGCAGCAGGCTGAGCCCATCAGCCACGACGGTGGGCGCGGGCACCTCGCCGGATGCCGGCAGCATCAGCTCGGTCGCCTCTTTCAGCACGGCATCCAACTGGCCGATGCCTGCCTGGATCTTCGGGCCGACACCGAGTTCGGCGGGCACCGAAAGCGCCTCGTGGAACGAGATGCCATGATCTTCGGCGAAGCGGGCGATGGTGGTCTCCGTGACGTCGCCGATGCCTCGTCGCGGTTTGTTCAGGATGCGGCGCACGGACATCTCGTCGGCGGGGTTCGCGACCGCGATGAGGTAGGCCATGGCGTCTTTGATCTCGGCGCGCTCGTAGAACTTCGTGCCGCCCATGATCTTGTACGGCACGGCCGAGCGGATGAAGATCTCCTCCAGCGCACGCGACTGCGAGTTCGTGCGGTAGAACACGGCCATCTCGGAGTACGGCATGCCTGCCCGCCGCAGCGCCTCGACCTCGTCGGCGACGAACTGTGCCTCGTCGTGCTGCGAGTACCCGGTGAACCCGACGATCTTCTCGCCGTCGCCGCGATCGCTCCACAGCTTCTTGTCCTTGCGGTCGAAGTTGTGGCCGATGACGGCGTTCGCGGCCGAGAGGATGTTCTGCGTCGACCGGTAGTTCTGCTCGAGCAGCACGACCTTCGCGCCGGGGAAATCGCGCTCGAACTCGCTGATGTTGCGAATGTCGGCGCCGCGGAAAGCATAGATCGACTGGTCGGAGTCGCCGACGACCGTCAGGGAGGCACCTTCAAGCTCTGGCGTGGTCTCCGGTTCGAAGATCATCATGCCGTTCGAGGCATACGGGTCGGGAGCATCCGCCGAGACCGGCCGGGTGAGCTCGTGGATGAGCGCGTACTGCGCGTGGTTGGTGTCCTGGTACTCGTCGACGAGGATGTGGCGGAAGCGTCGCCGGTAGGTGTCGGCGACCTTCGGGAACGCGCGGAACAGATACACCGTCTGACCGATGAGGTCGTCGAAGTCGAAGGCGTTCGCCTTGCGCAGCTGCCGCTGATAGTCGCCGAAGATCTCGACGAACTTCTGCTCTGCCGGGTCGCTCATGTTGGCGTCGCGCGCGAACGACTCGGCATCTTGCAGCTCGTTCTTGAGCTTCGAGATGCGGCCCTGAACGGCTGCCGGGGTCATGCCGTACGCGTCGGCCTCGTGCTCTTTGACGAGGCGCTTGATGAGCGCCCGCGAGTCACCGGAGTCGTAGATCGTGAACGACTTCGTGAACCCGAATTGCTCGGCCTCACGGCGCAGGATCCGAACGCACGCAGAGTGGAATGTCGAGATCCACATGCCGCGAGAGGCCTCGCCGACCAGCTGCGCGACACGCTCGCGCATCTCACCGGCTGCCTTGTTCGTGAACGTGATCGCGAGGATCTGGCTCGGCCACGCCTCTCTCCCCCGCAGGAGCGATGCGATACGGCGAGTGAGCACACTCGTCTTGCCGGATCCGGCGCCCGCGACGATGAGCAGCGCGGACCCGCGGTAGGTCACGGCGGCGAGCTGCTGCGGATTCAGACCCGCGAGAAGGTCGTCCTGGTCCGTCGCACCGGAGGAGCGCGGGCCGGCGGAGGAGGGAACGATGAGAGGAGCGTCGGTCATGGCGTTACGAGTCTAAGCTGGGGCGCAGACACCCGGTTGCGATCCGCATCGAGGAGGACGACATGATCAGGGATGTGCCGGAGCAGGAGTGCTACGAGCTACTGCGCACCACCACGGTGGGCAGAGTCGGATTCGTGACGGACGGACGCGTCGAGATCTTCCCCGTGAACTATGACGTGTCGAAGCCGGATGTCTTCGTGCGCACGTCATCCGACGGCATCCTGCGCCGGCTGGCTGACGATCGACCGCAAGTCGCCTTCGAGATCGACTACCACGATGACCTGGCCGGTACCGGGTGGAGCGTGCTGATGCACGGACAGTTGTCCCCGGTGAGCGACGACGACGCGTCGGCGCTGACCGGCCGCATCTCCGCGTGGGCCGGCAGCGAACGGGTGGTTCCGCTGCGGTTCCGCATCGAGAGCATTTCCGGTCGACGCGTGCGACGCGATCGGCCTTGACGACAGGAGCGATCCATGCGCACGATCCTCAACATCATCTGGGTGATCTTCGCCGGGTGGGCTCTCTTCCTCGGCTATGTCGTCGCCGGCATCCTGCTGTGCATCCTGATCGTGACGATCCCGTGGGGGATCGCGTCGTTCCGGATCGCCGGCTACGCGATCTGGCCCTTCGGTCGTCAGATCGTCGAGAAACGTACCAGCGGCGTCGGCGCGTTCCTGGGCAACATCATCTGGGTCATCCTCGCCGGGTGGTGGCTGGCGATCGCCCACATCATCTCTGGAATCGCCCTGTGCATCACGATCATCGGCATCCCGATGGCGATCGCCGACTTCAAGATGGTGCCGATCTCGCTCATGCCACTCGGCAAGGACATCGTCTCCACGCGCCGCGGCCCGTTCGACGGGAAGCGCTGATGCCAGAAGCCAACCGCGCAAACGGTATGAGTTTCGTCGGTTGTCGAAGAGCCTGACCGACGAAACTCATACCGCATGCCGCATAGCCGAGCGCCGCAGCCCGATCGCTAAAGCGACGACTCCCGGCGGCGGCGCATGGTCACCGCAAGTGCGCCCGCGACGAGCAGGGCGATGGCGAACGCCAGCGTGAGCACCGAGAACTCGGCACCGGTCGTTGCGAGGTCGCCGTCGCCATCGGCGGATCCCGCGCCTCCATCGCCCGGTCTGCCGTCGCCGCTGCCGTCTCCATCTCCGCCACCATCGGTCGCACCGGGCAGTGTGCCGACGCGAAGCGCCTCGGACGCGTACCCGTCAGCGAACCACCAGACCGGGCGCTCACCATTCGTCGACAGCGAGGCCGGTGCGGTGGCGAAGCCCTCGTTGTTGATGTCGGGCATCCCCGCCGGGCGCGCGAAGTGCGCGATGCGCGGCTGGTCGGTCCCGTTGAGCGTGATCTGTGCGGACTTGCCGCCACAGCCGTCATCGCAGACGGCCCACATCACACCGAGCACGCTGTCGTAGTCCAGGCTCATGACACCGGCGAGTCCCGGATCGATGGTCGAGACGAGCTCCGCCGTGCCGTCTGCTGCGAGCGCGAAGGCGTATACGCCGCCACCGTCTTCGACTGCAACGAAGAACAGTCCGTCACCGGCGTAAGCGGAACCGTCGAACGGTGCCTGTGTGTTGTCGTCGAACAGCGCACCGGCGAGCACCGAGTCCGGCACCCACTCGACAGCCTCGATGCCGAGGTTGGCGCCGACGGCGGGAAGCAGGTCGGTGAGGTCCCACTCGGTCAGAGCGACGAGGTCGGGGCCGGCTGCGTCCGGGTCGACCTGCAGGATCTTGTTCTGGTTGACGCCCTTATCGCTGTTGTCTCGCTCGGATGCCAGATAGACCAGCCCGTCGCCGTCGACCGTGATGCCCTCGGTGTCGGGGCCGGCTGCGCCGGGGTTCTCGGCATCCTTCTGGAAGCGCACGCGCTTGCCGTCGGCCCAGCCGTCGACGAGAGCCACCGAACCGTCAGCCGAGGCGTTCAGCTTCCAGATCGTGCCGGTGCCGTTGTCGACAGCCCACAGGAACGTCCCGTCAGCGGTCTCCTGAACGTCGAGGCCGGAGCTGTCCTCGAGGAAGGTCGGAGAGCTGTCGAGAACGCGCACGTCTGCAGAACCGGGCCACGGCGAGACCGCGATCTCACCGGGGCAGATGTTCGCCTCTCCCGGAGTGGGCTCGGCGGTCGCAGCGAACGGTCCGTTCGTGTCGGGGCAGCGGCCCCATGTCGTCGACGCGTGGCTGTCGCCCCACGACGTGGAGTCGACGAGGTGATCGCCGTCGAAGACGCGAACCGTGTCGTCCTTGCCGATCCCGAAGTCGAGGTCATCGATGACGAGGTACCCGTTCGCGGGGATGCTGGTGCCGACCGCGATCTCGTAGGAGTGCGCGTCATCGTCGTCCTTCACGACGATGCCCGAGACGTCGAGCTCAGCACCGGTCGGGTTGACGAGTTCGATCCAGTCGGGCTCACCGTCGGACTCGACCTCGTTGATGCGCACCGGGTTGCCGCAGGCGTTGCGGATGCCGGGAGTGCCGACCGCGACGTCGACGAAGTCGCCGGTGCCGTCTTCACAGCGCGCCCAGACCCCGTCGGCATGCGCGGGGTAGACGTGCTCGGCGACGGTCAGGCCGTCGGCGTTGCGGATCGTGACCATGTCGCCGTTACCCAGCCCGAACGTGAAGTGATCGGTGCCGTCGAAGACGAAGTACTCTCCGGGTGCGAGGATCGTGCCGTCGGCCAGTGGCATCACATCGGCGGCGTGGCCGACCGGATCGTTGTCCATGAGCGTCCAGCCGGAGATGTCGACCGGGTCGGTGCCGGTGTTGACGATCTCGGCCCAGTCCGGAGCGCCCTGCGAGTTGATCTCGTTGATCGCGACCGTGGGTGGGACGCACTCGTTCGCGGCCCCCGGTGTGGCGTATGCAAGCACGAAGGCGCCTGTGCCGTCCGGGCAGCGCGCCAGGGTCGCGGCGATCTCGTCGCCGTCGATGTTGGCATGCTCGCTCCAGCTGTGCGTCTCGTCGAACTTCGTACCCGCCCGGTCGTAGAGGCGAATCTGGTCGCCCGATCCGATGCCGATCGCGGCGGCGAAGATGCCGTCTTCATAGGTGTCGGTCTGGTCGTTGAACACGCGACCTTCGGCGTTCGCGTCGACGACGAGGAACTCGCCGCCGGCGATCGAGCTTCCCGCCGGGAACTGCCAGCGGTGGTCGTCGGAGTTGTCGCGGATCTCGAACCCTGCGATATCGAACGCCTCGGTGCCGGGGTTGTACAGCTCGACCCAGTCGGCGGGGCCGGAATCGACCTCGTTCAGCACGACCGATCCCGGAACCGGCGCGATCTCGCAGTTATTGGCCGCACCCGGCGTCGCCTGGGTGGCATGGGCCCAGTCACCAGTTCCGTCGGGGCAGCGGGCGAAAGTCGCCGTCGGCGAGGTGGCCTCGTACGCGTACGCGTCGACCTCGGTCTGCGCCTCGTCGTAGAGGACGACCTCATCGCCCTTGCCCAGTCCGAACGTGAAGTCGACGTCGGTGACGAGCACGGCAAAGGCACCGGGGGCGAGAGTCGAGCCGTCAGGGAAAGGTGTGCTGAAGCGATCGCGCTTGTCGTCGGAGATGGTCCACCCCGCGATGGAGACCGTCTCGGTGCCCGTGTTGAAGATCTCGACGCGGTCGCTGAAGCCGGAGACCTCGTCGTAGATGATCTCGTTGAGCACGACATCCGGGCCAGTCCCGGGGTCGCCGTCGCCACCGCCGGAGAAACTGTTCGCGCTGCCCTTGGTCGATTCAGAGGTCAGGGCGTACGTGACATCGGCTCCATCGCCCTGCGCGCCCCAGCTCGGCACGGCATGCGTCTCTGCCGGCCAGCTGGTCTGCAGCAACGGCTGCGTACCGTTCGCATCGCCAGGTGCGAAAAGACGCACGCTGTCGCCCTTTCCGAGTCCGAAGTCGAAGTCGCCCTCGCCCGAATCCGAGAGCGTGTCGATGACGAGGTACTCCCCCGGCGCGACGATCGTGCCGGCGGGGAACGTGTACGGGTTCTTGTCGCTGTTGTCCTGGACGATGTATTCGCTCAGATCGACGTCGCTGTCTGAGTAGTTGTAGAACTCGATCCAGTCATCCGGGGTCCCGCCGTTCGATACGACCTCGTTGATGCGGATGCCGAGGGGCTCTTCAGCGGCGATTGCGGCGGGTGGCACGACGAACAGAGTGGCGGCGCCGACGGCGCACGCCGCAGCGGCTGCGAGCGCGCGGGAATAGCGAGACATGTGACTCCAGAGATCGGGTTGGGGGCACTACCCGCTCAGTCGATCGATCCCGCGTGTCCGGCAGGCGCACAGCATCCGTCCAGAAGGTGAACGGAAAGTGACGCGAACGCGGCGCAAGCCGCCCCGAACCTCAGGCGATGCGCGTTCCGGGCGGGAGCATCCGCGCCGGTGTTCGCGTGCGCGCCCACGCGCCGGCGAACAGGCCGCCGGCGATGACGATCTGGATACCGAGACCGACGAACCAGCTCGGCACGGTGCTGTCGATGACCTGCTGCGCTGTCTGCTGCTGCCCCTGGTCGGCGGGGTCGCATGGATCCCAGCGGTACTCCTGCGGCGGCAGCTGCGCGCTGCGCACGCCGAACTTGATCTGCCCGAACATATCGGCAGGCCACCCGCCTGTTCCATACGTCGTCGGCGTGGCATCGGCCAGCACGACGAACGGGTTCGCGGCCAGAAGCCACCACACCCGATCGAATCGCGGCGCCTCGTACGTGTACGTCTCCCAGCGCTCGCAGTCGACGTTGCCCATGCTGTCGTACGCGCGGTTGTAACTCGTCTCCTCCGTGCGCAGCGCGGTGCCGCCCAGACCGAACGCGATGAGAGTGCCGATCGTCAGCGCGGCGACCACGAGGTAAGTCGCAGCGACCGAGAACAGCGGGCGCGCGATCAGTCCGCTGAGGCCGACGCCGACGGCCGCTACGACGATGATCTCGGCTGCCAGCACGAGCAGTGAGACGGCGAAGGTGGCCGGGTGCACTCCCCCGCCGAGCAGCGACAACGCGAGGAAGGGCAGTGCGACGCCGAGGAAGACGCCGCCGGTGGCGATGGCAGCGACCAACTTGCCGACCATGATGTCGCCGGTGGACGCCGCGGTCACCTGCACCGCCGCGAGGGTGGCCGCATCGCGATCGCCGTTGATCGCGTTGCCGCTGAGAGTGGGCGATACGAGTACGACCAGCAGCAGGACGACGTTGACGACGATCGAGTAGACGCCGGCCCCTGCGGCTTCGGTGAACGAGTAGACCGCGAAAGACAACGCGGTGATGCCGAGCAGGATGAGCGCGAAGGCACCGAGCAGGATGTACCAGCCGACGCTGCGCAGCCGCTGCGTGAGTTCGAGCTTGGCGACGAGGCCGATGTGCGTGAGGGTCATGCTCCCGGCTCCGTTCGCGGCAGGTTGAGGAAGGTGTGCTCCAGCGCGCTCTGCGCCGGCCCGAAGTCGCTCACGGCGAGTCCTGCCTCGACGATGCGGCGGAGCCCTGCCGCGGCATCCTGCTCGGATCCGAATCCGACGATCGCGGCGTTGCGGTCGATGCCCAGAGCGCCCGCTTCCATCCCGAGCGCCGTGGCGATGAGGTCGGCATCGGCACGCTGCCGAGCACTGTCGGTGTCGGCGAGGCGTATCCGCCAGGCGCGGACAGCCGTCTGCACCGGGGCAGCATCGGCGACCGCTCCGGCGACGAGAAAGACCGCGTCGTCGATGACCTCTTCGAGCTCCGAGAGGATGTGACTCGAGATCAGCACGGTGCGCCCCTCGGCGGCGAGCCTCCGCAGCAGCACCCGCAGCTGCACGCGTGCGTCCGGGTCGAGGCCGGAGGCCGGTTCGTCCAGCAGCAGCACCTGCGGGTCGTGCACGAGCGCACGCGCCAGACCGAGTTTCTGCTTCTGCCCCCGTGAGAGGACCTTCGCCGGAGCATCCGCCAGTTCCTCCAGGCCCACGAGCGACAGCAGTTCGGCGGCTCTGGTCGCCGCGGCATCCCGCTCGATGTCGTACAGACGAGCGGTCGTGACGATCGTCTCGCGTGCGGTGAGCGAGGGCCAGGCGCCGAGCGCATCCGGCATCCATCCCAGCAGGCGGCGGGCGGCGAGCGCGTCTCCTGCCGGGTCGACCTCGCCGATGCGGATCGAGCCGGTGTCCGGGGCGAGCAGCGTCGCGAGCATGAGCAGCAGTGTGGTCTTGCCGGCGCCGTTGGGCCCGACCAGCCCGGTCACCCGGCCGCTTTCGGCGCGGAAGGTCGCGTTTCTGACGGCGTGCACCGTGCCGAACGATCTGCTGACGCCCTCGGTGACGATTCCGGTCATGCGGTCAGTCTGTCAGTTGCGCCGCTTCTCGCCGTCGGACTCGCGGCAGAACCACAGCAGCAGATCTCACCCGCGGATCTCACCCGCGGAAGAAGGCGACGGCGAGATCAGGATGATCGACGAAGACGCCGTCGACGCCGGTGCGAGCGAGAGCGCCCCACTCCGATTCGTAGTCGCCGAACGCCTGCTTGCCGCCATCGCCGCGGAACTCCGCCGCGAGGAAGGCGTTCTCCGGCCTCGCCGTCCACGTGAACACCTTCAACCCCCGCGCATGCGCGTCCTCGACGATCGTGCTTCCTCGTGCGAGCAGCATCCGCTTGTTGACGCTGATCCCGTCGACTGTGCCGACGAGCGCGTCGAGGCCGCGCGGCGTGACGGTCGCCTTGTAGGTGGTCGCCTGGCGTCCGTGAGCGACCAGCTGATCGTAGGGACGACCGGATGCTTCGATCAGATAGATGTATGACGCGGGGATGCCGAGCTCCTGCAGCTGGGCGAGCACGGTCCGCTCGAAGGACTCGATGATCAGCGGCAGCTCGCCGTCCGCCCAGCCGGCAGCGCGCAGGTCGCGGGCGATCAGCGGTGCGAGGTCGAGCCCGATGCCCGCGAAATAGGTCGCGTGCTTGATCTCGAGCACGACGCCGATCTCCCGGCCGTGCTCTTCTGACCCGTCTCTGACGAGGTCGAGAAGATCGGTCAGGCGCAGCACCGGCTGCGCGTCGTCGAACGAGGCGCTGGAGACTCGAACCTGCGGCAGCCGCTCCCGCACCCTCAACGTGGCGAGCTCGTCCCAGGTGAAGTCCTCGGTGAACCAACCGGTCAGCTGCTGACCGTCGATGCGCTTGGTGGCCTTGCGATCCGCGAACTCGGGGTGGTCGGCCACATCGGTGGTGCCGGAGATTTCGTTCTCGTGCCGGATGACGAGGATGCCGTCCTTCGTGCTCACCACGTCGGGCTCGACGGCATCCACTCCCAGGGCGAGAGCGAGTTCGTACGACGACCTGCTGTGCTCGGGCCGATACCCTGGCGCGCCCCGGTGGCCGATGACGAGCGGCGACTTCCTGGGCATGGATTCAGGTTAGAACACCCCACACATAGTATTCGGCCGGTATCGTGGAGGAAAGCGACCTTAGAACCTCTCGGAGTGAGGCCCACCACCATGAGCAATTTCGCATTCAACAACCCGGCGTTCCAGAAGCAGGACCCTCGGAACGTCGCTACCTACCCCGGCGCGTCCGGCGGCCAGCCCGGCATGCAGGGCGCTCAGGCGGCTTCGCTGCAGCACGGTGCGATGGATGCCGCAGCCAACGCGCAGCTCGAAGGCATGTACTCCTCGCCGTCGGCCGGTTCGCTCGAGACCGACCGGATGAGCGTCGAGGACACCGTTTGGAAGACCGCTGGCCTGTTCGCAATCCTGCTCGTCACCGCTGCCGTCGGCTGGGTGTGGTCGCTGGGCGGGCTGAGCCTCGACCCGCGGGTCGGCGTGTCGATGCTGCCGATGATCATCGGCGCACTCGGCGGCTTCGTGCTCGCGATGGTCATCACGTTCACCTCGCGCAAGAAGGTGCGTCCCGCGCTGATCTTCGCCTACGCGGCCCTGGAAGGTCTCTTCGTCGGCGGCATCTCGGCATTCTTCGAGGTCATCTACCCCGGCATCGTCGTGCAGGCGACGCTCGCGACCCTGGCCGTCGTCGGCGTGACGCTGGCTCTGTTCGCCAGCGGCAAGATCCGCGCCTCGAAGAAGGCGACCAAGGTCTTCATGATCGCGATGGTCGGCTACCTCGTCTTCTCGGTGCTGAACCTCATCCTGATGTGGACCGGCGTCAACCAGAACGCGTTCGGACTCCGCAGCGTCGAGATCATGGGCATCCCCCTCGGCCTGATCATCGGTGTGCTCGTCGTCATCATGGCCGCGTACTCGCTGGTGCTCGACTTCGACCAGATCCAGCAGGGCGTGCGCAATGGCGCTCCCCGCAAGTACGGCTGGGTCGGCGGCTTCGGCATCATGGTGACCGTCGTCTGGCTGTACGTCGAGATCCTGCGCATCATCGCCATCGCGCGCGGCAGTAACTGATCTGACTTCGCCGAAAGGGCCTCATCTCTCCGGAGATGGGGCCCTTTCGCTGTCTCCGCGTCCCCTATCGTCTTTTGCAGGCACGCCGCAAGGGGGCTGGCGTATCCGTTCGCGGAGGAGCATAGTTACATCACCGCTAACAGAAAGGGGATTACATCATGGGTTTCCTTGCATTTCTTCTTCTCGGATTGATCGCCGGAGCGATCGCGAAACTGATCCTTCCCGGTAAGCAGGGTGGCGGATGGTTCGTCACACTTCTTCTGGGCGTCGTGGGCGCAATCCTCGGCGGGTGGCTCGGCAGCTTGATCTTCGGCGTCGGCATCAACGAATTCTGGAGCCTGTCATCGTGGGCTCTCGCCATCGGCGGTGCGATCATCGTGCTGCTGATCTACGGCCTCATCGTGGGCCGCGGCAACAAGGTCCGCGACTGATCCTCTAATCAGCCGAGGCTTTAGCCTCCAGAAGGGCCCGTTCCCGGTCGTTCCCCGCGAGTTCCGCGGCGGTGGCGAACTCGGAACGGGCCTCTTCTCTGCGCCCCAGACGCAGCAGCATCTCGCCGCGGGTCGCCGGAAGCAGGTGATACCCCGCCAGTGCGCCGGACTCGGCGATCCGGTCGATGATGCGCAGGGCGGATGCCGCGCCGGTCGCCATCGCGACCGCCGCAGCCCGGTTCAGCTCCACGATCGGCGAGGGTGCCACGCGTCCGAGAGCCTCGTACAGCACGACGATCCGTTCCCAATCCGTGCTCTCGACAGACGCCGCGATCACGTGGCACTCGGCGATCGCCGCCTGCAGCCCGTAGGCGCCGCGGCCGTGACCGACGGCATCCGCGCGTTCGAGTGCAGCGCGGCCACGAGAGATGCGGCTCCGATCCCAACGACCGCGATTCTGATCCGCGAGGAGAATCGGCTCTCCCTTCGCGTCGACTCGTGCGGGGAAGCGGGCCGCGGTGAGTTCCATCAGCGCCAGCAGGCTGTGCGCATCACGCTCCCGCGGCACGAGGGCCGTCAGTACGCGGGTGAGGCGGATCGCCTCAAAGCTGAGCTCGGGGCGCATCCAGTCGGCGCCGCTGCTGGCGGCGTGGCCCTCGTTGAAGATCAGGTACAGCACCCCGAGCACCGCGCTCAGCCGTTCGGCGTATTCCTGGCGCGAGGGCACCTCGAACGGCACCTTCGCCGCCCCCAGGGTCTTCTTGGCTCGCACGATCCGCTGCTGCACGGTGGCCGTGGGCACGACGAAAGCCCGGGCGATCTCCTCGCTGGACAGACCACCGATCACGCGCAGCGTCAGCGCCACGCTGGCCTCGCGCGAGAGCACAGGGTGGCACGAGATGAAGACGAGCCGCAGCACGTCGTCGTCGATGGCATCCGGATCCCAGGGATCGGCATCCATGGCATCGGCCTGCTCGCGTTCGAGATCGTACGCGATCGTCGCGATCCGGTCGTCGAAGCGTTCCTGCCGCCGCCATCCATCGATCGCACGCCGTTTGGCGACGGCCGTCAGCCAGGCGGCAGGGTTGCGCGGTGTGCCGTCGGCTGGCCACTGACGCAGCGCCTCGAGCAGAGCATCCTGTGCGAGATCCTCCGCCTGCGAGAAGTCGCCGACCATGCGCGTCAGCGTCGCGACGATCTTCGCCGACTCGATGCGCCAGACGGCGGCGATGGTGCGCTCCACATCTGTCGTGGAGCCCACCATCGCGCCGTCGTGATCGTCCGTCATGATCTACTGCTGGGCGCGCTGCGCCTGCTCCTCGCGCCAGCCTTCTTCTTTCTGGATCCATTCGTTATCGGCCGGGAAGTCGTCCATCTCGGTGACGCGGCGCACCTCGAGGAAGGAACCGGGGCCGAGCGGTGCCCGGCCGGCCCACTCTGCGGCCTCTTCACGGGTGGAGACCTCGATGATCCAGAAGCCGTTGAACAGCTCTTTGGTCTCACCGTAGGGGCCGTCGGTGATGAGCGGCTTCTCGGCGCTGAAGTCGACGACGAAGCCCTCAGCGGCGTCGCTGAGCCCCTCGCCCGCGAGCAGGACGCCCGCCTTGATCATCGACTCGTTGTACTTGCCCATGGCCTCGATGATCTGCTCGAACGGGATCTCCTCGTACGCCTCGACAGCCTGGTCGGTCGCGCGCATGATCAGCATGAACTTCATGATGTTCTCCTTCGGTTGCGGGATCGGTTTCGACCCTCTCACTGAAGACGTCGAACAGAGAAGGGCCGGATCGACATCGATAGGAAAATGTTCTTCCGCCGATCCTGTCCACTCATCGCCGGGCCGGCGCGACGATGATCGCCCCGGCTGTCAGGGCAACCGTCGTGACCGCGGCGAGCCCCCACAGAGCCGGCGCCGACAGGTCTGCCGAGCCCGCGACGAGATTCAGCACAGACATCGGCACGGCATGAGCGATCACTGCCGGCCAGACACTGCCGAACCGTTCGACGAGCATGGCGAGGAATATCCCCAACGGCAGCAGCAGCACGGTCGACACCACGCCCGTCACCGGCGGCAGCGACCCCTGCAGGATCATCGTCCCGTGCAGCGGAATGTGGAAGACGACCCAGATGCCGCTGATCACAACGGCCCGCGCCCAGCGATTCACGCCGGGCAGCAGTTGCGGCAGGAACGCCCGCCACGCCACCTCTTCGCCGAACGTGCTCACCGAGAACAGCAGCGCGGCCGGCACCGTCAGCACCGCGATCTGCAGATAGGCCGCCAACGGCAGCGGCGCGGCGAACCCGAGAGCGATACCGATCGCGGCAGCGACGGCGTAGATCAGGACCAGTCCGAGCACGCCCGTCGCCAGTCCGCTGAGCAGCGTGCCGATCTTCCCGGGTCGCAGCATCCACCAGCGGGTGACCGATCCGGACAGGCCGAATGACAGGATCACGACGAATGACACCACGGCGGGTATCCAGCGCCCGACGATCGTGAACCAGTCCGGCAGGGGCGCACCGGACACCAGGAAGACGGCGCAGATCAGCGTCACCAGCGCCAGCGTCGCCACGACGAAGACGGTCGCCGCGCGCACCGCCGTCCGCGGATCGAGAGACTGCGCCGTATCGGGTGCGGGAACCTGTCGCTGAGAGTCGCTCATGCCTCCACGCTAGGAAAGCTGCGGCATCAGCACAGCGGGGATGTCCGGAGAGCAGTTTCCGGTTTCCCCGAACTCGGCGAGCGCCGGCCCGCTCAGACCGCTGCGGTCCGTCGCGACGCGGTGGCGAGGACGTCGCGCACGGTCGCCGCGAGCGCCTCAAGAGTCCGGTCATCGCCCCATACGGATGCTGCCGCCGGAGCCTCGACCGAAAGGCGGGTGCGCAGCTCGGCGTCCGTGAGCACGCGGCGCAGCGCGTCAGCCAGCGCGGCCTCGTCGCCGTCGGGGATGAGTATGCCCCCACCGCCGGCGAGCAGATCGCTCGGACCGTACCGCACGTCGTAGGAGACGACGGGGCGGGCGTGCGCGAGCGCCTCGGCGAGCGAGAGTCCCTGCCCCTCGAATGCCGAAGCGGAGACGACGACCGAGGCACGTTCGAGCACGGCATCCGGGTCGGCGGTGACGCCGCACACGCGCACACGATCTGCGCAGTAGCGTTCGGCGATGAGCTGCTCGAGCCCGGCACGCGCGGGCCCGTCACCCCAGATCTCCAGCACCGCACCGGGCACATCAGCGGACAGGAAGGCACGGATGATGTGATCGATGCGCTTGCCCGGCGCGAGCCGCGAGAGCGAGACGACGAGGCCGGGTTCAGGGGCACACTCCCCCACGGTCGGCAGTTCGATGCCGTTCGGCACCACGACATTGCGGATGCTGTCGCCGAAGCGTGCGGCGACGTCGTCGCGCTGCCGCGGCGTCGGCCAGGTGACCGCGTCGAAGCGGTCGGCGAGTGCGAACCAGCGCGTCCACAGCGCGTTCATCGGGGCATCCGGCGTATACGGCGCCTCGAGATGCATCGTGTGGATCGTGTGGATGATGCGCACCCGCGGGTCGTCCCAGTCGGCGATCAGTTCACCGAGCTGGCGCGACTCGCAGATCACGATGATCGGCACGTCTCCGAGTGCAGCGGTGACGTGTGCGAGCCAGGCACGGTACAGACCGCGGAACCCGGCGACGCCGCCGATGGTCTGTCCGTCCCCGTCGTACACGAGCACCGGCTCGTCGGTGAGATGCCAGTCGGGGTTGCCGGGGATGACCGGCAGGGCGGCGAACGGCCGGTCGTCGGCGTCGCGCAGCATCCGATACTCGCGATCCGGGCGCCCCGCCGACAGAGCCGGGGATGCTGCGGCCCGCAGCCACGCGGTCGCACCGCCGTCCGGGGCAATACTTTCGTCGAACAGATTGCGCAGGCGCGCCGGGTCATCGATCGCGCCGCGCCGCGCGAACTCCTCGCGATGCTGGGCGTGGGCCGCGGCATCCGCCGGATCGAACGTGAGCAGCTGCGGATCGGCACCAGCAGCTGCCAGCTGTCGGGCGCGCGCGAGCGTCGCGATCGTGTACCCGCCGTCGAGGTCGGGGATCAGCCGGCTGGAGAGTACGAGGTACTCCGCCTCCGGCAGGGAGATCTCTCCCCGGGTCACTCCCACTCGATCGTCCCCGGGGGCTTCGAGGTCACGTCGAGCACCACCCGGTTGACGTCGCGCACCCCGTTGGTGATGCGGTTGGAGATCTTCGAGAGCACGTCGTACGGCAGGCGGGTCCAGTCGGCCGTCATGGCGTCTTCGCTGGAGACCGGGCGCAGCACGATCGGGTGCCCGTAGGTGCGGCCATCGCCCTGCACACCGACCGAACGCACGTCGGCGAGCAGCACGACCGGGCACTGCCAGATCTCACTGTCGAGACCGGCCTTGGTCAGCTCTTCACGGGCGATGGCGTCGGCCTCGCGCAGAATCTCGAGACGGTCAGCGGTGACCTCACCCACGATGCGGATGCCGAGGCCGGGGCCCGGAAACGGCTGCCGGCCGACGATCGCTTCGGGCAGGCCCAGCTCGCGGCCGATCTGGCGCACCTCGTCCTTGAACAGCGTGCGCAGCGGCTCGATGAGCTCGAAGTCGAGGTCTTCGGGGAGTCCGCCGACGTTGTGGTGCGATTTGATGTTCGCGGTTCCCGTGCCCCCGCCGGATTCGACGACGTCGGGGTACAGCGTGCCCTGCACGAGGAACTTGATCGGCTCGCCCTCTGCCTTGGCCTCGTCGACGAGTTCGCGCTGCACCTTCTCGAAGGAGCGGATGAACTCGCGGCCGATGATCTTGCGCTTCTGCTCGGGGTCGCTGACGCCCTCGAGGTGCCCGAGGAAAGTGTCGGCGGCATCCACCGTGATCAGCCGGACGCCGGTGGAAGCGACGTAGTCGTTCTCGACCTGTTCGCGCTCGCCCTTGCGGAGGAGTCCGTGGTCGACGAAGACGGCGGTGAGCTGGTCGCCGATCGCCTTGTGCACGAGGGCCGTGGAGACAGCCGAGTCGACGCCGCCGGAGAGGGCAGAAATGACCCGGGCGGAGCCGACCTGCTCGCGGATGCGCGCGACCTGCTCATCGATGACGTTGCCGCTGTTCCAGTCGGAGGCGAGACCCACAGCCTTGTGCAGGAAGTTCTCGAGAACCTCCTGGCCGTGATCCGAGTGCTTGACCTCGGGGTGCCACTGCACGCCGTAGAAGCACTTCTCATCGCTGCCGAACGCGGCGACGGGGGTGTCTGAGGTGGAAGCGAGCACGTCGAAACCCTCGGGCGCGTGCGAGACCTGGTCGCCGTGGCTCATCCAGACGTTCTGCGTCGTCGGCTGCCCACCCAGCAGCACGCCGCCCTCGTTCGCGATAACGGCGTCGGTCGCGCCGTACTCGCGCAGTCCGGTGTTGGCGACCTCGCCGCCGAGGGCGCGGGCCATCACCTGGAATCCGTAGCAGATGCCGAGGGTCGGGACGCCGAGATCGAAGATGCCGTTGTCGAGCGCGGGGGCGCCCTCTTCGTAGACCGACGACGGTCCGCCGGAGAGGATGAGGGCGACCGGGTTCTTCTCGGCGATCTCCGCCGCGGTGACCGTGTGCGGCACGATCTCGCTGTAGACGCCGGCCTCGCGGACGCGGCGGGCGATGAGCTGCGCATACTGGGCGCCGAAGTCGACGACGAGAACGGGGCGCTGGGCGGTGTCTGCGCTCATCGCGCTGCCTCCTCGGTGTGGGGCTGGGCATCGGCGGCCATCGCGGCCTCACGGGAGGCGAGGTAGGCCCGCACCTCGCGGGAGACCCGGACCTCCATGACGAACGAAAGGGCGGGGATGACGCCGCCGAGGGCAAGGAGGATGAAGCGGACGAACGGCCACCGCATCAGGCTCCACAGCCGGAAGATCGCGAACAGGTAGACGACGTAGAACCAGCCGTGGGCGACGAGGATGAGCAGCGAGATGTTCGTGCCGTCGCCGACCGAGACGAGGTC
Source organism: Microbacterium sp. (assembly GCF_052102115.1). Classification (GTDB taxonomy): domain Bacteria; phylum Actinomycetota; class Actinomycetes; order Actinomycetales; family Microbacteriaceae; genus Microbacterium. Next base: position 160,633 of record NZ_JBQDVP010000001.1, read on the forward strand.
GCACCCCATGCCGCCGGGGAAGAACAGCGAGTACCACTGGCATCCGTCGCCGACGATGACGTCGGCGAGCCACAGGAATCCGCCCGATCCGCCCGCGAACAGCTCCAGATGGATCGGGCTGTACTTCAGGATCATCTCGGCCAGCAGCAGGAGCAGCATGATGCCGGTGATGATCGAGGCGATCTGGTAGAACGTCAGCGCCCCGCGGATCTTCGGGAAGGAGGCGGCTTTCGGTTCGGGCATGGCGTCCAGTCTACCCGCGGCCCGGTGCCCCGCAGGCACGACGGAGGCCGCCGGGATCACTCCCGACGGCCTCCGTGCTGCGTGCCCTCAGCGGCTGACTACTGCTGCTGACTACTGCTGCTGACTACTGCTGCTCTGTGCGGCTGCGGCGACGGGCCACCACGAAGGCGGAGCCCAGCACCAGCAGCAGTGCGGCGAGGATCAGGTACGGCGTCGGGTCGGCACCGGTCGTGGCGAGGTCGCCATCACCGGACCCACCGGCACCGTCATCGCCAGAGCCACCACCGGCACCGTCATCGCCGGCGCCGTCGTCACCGGAGCCGGCGGCAGCGGTCACGGTGAGCGCGGCGGTTGCCTCGGAGCCGTCGGGCAGAATCACCGCGAGCGTGTGCGCACCGGTCGGGGTGTCCTTCGGGATAGTGACGGTGGCCGTGAACGTTCCATCGTCCGCGACCTGAGCCGTGCCGATCTGCACCGGGGTCGAGCGCAGCTCGACGACCAGCTCAGCTCCGGCGTCGAACCCGGACCCGTCGATCGTCACCGATCCACCGGCGGCGACCGAGGACGCCCCCAGGGTGATCGTCCCCTCGGCCGCGGGGGCCTCGGTGAACGTGATCGGCACCTGCACGCTCGTGCCGGCATCCGCGACCGCGACCGCGAGCTGCTGCTCGCCGTACACGCCCTCGGGAACCGTGAACGTCAGGCTCGCGCGCCCCGCCTCATCGGTGGTGTCGACGATCGCCGGGTCGACGGTTCCAGAGGCGAGCTCGGTCTCGCCGAGCGAGACGGTCACCTCACCCGGTGCGGCGTCGCCGCCGCTGAACGCCAGCGAGGAGAGGCCGAGAGTGACCTCGTCGCCGGCACTGTAACCATCGGCATCCGGTGCACTCAGCGTCGCACCGACCGCGCGCTGGGCGAGGTCGGGCGAAGCGGTGCCGTTCGCGTCGAACCAGTCGACTGTCGACTGCAGGTCGACCTTGCCGGTGTCGGCCTTGTCCGTGCCCTCGGCGAGGGTGAAGAAGTTGTCTCCACCACTGGCGAGGAACGAGTTGGCCGCGACGACGTACGTCGCCTCCGGGTCGATGGGTTCGCCGTCGAGCGTGATCGAGGTGATCCGCTCCCCTGCCCCTGCCGTCGGGTCGTAGGTGTACTGCAGACCCTCGGACAGACCGAGCTTCAGGAACGGCCGGCTCGCCTCAGCCGGCTGCCACTGCTCCTCGAGCACCCCCTTCACCTGCGCACCCGTGAGGTTCAGCGTGACCAGGGTGTTAGCGAACGGCTGCACCGTGGCGGCCTCGCGGAAGGTCACGTTGCCGTCCGGGTCGCCTTCGCCGTTCGAGGCGTAGGCGAGGTTGGCGCGGATGCCGCCCGGGTTCATCATCGCGATGTCTGCGCCCGTCGCCCACTGGTGCACATCGGCGACGAAGTTGCCGATCACGGACTCCCCACCGCGGTTCTCGGTGCCGTCGCTCTGACGGGCACGGTTGAGGTCGCCGGTGATCTCGCCGACCGGCTCTGCCCCGAGGACGTCGGCCAGCTCCTTGGCTGCGTCGACGATCGCCTGCACGTCGGGGTCGGCGTCGTACAGGGGCGTGTAGACGGTGTTGCCCGTGGCCGGGTCCTTCTCCGACTTCGTGAGCGGCATGATCTCGTTGCTGATCGAGAGCAGCTCCTTCGTCTCGGGGTCGACGCTGAGCGAGGTGAGCGCGAAGCGCTCGCCGTACTGACCGGCCTGGAAGACCGGACGTCCGTCGATCACGTGGTTGTACACCTGGTGCGTGTGCGACGTGGAGACCGCGTCGACGCGCTCGTCGAGTCCGTCCAGGATCTCGCCCAGCGGCGAGTCGGCCGTGATGTCGGCGGGGTCGGTGGTGGCTGCACCCTCGTGGACGAGCAGGACGATGACATCTGCCTCGCCGTTGCCTTCTTCGCCGTCCGTGAGGTCATCGGTCACGGCGTTGACCGAGTCGGTGATGTCTCGGATGTCGAGCTCGGCGATCCCCTCCGGAGAGACCAGGGTCGGAAGGTCTTCGGTGACGGCACCGATGAACCCGACCTTCACACCGTCGACCTCCTTGACGAAGTACGCCTCTCCGGCGTGCTCGTCAGAGTCCTTGAGGAACACGTTCGCTCCCAGGTAGGGCCAGTCCGCACGCGGCTGGACGCGGTCGCGCAGGTCTTCCCAGTCCTGGTCGAACTCGTGGTTGCCCATCGAGCTGACCTCGAGGCCCGCCGCGTTCAGGGCGTCGATCGTGGGGTTGTCGCTGTCGATGAACGAGGTGAACGTCGACGCGCCGATCGAGTCGCCATTGGCGGCGAAGATCGTGTTCGGGTTCGCGTCGCGCATCGACTGCACGGCCCCGGCGAGCACAGCGGCACCGGCTGCGGCACCGTCGGCCTCGATTCGGCCATGGAAGTCGTTGACCGTGACGATGTCGATGTCGACCGGCGGAATCTCGTTGGAGATGCCGACGATCACCGGGTCGTGGTCGCTGGAGCGGAACGGCGTGCCCGCCTCAGAAGCGCCGAACGCGTAGCCGCGGTCGCTCCATTCCGGCGAGTTGATGGTCCAGACATCCGTACCGGTCACCGACGCGGCAAGCGACGGGGATGCGATCGCGTGGTCGAGCGAGCCGAGCTCGCCGTCGAAAGTGTACGTGTGCTGGCCGGGGGCGTGCGCCGGTACGAGGTCGGTCCAGCCGGCCTCGTCGAACACGTTGATCGGGTCCTCGCGGCTGTAGGCGTTGAAGTCGCCGAGCAGCAGCACGTCATCGCTGCCGCTGGCCTCTTCGATCTCGCCGGTGAAGTCCAGCAGCGACTCTGCCTGGGCGGTGCGGTCCTCGTTGAAGTGGCCCTGGCCGTCGGCAGGCTCGTCGCCGTCGCCCGACTTCGACTTGAAGTGGTTGGCGACGACCGAGACGACCTTGCCGTCCATGTCGAACGCCTGCGCGATCGGCTCGCGAGCGTTGCCCCACACCGACTCGTCGATCTTCGCCATGCTGTCGCCCACCGGGGTGACGGCATCCTTCTGGTAGATGATCGCGTTGGTGATCACGTCGGTGTCGGTGTCGAGCAGCGCGTCGGGCATCGGAACGAAGTCCCACACGTCCGAACCGGCGTCCTCGTTGAGCCCGTCGACGAGGTCGGCCAGTGCGACGTCGGCCGTGCCGTTGCCGAAGTGGACCGAGTTCTCGATCTCCATCAGCGCGACGACCTCGGCATCCAGGCCGCCGATGGCGCTGACGATCTTCGATCGCTGCACCTCGAAGAACTCCTCGTTCTTCGCACCGCGCGCCTCGGAGTCGTCCTCGCTCATGGTCGTGAAGTAGTTGAAGACGTTGAACGCCGCGACCTGCACGTCGCCGCCGACCTCGGGGGCCGCCTCCGGTCGCGTGTTCTCGGCGGTGAAGGTCGCCTTGTCGTCCGCTGAGGTCGCGTCGTCGATCGGCGTGACCGGCTGCAGGCGCCAGTCGTCGAAGCCGTACTGCAGCACGTAGCCGGCCTCGGCGAAGTCGACGACATCGCCGTTTCGGACCGTGACGTCCTCGGTGAAGTACGGCTGGTCGCCGGGGTGCGCGTTGTTGCTGACCTGCACGTTGTAGCCGTCGTCGAGCAGGATGCGCTCGGCACGGTTCTCTGCGGCGATCGCGTTCGCCTCGTCACCCGGGCGCGTGGTCTCGGTGCTCTTGACGTTCAGCTCGCCGGGGTTCAGCCACAGGGCGCCGAAGTTGTAGAGCTGGTGGCTGGAAGCCACCCGGTAGGTGCCGGCCGGGGCGACGAGCATGTTCTCGTACGCCTCGCGGTCTGCGCCGATGACGGACTCGGGCAGCGGCGTGACCGCGGGGACCCCAGCACCGGCGGTGATGACCGCCACGTCGTCGGCTGCGGCGGGCGAGATCTGCGTCTGCCCGTAGTACTCCGAGACGGAGCCGGTGACGGTGACGACGTCGCCGATCGCGCCGGGGACGGTCTTGCCGTCCAAGTACACGAAGATGCCGTCGGAGGCACCCGGCGTCGCGTCGTCCTCGCTGCCGGATCCTTCGGTCTGGATGACGATGCCGTCGTAGCCGCCGGTGCGGTGGTCTGCTGTGATGACGCCCTCGACGGTGACGGTCTGCCCGTTCATGGCGGCGACGTCTTCGGTGCCCTGCACCTCAGCGATCGTCGCGGCCGTGGGCTCTTCGGGGTTCTCCGGGTCCTCGGGGTCCTCGGGATCCTCGGGATCGTCGACGCCACCGGAGTTCTGCGGGGTGATCGACTCCGAGAGAGAGAAGTCGTCGGCGTTGACGTCGGTGTCAGCGCCGGCAGCGCGATTCAGCGACTTCACGTCCTGGTTGCCCGCCGGCGCCGTCGCGACCGCGCCCTCGAACGTGTTCGAACCGCCGTAGCCGAGCAGGTCGACGACGCCGTCGACGCCGACGACAGACCCGGGCGTGAGGCTGACGGCGGCGGTGCCCTCCACGAGGGCGAGCGTTCCCGTCGTGCCGCTGGGGTTGAGCGCTCCGCTGGCGGCATCCGTGGCGGGCAGATCGATGCCGTTGGCGCCGTTGCTGCCGCCCTGTACTAGGTAGTACCCGCCCGCGGGGATCGTTCCGGACAGCTCGGCAACACCGTTGAAGTTGCCGGCACCACTCGCCGATCGGTACTGCACCGACATGCCGTCGAGGGGGATATCGGTCTGGGTCGGGTTGTACAGCTCGACGAACTTGTTCTTGAACGCGGCCCCTTTGCTGCCACCGGAGAGGTAGGCCTCGTTGATCACGACGCCGCTGCCGTCGATGGCGGCGACGGCCGGCGTGGCGATGAGCGTGCCGCAGCTCATGGCGAGGGCCGTGGTCAGTGCGAGGGCGCCGACGCGCCGAGTGCGACCGGGAGAAGAGCTTCTGTGAACGGAGGCGGGAACCACGTGGTTCTCGTCTCGGGGAGCGGGCATCATGCGGTGGTTCTCCTCGGCGTCGACGAATCTGACCTCGCACGCCAGGGTCGAGCGTGCGAGAAGGGCTCCGACGATTCGTCCGACAGCAGACGCGCGTGGGCACCCGCGAGTGAGCCTATGAGGGGCCTGGGACATTCCGGAGACAGTTCACGGAACGCTAACCGAAAGTTCTCCTACGGTGCCCTGCCGGACGTCACGGCCTGCCAGACGTCACCCGGTGCGCTCTTCGAACTCCTCGACCTCGAGCTGCCAGCGGTCCTTCGCCAGCCGGTACCAGATGTAGAACGCGAAGCCCGCGAACACCGCCCACTCGAGGGCGTAGAAGATGTTCAGCCAGTTGACCGCCGGCATCTCGTCCGGCGCCGGCGAGACGATGTCGACCAGTCCGTCCGGGGCGTGGGTCGAGGCGAGGTACGGCCGATACACCGCCAGCTGCTCGGTGTCGTGCCACTGACCCAGCAGCATCGCCGGCGACATCCTGCTCATCGCGAAGGGGTCGTCGGCGGGCGGGAGCGACGATCCCTCGTCCGAGATGATGCGTCCGGTGATCGTGGCATCCGCTCCGGCGGCGTTCGTCTCGAGGGCCGCGACCGCGGCATCCGCGCTCTCGTGATTCGGCGCCCAGCCGAGCGCGACGGCGATGGAGGTGCGATCGGCGACGCGCAGCTGACCGGTCACCCAGAAGCCCTCGGCGCCGTCGTTGAAGCGCGACGAGACGACGTTGAAATCATCGGCCACCCAGGTGCCAGCGGTCTCGACCCGTTGACCGACGAGCGGCTCGGCGAGGTACTCCCCCGGGCTCAGCACGTCGGTGAGGGGGCGCACCTCTTCGGTGATGCCCTCCGGCGGCGGATCGGTGTCGATGGCCCGTTCGAGCTGCCACTGCCCGAGGAACGCGAATACGCCGGCGACGACGAGGCACGCGCACAGCACGGCGATCCAGCGACCGCGCAGCATGACCTCACGCAGGGTCGGCGGGAACTCCTGGGTCTCGGGCACAGAGACGGTCACTGCTGGTACGGCGAGAGCACGACCTCGACGCGCTGGAACTCCTTCAGGTCGGAGTACCCCGTGGTGGCCATGGACTTGCGCAGCGCCCCGATGAGGTTCGCCGTGCCGTCGGCGACCGGCGCCGGTCCGTAGAGGATCTGCTCCAGCGTGGCGATGCCGGGCGTCTCGACGCGACGGCCGCGCGGCAAGTGCGAGTGGTGCGCCTCGGGACCCCAGTGGAAGCCGCGTCCGGGCGCGTCCGTGGCCCGTGCGAGGGCGACGCCGAGCATGACGGCATCCGCGCCCATGGCGATCGCCTTGACGACGTCGCCGGAGGTTCCGACGCCGCCGTCGGCGATGACGTGCACGTAGCGTCCGCCCGACTCGTCGAGATAGTCGCGACGGGCGGCGGCGACGTCCGAGACGGCCGTCGCCATCGGAGCATGGATGCCGAGGGTGGCGCGCGTCGTGGAGGCTGCTCCCCCGCCGAACCCGACGAGGACGCCGGCGGCGCCGGTGCGCATGAGGTGCAGGGCGGCGGTGTAGGTGGCCGCTCCACCGACGATGACGGGAACGTCGAGGTCGTAGATGAACTTCTTCAGGTTCAGGGGTTCGGCGACGCTGGAGACGTGCTCGGCGGAGACCGTGGTGCCGCGGATGACGAACAGATCGACGCCGGCTGCTGCGACGGTGTCGTAGAGCTCCTGGGTGCGCTGCGGGGTGAGGGATCCGGCGACCGTGACACCGCCGTCGCGGATTTCGGCGAGGCGCGAGGTGATGAGGTCGGGCTTGATCGGCTCGGCGTAGAGGTGCTGCATCCGCACCGTCGCCTTCTCAGGGGGCAGCGAGGCGATCTCGGCGAGCAGCGGCTCGGGGTTCTCGTAGCGGGTCCACAGCCCCTCGAGGTCGAGGACGCCGAGGCCGCCGAGCTTGCCCAGCATGATCGCCGTGGCCGGGCTCACGACCGAGTCCATCGGCGCGCCGATCACCGGAGTGTCGAACGAGAACGCGTCGATCGACCACACGGTCGAGACGTCTTCGGGGTTGCGGGTGCGTCGTGACGGAACGACGGCGATGTCGTCGAACGTGTAGGCGCGACGCGCGCGCTTGGCCCGACCGAGTTCGATGTCCATGCTCACCCGTCCAGCCTACCCGGCCATGCGGCCGTTCCGATGTGCGCTCCAGGCGAACTGCACGCCTCATCCACTCGCCCGAATCCCCGACGTGACGGGGCTGACGGAGCCGATCCGACTCACGAGAACGCCGTAGGGGCCGAGCGTCAATCCGTGCACAACACCCAGCGCAGAACTGCCCATGACGGGTTCGGCGGTCGGCATTCCGTGCAGGCGCGATATCGGCCGGTCGGTCAGATTCACCTCGACGAGCCACTCGTCCTGCCCGTCATCACCCGTGCGCACCCATGCGAACAGGTCCCGGGATCGAGGGGCAAGAAAGCGGATGCCGCCGGCGGCGAGCGCGGGGTGCGCGCGACGCAGACGGATCAGGTCGCGGTGGAAGCTCCACACCGAGTCCGGGTCATCGATCTGCTCGGCGACCGTGAAGCCCACCGAGACCTCGTGGCCGGGCTGCCACGGCCTCCCGGTGGTGAATCCGGTATGGACCCCTGGTTCCCAACGCATCGGCACCCTGGCATGATCCCGCGCACCCGACAGCGTGGCGGCGAACGCTTCTGCCTCGCCGAAACCGGTGGCTCGCAGTTCAGCGAAGCGGTTCAGGGACTCCACGTCGCGCAGCTCCGCCGTCGACGAGAAACTCTGATCGATCGCGCCGATCTCCTGGCCCTGAAAGAGGAATGGGGTACCACGCAGCGTGAGCTGGAGCGTCGCGAGCGCCTTGGCGAGCGCCGTGCGCAGCTGCGAGTCGGAGCTCCGTGGCCCCAGCACCTTCGACAGCATCCGCGGGTTGTCATGATTGTCGAAGAAGAGCGCCGCCTGATCACCAGGACCGATCCGTGTCAGCAGCTCGGTGTAATAGGTCTTCAGATGACGCAGGTCGTACCGGTAGTCGTCCCAACGGATGCGTCCTGGCAGCTCCAGCACGTCGAAATTGAACACGAGGTCGAGTTCCGCGCGCTCGGGGTCACTGAGCAGACGCCCCATCTCGACGCCGATGCCGGGTGTCTCCCCCACCATCACGCCGTCGGGTGCGCCCCCACCGGTGAACCCCTTCGCACGCAGATCGCGCAGATACTCGTGCAGATGTGGACCGAAGAAGTAGTTCTCGATGCCGAAGAATCCCATCAGCTGACCGACTGCCTCGTTCCCGTCCGGCAGACTGTCGCGCTTGGAGATGTAGTTGATGACGTCCATCCGGAAACCGTCGATACCCCGGGCTCGCCACCACTGGACGATGTCTGCGACCTCGACGCGGACTGCGGGGTTCGCCCAGTTCAGATCCATCTGACCCGGCGCGAACAGGTGCAGCGCCCACCGCTTGGCCTCGGGAATCCAGCGCCAGGCGCTGCCACCGAAGAATGAGGTCCAGTTGTTCGGCGGCGCCCCAGATCCATCCTCCCCCTCGACGCCGGGTCGCAGATGGTAGTAATCGCCGTAAGTTCCCTCGGGATCGGCGACCGCCGACCGGAACCACTCGTGCTCCTCAGAGGTGTGATTGACCACGAGGTCGAGAATGATCCGCATGCCCCGGTGGTGGCACCCCGCGATGAGCGCATCGAGGTCCGCGATCGTGCCCATCTCTGCCATCACCGCGCGGTAATCGCGCACGTCGTAGCCCATGTCCTCGTTCGGGGAGTCGAAGACCGGCGAGAGCCAGACGCAGTCCACACCGAGGTCCTGCAGGTAATCAAGACGGCCAATCAATCCGCGCAGGTCACCGATTCCGTCCCCGTCCGAATCCTGGAACGAACGCGGATACACGTGGTAGAAGACGGCGCTCTGCCACCATCGCGTCCCTCCGGTCGTCGCGCTGGTGCCGCTGTCGAGACGTTCAGGGTGCTCGGCCAGGATCGCGAGCAGCGCCTCGGCGAGACCCGGGCCGAGAAACCTGCCGGCGAGTCGCCCGAGCGAACGCAGCGAGAGATTCGCGACGAGCGGATTCGTCACCCACCGTCGCGAGCGCCCCAGCTGCAGCAGGATCTTGTCGATGGCATCCCGACCGACTGGGTGCGCGTACACATCTTTCAACCGGATGCCGGCATCAGGACTCGCCATCACGTGCCTCAACTGTGCTTTCACGAAGGCGCAGATCGGCGATGATCTCGGCATATCGCGTCTCGTCCAGCCGGTACCGCCGGGCGAGCACCAACCAGCTCACGACCACGAGGATCAGAGGGACCACCATCATCGCGACCTTGAACGCCGATGCTCCGACGTCGGTGATGTCGGCCGCGCTTCCTGCGTCGTTGATCCCGGAGACGATGAGCGTGACCCCGACCGCTCCAGATGCCAACGCACTCGCGGCCTTGTAGATGAAGGGCTGCAGTGAGAAGGTGACCGATTCATTGCGACGCCCGAGCTTCCACTGCCCGTACTCCACCGAGTCGGCGATGAACATCATCATGAGCAGCTGAATGAACGCCTGCCCGGCGAACAGCAGCACGCCAGCGACCCCGATGAACAGCATGGACGTGCCCGCGAACAGGAACACCACGTAACCTACGGCACAGGATGCGGTCGCGAGCAGGTGCACACGCCGCCGCCCGAGCTTGGCCGAAGCCAGCGGGAACAGCAGCAGTCCACCGATCTGACTGACACCCAGGATCGCGGCGAACACCGGGTACATTCCGACATCGCCATAGATATAGGTGAAGTAATACAGCCCGAGGCTCGTGGTGATCGTGTAGCCGGTCATGAACAGCACCATCGCCAGCGTCACCCAGAGCAACTGATCGTTGCGGCCGATCACGCTGAACAGCTCGCGCAAAGAAGTGTGCATCCGCTCGCTCGAGACCTGCTCCTTCGCTGTCACCAAGGTGATCGTCTGGAAGATCAACATCATCGCCGCCACGGCGACGGCCAACGCGAACCAAGCGGATTGCGCCGAACCGAGAACCTCCTCCAGAGCCGAAGTCACCGGCACGATAGCCATCACGACGCCGAAGATCCCGATGTTCGCACACACACGGGCGACGACGCCGATCCGCTCACGCTCGATCTGATTGCGCGACAGCGATGGCAGCATCCCGTAGTACGAGATGTCGTTGACCGTGTAGGCGATCTCCCAGAGCAAGTACACGACGATGAAGACGACGACGAACCACGGTCCTTCGACGCCCCAGTCGGAGAACATCACGATGGTCGCTGCGGCCCAGGCCAGCGCGCCGCCGGCGATCCATGGCTTGAACTTTCCCCAACGAGTGCGCGTATTGTCGACGATCAGGCCCATCACTGGATCGTTGACCGCATCGAAGAGCCGCATCACCACCAGCACCACGGTGACCGCAGCCAGGGTCGCATTCGAGACCTGCACGACCTCGGTGAGGTACACGATGAGGAACATCGTCACCAGGGTGGCCGCCATATCGCGGCCGAGAGTGCCGAGGCCGAAACCCCAGGCATTACGGCGATGCAGTCCCGTGCGCGGAGGCAGGAGGACGTCGGCTGCGTCGCCGGCGCTGGCTGGTTCCGTCATCGCGTCAGCCTAGCGTGGGGCAGGGCGCGCACCGCCGAGGGGAGGTTTCGACTCGGGCGCTGCGCGGCCTCGCTCAACCTGAGTAGGGCCGCGTCAACGCCGCTTCGCGGCATTGACCCAATCCCGACTCACTTCTTGTAGTTCGGCGCCTCGACGACGATCTGCACGTCGTGCGGGTGCGACTCCTTGAGCCCGGCCGAGGTGATGCGCACGAACTTGCCGCGCGTCGTCAGCTCTTCGATGGTGCGCGCGCCGACGTAGAACATCGACTGCCGCAGCCCGCCGATGAGCTGGTACGCCACCGCCGACACCGGGCCGCGGTACGGCACCTGGCCTTCGATGCCTTCGGGGATGAGCTTGTCGTCGCTGGGCACGTCGGCCTGAAAGTAGCGGTCCTTCGAGTACGAGGTCTGCTTGCCGCGGGTCTGCATGGCGCCGAGCGACCCCATGCCGCGGTACTGCTTGAACTGCTTGCCCGACTGGAAGACGATCTCGCCCGGCGATTCGTCCGTTCCGGCGAGCAGCGAGCCCAGCATGACGGCATCCGCTCCGGCGACGAGCGCCTTGGCGATGTCGCCCGAGTACTGCAGCCCGCCGTCGGCGATCACCGGCACGCCCGCGGGGCGCGCGGCGAGCGACGCCTCGTACACCGCGGTCACCTGCGGCACCCCGACACCGGCGACGACGCGGGTGGTGCAGATCGAACCAGGGCCGACGCCGACCTTGACGGCATCCACACCGGCATCGATGAGCGCCTGCGCGCCCTGGCGGGTCGCGACGTTGCCGCCGATGACGTCGATGTGGTCGAACGACTCGTCGGCCTTCAGCCGCTGGATGATGTCGATGACGCCCTGCGACTGACCGTTCGCGGTGTCGACGACGAGGACGTCGACACCGGCGTCGCGCAGTGCCTCGGCGCGCTCCCATGCGTCGCCGAAGAAGCCGATGGCCGCGCCGACGCGCAGACGCCCGTGCTCGTCCTTGGTGGCGAGCGGGTACTTCTCGCTCTTGTCGAAGTCCTTGATGGTGATCAGTCCCGCGAGCTTGCCGTCGTCGTCGATGAGCGGCAGCTTCTCGACGCGGTGCTTGGCGAACAGCGCGATGACCTCACCCGCCGCGACGCCGACCGGAGCGGTGACCAGGTCGGTCGAGGTCATCACGTCCTTGACGAATGTGGTGGGACGCTCGAAGCCCGACACGAACCGCATGTCGCGGTTGGTGATGATGCCCACCAGGTGCCCGGAGTCGTCGACGACGGGAAGACCCGAGATGCGGTACTTCGCGCACATCTCGTCGACCTCTTCGACAGTGGCATTGGGAGTGGTCGTGATCGGGTCGGTGATCATGCCCGACTCGCTGCGCTTGACGCGATCGACGTGCGCGGCCTGGTCGGCGATCGAGAGATTGCGATGCAGGATGCCGATGCCGCCCTCACGCGCCATCGCGATGGCCATGCGGGATTCGGTGACGGTGTCCATGGCGCTGGACAGCAGCGGGGTCGCCACCGAGATGCGGCGGGTGATGCGCGAGGACGTGTCGGCCTCGCTGGGGATCACATCGGTGTGCCCGGGAAGAAGAAGGACGTCGTCGTAGGTGAGTCCGACGAAGCCGAAGGGATCGTGCTGTTCCATGGATGATCCTCCTGCAGGCGAAAGCTGGTGCGCGTTCACCAATCCTAAACCGCGCGGGCGTAACAATAATTCCTCGGTTCGGTTCAGTTACTAGTGAATAACCGCGCGTCACAGTACGCTCGATCCCACGCCTCCACCGACCCGAAGTCGAGGCGAGCACTCATCGTGGAGGTTGCGTGAGACCCACGTCTACAGTTGTCCGTCGAGCCAAACCATGGCTCATCGCCGTGCTCGGTGTACTGATGGCTTTCTCATCCCTGGCCCTGCTGCCACCGGCATCCGCTCTCGCGGATGAGACCGACGACGGCCAGGAGGTCACGGACTTCTACTTCGCCGGCGTCATCACCTTCGATGATGAGCCGGTCGCCGACGTGACCGTCGCCATCGAGGGCAACGGCTTCGGCGCCGACACCGTGACGGATGCCGACGGCAGATGGCGCCTGTACGTGCCCGAGAAGGAGACGTACACCCTCACCGTCGACGAGGACACGCTCCCCGACGGGGTCATCGTCGAGGGCGACTCGGCATCGCAGGAGGTGGAGTTCGAGCTCACCGGAACGAAGATCGTGAATCTCTTCCTCGGCGAGGGGGTCCGCGAGACGACGTCGTTCCTCGACCAGCTGCTCTCGCGCATCGTCGGCGGGCTGAACTTCGGACTGCTGCTCGGGCTCGCTGCCATGGGCGCGGCCCTCATCTACGGCACCACGCGCCTGTCGAACTTCGCCCACGGCGAGATGGTGACCTGGGGTGCAGTGATCGCCCTGCTGTGCACGACGTTCTGGCACCTGCCGATGTGGTTGGGCATCATCGCCGCGATCGTCGCCGGCGGCCTGCTCGGCCTCGCGATGGATGCCGGTCTCTGGCGGCCGCTGCGACGTCGCGGACTCGGCATCGTGCAGCTGATGATCGTCAGCATCGGCCTGTCCCTGGCACTGCGATACGTCATGCAGTACATGATCGGCGGCCCCACCTACCAGTTGCAGGGTGCCAGCCCCGCTCCGATCAAGCTCGGTCCGATCTCGCTGTCGTACATCGACATGATCGGCATGGGCACGAGCATCGTCATCATCCTGGGGGTGGCGTACTTCCTCACCCGCACGCGGATCGGCAAAGCGACCAGGGCCATCTCCGACAACCCGCAGCTCGCCGCGGCATCCGGCATCGACGTCGACCGGGTGGTGCGGATCGTCTGGATCCTCTCCGGCTCACTGGCGGCGATGTCCGGCGTCCTGTGGGCATACTTCCGACCCGGGGTGAAGTGGGACATGGGCATGCAGATGCTGCTGCTGATCTTCTGCGCGATCACGCTCGGCGGTCTGGGATCGGCGATCGGCGCTCTGATCGGCTCGATCATCGTCGGCCTCGCCGTCGAGGTGTCGACGCTGCTGGGTGTCCCGTCGGATCTGAAGTACGCCTCCGCCCTCGTGGCGCTGATCGTGATCCTTCTCGTCCGCCCCCAGGGGTTGCTCGGGCACAAGGAAAGGTTGGGCTGACGCATGGACTTCGGAAGCATCTTCGGCAACACCGCCGCCTACCTGTTCAGCCCGACGACGATCGCCTACGCGCTGGCGGCCACGGGCCTCGCCGTGCACTTCGGCTACGCGGGCCTGCTCAACTTCGGCATGGCGGCCTTCATGGCCGTCGGCGGCTACGGCTACGCGATCTCGATCCTCAGCTTCGGCCTGCCGTGGTGGGGCGGCGTGGCGGTCGGCGTGCTCGCCGGCGCCGCATTCGCTCTGCTCCTCGGCATCCCGACCCTGCGTCTGCGCGCCGACTATCTCGCCATCGCGACCATCGCGACCGCAGAGGTGGTGCGCCTGCTGTTCCTGACCGAACTGTTCCGCGAGTGGACGAACTCGGCCGGCGGGCTCTCGGGCTATCACCAGAGCTTCCGCGACATGAATCCGTTCCCCGAGGGCACCTACGGCTTCGGGCCGTGGACGTACAACGCCAACGACCTGTGGGTGCGCGTGTTCGGCCTGCTCGTGCTCGCGGTGTCTGTGCTGGTCGTCTGGGCGCTGATGCGCAGCCCGTGGGGGCGCGTGATCAAGGGCATCCGCGAAGACGAGGACGCCGTCCGCTCGCTCGGCAAGAACGTGTTCGCGTACAAGATGCAGGCACTCGTCGTCGGCGGCATCATCGGTGCGCTCGGCGGCGTCGTGTTCGTGCTGCCGTCGGCCGTGATCCCCGGCAGCTACTCGACCTCGCTGACGTTCTTCCTCTGGACGATCCTGCTGCTGGGAGGAGCGGCGACCGTTCTCGGCCCGGCGCTGGGCGCTGTGCTGTTCTGGGTCGTATTCGCATTCCTCGGCGGCCTGCTGCCCGAGATGGCCCGGGTCGGCTGGCTGCCGATGACGACGAACCAGGCCGACGTGGTGCGCTACATCGTGATCGGCGTCGTGCTGATGCTGATCGTGATTTTCCGCCCGCAGGGCATCCTCGGCAACAAGAGGGAGATGACCTTTGTCAAGTAACGTCCCCACCCCCGGCGCGGGCGCCCCGCGCGCCAAGACGACCGGCCTCACGACGGGGCCGGCCGCGCCCGGCGTCGCGAAGACCGACCCGATCCTCACCGTGGATGCTGTCACCCGCCGTTTCGGCGGCCTCACCGCCGTCGACGTCGACCATCTCGAGGTTCCTCGTGGGGCGATCACGGCGCTGATCGGCCCGAACGGCGCCGGCAAGACGACCCTGTTCAACCTGCTGTGCGGCTTCGACAAGCCGAACACCGGAAAGTGGTCGTTCGACGGGAAGAACCTCTCCGGCATCCCGTCGTTCAAGGTCGCCCGCATGGGCCAGGTGCGCACGTTCCAACTCACCAAGTCGCTGTCGCTGCTGACCGTGCTCGAGAACATGAAGCTCGGGGCGACGGGCCAGCGCGGCGAGGGGTTCTGGGCGAGCCTGTTCCCCTTCCTCTGGCGTGCGCAGGATGCCGAGATCGAAGAGCGCGCCCGCGAGCTGCTCGTGCGCTTCAAGCTCGACGCCAAGGAGAAGGACTTCGCCGCCTCGCTGTCCGGTGGCCAGCGCAAGCTGCTCGAGATGGCCCGTGCGCTGATGAGCAACCCGACGCTCGTGATGCTCGACGAGCCGATGGCCGGCGTCAACCCGGCCCTCACGCAGTCGCTGCTCGACCACATCCTCGACCTCAAGGAACTCGGCATGACCGTGCTGTTCGTCGAGCACGACATGCACATGGTGCGCCACATCGCCGACTGGGTCGTGGTGATGGCCGAGGGCCGCGTGGTCGCCGAGGGCCCGCCCGACGCCGTGATGGAGGACCCCGCCGTCGTCGACGCGTACCTGGGCGCCCACCAGGACGTCGACCTCGGCGCCGTCACCGGCCGACTGCCGGTCATCGCCGATGCCGACGCCACCGAGATCCGCGAGCAGATCGAGGCTGAGGCCGAAGCCGAGCTCGATGCCGAGGAGGGCACAGCATGACCGACGAAGATGTGATCGTCGAGATGAAGGACGTGCACGCCGGCTACCTGCCCGGTGTGAACATCCTCAACGGGGCGAATCTCGTCGCACGCCGCGGCGAGCTGATCGGCATCATCGGACCGAACGGCGCCGGCAAGTCGACGCTGCTGAAGGCGATGTTCGGCATGGTGCAGGTGCGCGGCGGAGACATCACTGTCAAGGGCGAGAGCATCGTGGGGCTGAAGGCCGACAAGCTCGTCGGCCGCGGCGTCGGGTTCGTGCCGCAGACGAACAACGTCTTCCCCTCGCTCACCATCGAAGAGAACCTGCAGATGGGGCTCTACCAGAACCCCAAGATCTATGCCGAGCGGCTGGAGTTCGTCAGCGACATCTTCGCCGAACTCGGCAAGCGGCTGAAGCAGCGTGCCGGGTCGCTGTCGGGCGGTGAGCGGCAGATGGTCGCGATGTCGCGGGCGCTGATGATGAACCCGTCCGTGCTGCTGCTCGATGAGCCCTCAGCGGGGCTGTCGCCGGTGCGGCAGGATGACGCGTTCATCCGCGTCTCCGACATCAACAAGGCCGGGGTCACGACGATCATGGTCGAGCAGAACGCCCGCCGCTGCCTGCAGATCTGCGACCGCGGCTACGTGCTCGATCAGGGCCGCGACGCCTACGAGGGCACCGGTCGCGAACTGCTGAACGACCCGAAGGTCATCGGGCTGTATCTCGGGACGCTCGGGGACGCCGCCTAAGCTCGCTGTCATGACGAGCATCCTGTATCTGGGCGGAACCGGCACGATCAGCGCGGCGTGTGTTCGCCGCTCCGTCGAGCGCGGGCATGACGTCACCGTCGTCAACCGCGGCAGCGGGCGGCGCGCTCTGCCGGATGCCGTGACCACGGTATCGGCAGATGTCCACGATCCGGCATCGCTGCAGGATGCGCTCGGCGATCGCGAGTTCGACGCGGTCGCCGACTTCCTCTCCTTCTCCCCCACCGACCTCGCGACAGGCCTCGAAGTGTTCGCGGAGCGCACGGGGCAGTACGTCTTCATCAGCTCGGCATCGGCCTATCAGAAGCCGCCGGCGCGGCTGCCGGTGACTGAGCGGACGCCGCTGGAGAACCCGTTCTGGCAGTACTCTCGCGACAAGATCGCGTGCGAGGAGCTGCTGCTCGCGGCATCCGGCGACCGGGGCGTGCCGGTGACGATCGTGCGCCCGTCGCACACCTACGACGAACAGATGCTCCCCACTCTCGGGCGCTGGAACGACATCGCCCGCATGCGTGCGGGGCGCCCGGTCGTCGTGCATGGCGATGGCACGAGCCTGTGGACCATCACCCACGCCGACGACTTCGCCGTCGCCTTCACCGGGCTGATCGGGCACCCGAGCGCGCTCGGCGAGGACTTCACGATCACCGGCTCGCACGCGCCGACCTGGAATCAGATCTACGGCTGGCTGGCCGACGCGGCCGGGGTTTCGGCGCCGGAGCTCGTGCACGTGGCATCCGACACCATCGCCGCGATCGCCCCCGATCTCGGGCCGACGCTCCTCGGCGACAAGGCGCACTCGAGCCTGTTCGACACCGCGAAGGTGCAGGCGCTCGTGCCCGAGTTCGCCACGACGATCACGTTCGGCGAGGGTGCTCGCCGCATTCTTGCCTACTACGACGCCCACCCCGAGGCGCAGGTCGTCGACGCCGCGCGCGACGCGCAGTTCGACCGCATGATCGCGCACGCCCGCTCCGCCGGGTAGGAGTGGCCGGGTAGGGTCCGCCGGCGCTCGGCCGGGCGGCGCTGGGCGCTTAGCTGG
>NZ_JBQDVP010000002.1:0-152915 GCF_052102115.1 Microbacterium sp.
GACCGCGACCACGCCGCCGACCTCGGAGACCTGCGGATGCTGCGCGCCGAGCTGACCGGTCAGGACTGGACGACGCATCCGCGGGTCCGCGAACTCCGCGACCGCGTGCGCGAGCACCAATGGACGGCGACCGGCGCCGGCGACACCCGGCCGCGCATCGCCCTCGCGGCTCTCCAGGACGAGCTCGACGACGACACGGCCGCGCTCTCCTTCGTCTACACCGGCGACGGCATGCGGTGCGTGGTGATGACCGCCGGCGCCGGCACGATTGTGACCCTCGACCACGCGGCGATCATGCGCGCGGCGAACGGCCTGCGCGCCGACCTCGACGTATCGGCCTCGATCCGCAGCGGCCCGATGTCCGGTATCGTCTCCCGCGCGCTCGATGATCGGATGCGGCGCCTCGACGACGCCCTCCTCGGGCCGGCCCGCGCGCTGATCGGCGACCGCCGCGTCGCACTGACCGTTCCCGGCGTCCTGGCCGGCGTTCCGTGGGCCATGCTCCCGACCATGAACGGCCGAACATCCACCCTGGCGACCTCGATGTCGCGCTGGGCGCAGGAGCGTCACGCCGGCCACGACCTGCGCACGGCGGGCTTCGCCGCCGGCCCGCACGTGCCCCGGGCCGACGACGAGGTGAGCGCTGCGGCATCCGTCTGGCAGAACGCGACCGTGCTGACCGGCGCCGACGCGAGTGTGGATGCCGTGACCGCCCTCGCCGCACAGATCGACGTGCTGCACATCGCCGCCCACGGCAGGCACACCGCCGACAACCCGCTGTTCGCGGGCTTCGAGCTCGCCGACGGCGCACTGTTCGGGTACGACGTCGACCTCATCCCGCACGTGCCCGACACCGTCGTGCTCTCGGCGTGTGAACTCGGCCGCTCTTCGGTGCGCTGGGGTGAGGAGGCGCTCGGGATGACCAGGGTCTGGCTGCACGCCGGCACCCGGAGTGTGATCGCGGCCCCGGCGGTCGTGCCGGACGACGAGGCGAGCGTGCTGCTCAGCGCCCTGCACACCGGGCTCAGCGCCGGCGAATCCCCCGCGGCGGCGCTGGCCGCGGCATCCACGCAGACCGGTCTGCGCACGCCGTTCCAATGCCACGGGACCGGATTCTGAGGATTTTCTCGGTTCGATGTATCACGAGGCGCCCGGTGCGCTCTTGATCATCGGAAGGTGTCACGCAGATGCCCCGGGGCAGGGGCAAGAAGGATACGCGGTCGCGCTGGGGATGCGTGGGGACGCAGCGACGGACACCGACTGCTCAAGAGGGCGTCGTGGAATGCATCCACGGCGCCCTCCGTTTTGTGCCGTGGCCGCGGCGGGACGAGGCCGGAAGGGGGCAGGGATACTTGACTCTGACACTGTGGCAGGCGGGAGAACAGAAGCATGCTGTCCATCGGAGCGTTCGCGCAGATCGGCCAGGTGACCCATCGGATGCTGCGGCATTGGGACACCGCCGGACTGCTCGTGCCCGCGCACGTGGACGAGTTCAGCGGATACCGCTCCTACGACCCGTCGCAGCTCGAGAGGCTGCACCGGATCGTCGCTCTGCGTCAGCTCGGCTTCGGCCTCGATGACATCTCGATGGTCCTCGAGCAGGGAGTGGATGCTGCGCGCATCAGCACCCTGCTGCGCGCTCGCCGCGCCGAGGTCGAAGAAGAGCACCGGATCGCGGCCGAACGACTCGTCGATGTCGAGCGGAGGCTCCAGCTCATAGAGAAGGAGAATCAGATGTCCCAGATCGAGATCATCGAGAAGCCCCTGCCCGCCGTCCGCCTCGCCGCCCGCCGCGCTGTCGCCCAATCACAGCCCGAGGTCGCCGGCATCGTCGGCCCCGCCTTCGACGCGATCGCCGAGATCATCGGCGGCGAGCCCGGCGCGCTGGAGACACCGATCGCCGAGTACGACCATGGTGAGGGCGGCGTCTCGATCACCGTCGGATACGCCTACACCGGGCCCGAGCACGGCGGCTTCGAGATCATCGACCTTCCGGCCATGGATGCTGCCGTGTGCGGCATCCATCTCGGTTCGATGTCGGGCATCGCCGCCAGCTGGCAGGCGATCCACGCCGAGATCCTGGCGCGCGGTTTCGTGCCGTCGGGTCCGTGCCGCGAGCTGTACGTGCGCGCCGTCTCGGACGATCAGTCTGACTGGGTGACCGAGCTGCAGCAGCCCGTCGCGCGCGCCTGATCGGGGCGGCCCACCTGCAGGCGTCAGCCGGAATCACAGATGTCGGCTCAGATCACGGATCCAGACTGACACCTGTGATCCGGGCTGACGAGTGTCGCGGGGCGGAGCGCGTCAGGCGAGCATGCCGCGCCAGATGACGTCGAGCGCCGCCTTCATCCGCGCCTGCGAGTCGGGGTCGTCGAACCGCGCTCCGCGGACGACGAGCTGGTAGTACGCAACGCCCGCCAAGGCGTCGAAGCACGCCTCGACATCGAGATCGGCCCGCAGAATGCCGCGCTCGAGCCCCCGGCGCAGCGCCTCCTCAACCGGCCCCCGCCGGCGCGAGACGTGCGAGCGCCAGTAGGCCCGCTGCAGTGCGCGATCGCCCATCACCAGTCGGATGCGGTGACGGAACCGCACCTCGGAGTACCCGGATGCCGTCACAGACGCCGGATCCCCGAACACCGCCCCGATCACCGCGGCGTACAGGTCGCCGTCGGCATCCATCGTCGGCGGCACGGTGCGGCCGACGTCGAGTGCGGCCGCGATCAGCATGGTCAGCGACGGCCACCGGCGGTACAGCGCCGCCCGGCTCACACCGCTGCGTTCGACGACCCGCGAGACGGTGACCTCCTCCTCGGCGTCGATGAGAGCGAGGGTGGCCGCGATGATCTGACCGTCGATCTCTTCATCGCGGGGACGGCCGGGGCCGCGGCGCACCGCCGCCCCGGCATCCACGGTCGTCATGCCAGTGCCCGTTCGCGCAACCGGGCGACGGTGTCGTCGCCGAGACCGGCCGCGCGCAGCGGTGCGAGCGCGTCGCCGTGCCGTTCCCGCAGGGTGCTCAGCAGCATCCGCATCGAGACCTCCATCGATCCCTCCATCAGGGTCCGCCCATCGAACGCGTCGACATCGATGCCCAGTGCCTTCCACATCGCGCCCATGACGGGGCGGTTTCGCTCCATGATCGCCGCCATGTTCTCACTCGTGCGGGCGTAGTCGGCGACGATGTCGTCGTCGGCGGCGCCGAGTGCGAGCAGCAGCATCGCGGCGAGCACGCCGGTGCGGTCGCGCCCCGCCGCGCAGTGGAACGCTGTCGTGCCCGGTGAGTACGCGATCACGTTCAGTGCCGTGACGAGCTGCGGAGCCGCCCGCTCGACCATGTCGACGTACATCTCTCCCATCGCCTCGTGGCCGAGCTGACTGGGCGCACCCTCTTTCATCGAGTCGCCGACGTTCGCGATGAGCGGCAGGTGGTGGTAGGTCACGGGGCGGTCGCCGAACGGGCCGCGGCCGGTGGTCGAGACCTCCAGCGGCGAGCGCAGGTCGATGATCGCGCTGAGCCCGGCGGCGACGAGTTCGTCGGCAACCTCGTCGGTGACGTAGGCGATGTCGTCCGTGCGGATCGCGAGGCCCTCACGGAGCACTCCTCCGTCAATAGCGATGCCACCGAGATCGCGCAGGTTGACCGGGGCGCTGGGGGCGATGTCGATCGTGGTCATGTGATTCTCCTTCGGATGAGGGCGCTGCCCTGGTCGATCGCCGTGACGAGCACGATGATGCAGATGATGATGGCGCTGAGGTGGCCGTAGTCGTACATGCGCATGGCGGTGGTCAGCTCCAGTCCGATACCGCCGGCGCCGACGAGGCCGAGGATGGTCGCGCCGCGCACGTTGCCCTCGAACAGCAGCAGCGAGTACGACACGAGGAGGGGAGCGGCCTGCGGCAGCACGCCGTACTGGATGACCTGCCGCTTCGATGATCCGACCGCCTGCATCGCGACGATGGGGCCGCGATCGACGGATTCCATCGCCTCGGCGAAGATCTTCCCGATCGAGCCGATCGACCCGAGGGTCATGGCGAGGATGCCGGCGAACGGCCCGAGTCCGACGGCCGAGACGAACATCAGCGCGAAGACGAGGTCGGGCACCGAGCGGATGATGTTCATCACCCAGCGAGCCGGGTAGTACAGCCACCGGGGCGCGATGTTGGATGCCGCGGCCACCGCGAACAGCAGCGAGAGCACCGCACCGAGCACGGTTCCGATGATCGCCATCTGCAGCGTCTCGATCAGCAGCGCCACGATCGTGCCGAACTGGGAGAAGTCGGGCGGGAAGAGCCGCGAGACGAACTCGCCCATGTTGATCGCGCCCTCGCCGAGCTTCACGAAGTCGAAGCCGACACCGCCCGCCGACCAGAACAGGATGATGATCGCGATCGGGATGCCGATGAGGAAGCGTGTGCGCGGCAGGGAGAACGCGCGCTCCATGCGGGTGCGCTCGGCGGGCGGCAGCGTCGGCCGCTCGCGCGGTCTGCGCGTCTCAGTGGTCGTCATCGTTGTCCTCCTCGGTCGCGTACAGCGGTGCGAGTTTCTCGTGGTCGAGGTCGGCGGTCGGCGCCGACAGGATCATCTCGCCGTGACGCAGGCCCACGATCCTGTCGATGTGCGCGAGGGCGAGCGGCAGCACGTGCAGACTCACCAGCACCGGGATGCCGTCATCTGCGGCGATCTCGCGCAGAAGCCCCAGCACCGACCCGGCGAGCTTGGGGTCGAGCGATGCCACCGGCTCATCGGCGAGGATCACCCGCGGCCGCTGCATGAGCGCTCGCGCGATGGCGACGCGCTGCTGCTGGCCGCCGCTGAGCGATCGCGCCGGAGCCTTCGCCTTGTGCGCGATGCCGACGCGGTCGAGCAGCTCGAGCGCGCGGCGCCGGTCGGCAGAGGAGAATCTGCCGACCAGATTGATCGCGCCAGCGTTCCGCAGTCCGCCGGTGAGCACGTTGGTCAGCACGCTCAGACGCGGGATCAGGTTGAACTGCTGGAACACCTGCCCGACCTCCGAGCGCAGCGTGCGCAGCTCACCGCGGGCGAGGTTGGTGACGTCGTGCCCGGCGACCCGCACGGATCCGCCCGAGATCGGTGCGAATCCCGTCAGACTCCGCATCAGCGTCGACTTGCCGGAGCCGGATGCGCCGAGCAGCGCGACCATCTCGCCGGGGAACAGGTCGAGGTCGACACCCTCGAGCACCGGGTCGCGATCGTACGCCACCTGCAGGTCCCGCACGGTCACGAGCGGCAGCGCCTGCCGCAACTCCTCGGTCGTCGTGCGGATCGCCGAATCGGATGCCGGGGCGGGGTCGGATGCCGTAGCATCCGCCCCACGCCGACCCACGATCTGGCTCATTCCAGGTCCTCGAGTTCGACACCGGCGACGCCGGCGATCTCGGCGAACGAGGCGTACAGCGAGGCATCCGGGGCGACGGTCTGCCCGAGCGTTGCGAACGACCCCATGGCTCCGAGACGCTCCTCGTTCTCGGGGGCGAACACCTCGGCGATGCCCTCGGCGATCACGGTGCGGGTCTCTTCGTCGAGCGACTGACGGCCCAGCACCGTACCCTGCACGCTCATCGACGGGCTCTGGCCGACGCCGCGCCACTCGCCGTCGGCGAACGGGAACATCGGGGCGCCGAGCTCGGTGAGCATGTTCGCCGTGCACGCGGCATCCACCTGACCCTGCGCGAGTGCGGCGAAGCTGCCCTCGTGACCGCCAGCGAAGATCGCCTCGTAGTCGACGTCCTGCTCGAGACCCGCCTCGTGCAGCATGTAGACGGGCATGAAGTAGCCGGAGCTCGAGGCCTGGTCGGCGAACGCGACCGTCTTGCCCTTGAAATCCTCGACCTCCTGGATCGGGGAGTCCTCCAGCACGACGCAGGTCGAGACGGGCTCGTCGTCGCCCTCGAAGGCGACCAGGGCGTCGACCTCGCCGGTGTTCACGGCGAGCGCGGACGGGAATCCGCTCATGATGCCGATGTCGACGTGGTCGTTGCGGATGGCCTCCACGACGCTGAGGTAGTCGGGCACGTCGGTGACCTCGACCTCGCGGCCGGTGGCCTCTTCGAACAGCTCGGCGAACACCTCGATCGGGTTCTCGGCGGTGGGGTCTTCGCCGAGCGGGAGGGTGGCGATGGTGATGGGGGCATCCTCGTCGGATGCCTGAGCATCGGATGCCGCAGCCTGACATCCGGTGAGAGCGAGAGCAGCGATACCGAACATGCCCAGGGCGGGCAGGGTGTAGCGGCGCATGGCGGGTGACCTTTCAGAGGGGGGGGGTGAGGGTGTTCTCCGGATTTCGAGAACACCTGTATTCGAACTCCTGAAGGTGACAGGGAATTACGAGACCGTCGTACCCGTAATGGAACGAAGGATGAACAACACGTATCGCGGGCCGAGGGTGAACAATGGATGTCGATGTCATCGCTTCAACTCCAGAGCATCCGAGTGCCGACGGCGGCGGTCGGGCCGGACAACCCGTTGCCGCCTCTGGTCAAGGCCGGTGACACGTACATCGACGATCCGAAGATCGACGACCCCGACCTGCTCGCTCGCGTCCGGTACGGGCATCTGTCGACGACGCTCCCGTACCTCATGCAGGACGGCTACATCCGCGAACGGTCCGAGCAGGATCTGCCCGTCGCCGTCCTCGAGAACGACGTGCTGCGGGCGACGTTCCTGCTGGGCCTCGGCGGTCGCCTGTGGTCACTGATCCACAAGCCGACCGGGCGCGAACTGCTGTTCCGCAACTCGATCATCCAGCCCACCAACCTCGCGCTGCGGGGAGCGTGGTTCGCCGGCGGCGTCGAGTGGAACCTCGGCACGAAAGGGCACACGACCCTCACCTGCGAACCGCTGCACGCCGTCGAAGTGCGCGCAGACGACGGGTCCCCCGTGCTCCGTCTGTATGAATACGAACGTACGAGAGAGCTCGTCTACAGCATCGACTTCTCCCTGCCGGACGGCAGCGACGTGCTTCTCGCCGCGGTGCGGGTGACGAACCCGACACCCGCGCCGGTGCCGCTCTACTGGTGGACCAACATCGCTGTTCCCGAAAGCGCCGACGTCCGCGTGATCGCGCCCGCGACGCAGGCCTTCCACTACGGCTACCCGAGCGGCCTCCACGTCGTGCCGGTGCCCGAACACGACGGCCGCGACCTCAGCTACGGCGCGACATCACCCCACGCCGGGGACTGGTTCTTCGACTGCAGAACCGCATCCCGCCCCTGGATCGCGGCCCTCGACGATCACGGATGCGGCCTGGTGCACGTCTCAACCCGCCGCCTGATCGGCCGCAAGCTCTTCGTGTGGGGCGACGGGGTCGGCGGCCGCAACTGGCAGCGATTCCTGTGCGGCACGGACGAGCGCTATCTCGAGATCCAGGGCGGCGCCGCCACGACCCAGTTCGAGCACGAACAGCTTGGGCCACGATCGGCAACCACCTGGGTCGAGGCGTTCGGCCTCGCTGACGTCGACCCGTCGCTGGCGCACGGCGCGTGGTCGGATGCCGTCGATGCCACGAACAGCGTCGCCGACCGCGTGGCACCGACCGCGCTTCTGGAAGCCGAACTCCTCGCGTCGGCAGCACGCGCGGACCGCGCGCCGCACCGGATGCTGCACCGGGGCTCGGGGTGGGGAGCACTCGAAGAGCACCGCCGGAGCCGGAGCGGAGAGCCGCCGCTGACGACCCCCGGCATCCCCTTCACCCCGGACCAGCTCGATGCGGAGCAGTCGCCGTGGGTCGCGCTGGTGGACTCCGGACGCCTCCCCGCCGCCGATCCGGCGGATTCCCCGAGATCGTACGTCGTCGGGGCGTCGTGGGTCGAGCGGCTGGAGCAGGCACCAGACGGATGGGAGACGTGGCTGCATCGCGGCATCGCGCGCTGGCATGCCAGCGACGCGGAGGGCGCCTACGCGGCGATGCTCCACTCGGTGCGTGCGCTCCCGACCGCGTGGGCGCACCGCAACCTCGGAACGATGGATCGGGCAGCCGGGCGCAGTGCTGCCGCTGTCGAGCACTACCGGTCTGCCATCGCCCTGAAACCCGGTCTGCGGCCGCTCGTCATCGAGGCGCTGATCGTGCTGTTGGAAGCCGGCCTCGCAGACGAGGCGCTCGCGCTCATCGGCCAGCTGAGCGACGAGCATCGCACCAGCGGACGAATCCGGATGATCGAGATCCGCGCCGCGCTTGCGGCCGGTGATCTCGATCGCGCCGGAGCATTGTTGGACACGGATCTCGTGGTCGCCGACCTTCGCGAGGGCGAGGAATCGCTCTCGGCACTCTGGGCCGACTATCACGCACAGCGGGGCACGAATCCGATGCCCGCTGTTCCCCCGCACCTCGACTTCGAGATGAGCTGACACGTGAGCTGAATCTTCGAGGTGAGCTGATACTGCTCAGCGGAATCGGGCCAGAGACGCGTCGAGCGTCGCCAGCGTCTCCGGTGACACGGCAGCCCCGCCGGCGCGCAGCGCGAGCAGCCCGGCCCCAACCGCACCGTCGGCGACCGGACGCAGCTCGAGGCCCGTGGCAGCATCACCGAGACGCCGCAAGAAGGCATCCCGGACAGGGCCCGGACGGGCGAGGACGCTTCCTCCGACGACGAGAGGTCCGCGCCCGCGCAGCACAGCCGTGAGCGAGTCGGCGAGATGCTCGCCTGCTCGGCGCAGGATCTCGTCTGCGACCCGGTCGCCCGGTACGAACGCGAGCGGTGCGAGCTCGGCGAGCTCGATCGGGCGCTGGGCGTACAGCACCTCGACGATCCGGTCGAGGGCGCGCGACCGCCCTGCGCCGCCCGGATCAGCAGCCCCGGCATCCGCGCTGATCCCCAGTCGATCGAGGACGGCACCGGTCAGCGCCGTCTGGGGGCCTGCGCGATCGAGGTCGCGCACGACTGCTCTGGCCACCCGATGCCCGATCCAGAAGCCGCTGCCGCGGTCTCCGAGCAGCCACCCCAGTCCGTCGCTGGATGACTCGATACGGCCGTCCGCGACCCGCACAGCCGATGCCCCCGTGCCGGCGACGACGGCGTAGCCGAAAGGCTCGACGGCTCCGCTGGAGTACGTGGCCAGCAGGTCTGATTCGAAGGTGAGCCGGCCGGCGAACCCCTCGGTGACCAACAGATCCAGGAGCCAACCGCCCTCCGCATCGACGCTGTTCTGACCGGCCATCGCCGCGCTGATCACAGACACGTCGGCGAGCGACCGGCCGGAGGGCACGAGCGCCTGCGTGATGGCATCCAGCACTCCCTCGGCGGCCGCGTCGACACCGGCGGAGAGCGGGTTCCCGCGCCCGCCGACGCCGTAGCCGATGCACGCGCCCGCGGTGGTCATCAGCACGGCCCTGGTGGACGTTCCGCCGGCATCCACCCCCATCATCAGCGTGTCGTGACTCATTTGTTATTTGCCCTAACTTGACGTTTCCCCGCGGTAAGAATAGTTTTCAACCCAACGGAATCTTCCCGGGTCCGACTCTGGGGGCAATGGTGCCACGCAGTATGAAGACCGGCAATGGCGTGATCGTCAGCCGGATAGCCGAGTATCGCGATGCGATGCCCGAGGCACTGTCACGCATCGCTGACCTCGTGATCTCACAGCCGGCCCTCCCGGTGGAATCGACCATCACCGACCTCGCCGAACGAGCAGGCAGCTCCCCGGCGAGCGTCACCCGGTTCTGCCGCGCACTCGGTTTCACCGGGTACCCGCAGTTCCGCGTTGCCATCGCGACAGAGCTCGGCCACCTCGCCGCCGACAGCGCCTGGCGCATGGACATCGGCGCCGAGTTCAAGCCGACCGATTCCCCGGAGACGATTCTGCGCACGCTGCTGAACGTCCATGTGCGCAGCCTCGAGGCCACCCGCGAAGGCATCGACATGGATGCCGTCGGCAGGGTCGCGCGTGCGATCGCCGCCAGCGACCACGTCGACGTCTACGGCCTCGGCGGCAGCGCAGGGATCGCCCTCGAGTTCCAGCGCCGGATGCACCGCATCGGCATCAATGCGCACGCCTGGTCAGACGTGCACGACGGCCTCGCCAGCGCCGTGCTGCAGGATGAGAACTCCGTCGCGATCGGGGTCTCCAGCACGGGGCAGACGAATGAGACCGTGCAGATGCTCAGCCAGGCGGCCGCGGCCGGCGCGCTCGCCGTCGCGATCACGCACGATGACGAGAGCTGGATCGCCGACGTCGCCGACGTGTCGCTCACCATGGCGGCGCCGGTCGGGTACCTGCGCCCGGACGACATGTCCGTGAAGCACGCGCAGCTGTTCGTGCTCGATCTGCTCTACCTGCTCATCGCGCAGCAGATGTTCGAGCCGGCCACCCGGCGCCTCGTCGCGACCGCCACGGCGGTGTCGTCGCACCGCAGGCCCCGAACGTCGAGATCAGGCGGGACGGATGCTGCGCTCGACGACGATACCCCTGACCACTCGGACGACTACTCGCTTGACCACTCGCACGACCAGGAGGCCGCCAGTTGACCGCAGCACCGTCGGATCTGTTCCGTGAAGCGCACGAACGCCTCGCCCGCCTGACCGCGGACGCCGAGGCCGGCGCGCTCGACCCCGCGATCGAGATGCTGGTGGCGGCGCTCGACGCCGGCGGGGTGATCCACGCGTTCGGCACCGGGCACTCCGAGGCCTTCGCGATGGAGATCTCCGGTCGTGCGGGCGGGCTGATCCCGACCAACAAGTTCGCCCTGCGCGACCTTGTAATGCACGGCGACCGCGACATCGACGTGCTCACCAGCTCGCTGGAGCGTGAGCCCTGGTTGGTCGACGAGCTGATGGCCACGGTGCCGGTGGGTACGGGCGACGTCTTCATGATCGCCTCGAACTCCGGTGTGAACGGATCGATCGTCGGCGCGGCCCTGTGGGCGCAGGAGCGCGGACACCGGGTGATCGCGGTGACCAGCATGGAGCACACCATGCGCGTCGAGCCGAAGCATCCATCCGGCAAGCGCCTCGCCGATGTCGCCGACGTCGTGATCGACAACCTCGCCCCCTACGGCGACACGACTCTCGAGATCGCCGGCGGCATCGGCGCCGGCGCGATCTCGTCGATCACCGGCACCTTCATCGCCCAGCTGCTCACGCTCGGCGTCGCCCGCACGATCGCCGACCGCGGCGACACTCCCCCGATGTACATCTCCGCGAACATTCCCGGCGGCGATGAACACAACTCCGTCCTTGAGGACCGCTACAGCGGCCGCATGCGACGGGGCGCCTGATCCGGGCACCGACCACCACAAGGAAAGGTATGAACGATGGCACTCACAGAAACGTCCATCAGTCGCCGTAACCTGCTGCGAGGAGCGACAGCGACGGCGCTGCTGCTCCCGTTCGGCATGTCGCTGGCATCCTGCGCCGCCCCGAGCGGAGGAGGCGGTGACGCCGGGCCCGCCGGCGAGTCCACAGCCGAGAACCCGTTCGGCGTCGCCGCCGACACCAAGGTCGACGCGGTCGTCTTCGACGGCGGCTACGGCATCGACTACGTCGAGAACGCCGCGAAGATCATGGAGGGCAACAAGGGTCTCGACGGCGTGACCATCGCCGTCGCGGCAGCCACCAAGATCGCCCAGGAACTGCAGCCGCGCTTCGTCGGCGGCAACCCGCCCGACCTGGTCGACAACTCCGGCGCGAACTCGATCGGCTGGAACACGATCCTGGAACAGCTCGAAGACCTCAGCGACGTGCTCGAGGCGGAGAACCTCGAGGGCGAGAAGATCTCCGACACACTCTTCGAGGGCGTGAAGGCGCCGGGCACCTTCGGGGACAAGTTCGCCGCGATCAACTACGTGTTCACCACGTACGGCCTCTGGTACTCGGGCAGCCTGTTCGAAGAGAACGGCTGGGAACCGCCGACGACCTGGCAGGACCTGAAGGCTCTCGGCGAATCCGCGAAGGAGAAGGGCAAGTACCTGTTCCTGTGGGGCAAGGAGGCCGCGACCTACTACCAGACCTTCGTCGTCGACTCCGCCATCATCCAATCGGGCGACGAGGTTCGCCTGCCGCTGGAGAACCTGGAAGAGGGATGCTGGTCGCACCCCACCCTGCAGAGCATTCTCACCTCGCTGCACGAACTGATCGAGGCCGGCTACGTCAAGCCCGGTGGCGGTGGCACCCAGTTCACGCAGGCGCAGGCCCAGTGGAGCCTCGACCAGGAGGCGCTGCTGTACCCCTCCGGGTCGTGGATCGAGAACGAGATGAAGGACACCACGGCCGAGAACTTCCAGATGAAGGGTGTGCGCGAGATGCCCTACGACGACCAGGCCACCACCCCGGCCGGGTACATGCGCGCCGAAGCGGGCGAGCCGTTCATCGTGCCGTCGAACTCCAAGAACCCCGCCGGGGGCAAGGAACTGCTGCGCACGATGCTCTCGAAAGAGGCAGCGTCGGCATTCTCGAAGGAGAAGCTCGCCCCGACCGTCGTCAAGGACATCGTTCCCGAGGACGGCTTCGGGTCGACCGCCCTGGTGTCGCAGGTCGAGATGATCGACGCGGCCGGCTCCGGCATGTTCACGATCAAGTCGTTCAACCTGTACGGCATGAACAGCGATCAGCTGCCGATCTGGAACTCGTTCCTCGACGGCAAGATGTCGGTCGATGAGATCACCTCGCAGCTGCAGGCGCTGACCGACAAGATCCGCGACGACAGCTCCATCGATATGATCGAGATCCCGGGCCGGCAGCACGGGGTCGGGCCGCGGCAGGGCACCCCGCCGCGGTCCGGGCCGCCCCGTCGGGCCGGCGCACCCCGCCCCGACTGGGGCGCCGCAGGATGACGTTCGACTTCATCTCGTTCGTCCTGGTGTTCCTCGGGCTGCCGCTGGCGATCTTCCTGATCTTCGTGATCTCGCCGTTCGTGCAGGCCGTGTACTACTCGATGACGAACTGGACCGGCTTCTCGGCGAACATGGACTTCATCGGGGTGCAGAACTTCGTGAGACTGTTCCAGGACACGACGTTCCTGCAGGCGATGGGCAACAACGCCCTGCTCGCCATCGTGGTACCGCTGATCACCCTCATCATCGCCCTGGCCTTCGCCAGCATGATCACCGTCGGCGGACCGAGCCACGGGCAGGTCCGCGGGCTCGCGGGCTCGAGCTTCTACCGCGTCGTGTCGTTCTTCCCCTACGTCATCCCGGCGATCGTCATCGCGATCCTGTGGAACATGATCTACACCCCGAACGGGCTGCTCAACGGCATCCTGGGCATCTTCGGAATCGACACGAATCAGTTCGCCTGGCTCGGTGATGCGCGAACGGCCATGGGCGCGACGATCTTCGTGATCGTGTGGGGCATGGTCGGGTTCTACATGGTGCTCTTCGTCGCCGCGATCAAGGGCATCCCCGCAGAGACGCTGGAGGCCGCGCGCATCGACGGTGCCGGACGCTACCGCACCGTCACCTCGATCGTGCTGCCGCAGATCCGCGACAACGTGCAGACCGCCTACATCTATCTGGGAATCCTGGCCCTCGACGCCTTCGTGTACATGGTGGGCCTGAACGCCACCGGCGGCCCGGGAAACAGCACCCTCGTGATGAGCCAGTACCTGTTCCGCACGGCGTTCGAGAAGGGCCAGTTCGGCCTCGCCAGCGCCATGGGCGTGGTGCTCGCCGTGCTCACCCTCGTGTTCGCCGCCCTCGTGATCGGCATCTTCCGATTGATCGGCGGCAAGGCTGAGGAGGTGCGATCGTGAGCACCGAGACACGCACAGCGATCACGATCGACAAGCGCAACGCCCCGCGCCGTCCGGTCCGGAAGGTGAAGTCCTCGGCAGGCGACAAGGCGGTCGGCGGCGCCTCGCACGTCATCCTGGCCCTCTGGTCGCTCGTGGTCATCCTGCCGATGGTGTGGACCCTCATCGGCTCGTTCAAGACGACGCCCGAGATCTTCAGTTCGCCATTCGGACTGCCCGCCGAGTGGAACTTCGACAACTACGTCAACGCCTGGGTGAACAACAACTTCGGGCAGATGTTCCTCAACACGATCATCGTCGTGGGCGTCTCGCTGGTGCTCGTGATGATGCTCGGCGCGATGTGCGCGTACGTGCTGGCGAGGTTCTCGCTGCCGGGAAGCCGGGTCATCTATTACCTGATGCTCGCGGGGCTGACCTTCCCGGTGTTCCTCGCCATCGTGCCGCTGTTCTTCATCCTGCAGGGGATGGGGCTGCTGAACACCCTGCCGGGGCTGATCCTCACCTACGTGGCGTTCGCACTGCCGTTCACCGTGTTCTTCCTGTACTCGTTCTTCAAGTCGTTGCCGTACGAGATCCAGGAAGCGGCGTACGTGGACGGTGCCAGCGAATGGCGGACGTTCTTCCAGGTGATGCTGCCGATGGCCAAGCCGGGCATGGCCGCTGTCGCGATCATGAACTTCCTCGGCCTGTGGAACCAGTTCCTGCTGCCGATCTCGCTGAACACGAACACCGACAACTACGTGCTCTCGCAGGGCATGGCGAACTTCGCCTCGGCCGCCGGCTACCAGGTGGACTTCGGTGCGATGTTCGCCGCGGTGATGATCACGATCATCCCGGTGCTGCTGGTGTACGTGCTCTTCCAGCGGCAGCTGCAGGGTTCGGTGTCGCAGGGGACGTCGCGGTGAATCAGCGCAGCGCGACCGCGGCTCCCGTGCGAAGCGCCTGCGCGACGGCATCCATCACGAGTTGGGCGCGGTAGCCGTCGTCGATGGTCGGCAGTGCCTCCCGGTGATCGCCCCGGGAGGCGCTGACGAAATCGCTGAGCTGCGCGTCGGCGCCGTCGGCGAACGACGTCACCGGCACGGCCCGCCGCTGGATTCCGGATGCTGTGCCGACCACGACGTCCTCCTCGGTGGAGTCCGCCCTGATCCACCCTCGAGCGCCGAACACTTCGACGGTGATGGAGCCGGGCACGCCGACGTCCGGCGAGACGCGGCTGATCGTCAGCGCGGCCGTCGCGCCCGACTCCGCCGCCAGATGCAGTTCGGCGTCATCGTGATTGGTCACCGGGCGGATCATGCCGGTGTCGTCCGCACGCTCGGTGATCGTCGTCCGTGACCGGGCTTCGACCTGTGCCACCTCTCCGAGCATCCACCGCACGAGATCGATGGCGTGGGGGCCGAGATCGGAGACGACGCCGAGTGGTTCGTGTGCGGCGTCGAAATGCCAGTTCCAACCGCCCGCGGGAGTCGCGGCCGAGGACTGCAGATAGCGGATGCGCACGTGCTTCACGGTGCCGACGGTTCCCTCGCGGATGGCGTCGTGCAATTCTCGGAACAGCGGATGCCACCGCAGGGTGAAACCCGTGAGGGCGGGCCTGTCCGCCAGTAGGTCGCGGATGCGTCGGGCCCCCTCGCCGTCAAGCGCGAGTGGCTTCTCACAGAGGACGGCGACGCGGGACTCTGACACCGCGCGCACTGCGGCCTCGTGGTCGCTCGGAGGGGTGGCGATGATCACCCCATCGAGGTTCTCGGTAGCCAGCATCCGCTCGATCGAGGCGTAAGAACGCGGGATGCCGTGCGCTGCAGCGAAAGCGGATGCGCGCTCGCCGTCGCGTCCGCACACGGCCACGATCTCGACATCGCTCAGCCGCTGTGCGCCGGGAACGTAATACGTCGACGGCCAGCTGCCATGACCGATGATGGCGAGACGGCAACGCGCGTCTCCGCCGTCGTCCGCCGCGCCCGTCATCGGGTCAGCGCCCCTCGGCGGCCTCGGTGTGGTGCCGGATGACCTCGGCCACCACGAAGTTGAACCACTTCTCGGCGAACTCCGGATCGAGGTGCGCCTCGGCGGCGAGCGCGCGCAGCCGCGCGACCTGCTGCTCCTCCCGCGCCGGGTCGGACGGCGGCATCTCGTGCTCCGCCTTGAGGATGCCGACCTGCTGCGTCGCCCGGAATCGCTCGGCGAGCATGTAGATGAGCGAGGCGTCGATATTGTCGATCGTGCCGCGCAGGCGCAGCAGTTCGGCGCGGGCGTCTTCGGCGTCGGTCATGGTTCTCCCTCATCGTCAGCGGTTAAGACGATATCGCCTGTGCGCCGTCTAGAGTTGGCGCATGAGCAACGAGCACTCCTCGGAATCCGACGAATCGCCAAACCCTGACGAGGGATCGGCGACCGCGGAGACCAGCACGGCCACCGCGGCGAAGATGCGGAAGGAATCGAAGCACAAGAAGGCTTCGAAGTCGAAGGAGACCGCGGAGGCGGAGGATCCGCCCATCACCCCGAAGCCGGTCGTCGAGCCGGAGCCGTCATCGCGCTCGTTCTGGACGCGCATCGACAAACCATTCGTATTCGGGTTCCTCGTCACGATCGGCGGGCTGGCGGCGATCCTGCTCGGTCTGGCACTGTCAAACCTGTCGACGGTGATCATCTACATTGCGCTCGCCCTGTTCGCAGCCCTCGGGCTCGACCCGGCCGTACGCTTCCTGGAGCGCCGTGGTCTCGGTCGCGGATGGAGCGTGCTGATCGTACTGATCGGCCTCATCGCCGTGCTCGCTCTTGTGCTCTGGCTCATCATCCCGGTCGTGGTCGAGCAGATCACCATGTTCGTGAAGAGCGTGCCCGGGCTCATCACCGATTTCATGAGCAGCGACATCTACCACACGCTGGAATCCCAGTTCGGCGATCAGTTCCAGGATCTCGTGGCCGACGTGCAGAAGTTCCTCACCAACCCGGGCAACATCGCCATCATCGGCGGCGGTGCGCTCCAGGTCGGAGCGTCGATCGCGAACGCGATCTCCGGCGTCGTCATCGTGCTGGTCCTCGTCATCTACTTCGTCGCCACGCTCCCCGCGATGAAGCAGGCCATGCTGCGCCTGGTGCCGGCTCGCGATCGTGAGAACACCGAGATCATCACCGACCAGATCACCAATTCGGTCGGCGGCTACGTCATGGGCATGGTGACGCTCGCGTTCATCAACGCCATGGTCGTGCTGCTGCTCTACACGGTGATGTCGCTGCCGTTCCCGCTGCTGCTGGCCGTGGTCGCGTTCCTCATCACGCTGATCCCCCTGGTCGGATCCCTCATCTTCTGGGTGATCGGCACGGGCATCGCCCTGTTCGTCGACCCGATCCTCGCGCTGGTGTTCGCCGCGATCTACCTGGTCTACATGCAGGTCGAGTCGTACTTCCTCACCCCGCGGGTGATGAACCGGGCGATCTCGATCCCCGGCTCTCTGGTCGTCATCGGCGCGCTGGTCGGCGGCACCCTGCTCGGGCTTCTCGGTGCGCTGGTGGCCGTGCCGGTCACGGCATCCATCCTCATCATCATCAAGAAGGTGTGGATCCCGCGGCAGGATTCGCGGGTTTGACGGGCCGGGGTAGATCAGGCCCGATCGGACCCCCAACCCCGTTCAGGTCGCAATTCCTGCCGGTATCGTCCGCGCTTACCGACGAGAATCGCGACCTGAACGCGGGTCGCGGGGTCGCCGGTCGCGGGTCGCGGGGTCGCCGGTCGAGGGGCGCGGGTCTAATCATCGCCGTCGAACAGCCCGCCATCGAGCAGCCAGTGGTTGCGCAGCCGGAGGGCGCGCTCGGTACTGGCCGCCAGAGTGGCGACGAATAGCGAGATGTTCAGCCATGCGGGAAGCTGGATCGGCGATGTGAAGACGCCGATGTTCTCGGCGACCCACGGGATGTGCGTGATCTGATCGATGATCTGCGGCACACCGAGGACGAGGGCGATGCCGAGCACGATGAAGGACGTCGCACCAATCACGCGGCTCGTCGCGGGGTGATCGCGATCGAGACGTGCCCGGCGGCCCTCAGCGGAGGCGCGGTCCGGAGACAACTGCGCCTCCGTGCCGTCTTCAGCAATGAAATGGCAGCGCTTCAGACCGTAGCCGCTTGCCACGACCTCGATGATTCCGCCCGGCGCCGCGAATGCGGCCGGCAGCTTCGACGTGCCCACATTGAGCCCGTCGCGGTAGAGCTGCGCACGCACCTCACCGTTGGAGTCGCCCCACAGCGCCACATCGACGGTCCAGTCATGCGGCCGCCCGTCCTCTTCGATGAAGCGCGCGTGGAACAGCGTGCGCGAGAACAGCTGCCACCAGCGGAAGCGCCGGAGGGCGTGCCCGTCACCTGGCTTGACCTTCTTCGCCGCTCGCCGGCGCTTTCCCTCTGAGACCACTGCTGAACCGCTCCCGTCTCGATCAGACCCCGTTCAGGTCGCAATATCTGCCGGTATCGTGCGCGCATACCGGCGAGAATCGCGACCTGAGCACGGGGGTGATCAGATCAGGCCCTTCTCGGTCAGCCACTCGGTCGCGATATCTTCCGGAGACATCTGGTCGACCGTGCTCTGCACGCCGAGCGCCACGAGGTCGTCGACACTCAGTTCGGCGCTGATCGGATTGATGACATCGGCGATCTCGTCGGCGATGTCGCTGGAGGCGATCGGGACGACGTTCGAGGCGAGAATCAGGTTCTCGGGGTCTTCGAGCGCGACGATGTCTTCGGTCTGGAACTTCGGGTCGGCCGAGTAGATGTCGGCCACCTGGATCTCGTCGGCGATCAGCGCGTCGAAGGTCGTATCTCCGGTCGCGGAGAACGCCAGGTCGAGCCCGTAGAGCTCCTCAGCACCGGACGGCCCGTACGGACGCTGCTCGAGTTCGGGAGCACCGCCGAGCGTCACCGTGCCGTCGACGTTTGCGAGGTCGGCGATCGAGGTGAGGTTGTTCGCGTCGGCGAACTCCTGCGTGACCGTGTAGGTGTCCTGATCACTCGCCTCGGCGTAGTCGAGGGCGGTGAGCCCCTCGGGCAGTGCCTCCTGCAGCGCGGCGTAGACATCCTCGGAGCTCGTCGCGTCGGTGGAGTCGTCGTAGAACTCGAGCAGGTTGCCGGTGTACTCCGGGAACAGGTCGATCGCGCCCGACTCCAGCTCGGGGATGTATGCGTCGCGCTGACCGACGTTGAACTGCTTCTCGACGGTGAACCCCGCGCCCTCGAGCGCCTGCGCGTAGATCTCGGCGACGATCTCGTTCGAGAAGTACGCCTGCGATCCGACGACGATGGTGTCGGATCCGCCGTCACCGGACGGCTCGTCGGAAGGGGTGTCGAGCGGGTTGCTGGTCGCGCACCCGGCGAGGACGAGGGCGGCCGACAGTGCGACTCCGGACGCGAGTGCGAGACGTGACGTGCGTGCAGTGAACATGATGTTCCTCTCTGGTGAAAAGTCAGGCGGATGCTGTGGATGCTGTGGATGCCGCGCGACGAGTCGTCCGCGGCGTGCGGGTACCCGGGTTCGCGACCCGGATGCCCACGGGCACCGCGGCGCGCTGCGCGAGCGCGAGCAGCAGGTCGGCGATGAGCGCGAGGACGGCGACGAGGATGGCACCGCCGAGCACCTGGTCGAAGCGGCGCAGCGGAATGCCCTGGATGATCGGCCACCCCAGCCCGCCGAGGTTGACGTAGGCGGCGATGGTGACGGTGGCGATGACCTGCAGGGTCGCCGAGCGCAGCCCGCCGATCAGCAGCGGCAGGCCCAGCGGCACCTCGACCTTCCAGAGGATCTGCCACTCGGTCATACCGGTCGCGCGGGCGGCATCGATCACGCGGCGGTCGACGGCCTCGAAGCCGGTGTAAGCGCCGGCCAGCAGCGAGGGGATCGCGAGGAGCACGAACGTGATGGTGGCAGCCTCGGGCACGCGCAGCACGCCCATCAGCAGCACGAGCAGCACCATGAGTCCGAACGAGGGCACGGCGCGGGCGGCGCCCGAGATGGCGACGGCGATCTCGCGACCGCGACCGGTGTGTCCGATGAGCCAACCCACCGGCACGGCGATAATCGCGGCGATCAGCACCGAAATGACCGTGTAGAACAGGTGCTGACCGAGCAGCACGGGCAGGGCGTATTGCCCTTCCATCCGTTCCGGAGAGAACAGCCAGGCGAACGCCTCGGCGAAGACGTTCATGCGGCGGCCCTCACCGGCAGCATCCGACGCCGCCGTCCGGCCGCGGTCGCGGTGCGCGTCCAGGGCATGATGGCGCGCCCGGCGAGCAGAAGCAGAAGGTCGATGGCGAGGGCGACGATGACCACGGCCAGCACGCCGGCGAAGACCTCGGGGATGATGCGCCGCTGCAGCCCGTTCGTGAAGAGGTAGCCGAGGTTCGTGACGCCGACGAGGATGCCGACCGTCGCGAGCGAGATCGTGCTCACCGCCGCGACGCGGACTCCGGCGAGGATCACGGGGCCGGCGAGCGGAAGGTCGACCGTCCAGAACCGGCGTCCGCCGCCGTATCCGACCGCCGTGGCCGCTTGTCGGACACCGGGATCGACGGAATCCAGCCCGTCGGCAACCGAGCGAACGAGGATCGCGACCGCGTAGATCGTCAGTCCGACGATCAGATTCGTCTCACTGATCGCCGAGTAGCCGATCACCGAGGGCAGCAGGATCAGCAAGGCGAGCGAGGGGATCGTGTACAGGAGTCCGGTGAGCACGATGACCGGACCACGCACCAGGCGATACCGCCAGGCAACCCACCCCAGCGGCAGCGACAGGATGAAACCGAGCACGATCGGGATCACGCTCTGACGCAGGTGCACGAGTGTGAGTTCGAGGATGAGTCCGACGTTGTCGACGATCCAGTTCACGTCATCCGCCGCCCTGGCCGCCGTCGTCCAGGAGCGCGCCCTGCGTGCGTCCCTCTGAGTCGACGACGACACGGCCGCGCGGCGTCTGCTTGATCCGCAGCGCGCGACGGCCGCGCTCGGCACCGATGAACGCGGAGACGAACTCGTCGGCCGGGTTCTCGATGATCTCGCTCGGGCTGCCGACCTGCACGACACGGGCGCCTTTGTCGAGGATGACGACCTGGTCGCCGAGCAGGAACGCCTCATCGATGTCGTGGGTGACGAAGACGACCGTCTTGTCGAGCTCGTGCTGCAGTCGGATGAGTTCCTGCTGCAGATCAGCACGGACGATGGGATCGACCGCACCGAACGGCTCGTCCATGAGCAGGATGTTCGGGTCGGCAGCCAGACCGCGAGCGACTCCGACGCGCTGCTGTTGCCCGCCCGAGAGCTGGCTCGGGTAGCGGTCGGCGAGCGCACGATCGAGCCCGACGGTGTCGAGCAGGTCACGCGCGCGCTCATGAGCCTGCTTCTTCGATACGCCGTTCAGGCGCAGCACGGTGGCGACATTGTCGATGACCGAGAAGTGCGGCATGAGGCCGGAGTTCTGCATGACGTAGCCGATACTGCGCCGCAGGGTCACGGGGTTCTTGCCGAGTACGCTCTCGCCGTCGATCTCGACGTCGCCGCCGGTCGGCTCGACCATACGGTTGATCATGCGCAGCAGCGTGGTCTTGCCGCATCCCGACGACCCGACGAACACGGTCGTCTTGCGCGAGGGCAGCACGAGGCTGAAGTCCTCGACGGCGAGCGTGCCGTCGGGGAACTTCTTGGTGACCGAGCGGAACTCGATCATGCGCGGAGATCACCCATGCGCCGAGCCGTGCCCGCTATGGTGCGACCTCCACGTCGGGCGCGAACGCGATGTGCGCGGAGATGTCTTTGCCCACCCGCTCGAACGCGCTCGGGTACGGGTTCGGGTACCCGAATGCCGCATCGACGTACGTCTCGCCGTCGACGACCGCGGAGTAGTACTGCGCCGCGCCCTTCCACGGACAGGTGTACGCCGTCGGGCTCTCGACGAGCACGCCGTCCTTCACACTCGACAGCGGAAAGTACCAGTTGCCCTCGATGGAGATGAGGTCGCTGTCATCGGCTTCGGCGATGGTGGTTCCTGCGAGTACAGCCTTCATGGTGATGCCTCCTCGGATTCGGTTTCGAGCGTATGGGATGCCACCGACATGCGCGGTACATTCCCCGGATGTTCGGAGCAGAACCGGTGGCGGATGGGTCTCAGGCGGAGTCTCGTCCGTAGGTCTCCAGGAGCCGCAGCCAGACTTCGCTCACGGTCGGGTACGCGGGCACCGCGTGCCACAGACGCGAGATCGGCACCTCGCCGACGATCGCGATGGTCGCCGCCTGCAGCAGATCCGCGACATCCGGGCCGACGAAGGTCACCCCGAGGATGACGTCGCGCTCGGTGTCGACGACCATGCGCGCCTGTCCGCTGTATCCGTCCTCACGCAGGCTCGATCCGGCGATCGCCCCGAGATCCTGATCGATCACGCGGGTCTGGTGTCCGGCATCCTCTGCGGCCTGCGCGGTCAGCCCGACCGACGCGACCTCCGGCTCGCCGAAGACGACCTGCGGCACGGCGGCGTGGTCGGCGGTGGCGACGTGGCGGCCCCAGGCCGCGTCGTCGACGTCGTCACCCTTCGCGCGGGCGGCGATCGCGTCGCCGGCGGCACGCGCCTGATACTTGCCCTGGTGCGTCAGCAGGACGCGGCCGTTGGCGTCGCCGACCGCGTACAGCCAGTCGTGCCCTGGCACGCGGAGGGTGTCGTCAGTGGCGATGTACGTGCCCGGTTCGAGTCCGACCGCATCCAGCCCGATGTCGCCGCTGCGGGGAGAGCGCCCGGTCGCCGCGAGCACCTCTTCGGCACGCACCTCGCTGCCATCGTCGAGTGTGATCGTCACGCCGTCGTCGTCGCGGGCGACGCGCGTCGTGCCGGTGTTCGTGCGGACGTCGACGCCGTCGGCGCGCAGTCCCTTCTCGACGAGCTCGCCGGCGAACGGCTCCATCTTCTCGAGCAGACCGCCGCGCGATATCACCGTGACTTTCGCGCCGAGGCCGGCATAGGCGGTGGCCATCTCAACAGCGACGACGCCGCCTCCGATGATGGCGAGGGATGCTGGGATCTCCTGCGCGCTCGTCGCCTCGCGGCTCGTCCAGGGCGCAGCATCCGCCAGTCCGTCGATCGGGGCGATCGCGGCCTCGGTCCCCGTACTGACCGCGACCGCGTGACGGGCTTTCAGGACCCGCGTGGTGCCGTCATCGGCGGTCACGGTGACTTCGCGCTCACCGGAGATGCGGCCGTGGCCGCGGGCGAGGTCGATGCCGGCCGATTGCAGCCAGCCGACCTGGCCGTCGTCGGACCAGTCGCTCGTGAACGAGTTGCGGCGGGCGAGCACGGCCCGCACATCGAGTGCTCCGGTGACCGCTTCGGCGGCGCCCGCGACGTGCTGCGCTGCGCGCAGCGCCTGCGCCGACCGCAGCAGTGCCTTCGAAGGCATGCACGCCCAGTACGAGCATTCGCCGCCGACCAGTTCGTTCTCGACGATGATCGCGGTGAGTCCGCCCTGCACGGCACGGTCGGCGACGTTCTCGCCGATGGCGCCTCCGCCCAGGACGATCAGGTCGTATTCATCCGTTGACATCGTGTCGCCTTCTTCCGTCGAACCTGCAGACCCAGTCTTCCCGAAGTGCAACCGCCTGTCACGGGGTTTGTTCCCCTTCCGAGCCGCGGGTTCCGGCCACTCGCGGTGCCAGGACGACGGCGACCGCCGCGATCAGGGCCGCCAGGGCGAAGACAGCGGTGAACGGGTCGGCGGTCGTCGCCAGCGCGGCGAACAGCGCACCGGTAACGGCCAGCACCATCGCACTGCCGAACGAGTCCGCGACCGTCATGGCCGCGCTGTTGAAGCCCTGATTCTTCGGGGTCGACATCGACAGCGTGAGCACGCTGCTTCTGGGGCTCATCAGTCCCATGCCGCCACCGGCGACGATCCACGCCGCCGCGATCACCAGAGCATCCCATCGGAAGGCGGCGGTCGCCAGCACGATGGCGATGCCGGTCAGAACGAGCACGGTGCCGATGCGCAGCGCGGTGACGCTCGACAGTCGCGCCCCCATCCGTCCCTGCACCGTCGATGCAGTCGACCAGGCCAGGGCACCGCCGGTCAGAGCGAGTCCGGCGAGGGTCGGCGTGAGCGCGTACTGATCGGTCAGCAGGTACGGCATGTACACCTGCGTGCCGAAGAAGGCACCCGCCATGAGTCCGCGGACGAGGATGACCGACGGCAGGCCCCGTCGTGCACTCAGCGTGCCCCGCGGCACCAGCGAGCGAACGGCGACCAGCGCCACAACGACCGCGCCCGCCGCCAGCACCGGCCCGATGCCGGGCACATCGCCCACGAGGTTCAGAGCGAGCACGGCGACCGCCGCGAGCACCGACCAGCCCAGCCGTCCGAACGCCCACGGTGCCGAGGCATCGCCGCCGCGCGACAGACCACGAAGCGCGGGAACCACCATGAGGAGGGCGGCGAGTGAGAGGACGACGACGCCGAGGAAGACCCAGTGCCAGCTCCACAGGTCGGTCACGACGGCGGCGACGGTCGGCCCGATCAGAGAGGGCACGACCCACGCGGCCGCGAACGCGGCGAAGATCGCCGGATGCCGCTCCTGGGCGTACACGCGCGCGACGACCACGTACAGGGCGACCATCATCGCCCCGCTGCCCAGCCCCTGCACGAAGCGCCCGACCACGAGCACCTCCATCCCTGGCGCGAGTCCGGCGATGAGCAGGCCAGCGACGAATGCCGCGACCGCGGTATAAAGAGGTGCCCTGGGTCCGCGGCGATCCGACCAGTTCCCTGCCGCGACCATGCCGATGACCCCGGTGGCCAGAGGGCCTGCGAAGGCGAGGGCATACAGGCGCTCACCGCCGAGGTCGGCGCTCACCACCGGCATCACGGTGGTGACCGCCAGCGACTCGAAGGCGCCGAGAAACACGAGCGCACTTGCGCCGATCGTGATCCAGAGGAACGTGCCGCTCATGATTCCCGGTGCGGACGTTCCAGAGGTGCGCACAGGTCCTGTATCCGTTGTCATTCCCCTGACGTTAGAACCTCAACTATGGTTGAGGTCAAGCCGGAGACGCGCAGAGGAGTCGAACATGCCCCAGCTGGATGGCGACAAGACGCGGATGCTGACGATCGGCGAGCTGTCCAAGCGCAGCGGCGTCGCAGCATCCGCCCTGCATTTCTACGAACGCAACGGCCTGATCGACTCCGAGCGCACCGACGGCAACCAGCGCCGGTACCGGCGCGACACCCTGCGCCGGGTCGCCTTCATCCGCGTGTCGCAGCGCGTCGGCATCCCTCTCAAAGACATCCGCGCGGCGCTCGAATCGCTGCCGGAGGGACGAACCCCCACCAAGAAGGACTGGGCGCGGCTGTCTCAGCGGTGGCGCGATGAGCTGGATGCCCGCATCCGCCAGCTCAACCATCTTCGCGGGGATCTCGACGGCTGCATCGGGTGCGGATGCTTGAGCCTGAGCTCCTGCGCACTGCAGAATCCGTCTGACGTGCTCGGCAACGAGGGCGCCGGCCCGATCCGGTGGATCAAGACGGATGCCGCGCCGTAGTCGGCCGTGCCCACACTTGTCAGTCCCGATCACCCCTGTCAGCAGAAATCTCAGGATCTGAGCATGCAGGTGTGATCCGGGCCGACAAGTGTCCCCTCAGCGGGCGAGCAGGATGCTGGATGGCGAGGGCGCCGCGGCGCGGTGGCGGATGCTGCGCGGCACGCCCGTGCGCTCGTCGAGGTCGAGGACGCTGATCTGATCCGACCGCTGCCCGGCGACGAGCAGCGCTCCGTCGTGCACGAGGTGATGCCGCGGCCAGTCGACACCCGCGTCGGCGAGCGCGAGCGGCTCGACGGTCTCTCCGGCGCCCCGCACGCGCAGGGCGGCGATCGTGTTGCTGCCGCGCACCCCGGCGTACAGCGTCTCACCGTCGCGCGAGCGCGAGAGTTCAGACGGATAATCGACACCGACCTGCGCTGCCGGGCTCACTGTCGTCGCCGCGACGAGGGTCCAGCGGCCATCGGCACCGGCGGCGAGCGTGAACACCTCGCAGGAGTACTCGGTCACTACGTGCAGGTGTCCGCTGGGATGCACGACCATGTGCCGCGGCCCGACGCCGTGCGGCAGCACGATCTGGTGGTCGAGCACGAGCGCCGACCCGGGGCGCCAGATGCGCACGAGGTCGAAGCCGAGGTCGGTGGTCGCGATGCGGCCGTCGGGCAGGAACGCCGCGGCATGCGCGTGCGAGGTGCGCGACGGCGCGTCGACGACGGGCTTCGGTTCCGGCTCGGGCGCCGCATTGAGCCCCAGCGCCTCGTCGAACAGCAGCAGCCCCGAGCGCGGAGCCTCGTTCTGCGACTCTGCGAGCGACGCGAAGACCTCGGCGAAGTCGACCGTCTTCGATTGGTCGGCACCGGCACCCGCCCCGTAGGGATCGATCGCGGCATCCCCTGCCGATGCGGCGCCCAGGCGGCCGCCGGCGTCCAGTCCGATGCGCACGACGCGGCCGTCGCCGTAACAACTCGCGACCAGATACCCGCCGCCGGGCGCGACCGCCAGATGGCACACGCCGGCACCCGTCTCGACGGGATCGCCGAGCGGCGCCAGAGACGACTCGCCGTTCCGCACGAACGCCTGCACCGTGCCTGCGCCTTCAAGCGCCGCGTAGACGACATCGAGCGATGGATGCTGCCCCAGCCACGACGGCGATGCGGCCGCGGCGGCCGTGCCCCGGTACGCCAGGGTCGCCGGTTCACGCCCCTCGTCGCCTTCGAACAGGCCGATGCCGCCGGCACTCCCGTCCATGTCGGTGCCATAGCCGCCGACCCAGAACTGCGTCATGCGCTCAGTCCACGAGGTCGTGGCGCACGATCACCTGGTCGCGCTCCGGCCCGACGCCGATGACCGAGATGCGCGTGTTGCTCATCTTCTCGAGCGCGAGCACGTACTCCTGCGCGGTCTGCGGAAGATCGTCGAAGGTGCGGGCCGTGGAGATGTCTTCGCTCCACCCCGGGAAGTACTCGTAGATCGGCTTCGCGTGGTGGAAGTCGGTCTGGTTCACCGGCACGTCGTCGAAGCGCTCGCCATCGACGTCGTAGGCCACGCAGACCGGGATCTGCTCGAGACCGGTCAGCACGTCGAGCTTGGTGAGCACGAGGTCGGTGATGCCGTTGATCCGAGTGGCGTAGCGGGTGATCGG
Organism: Microbacterium sp.; assembly: GCF_052102115.1. Taxonomy (GTDB): domain Bacteria; phylum Actinomycetota; class Actinomycetes; order Actinomycetales; family Microbacteriaceae; genus Microbacterium. The sequence goes on from NZ_JBQDVP010000002.1 coordinate 26,904, forward strand.
GGCGTCGTACCACCCCGTGCGGCGGGTGCGCCCGGTGGTGGTGCCGTACTCGAACCCGGTCTTGCGCAGCCACTCGCCCTGCTCGTCGAGCAGCTCGGTCGGGAACGGCCCCGAGCCGACGCGGGTCGTGTACGCCTTGACGATGCCGACGATGCGGTCGAGTCGGTTCGGGCCGACGCCCGTTCCCGTCGATGCGCCGCCCGCGGTCGCCGACGACGAGGTGACGAAGGGGTACGTGCCGTGGTCGATGTCGAGCATGGTCGCCTGGCCGGCCTCGAACACGACGACCTCGCCGCGCTGGAGAGCCTCGTCGAGCAAGTGCCCGGTATCGGTGACCATCGGACGCACGCGCTCAGCGTACGAGAGCAGGTCGTCGACGATCTCGTCGACAGTGACGGCGCGGCGGTTGAAGACCTTGACCAGCAGGTGGTTCTTCTGGTCGAGCGCTCCCTCGACCTTCTGACGCAGGATGTTCTCGTCGAACAGGTCTTGAATCCGGATGCCGACGCGATTGATCTTGTCGGCATACGCCGGGCCGATGCCGCGGCCGGTCGTGCCGATGTTGCGCTTGCCGAGGAAGCGCTCGGTGACCTTGTCGAGCGTGCGGTGGTACTGCGTGATGATGTGCGCGTTGGCGCTGATCTTCAGCTTCGAGACATCGACGCCGCGGGCGCCGAGCGCCTCGAGCTCGTCGAAGAGCACCTCGAGGTCGATCACGACGCCGTTGCCGATCACCGGCGTAACGCCGGGGGACAGGATGCCGCTGGGCAGCAGGTGCAGCGCGTACTTCTCGTTGCCGACCACGACCGTGTGACCGGCGTTGTTGCCGCCGTTGAACTTCACGACCCAGTCGGTGCGGTCACCGAGCAGGTCGGTGGCCTTTCCCTTGCCCTCGTCGCCCCATTGGACGCCGACGATCACGATTCCTGGCATGGGTGTCCCCCTTGCTTTCGCCGGGTTTGCACCGGCCGATGAGCTGGCCCGTTCGGGCGAACTCCATCTTAGCCAAGGGGGTTCGGCGCCGATCAGGTGCCGAACCCCCTGGGGACTGTCGCGTTCACGCTCCGTACGGGGCGAGCGCGAACCGGGCCCACGCCACGAAGATGAACAGGAGCATGTAGGCGGTGTCTCCCACCATCAGTGCCCACTCGCTGCGGCGGAACCTCGTCGTGGCGGCGCCTGCCATCACGAGCGCGAGCCCGCACGCCGCGATCGGCGAGAGGATCGGGGCGATGCCCACCAGCGGCGGCAGGACCATCCCGACCACGCCGACGAGCTTGATCGTTCCGATCGCCTTGATGTGCCCCGCGTCGAAGTCGTCGACCCAGTGCTGGCTGTTCGCCAGCGACCGGTAGCGCTCCTTCGTCAGGACGATCTGACTGATCCCCCCGGCGCCGTAGGCCACAGCCAGCAGTCCGGTGACGATCCACAGTGCGATATTCATGGAGTCCTCCTCGTTACCTTTGCCCGTTCGGGCCCGTCACAGTGAATGACGGATCAAATCGTGGAAAGGTAACGAAGATGCAGAAGATCGAACTCGCCGCGGCGTTCGAACAGCACCGGGCGCAATTGCTCGCGGTCGCGACGCGTGCGCTCGGCTCACGGGCAGACGCCGAAGACGCCGTACAGGAGACCTGGTTTCGGCTGGCACGGCATGCCGACGATGAGATCGAGAATCTCGGCGGCTGGCTCACCCGTGTCATCGGGCGAATCTGCGTGGACACGCTGCGCGGCCGGACGGCACGCGGCGAGTCGGTGCTGGCCGATGACGACGGCGACCCGATCGTCACCGAAGACGCCGACGGCCCCGAGGATGCTGCCATCGAGGCGGATGCTGTGGGCCTCGCCATGCTCGTCGTCCTCGACTCTCTCCAGCCCACCGAGCGCCTCGCCTTCGTCCTGCACGATGTCTTCGGCGTGCCGTTCGCCGAAGTGGGGCCGATCGTCGGTCGCTCAGCGGATGCCGCGAAGATGCTCGCGAGTCGCGCTCGACGCAAGGTGCAGCATCCGGCTCCCCACGAAGAGCATCGTCGGAGCCGCGAGGTGGTCGATGCGTTCCTCACCGCAGCGCGCGAGGGAGACTTTGATGCGCTGATGCGCACACTCGATCCGGATGTGACGTGGCACCACCACACCGCGCACGGCACGACCGTGAAGGTGGGCGCGAATGAGGTGCTCGCTGTCGTGCGCAACGGAGACCCCGAACGCGTCGAAGCGCGGCGCGTCAACGTGAACGGTCAGCCCGGCATCCTGGCTTGGGGGCCGACCGGACGGCCGATCTCGCTCATGGCCTGCACTGTCGAAGGCGGCCGGATCGTCTCGGCGACCTCGATCACCGACGCGAAACGCCTGGCACGTATGCGGCTGCCCGCGGCATCCCGCGGGGCCGATCGACGCCCAGCTCCGCCAGCGTCTCCGCCGCGAGACTCCGCTTGAGTTCGAGCGATTCGCCGATCTCGGCGGCAAGCCGAGGGCGTGTGCGGATCAGGTCGTCGACCGTCGCGAGGGGGATCACGACGACGGTGAGGATCTCGCCCGCCACGGTGACGGCCTGCGTTCGCTCACGCGTGAGGGCGGTGTGCCCGATGAGGTCGCCCTTCTCCGCCGTAGCGAATTCGACCCTTCCGCCGTCGACGTCGAGGGTGAGAACGGCCCTGCCGGACAGAACGACCCGCCCTCGGCGGTGGCGAGATACGGCCGCTCCGGTTCGCTCATGTTCATGAATGACGCCCCGGCGCAGACCAGCGTGCGGTCCTTGATGTAAAGGTAGCCGCTTCGATGCACACGCGTCGAGAGAGCCGCACTGCGCCGCCGATGCACAGGCAACTGACCTGACAACTGACCTGACACGAAGAAGCCCGCCTCCGTCATCTGCGGAGGCGGGCTTCAGGGCAGTTCACTCGTTGCCGACAGCCTTGTCGATGTTGTCGCGCACGCCGCTGATCTTGTCTTCGTGCGCGCCGCCGGTCACCTTGTTCGCAGCGCCTTCGACACCATCAAGAATCTTGTCCGAGATGTCTTCTGCCTGCTCGCTGTGCAGCGCCTCGTCGATCTTGTCCTTGTTGTCGCCGATGAAGTCCTGCGCCTTCTTGGTCAGATCATCCAGAGCACCCATGAACATTCCTCTCCTCGGAGTATCGGCGGTCCACCGATGCACTCAACTTATACCGGGGGTCGACGCGGCACACCACCCCCTAGGTAAAGTGTGCGCGGAGGAAAGATGATCAGTTGGTGGCCGTACGCACGACTCGCCGCGGCGGCGCTCGGCCTCACCGCGATCATCCGACAGTTGACACTCGCCATCGGCAATGCGCTTCGAGCGGATACCGCATGGGCCGGGCACGTACCGACCGTCGTCGCCAACTTCTTCAGCTACTTCACGATCCTGTCCAACCTCATCGCCGTCGCGACACTCATCATCGCCGCGGTCTGGATGCTGCGGACGAGGCCGAGCACGCAGGCGGAGCCGGCCTGGCTGGCGACTCTCCTGGTGTGCGCCAGCACCTACATGATCGTGACCGGCATCGTCTACAACGCGCTGCTGCGCCATATCTCGATCGCGGGCATCTCGGATGTGTGGACGAATGAGACGCTGCACGTCGTCATCCCCCTGGCGATGCTCGCGGATGTCCTGTTCGCGCCACGGCGGCGCTCGATGCCGTGGCGCACCGTGCTCACCGCGGCCGCGTTCCCCATCGTGTGGGCCGTCTACACGCTGGTGCGCGCCAACGTCATCACTGCTCCCGCCACCGGCACCCCGTGGTGGTACCCCTATCCGTTCCTGGACCCGAACCTGCCCGGTGCCAGCTATCTCACAGTGGCCGGGTACATCGTCGGCATCGCCGCGGCGATCATCGCCGTCGCGACATTCGTCGTGTGGGTCGGCCGTCGCCGCGGCGATGCTCCCGATATATGAGCGACTGACACGCACGGGGATGGGGATCTCTGCCCGTCCCCTCGAGGCGCGCGAAGCGGACGCGGCGATTACGCTGTCACAGGGGAGCGCGACGTGCGATCCCCGCGCATGCGAGGAGACAGTGATGGACGAGTCGAACGCCGCCACCCCGAACGCCCCTTCCGCTCCTCCGCCCCCGCCGCGTCCGCCAGCACCGCGTGCTCCGGCGCCGGCACAGCAAACGGCACCGGCACCGGCACCAGCACCAGCGCCGGCATCCGCACCCGTAAGCGACGGCCCGTCCGATGCCGAGATGACCCGCGCGGCCGGCATCCTGAAGGTCATCTCCGACTCGTACTCGGCGAAGATGGTCGGCCAGGAACGGCTGCGCACCAGCCTGCTCGTCTCGCTCATCGCCGGCGGCCACATCCTGCTCGAGTCCGTCCCGGGTCTCGCCAAGACAACCGCGGCATCCACCCTCGCCGACACCGTCAAGGCGAGCTTCAAGCGCATCCAGTGCACCCCTGACCTGCTGCCCAGCGACATCACCGGCAATCAGATCTACGACGCCCAGACCGGCTCGTTCCGCACCGTGCTCGGGCCGGTGCACGCGAACTTCGTGCTGCTCGATGAGATCAACCGCTCGAGTGCCAAGACGCAGTCGGCCATGCTCGAGGCGATGCAAGAGCACCAGACCACGATCGGCGGCGAGGTGCACCACCTGCCCAAGCCGTTCCTCGTGATCGCCACGCAGAACCCCATCGAGCAGGAGGGCACGTACGAACTGCCCGAGGCGCAGATGGATCGCTTCCTCCTCAAGGAGATCGTCGAGTACCCGAGCCCGGCCGACGAGTTCGAGATCCTCAGCCGCATTGACTCGGGCGTGCTCGACCCCGACCGGCACGTTCAGAGCGCCGTCACACTCGACGATGTCCAGCAGCTGCAGGACATCGCATCCCGTGTCTACGTCGACGCCGCGATCCGCAACTACATCGTCTCGATCGCCTACGTCACGCGTAACCCGGGGCCGTACATCGGCGAGGACCGCGCCCGCTTCATCAAGTACGGCGCCAGTCCGCGTGCGAGCATCGCCTTCCTGCAGGCGGCCCGCGCACTCGCGCTGCTCAACGGCCGCGCGCACGTCATCCCCGAAGACATCCGCACCCTCCGCCACGTCGTGCTCCGCCACCGTGTACTGCTGACGTTCGAGGCGGATGCCGAGGGCATCCGAAGCGAAGAGATCATCGACCAGATCTTCACCTCGGTGCCGACCCCCTGACCGCGCACCGATGGCCAGCCTGATCACACAGGTGAAGAGCAAGCTCTTCATCCACTCGTCGCAGAAGTCGATGCATGCGCTCGACGGCGCTTACGCGTCTCTGCTGCACGGGCGCAGCCTCGACTTCGAAGACCTGCGCCACTACGAGTACGGCGATCAGGTGCGCGACATCGACTGGCGCGCCACGGCACGGATGGGCGAGCCGCTGGTCAAACGGCACCGCGCCAACCGGATGCACACGGTGCTGTTCGTCGTCGACACCGGTCTCTCGATGACCGCGCTCTCGCACGACGAGAAGCCGAAGAAGGATCTCGCCCTGCTCGCCACCGGCGCCCTCGGGGTGCTCGCTCTGCGGCACGGTGACGACTTCAGCGTCGTGCACGGCGATGCCGACCGCATCCGCCGCCGCGCGCCCGGCCGCAGCGAGGGGGCCCTCGAGCACGCCCTGCGCACGATCGACCACGCAATCGCGACGGCGAGCGCGCCGAGCGACCGCGACGCACTGCTCTCGTTCGTCGCGCGCACGATCGCCCGCCGCTGCATCGTCGTCATCGTCACCGACGAGGCCCCCGTCACCGACGAGACGGAGCGGATGCTGCGCCGCCTGCGCGTGCAGCATGATGTGCTGTGGATCAGCATCCGCGACGCCGACCCGGTGCTCGCGCACGCGACGCACGCGGCTCGCGCTGATGTGAGCACCCGCTGGTCCATTCCCGATTTCGTGCACGGCGATGCGGAGGTGCTCGGCGAGATCGTCGCGCAGTCGCAGGCGGATGCCGCACGGCGCGACGACCTGCTCGACCGGCTCGAGATCAGCAGGGCTGCCCTCGACACCCAGGATGACGCGGTGGGCGACCTGCTGCGCATGCTGAACCGGAGGGCGCATGTCGGCAACTGACGAGCTGTACCCTCCGGCGCAGTACGGCTGGGGATGGATCGTGCTGGCGCTGGGCGTCATCGCACTGCTGATCCTCGCGCTGTGGCTGGTGTTCTTCCTCACCCGCCCGAAGCGCAGCATCGCCCTGCACGGAGCGGCGCAGGTCACACCGCCGACGGGTGATGTGCTCTCTTTGCTGCGAACGGAATACAGCGATGAGATCGGGCGGATCGAAGCCGCATATCGGGCGGGCACCCTGACCGCACGCGCCGCGAACCTCGAACTCAGCCGCGTGGTGCGCACGTTCGTCAACGAGTACAGCGGCCTCGAAGCGCCGGTGCTCGCTCTCGACGACCTCGTACGCCTCGGCGTGCAGCCCGAGCTGATCGATGCGATCAGCCGGCACTACTACCCGAGCGTCTTCCGCCGCGGCCCCGCCCTCGACCCGCACGCCGGCGCCGACGCCGCCCGCGCCGTGGTGAAGTCATGGCACTAGAGAACTGGTGGGTCATCCTCGTCGCCGTCGCGGTCGTCATCGTCGCGATCGCGATCGGACTGCTGATCGGTCTGCGCAGGAGCGCCCGGCACCGGCAGCAGCCGAGCGCGCCGATCGCCCGCGCCGAGCGGTTGCGCGCGCTGCCGTCGTTCCGTCGTGCCGTGCGGCGACGCACCACGGCGCTGGTCGGGGTGATCGCGCTCGGCATGATCGCGGCGGTCATCGGTGGGGTGGTCGCCGCCCGCCCCATGTCGTCGGAGACGATCCAGCCGGTCAACACCAGTCGCGACATCATGCTGTGCCTCGACGTCTCGGGGTCCATGAGCGACGTCGATGTCGAGGTGCTCACGGTGTTCGAAGAGCTGCTGGACGGCTTCGAGGGCGAGCGCATCGGGCTGACGATCTTCAACAGCTCGCCGGTGCAGGTGTTCCCGCTGACCGATGACTACGAGTTCATCCGCACGCACCTGGAGAGCATCCGGTCGAGCTTCGACTACATGGAAGAGGTCCCCGAGCACTGGATCGGCACCCTCAACGGTCCCGGCGCCTCGCTCATCGGCGACGGTCTGGCCTCGTGCGCGATGCGCTTCGACAATCTCGACGATGACCGCAGCCGGTCGCTCATCCTCGCCACCGACAATGAGCTCGCCGGGGCATCCATCGTCTCGCTCGAAGAGGCGGCGAACTACGCGGCATCCGCCGGCGTACGCGTCTTCGCCCTCAACCCCGTGCAGGGGGTGAACACCGAGATGAGCGACGAGCTCGTCGCCGCCGCGCAAGCGACCGGCGGCGAGGCGTACGGGCTGCGCGACACGACCACCGTCGCCGACATCATCACCGATGTGCAGGAACAGGATGCCACCGAGCTGCGCGGCCAGGCGCAGGTGGTGTGGACAGACGACCCGAACCTGTGGATCGCAGTGCTGTTCGTGCTCGGCCTCGGCTTCGTCGTGCTGTTGTGGAGGGTGCGCCTGTGATCTTCCAACCCGTGCTCAACGTCTTCCTGCTGATCCTGCTGTTCGCGCCCGTCGCCGCGCTGGCGGTGTGGATGCTGGTGCGCGGGCAGCGCGCGCTGTGGTCGATGCGCCTGGTGATGCTGCTGGCGATCTTCGTGATGCTGCTGCGCCCCGGCATCCCGGGCGGCGCCACCCAGACCCTCGCGACCGACACCGATATCGTCATCGTGCTCGACACGACGGCGAGCATGGTGGCCGAAGACTGGGACGGCGATCTGCCGCGCCTCGACGGCGTCCGCGCCGACGTGCAGTCGATCGTCGACGAGTACCCGGGAGCGCGCTTCGCGCTGATCACCTTCGCCGCAGCGGCGGAGCAGCGTCTGCCGCTCACGACCGACACCACCGCGCTGATGTCGTCGCTCGAAATCCTGCGCCCCGAGGTCACGTCGCAGTCGCGCGGCAGTTCGATCGGCATCGCGAACACGATGCTGCAGGAGACCCTCGCCGGTGCCGCCGAGTCGGCACCCGACCGTTCGCGCATGGTGTTCTACCTCGGCGACGGCGAGCAGACCGTCACGACAGAACCGGAATCGTTCTCGGCGAGCGCCGAGTTCGTCGACGGCGGCGGCGTGCTCGGCTACGGCACGAGCGCGGGTGGGCCGATGAAGATCACTTCGGGCAACTTCGACGGCGACGAGGGCGGGTACATCGAGTATCAGGGCGAGCCGGCGATGTCGGTGATCGACGACACCAATCTGCAGGCCATCGCCGGTGAGCTGGACGTGCCGTTCCAGCTTCGGGATGCTGAGGCCGCACTCGACCTGCCAGAGGCCCCCGCCACGACTACGAACTACGCCGAGTCCGGCGAGGTCGGCAACGTGACCGAGCTGTACTGGGTGTTCGCGCTGCTCATCGTGCTGCTGCTCGGCGTCGAACTGGCCCGGGCCACCATGCTCGTCGCGCAGCTGCGCGGGCTGGCCACCCCGCGCGAAGGCTCTCCTCACGGGTCGTTGAGCGAGGGCAGGCTTCGACTCCCTTCGGTCGCTCAACCCGTTTCGTCTTCGCGGCCTCCGGCCGCTCCGCTCAACGACCCACCACGGCATGGAGGCGATGCATGACAACGCCCACGCACGCGGATGCCGCGGCCGCTCTGCTCGCGGCGAATCGGCGGCGCCGCAGCATCCGCCGCTGGATCGTGATCGGGACCCTGCCGATCACAATTGCCGCCCTGCTGTTCGCCGGCAAGCTGCTGAGCATGTACGGCTTCGCGCACCAGGCGATCTCGACCTATGTCGTCGGCGACTACTCCGGTTCGGCGTCGGCGGCGCAGGGGCAGGGGGCGTTGAACTGGTTCGAGCCGTTCAAAGCGCCGTACAACCTCGGCACCGCTCTGGCCGGCGCCGAGGAACTCGACGGTGCACGCGCCGAGCTCGAAGAGGCGCTGCCTCTGGCATCCGGTCTCGAGGTGTGCGCGGTGCGGGTCAATCTCGCGCTCGTCATCGAACGGCAGGGCGATGCCGCCCGTGCAGAAGGTGACGGCGAGGCGGCCGCTCAGTTGTACGGCGAGGGGCTGCAGGTCACCGCTGAGACGCCCGAGGAGTGCAACAGCGACGAGGCCGACTCGCAGTCTCCCGACCCCGAGCGCGACATGAGCGACACCCTCGACGACCTGCAGGACAGACTGCAGGAGAAGCAGCAGCAGAACGAGCAACAGCCGCAGGATCCCGGTGACGGCGAGGAGCAGGAGCTGCCGCAACAACCCGGCGAGGACCAGCTCGATGACCTGCAGCAGAAGCTCGAAGAGGGCGCCGAGGAGCGTCAGCAGAACGACGAGGGCGAAGACGCCCCGGGCGGCGGGACGGACAAGCCATGGTAGATCCGAAGCGCGCGCGCTACATCGCCGGAGTCGAGGGCGCACCGCCGGTGCCGCCTCCCGGCGGATACCACGGCGCCCGCCGAGTCGAGGGCGCCCCGACGCCGTCATCGCCGATCGTCAGCAGCGCCGAGGCGCCGGCGGAGAAACAGCCCGCGAATGCGATCGGCTGGATCGCGTTGGTGACGGCGATCCTGTTCGCGCTCGTGCTGTTGGGCACACTGCTGGCCGGCCTCACCGATCTGCTCTATGGCGTGACGATGCTGACACTGCAGCTGGTCGTCGTCGGTGTCGTCGTCGCAGCGCTGTTCTCGTCGCGCGGGCGGGTGCTGGGAGCATCCGCTCTGGTCATCACCCTGATGCTCAACGTCGCGACCGTCGGCGCGATGAGCGCCCTGCAGACGTCGGCATCCGGCAGCTACGACGGTCAGAAGACCGACGAGCAGAGGCACGAAGAGGCGTATCCGGGCATCAAGGATCTCTCTGCCGGCGAGGTCCTCAGGCAGCCGTCGCTCGAAGAGGTGCGAGCGCAGAGCGACGCCGCGCTGGCCGAGATCAGGAACCGGCTCAGCGAGCGGTTCGGGTACACCTGGACCGAGGCCGGAGCGGAAGACCTGCGCCCCGAACGCAACGGCTACGGCGGCGAATCCATGCTCGTGCAGTACATCTCGGTGCCGTGGATGACGAACGAACCGATCCAGGACCACGACCGCAAACTCGCCGTCATGGGCGTCATCGAAGACGTGCTCATCGAGTACGGCATGTACGGGATGTACTCGTTCAACGATCCGTCATCGACCCTCGACGACACGATCCTCGAGAAGTTCTACGGCTCCACCGATCCGCTGTCGCAGCACACCTGGGAGTGGTACTCCGACAACTACCCTGATCCGCTGCGTTTCTATGCGATGATCTACGACCTCTCGAACGATCCGGACGGCGAACTGCGCGCCGAGCGCGAGGCCGAAACGGCCACGACGGGCGAGCCGCTGGAGGGGCTGCAGATCTACTTCCTCGCACCCGAGCTGCTCAGCGAGGACGACCGCGCCGAGTTCGAGGAGCGGATGCAGGAGTACCCGGGACTCTGAGCTCGTCTGCCATCACGATGGTATTCTGATGGCATGAAGGCGACCATGGACAAGGCAGGGCGTATCGTCATCCCCGCCGCGCTGCGCGAGCGCCTGGGGATGGTGCCCGGGCCGGTCGATCTGGTCATGGACGGCACGGGCATCCGCATCGAAGTCGAAACGCACGACAACGTCGTCGAGAAGGACGGCAGGCTCGTGATCACCGGCGGCCCCGTTCTCACCCCCGAAGACATCCGCGAGTTGCGTCTTGCCGACCAGCGCTGACCTCCTGCTCGACACGAGCGCTGCGCTGGCGCTGATCCGCGACGCGGACCCTGCGCACGAAGCCGTGAGCGAAGCGGTGACCGACTCGGTACTCGGCTTAGCCGGACACGCGCTGTTCGAGACGTTCTCGGTACTGACGCGACTCCCCGGTTCGGCCCGGCTGCGCCCCGATCGCGTCGCCGAGATCATGGATCGGGCGTTCCCCGCATCCGTCTCCCTTCCTGCGTCAGCGGCCTTGCAGTCGACGCAGACATTCGTGCGTGCGGGGATCGCGGGCGGCGCGGTGTACGACGGTCTCGTCGGTCTCGCCGCGAAGGCTGCGGGGGTCACACTGCTCTCGTGCGACCGACGCGCAGAGCCGACGTACGCGAAACTCGGCGTCACTGTCCGCCTGATGTGACCGCTCAGGCCGCGACTGGGCGTCGGGCACCATCGAGTCGACGAGCATGACCAGCAGCGCCCCGGTGGCGAAGCCGCTGGCACCGGCGAACTCCGGGCCGACGGCATCCACTCGCCCTCGGGAGGAGAACGCCGGGATAGGAGGAGGATTCTGTGAGATCCTTCCTCCCATCCGCGAGAAGTCCTCGGGTCCGAGCGAGCGGCGGCATCCGCGATCAGGACCAGAACACCCGGCCGATAGACTGGATCGCATGTCCAAGGTCCTTCAGTCACTCCCCGTCGGCGAGCGTGTCGGCATCGCCTTCTCCGGAGGACTCGACACCTCCGTCGCCGTCGCCTGGATGCGCGAGAAGGGTGCAGTGCCCTGCACCTACACCGGTGATCTCGGCCAGCCCGATGAGGACGACATCGAGTCCATCCCTGACCGGGCCCTTGAGTACGGTGCTGAGATCGCCCGCATCGTCGATGCGAAGACCGCGCTGGTCGAAGAGGGCTTCGTCGCCCTGCAGTGCGGCGCATTCCACATCCGCTCGGGCGGCAAGACGTACTTCAACACGACCCCTCTCGGCCGCGCCGTCACCGGCACCATGCTCGTGCGCGCCATGAAAGAGGACGGCGTCGACATCTGGGGCGACGGCTCCACCTACAAGGGCAATGACATCGAGCGGTTCTACCGCTACGGCCTGCTCGCGAACCCGCGCCTGCGCATCTATAAGCCCTGGCTCGACGCCGACTTCGTCACCGAGCTCGGCGGCCGCCAGGAGATGAGCGAATGGCTCGTCGAGCACGGCTTCCCCTACCGCGACGCCGCCGAGAAGGCCTACTCGACCGACGCCAACATCTGGGGCGCTACCCACGAGGCGAAGACCCTCGAGCACCTGAACGTGTCACTCGAGACCGTCGACCCGATCATGGGCGTGAAGTTCTGGGATCCGTCCGTCGCGATCGAGACCGAAGACGTCACCGTGACGTTCGAGGCCGGTCGACCCGTCGCCATCAACGGCGTCGAGTACTCCGACCCGGTCGCCCTCGTGAACGAAGCGAACACGATCGGCGGACGCCACGGCCTCGGCATGAGCGACCAGATCGAGAACCGCATCATCGAGGCGAAGTCGCGCGGCATCTACGAGGCTCCAGCCATGGCGCTGCTGTTCATCGCGTACGAGCGCCTTGTCAACGGCATCCTGAACGAGGACACCCTCGCGACCTACCACGAGCAGGGCCGGCGCTTGGGCCGCCTCATGTACGAGGGCCGCTGGCTCGAGCCGCAGTCGCTCATGCTGCGCGAGTCGATCCAGCGCTGGGTCGGGCTCACGATCTCGGGCACGGTCACGATCCGCCTGCGCCGCGGCGACGACTGGACGATCCTCGACACCACCAGCCCGAACCTCTCCTACGGTCCGGAGAAGCTGTCGATGGAGCGCGTCGGCGACGCCGCCTTCGGACCGATCGACCGCATCGGCCAGCTCACCATGCGCAACCTCGACATCGCCGATTCGCGCACCCGGCTCGAGCAGTACGCCGGCCTCGGCCTCGTCGGCGGAGCCACGGGCGAGCTCGTCGGGCGCGTGACAGCCGGTGAGGCCTCGGAGATCACCGCATCGGATGCTGGTGACGACGCTCTCGCGGGCGCTGTGGACTCCGCATCCGAGCGCGCGGCGTTCGACTCCGGCACCGACTGACACTCGATCTCATCGAGGGTGGCCCCTCGCTTTTCGCGGCCGTGTTACTAGACTGTGACCATGAGTCCCGTGAAGTCCTACGATCCGGGGCGCATACGGGGGGCAGTAGCTGCGATCGAAGAAGCGAATCGCGGCATCGCTGACGCCTTGGATGTGCTCGACACCAAAGTAACCACTCTGCGTGCTGCGTGGACTGGAGAAGCTTCCGATGCATACGACGCCGCGCAGGTCGAATGGACCGCGCGACTCACCGAGATGAATAAGATTCTCGCCCAGGCTGCAGCGGCCAGCGCGAGAAGCGCAGACCGCTACGCGCGTGGCCGGAACAAGCTCAAGGAACGGTGGGCATGAACGGCGACCCGACGCCGAACCTCCTCGAACGAATGCAGTTGCTGCAAGAGCAGGGCGCCTCGATTCAGGACACGCTCCGTCAGAGTCAGAAGGACGTGGAGAGCAAGCTCGCGGAGTACATTCCGCCCGACACCGTGAACGTGGACATCACCCTCAGTGACTCCGGCTTTCCTGTCGGCCTCACGGTGACCGGACCGTCGGAGAACCGAACGGGCGCTGCGTTCACGGCATCCATCAGCTCCGCTTTCCAGCTCACTCTCGCAACGGGACCGACCCCGCCGATCGAAGTGTCAACCGCGATCATCGACGCGGTCTCCTCGGGTGAGGAGCCACCGTCCGTGACCATCTCCGATGACCTGGGTCAGTTCTCGGTCACGGCGTCTCTCGGGAACATCCGCAGCGTCGAGACGACAGACCCGTGGGTGCAATCATCCACCGATGAGCTGATCGCCGAAGAAATACTCCGCGTCGCCCAACAAGCCGCGAAGGCATCGGATGCCTTCCATCGATTCGAATAGAGGGAATCTTGGCCGAGTACGACGAGGAAGCCCTCCGCGAGGATGCCAACGGATCCTGGCAGGTGTGGAGCCTTCAGATGCAGAAGTGGAAAGAGTCGGTGGAGAGTGTCGATATCGACCGCCAGGCGTTCGCGCTGGTGCCCGGTTCGAGCAAGCTGTTCGCCGCCTTCAACACAACGATGAGTTCGGTGGCCACCTATCTGCACGATGGCGAAGAGGTCTTCGAAGGTATCGCTCGCGCACTGCTCGACTCCGCCATCGAGTATATGGAGATGGAAGGCTACGCGGAAGAAGAGATCGCACGAGTCGAGGGAGAGATGGCTGCACTATGAGCTACGTTGACGTGCTGCGGGAGCAGATCACCAACCATCTCGACGACGCCGAGCGACGCGTGAATGACGCGATTCGAGATGCGCCGGGTCTGATTCACACCGCCGTCGAGGCGGCAGCGAACCATTATCTCGGAATAGGCGCCGTCCTCGTCCCAGACCCGGTGATCGACTGGGTCGCGCAACAGATCACCGACGCGGCACTCGTGGCGCTCAATGACTGCCTCGCCCGCGTCCGCGTCCTCCGCGAGGCAGCCGCGTACCTGGGCAGCCCAGACGAGTTGCGCGCGGTCGCCGAGAAGCTCGGGGATATCGGCGGCGCAACCGCCCGGATGGATATCAACAAGGACCAGCTCGACGGCCTGATGTCTTGGGACGATGGCGAGCCCTCGAGACGGTACGAGGTCGCGACAGAGAACCAGATCGATGACCTCGCTCGCATCGAGCCGGTGATGAGTTCGATCAAGGGCGTCCTGCGCACTCATGCGGACGACATCGAGAACTACTACCTCGAACTCCTCGCCCTGGTCGTCGGGGCAGTTGCGGCCATCCTGGGTGTGGTCGCCGCCATCCTCAGTCTCGTCGTCGGCGCGGCCACATTCGAGACAGGAGTCGGCCCTGTGATCGGCATCATCGCCGCAGCCCTGTCGCTCGTGACGGCACTGATCGGCGTCGTCGTCTCGGGGATCGCCGCCGTCCAGCTCTTCGTCCGCTCAACGCAGGGGGTGTCGAACAAGCTCGACGCGATCCAGATCGACATGGTCGATTGGAGGAAGCCGTCTTTTGCGCAGATCCAGTAGAGGATCGATCCTCGCGGCATCCGGCATGGTCTCGCTGTTGTCACTCCTGCTCACCGGCTGCATCGGCGGCCCGCAGCGGCCCGACCCCACTGAGGTGGTGACCGAGTATCTGACCGCTATCGCCACCGGCGATGCGTCGACGGCCACGGCACTCGACGCGGCTGCCGTGGAAGAGCAGCACGGCGGATCGACCGCCGAGGAGGTCGGCGACTTCGACACTCTGCGCACCGATGCCGTATTGCAGGGCGCGGAAGCTCTCATCACAGACGTCACGGTGGAGCCCCGCGCCGCGGAGGTGGACGGCGACGCCGACGTGCGACGGGTGCGTTTCACCTACGAGCTCGATGGGCAGGAACAGGACGCATCGCTGCAGGTTCGGTGGGACGAGTCGGAGTCCGCGTGGGTTCTCACACAGTCGTTGACGTTATCCATGTCGGTCGACGCAGTACAGAGCAAGGTCTCGCTGGAGCCTGCTCCGTTCCGCCTCGGCGGTGTCGATGAGGTGTTCGCGGCTGATCCCGAGAGCGCTCCGATGCTGTATCTCGTCTACCCCGGGGTGTATCACGTCACTGCGGACATCCCCAGAGAACTCCTCGCCCGCGGCGCGGAGTCCGCGCAGACGGTCGTTGCCGAGATGCCCGGAGATGCCTTCGTGCAGTTCGACGTCGTGGAACTCCCGTCGCACTGAACTGACACCCGGGAGGTTGTCCACCGGCCTCCGCGAAAGAAAGCCGTAGTCGGATAAGCTTTCAGAGCGCGTACCCGAGACGCGCTCTGGGGAACGGTGAGACCGAGTCCCTGTGTCGACCCTGAAAGCTGTGCCATGACGAACGAATCCGTTGATCCTGCTCCCCGACGTCTCGGCGCCAAGATCGGGCGGATCGCTTTTCTCGTCGTCGCGGGAATCATGGTGGTCGCCGTCGCCGTGGCGTTCTTCGTCGTGTGGACGATCCAGCGCTCCTTCCCGCAGACCTCCGGCGAGCTCGAGGTCGACGGGCTGCAATCGCAGGTGACGGTGCAGCGCGACGCGCTGGGCGTGCCGACCATCACGGCAGACTCCTCAGAGGATCTGTTCTACGCGCAGGGCTACGTCCACGCGCAGGATCGCTTCTTCGAGATGGACTTTCGCCGCCACGTCACCAGCGGCCGGGTCGCGGAGATGTTCGGCGAATCCCAAGCGGCGACGGATATGTTCCTGCGCACGCTCGGATGGCATGAGGTCGCCGAGCAGGAGGTCGAGGCGCTCGATGAGGCGACCAGGTCGTACTACGAGTCCTATGCCGACGGCGTGAACGCCTACCTCGCTGAGAACGACGGCGACCAGGTCTCGTTGGAGTATGCCGTTCTCGGAATACAGAACCCCGACTACGAGATCGAGCCCTGGGAACCGGTGGATTCGGTCGCCTGGCTGAAGGCCATGGCCTGGGATCTGCGCAGCAACCTGGAGGACGAGACCGAGCGCGCGATGCTCGTCGCCGACACCGGCGATGAAGCCGCTCCGGACGACAGCCTCACGATGCTCGAGAAGCTCTACCCCGCCTACCCATTCGATGAGAATCCCGTGATCGTGCCGCAGATCTCCACCGTTCCCGAAGCCAGCAGCGGCGCGGATGCCGACACCGCCTCCGCCGGCGACGGCGAGGACTCCGGCATCCAGAACGCTGTGACGACGATCGAATGGGGCGAGGCCGACAGCGTCATCGAAGCGGCGAGCATGCTCGTCGGCGATGTCGGTGAGGGCATCGGCTCGAACTCGTGGGTCGTCTCGGGCGAGCTCACCGAGTCGGGGATGCCGCTGCTCGCCAACGATCCGCACCTCGGCGCGGCGCTGCCGAGTGTCTGGTACCAGGTGCAGCTGCGCTGCTCGACGGTGGGCGAGGACTGTCCGTTCGATGTCGGCGGCTTCTCGTTCTCTGGCCTCCCGGGGGTCGTGATCGGCCACAACGAGCGGGTCGCCTGGGGCTTCACCAACCTCACCACCGATGTTGCCGACCTCTACATCGAGAAGGTCGACGGCGACGCCTACTGGCGCGACGGCGAGCTCGTGCCGCTGGAGGAGCGTCAGGAGACGATCAAGGTCGCCGGGGGCGAAGATATCGACCTGACGATCCACTCCACCGCGCACGGCCCGATCGTCTCCGGGCTCACCGATGATCTCACTGCCGTCGCCGAGGGTCAGGTGATGGCCGACGGCGACGGTCTCACGCAGGGCGAGACGGATGCTGCGGGCGCCATGTCCGGCGAGTATGCGGTGAGCCTGCGGTGGACCGCCCTGGACCCGGGCACCTCGGCAGAGGCGCTGTTCTCAATGAACACGGCGCAGGATTTCGACAGCTTCCGCCAGGCGGCATCTCTGTTCGACGTGCCGGCGCAGAACCTCGTCTATGCCGACGTCGAGGGCAACATCGGTTACCAGGCCCCTGGCCGACTGCCGATTCGCGGTGCCGGCGACGGGTGGCTGCCGCAGCCGGGCTGGGACAGCGCCTACGACTGGACCGGCTTCATCCCCTTCGAAGAGCTGCCGGTGTCGTACAATCCGGCATCGGGCTACATCGTCACCGCGAACAACGCCATCGTCACCGACGACTATTCGCACTTTCTCTCGCGGGACTGGGACTACGGCTATCGCGCCGCGCGCATCGCGCACCTCATCGAACGCCGGGCCGCCGTGGCGCCGCTGACGGCGCAGGACATGCGCGACATCCAGAACGACAACGAGATGTGGATCGGCAAGAAGCTCGCCACGGTCATGGGCGACATCGAGGTCGAGGGCAAGGGCGCCCAGGAGGCTGTCGCGCTGCTGCGCACCTGGGACGCCCAGAACAACGCCGATTCCGCAGCCGCCGCGTACGCCAACGTGCTGTGGTCGAATCTTGTGCTGAACCTGTTCGAGAACCGCGAGGAACCGCTGCCCCATGGCAGTCAGGGCCGCCTGTTCACCGTCGTCGACGCGCTGCTCGACGACCCGTCCGATCCGCTGTGGACCAACGAGCAGCTCGACGTCACCGACAGGGACGAGATGCTCAAGCTCTCGGCCGAGCAGGCGTATGACGAACTCGTCTCGCTGCAGGGCGACGTCTCCGCCCGCTGGAACTGGGGATCTCTGCACGCGATCACGCTCCGGAGCGAGACGCTCGGCTCCTCCGGCATCGCGCCGATCGAAGCGCTGTTCAACCGCGGCCCGTACCCGGTCGGCGGCGGGGCATCGGTCGTGAACGCCACCGGATGGATGCTGGGCGAGTCGTACGCGACGACCACCGTGCCGTCCATGCGCATGGTCATCGACCTGGCCGACATGGATGCCTCGTCGTGGAACAACCTGACCGGGGCGTCCGGCCACGCGTTCCACCCGCACTACGTGGATCAGACCGACAACTGGGCC
Source organism: Microbacterium sp. (assembly GCF_052102115.1). Taxonomy (GTDB): domain Bacteria; phylum Actinomycetota; class Actinomycetes; order Actinomycetales; family Microbacteriaceae; genus Microbacterium. The sequence goes on from NZ_JBQDVP010000002.1 coordinate 45,093, forward strand.
GGCGGCATCCAGACGGCGTGGCCGTTCGCGCCGGATGCCGTGGACGAAGCGACCGTCGACACGCTGGTGCTGAAGCCGAAGGGCTAGGCTCCGGCGCCTACGGGGCCTTCACTGCTTCGGCGGCTTCGGCGGCCTTGGCGCGCTCGGCGAAGTCGATCGGCCCGATCTCGGGAAGCTCTTCGCCGTCGGGCGTTTCGACGGTCTCGACGTCTTCGTCGCTGCCTGTGAGGCGCCCGACCGCTTCGGCGAACTGCCGCTCCAATGCGAGGAAAGCCGCAGCTACGTCGCCTGCGGCGAGCGCGTCGAGCAGCTGCCGATAGGTGTCGGAGACAGAGCGGCGCACGGTGTAGCCGCCAGGGTCGCTGAAGCTGGCGATCCGCGTCTCGATCGCGAGCGTCGCCATGTACTGCATCAGCCTGCGACTGCCGGCCGAATCGACCAGTTCCCGGTGGAACGCGAGGTCGGCATCGCCGATGGCACGAGCATCCGTCCCCGCGCTCACGGCGACCAACTCGTTGTACGCGTTCTCCAGCCTGTCGAGCACCGCCGCGGCGCCCGATCTGATGATCAGTCGCACAGCCTGACCCTCGATCGCAAGCCGTGCGTCGTACACGTCGGCGACGTGCTCAGGGCCGATGACGCTCACACGCATACCGCGGCCGGGGGATGCGGTGAGCAGCCCCTCCTGCACGAGACGCTGGGTGGATTCCCGCAGCGGACTGCGACTCACACCCAGCTGCGACGACATCTCGACCTCGCCGATCGGGCTGCCCACGGGCAGAGCGCCGGTGAAGATGGCACTGCGCAGTTCGGCGGTGATGAGGTCGACGGTCGACGGGCGCGCTACGCGCACCATAGACACAGGTGACACCGCACGTGGAGTGCGTGAGGCCATGAGCATCCCTTCCGACCGCTGCGCAGCGCGCACAGTCCATTGTCGATCCTCCGGGCGGGATCGCGAAGTCGACGATGTGAGCCAAGTCTGCCGCATCATCACGATCTTGTATACGTGTCGACAATCTGCGCGTCTGACTGTACATCCGTCGACAAACTCCATAGTCTGATGCACGGTCAACGACCCGACGACAGCGCCCGCACGGGTGCCCCCATACGGAACGCGAGGACATCATGACGAAGAGAACGACACGGATCGGCATCGCCACAGCGGCGATCGGAACTCTGACCCTCGGCCTGCTCGCCGGCTGCGCGTCGGGCGACAGCGGCGGCGACACCGAAGGCATGACCACGCTCGAGAAGGCACAGGAAGAGGGCACGATCACCCTCGCTGTCGCGTCGGAGCAGCCCTACTCCTGGGTGGAGGATGGCGAGCCCACCGGAGCGACCATCGCGATGCATGAGCAGATCTTCAGCAGCCTCGGCATCGACAACCTCGAGATCGAGGAAGTCGCCTGGGACAACCTCATTCCCGGCCTCAACGCTGGCCGCTGGGACGTCATCAGCGCCGGGATGTCAATCCTCCCCGACCGCTGCGCCGAAGCCGCCTTCAGCGACCCCGAGATCATGTACACCACGACGCTCGCCGTGCCCGCGGGCAACCCGAAGGGCCTCAGTGACCTCGACTCGGTCGCCGAGGCGGGCGACGTCAAACTCGCCGTGCAGTCGGGTGCCATCGAAGACGGATACGCCGAGGATCTCGGCATCACCGACACCGTCGAGGTCGACTCCGCCAGCGCCGGTCTTGAGGCAGTGCAGGCCGGTCTCGCCGACGCCTTCGCCCTCACCGCCGTCTCGTTGAACTGGATGACCGAGGACATGGATGACCTCGAGACCACCGAGGCCTTCGTGCAGACGATCGACGGCGTCGAGCAGATCGGCGCCGGTGCGACGGTCTTCCGCCAGGACGACACCGAACTGCTCGAGGCGTACAACGAAGAGCTCGCCAAGATCACTGGCGAGGAGCAGTCCTACCTCGACCTCGTCGAGCCGTTCGGCTTCACCGCAGAGAACCTGCCCCCGGCAGACCTGACTACCGAGCAGCTCTGCGCTGGCGAACTCGGCTGAGTCCCTGCGTCTCAGTGACTGAGAATTTCGAAGCGCTCCAGCGGGCGCTGCCCCAGATCCTCGACGGGTTGCTGATAACCCTCGAGCTCACGGTGGGCGGCGCCCTGCTGGCGTTCGTGATCGCGATCGCGTTCGGGCTGCTCGCCCGCTTCAAGAACATTCTGATCCGCGGTTTCGCCAGGGTCGTGATCGAGTTCTTCCGCGGCACCTCGCTGCTCGTGCAACTCTTCTTCTTCTTCTTCGTGCTGCCGTTGCCGCCGTTCAACATCGAACTGCCCGCGGTCTTCACCGGTGTGCTCGCTCTCGGACTGAACTACGGCGCGTACGGCGCAGAGGTCGTGCGCGGTTCGATCAATGCCGTCCCGAATGGCCAGTGGGAGGCGACGACGGCGCTCAGCCTGTCGCGTACCCAGCGCATGTGGCGGGTGATCTTCCCCCAGGCTTGGGCGCTGATGATCCCGTCGCTGAACAACCTGCTGATCCAGTTGCTCAAGGGCACGGCCGTCGTCTACCTGATCACCATCGTCGACCTCACCGCCGAGCTGAACAAGCTGCGCATTCAGACCGACGTGTTCTTCGCCTACACTCTCGGCCTCATCATCTACTTCGTGATCGCCTACCTGCTCTCCCTCATCATGAACGCCCTCGAGGCACGTGCCAAGCACAGTCTCGGCCAGGGCACCCGGTGGCGCGATGCCGTCGCGACTCCCGACGCCGTCGCCGATGCTGGTCCCGACGCCAAGAAGGGGGTGGTGTGATGTCTGACGACTCCTTCCCCTGGAACTGGGAGCATGCCTGGGCCGTGCTGCCCGACATGCTGTGGACCTTCCTCACCGTCACGCTCGTTCTCACAATCGCCGGCAGCGCAATCGCCGCCGTGCTCGGTCTGATCATCGCCCTGATCCGGCGCACCGCTGCGCGCCCCGTGGCCGGGGTGGTCACCTTCGTGATGAACTTCATCCGAATGACACCGCTCGTGGTGCAGCTGCTGTTCGGCCTGTACGGACTGCTTGCCCTCGGCATCCAGATCCCGCCGATGATCATCGGCATCGTGATCTTCGGCATCCACTACGCCACCTATATGGCCGAAGTTTATCGCGCCGGTATCGATTCAATCGCCCCCGGGCAGTGGGAGGCGGCGACAGCCCTGTCCATGTCGCCCCGACGTACCTGGACCGCGGTCGTCATCCCCCAGGCGGTGCGCGCGACCGTTCCCGCGCTCGGGAACTACGTCATCTCGATGTTCAAGGAGACGCCGTTCGTGTCGGTGATCTTCGTCGCCGACATGGTGGCCACCGCACAGGAGTACGGTGGCGATCACTTCCGCTATGTCGAAGCCATTACTCTCGCCGGCATCCTGTTCCTCGCCGCGAGCTACCCGACCTCCCTGCTCATAGGTCGATTGGAGAAGCGTCTTGCCCGAAACGCCTGAAACCCATACCGGGGCCATCACTCTCGACGACGGCGATGTGCCCGCCATCCGCTTCGACAAGGTCGAGAAGCGCTTCGGCGACCACGTCGTGCTGCACGACCTCGACTTCACCGTGCGCAAGGGCGATCGCGTGACACTGATCGGACCCAGCGGCTCCGGCAAGACGACGATCCTCCGCCTCGTGATGACCCTGGAAGAGGCGAACGAGGGCTACATCCTCATCGATGGCAACCCGCTGACTCACTACGAGAAGGACGGTAAGCGCGTCGCGCTGAGGGAGAAGCACAAGAACGAGATGCGCAAGCGCATCGGCATGGTGTTCCAGCAGTTCAATCTGTTCCCGAACATGACCGTCATCGAGAACATCATCGAAGCGCCGGTGCACGTGCTCGGGATGTCGAAGAAGGACGCGATCGAGCGAGGCCGAGCACTGCTCGAGAAGGTGGGCCTCCCCGACAAGGAGAACGCCCACCCGTCGCAGCTCTCCGGCGGGCAGCAGCAGCGCGTTGCGATTGCGCGAGCTCTCGCCATGGAGCCCGAGATCCTGCTGCTCGACGAGGTCACCAGCGCGCTCGACCCCGAGGTGGTCGGTGAGGTGCTGAACATTCTGCGCGACATCGCCCGCGACACCGACGTGACGATGCTGATCGTGACGCACGAGATGCAGTTCGCGCGCGACGTGTCGAACCGTGTGCTGATGTTCGACAGTGGCCGCATCGTCGAAGAGGGCCCGCCGGAGGACATCTTCAGCAACCCGAAGGAACAGCGCACGCGGGACTTCCTCTCCGCCGTTCTCTGAGCTGCGCGGGGCGCGCTGCGCTGGGTGCGGGTTGCTCATAACTCCTCAAGGATCAGCGGACGCAGCCAGATCCGCGCCGACGGAGCCTGCTGGGCAGGGGCTTCTGAGGAGTTATGAACGTGCGTGAGGCGCGAGGCGGGGCCTCAAGGCACCCAGCACCTCAGCCACCGATGAGCGAACGTTCGCAGCGTCGTGCATCAGGTCGTTCGCGATGGGGCGGATCGTGACGTATCCACGTTGCGCGGCGGCGATATCCCGTGCACGATCCTCGATCTGTTTGTCCCAGCCCTCGTGGAACTCCTTGCTGTCGCACTCGATGATCAGCCAACCATCGACGACGAAGTCCACCCGCCCGACGCCCGGGATCTCCACCTGCGTCTCATACGTGACGCCGAGGCCTCGCAGGATCAGGCGCATGAAAGTCTCGGGGCCCGATTCGGCGCTGGGATCCACCAGCGCCATGAGCGCTCCGAATCGTGCGGGCATGGCTTCGAACACGGATTCCATCTGCCGTCGGGTCACGAGGCCGTGATGCAGCAGGCTGTCGAGCGTCGCGACTGCCGCTCGCGGCACCTGGCAGCGAACAGAGTGCCGGATCGCATCGAGCAGCGCCACGACGTGGAGCGAGCCCTCCCTGCCCGACCAGACATCCCAGTGCAGCACCGTGTCCGTGCTCAGCGGCCGCCGGATGCGAGATGTTCCCGGGCGGACGTGAACATGCAGCGAGTCGCAGCGGAGCACGAAGACTCCGATGGCCTTGAGCAGCGAGAGGCAGCTGAGCCGCCCGCCGATCCGGACTGCCTCAGCGACGTCGTCATCGACATCGACGGCTGCGTAGCGATCGCGACGGAGTCGCATCAGCACACCTGCCCGCACCGCGCTGGTGATGTCCTTCGGAGACATTCCGCTGCTGAGCAGCTCGCTTCGGGTTCGAACCACGGTGGCATAGGTCTCGGTTCTGCGCGCATGGACCGTCTTCTTCTTGCTCATCCCCTGGAGTGTTCAGCATCCCGAGTGATCAGGAGCCACGGAAACACGCGACCGGTGGACAAGACGACGAGTGCCTCTTCTGTGCAGAGTGAGTGCAGCTTCGCGTCCGGCCGCGCGGCCGTTCCTAACTCCTCAGAACCTGCGCCGCAGGCCGGCTCAGACTGCTGAGACACCCGGTTTCCGCGGAACTCTGCGGAGTTGTGGGCTATCTACCCCCGCGCCAGCTGGCCCGCCGGCTACCCGGCCGCTGGCGGGGTCTCCTTCGACTCCGCCAGCTCGTCGACGACGAGCGTGCGCTCCTCCGGCGTGCCGTTGCGGTAGGCCTGCCGCCCCACCATGTGCGCCGACAACGGTGCGGTCGCGAACTGCATCAGCACGATCGGCGCAACCAGCGCGAGCCCCAGCAAGATCCCGCCGATTGAACGCTGCGACAGCGCGACGGCCAGGCAGATCAGCACGATCCCGAGCACCTGAGGCTTGGTCGCCGCGTGCAGCCGAGACGGGACGGCGCGGAAGTGCAGCAGCCCCACGGCGGCCGACAGGCACAGCACCGCACCGAGCAGGATCAGCACGAGCACCGACACGTCGATGACGGCATCCGGGATCTCGAGTCCGAGCAGGTTCATGGGGTCGTGTTGTCCCTCCGTGCGACGTACCGGGCAACGGCGATGGAGCCGAACACTCCCACGGCGGCGATGATGAGCAGCACGGGGATGCTGCGGGTGTGCCCGTTGATCGCCATCTCTGCCCCGAGCACGCACATCACCTCGGTGAGCAGAACGTCGGATGCTACGGCACGGTCGAGAATCGACGGCCCGCGGATGATGCGGACGACCGTCAGCACTGCCGCGAGCCCGAACACGACGACGATCGCCATCATCAGCCAGTCCATCGCGCACCTCCTGCCCGTTCGTCGGCCTTCAGCGCACGATACTGCGCCGGGCTGCCGATCGCTCGCACAATGCGCTGCTCCCACCGCAGCACGATCTGCCGCTGGTGCTCGACCTCCTCGAGGTTGCGCACCCCGATGATGTGCAGGAAGAGGATGCCGCGATCCCGATCGGTATCGACGACGAGCGACCCGGGGATCAGCGAGGAGGTCACCGAGACGTGCGTCATGATGAGGTCGTCGGGGTACCTCAGCGGAACGGCGATGATCGCCGCCCCCGGCTGGCGACGGAAGTCGAACACCTGGATGGTCACGACGACGGCGCCGTGCACGATCGCCCAGAGGAACTGCACGATGAACAGTGCCCCGTACCAGACGTTCACTCGCCCGGACAGCTCGACCGTCGGCAACCGGAAGACACGGGTGACGAAGACGGCGACGACGAGGCCGCTGACGAAGGAGAGGACGGTGAACTGGTTCCACACCAGCATCCACAGCACGATGAGCCACGCGAGGAACGGCAGCTGCAGAGCGATGTCGCGCGCAATCGAGCGGGGGCTGTCGGGACTCACGGGTTCACCTCCTCTTCGAGCTGGACGAGGTTGACCGGCTGCAGCAGCGACTCGCCGATCCCGGCGCAGAGCTGGTACAGCGGGCCAGCGAAGATGGTCAGCATCAGCGTGACGCCGACCATTCCGCCGGTGGCGACCGTCATGATCTTCGGGATGCGACGACGCTCCTGGTGGTCGTCGGCCGCCGGTGCGTTGCCGAGGTACGACACGCGTCCGTCGGTCTCAGTCGAGTCCTCTTCTTCGCGCCAGAACGCGAGGTTCCAGGCCCGCATCAGCGCATAGAGAGTCAGCAGAGAGGTCAGGATGCCGCCGAAGATCAGCACCATCATGATCGGAGTGCCCACGGATGCCGCGGCGTCGAACAACGCGAACTTGCCGATGAACCCGGAGAACGGCGGCAGGCCACCGAGGTTGATGGCCGGCACGAAGTACAGCACGGCCAGGAGGGGCGCCGCCTTCAGCAGCCCCTTCACACGCAGGATCGAGGTGCTCCCCGCTCTTCGCTCTATGAGCCCGACCGCGAGGAACAGGGTCGTCTGCACGATGATGTGGTGGACGATGTAATAGACCGTCGCGCCGATCGCCTCGGGCGTCGCAATCGCCAGGCCGAAGATCATGTATCCGACGTGGCTGACGAGCGTGAAGGACAGGATGCGTTTGAGCTCTGCCTGCGCGACCGCGCCGAGCACCCCGACGACCATGGTCGCCAGGGCGATGATCATCAGCAGCATATTGATGTCGTTGCTGGCGAACAGCTGGGTCTCCGTGCGGATCAGCGCGTACACGCCGACCTTGGTCAGCAGCCCAGCGAACACCGCGGTGACCGGCGCGGGCGCTGTCGGGTACGAGTCGGGCAGCCAGAACGACACCGGGAAGATGGCGGCCTTGATTCCGAACGCCGCCACCAGCAGAAGGTGCAGTACGAGCTGGGTGTCCTGCGGCAGCTCGGACATCCGTTCGGCGATCTGCGCCATGTTCACGGTGCCGAGCGCACCGTAGATCATCGCGATCGCGGCGAGGAACAGGATCGACGAGACGAGCGAGACGACGATGTACACCGCGCCGGTGCGGATGCGCGACTCGGTGCTGCCGAGCGTGATCAGCACATATGACGCAACCAACAGGATCTCGAAACCGACGTACAGATTGAACAGGTCACCCGCGATGAAGGCGTTGAAGATGCCGGCGGCGAGGATGAGGTACGACGGGTTGAAGATCGAGATGGGGGTCTCGTCGGCGCCATCGGCGGCACCCTGTCCGATCGAGAACAGCAGGACCGCAACGAGCACGATGCTCGAGATCAGCACGAGCAGAGCCGCGAGCCGGTCGACGTACAGCACGATGCCGAACGGCACGGGCCACCCGCCGACGGACACGGCCAGCGGTGCCCCCTGGTCCACGGCGATCAGCATCACGGCCGCGATGACCGCTACCGCAGCGAGGCTGGCGACCGTGACGAAGACCTGCAGCCGCGGGCTGCGCCCGAACACGAGAGTGATGGCCGCGCCCAGCAGCGGGATCGCGACGAGAAGCGGGACCAGCGCGCTCATGGGCGATCCTCGCCTTCGCCGTCGGCGGGCTCGTCCGTCGACGTCTCGGTCGAGGACGGCGCAGACTTGTCCTTCGCAGACTCGTCCTTCCGGGACCACACCTTGTTCACCGGCGCGTCGTCGTGGATCGCCGGGTGGTCGCGCATGTGCAGCACGGTGATCGGCGCGGTGCGCACGTCTACGAAGTCGGTCGTGGCCTCTTCATCGTCGGTGTCGTCCTCATCGTCGAGGACGTCTTCGTCAGCATCCGTGCGCTCACGCAGGGCGATGTCGGCATCGTCGTCTTCGACCGTATCGGCCTGGCCGAGCTGCCAGGAGCGGTAGATAAGGGCGAGGAGGAACGCGGTCACAGCGAATGTGATGACGATCGCGGTGAGGGTCAGCGCCTGCGGCAGCGGATCACTCAGGTCGCTGTAGCCGAAGAAGGGCGCGTTGCCGGGCACACCCATAACAATCAACAGCAGCAGGTTCGTCGCGTTGCCGAGCAGCATGAAGCCGATGAGCACGCGGGTGAGGCTGCGTTCGAGCATCGCGTAGACTCCGGCGGCGAACAGGACGGCCATCACGATGATGAGGGTGAGCGAGACATCCATCAGATGGTCACCCCCCGCGTACGCATCTCCTGCGCCTGCCGGTCGACCTCGGCGCCGAGGCTGCGCAGCACGTCGAGTACGAGGCCGATCACGACGAGGTAGACGCCGACGTCGAAGATGGTCGAGGTGACGAACTCCATGTGCCCGATGCCGGGGATCTCCCACTCCCAGAAGGTGCTCGTCAGCGGGGCAAGCCCGAAGAACAGCGGCACGACGGCGGTTCCGACCGCGAGGATGAGACCCGCACCCAGCAGGCGACCGGCATCCGTCGGGGCGGCGGCGCCCAGCTCCCAGCGTCCGCCGGCTATGTAGCGCATCACCAGCGCCATGCCGGCGACCAGCCCGCCGGCGAACCCGCCACCGGGCTGATTGTGCCCAGCGAACAGTAGGAAGATCGACACGACGATGATGGTGTGGAACAGGATGCGGACGATCACCTCGAGCAGAATCGATCGGTTCTCGGGCTTCATCCGCTGGCCCCCGATCAGCCAGGCGCGCGGGCTCGTGCGGTTGTCGGCCGTCTGGAAGCGCACGCCCTCTGTCGTCTCGACGAGCGGCATGATCCGCGCCCTGCGACGGACGCGCTTGGGCAGCGACGGACGGGCCGCGAGCATATCGGCACGGTGGGTGACGAACACAAGGGATGCCACGCCGGTCGCAGCGAGGACGAGGACGGACAGCTCACCCATGGTGTCCCAGCCGCGGAGGTCGACCAGGGCGACGTTGACCACGTTCTGGCCGTGCCCGATCTCGTAGGCGAGGTCGGGGAACGCGATCGAGATGGGGTCCGCGACCCGGGACTGCGTCGCGACGATCACCACGAAGGCCATCGTCAGCCCGGAGCCGATCGCAAGGAGGGCACGGGGGATGCGGGAGACCGAGGCGTTGTGCTCGCCCATGCGCGACGGCAGCCGCCGCAGCACGAGCGCGAAGGTCACCATGGTGACCGTCTCGACGAGAACCTGTGTCAGGGCGAGATCCGGGGCGCCACTCGTCGCGAACAGTGCGACCATGCCGAGGCCGGTGACTGACACGAGCACGACTCCGGTGTAACGCTTCCGGGCCTGGACAGCGAACACCGCGGCGATCGCCATGATCGGAGCGACGGCGATCTGCGTGGGGGTGTGCCACGCAGACAGATTCATCCGATCGACGTCGCTGGCCAGCAAAGCGGTGACCTCGGCGGCGACGACCACGACGAAGATCGTGCCGACGTACACGGGCAGCGAACCGCGCTGGGTCAGAGTGGTGGTGATCACCGAGAGCCGGTCGACGCCCCGCATGACGAGCGCGTAGACGTCGGCGGCGGTGAATCGGAGCAGGCGCGGTTTGGCGTCCCAGCCGGTGCGGCGGCTGAGCACGAACAGCGCGATCCCCAGCAGGATCGACAGCACCGAGATGCCCAGGGCTGGCTCGAACCCGTGCCAGAGCGCGAGGTGCCCCGGCCCCTCGGTCGGCAGACCTGCGGCATCGAGTCCTGGCAGCGCCGTGACCGCATAGCCCTGCAGGGCGATGTCCAGAGCGGGGGCGCCGAGCCCCGCGGCGAGTGTGACGCCCGCAAGGATGATCGGTGCCGAGAGGAACCCGACCGGCGGGTCGGGCCACACCGTGTCCGACACGCGTTCGCCCTGCGCATCGCGCTTGCGCCAGAACGCGCCCCAGAGGAACCGCGCCCCATATGCCGCAGTGAGCATGGAACCGAGGATGACGCCGATCAGCGCCACCAGGCCCCAGACGGAACCCCCGATGGCGTCGTCGAGCAGTGCGGTGAGCGCAGACTCTTTCGCCACGAATCCGATGGTGGGCGCGATGCCCGCCATCGATGCCACCGAGATGAATGCCACGGTCGCCATCACCGGTGCCTGGCGCCCCACTCCCGACAGTTCGTTGATGTCACGAGTGGAGAGCTGACGGTCGATGATGCCGACGATGAGGAAGAGCGCCGACTTGAACAGCGCGTGACCGATGACCAGCGCGAGACCGGCGAGGGCTGCGGCCTGCGTGCCGTAGCCGACCATGACGACGAAGAAGCCGAGCTGACTCACCGTGCCGAAGGCGAGCACGCGTTTGAGGTCTGTCTCGCGCAGCGCCTGGATGCCGCCCAGCAGCATGGTGAGCACCCCGAGCGAAATGACGATCGGGCGCCAGGGTTCGTACAGCGCGAAGATCGGGGCGAAGCGGGCGATCAGGTAGATGCCGGCCTTCACCATGGCCGCGGCGTGCAGGTACGCGCTCACCGGTGTCGGAGCGGCCATGGCTCCCGGAAGCCAGAAATGGAACGGGAAGATCGCCGATTTGCTCAGCGCCCCGACCAGAAGCATCACGATCGCGGCATCCACCATCGGGCCGGTCGGCCTGATCTCGAGGATGTCGATGATGCTGGTGGTTCCGGCATCCACCGCCAGCAGGACGACGCCGACGAACATCACCAGACCACCCAGCGTGGTCACCAGCAGCGCCTGCAGAGCTGCACGGCGGCTGGCGGCGCGGCGCCGGTAGTGGCCGATGAGCAGGTAGGACAGGATGCTGGTGACTTCCCAGAACATCACGAGCATGACGATGTCGTCGGTGAGCACCAGACCGTACATCGCGCCGGCGAAACCGAGCAGAACGCCGGCGAACTGGCCGAGTTCGGTGGTGTCGTCGAAGAAGTACCAGCGGCAGTACAGCAGCACCAGCGCGCCGACGCCGGTGACGATGAGGGTGAGCACCCAGCCCAGCACGTCCATGTGCATGGAGAGGTTCAGACCGAGCTGCGGGATCCAGGAGACGCTCTCGAACGGCGCCGGATCCCCTGCGAGGACCTGCGGCGTCATCACCAGCGCGTGGATGAATGCCGCTGCGGGAATGAGCGCGGCGATCGCGAACGCCTGAGCTCCCAGCCAGCGCACCAACGCGGGGAGAACGAGGGCTCCCACGAGGAACACAGCAAGGAGCACGATCATCGGCGGCTCCTCAATGGCTCGTCGGCCTAGAGAGGCGCAGGCGGGCAGGTTTCTCTTAGTTTACCCGCCGGAGGGAACCACCTGGAACGGAAGTGCTCAGTCCGCGGGGGCGCCCGTCGTCGTTCCCGCACGGAATCGGCACGTGAAATGCAGTGAGGCGGCCGGTTCGCCACGCAGCATCCGCGTCACCTGTTCGCCGGCGGCTCTGCCCTTCTCGACCGCGGGCTGAACCATGGTCGTCAGCACATGCTCGCCGATGCCGTCGACGCGGATGCCGTCGAACCCGGCGACACTGAGGTCTTCGGGCACGCTCAGGCCGAGCTCCTCCGCAGCGCGGATCACGCCCGCCGCGAGCAGGTCGCTCTGCGCGAGGACGGCAGTCGGGCGCGTGGCAGGATCGGCGAGCAGCGCACGACCGGCAATCACGCCCTCGTCGATCGAGCTCGTCGCCGCCGAGACGGCGGTCGCGCCGGGGTAGACGTCGCGCACGCCGGCAAGGCGGTCGATCGTGACGTCAACGGTCGCGCGCGCAAGCCGCTCGGTATCGATCGTGCCGCGTTCACGCCGACTGTCTGTCGCCAGCGTCAGCGCGACGACATGCGTGTGGCCGAGCTGCTGCACGTGCCGGGCGACCTCGGCCGCGGCATCCCGGTTGTCCAGGGTGATGCGCGGGACGCCCTCTCCCGCGTCACCTTCGATCACGACGACCGGCAGCCCTCGGCCCCGCACCACATCGAGCGACGCGCGCGTGCGACCAGAGCATCCGATGAGGACCGCGGCATCCACCGGCGCCGTCGTGAGCGTCGAGACGCCGTCGTCGCCCGGTTCGTCACGCAGGAGCAGGAGGCCTGCTCCTAGTGAGGCCATCCCGTCGGTGATTCCGTCCATCATCGGGAGCGTCACCGGATCGAGGAAGGCGTCGCGCAGCTGGCCCTCCAGTACGACGGCGACGATGCCGCTCCGGCCGCGACGCAGCGACGCGGCCATCGGATCGGGGCCCGCGTACCCGAGCGCGGCGGCCGCTTCGAGCACGCGCTCGCGCGTGGCATCCGAGACCTTCGTCTTGCCGCTGAACACCACCGACGCCGTCGAGGTCGACACACCGGCCTCGTGCGCGACGTCGGAGAGCGTCGCCCGGCGCGGTGCGGATGGAGTGGTCATGATCCGAGGATAGCCGCATCGAGTTTCGATCATCGAATCGATTCGATAGGCTCTGCGCATGGACTCCACGCTGACGCGCTCCCAGTACCTCCGGTGGCGCAACGCCGTCTTCGCGATCTTCCTCGCCAGCGGCGCGTCGATCGCGACCTGGGCGTCACGCGTGCCCGACATCAAGAGCGCGCTCGACATCGACAACACCCAGATCGGACTCCTGCTGCTGGGCATGGGCGTCGCCTCGATCATCGGCATCTCGACCGGCCCCGCCGTGATGGCGCGCACGGGTGCACGCCGCGGCATGCTGATGACGATGATCACCGTGTCCATCGGCATCGCGCTCATCGGCATCGGGACGACGGTGCTCGCCTCTTTCGTCGTCGTGATCATCGGACTCGCACTGTTCGGACTCGGCAACGGCGGGCTCGATGTCATGATGAACGTCGAGGCGACAGCCATCGAGCAGGAGGCCGGGAAGACGATCCTGCCGCTGTTCCACGCGTTCTTCAGCTTCGGCACCGTCATCGGCGCGGGTCTCGGATGGGCTGCCGCGCAGGCTCACATCGCCGTCGTCGCACACGCTTCGGTCATCGCCGGCGCAATCCTCATCGCCGCGTTCGTGTGCATCGCGAATGTGCCGGGTCGCGAGGCCGTGCTCGACCCCGAGGAGCAGGGCGAGAAGCCGCACTGGCGCGAGCGGATGCACGTCGCCCTGTCGGCCTGGCGCGAGCCGCGCACGTACGCCCTCGGCGTCGTGATGCTCGGGATGTCGTTCGCCGAGGGCGGAGCCAACGACTGGCTGGCGCTCGGCACGGCCGAGGATCACGGCGGCGGTACCGCGATGGGGGCTGCGGCGCTGACGGTCTTCTCGGTGTGCATGACCGTGGTGCGCATCTTCGGCGGCCCGCTCGTCGACCGGTTCGGGCGGGTGGCGGTGCTGCGCGTGCTCGCGGTCGCTGCGGCAGGCGGCATCCTGCTGTACATCCTTGCCCCGTCGCTGCCGTTCGTGTTCGTGGGCGCGGCACTCTGGGGCATCGGGGCTTCGCTCGGCTTCCCGCTCGGCATGTCTGCGGCGGCAGATGATCCGACTAAGGCGGCGGCACGAGTGAGCGCCGCCGCGACCATCGGGTACATCGCCTTCCTCGGCGGCCCGCCGGTGCTCGGCCTGATCAGCGAGCAGATCGGACTGCTGAACACGCTGTTCATCCTCGTCGCGCTGGTCGCGGCCTCCGGCCTCGCCTCCGGGGCGGCCAAGCCGTTGGATACGACCGCCGCAGCGTCGAAGAAGTAGGCTCGTCAGGTGCGCCTCGTCATCGCCCGCTGCTCCGTGGACTACTCCGGACGGCTCAACGCCCACCTGCCCCTCGCCACCCGTCTGCTCGTGCACAAGGGCGACGGCAGCCTGCTCGTGCACTCCGACGGCGGCAGTTACAAACCGCTGAACTGGATGAGCCCGCCGTGCACCCTGGTCACCGAAGAGCCCGGTGAAGAAGAGGCGAGCGCCGGCGTCGTCGATGTGTGGCGCGTGACGCATAAGAAGACCGGCGATGCACTGCGGGTGCAGATCTATGAGGTGCTGCACGATTCTGCGCATGAGCTCGGCGTCGACCCCGGCCTGCAGAAGGACGGCGTCGAAGACGACCTGCAGCGGCTACTCGCCGAGCAGGTCTCGCTGGTCTCCGAGGGCGCGACGCTGGTGCGGCGCGAGTATCCGACGGCGATCGGGCCGGTCGACCTTCTGGTTCGGGATGCCGATGGCGCCGCCATCGCAGTGGAGATCAAGCGCCGCGGCGACATCGACGGCGTCGAACAGCTCACGCGGTACCTCGAGCTGCTCGGGCGCGATCCGCACCTCGCTCCGGTGCAGGGCGTCTTCGCCGCACAGGAGATCAAGCCGCAGGCCCGCGTGCTCGCCGAGGATCGCGGCATCCGCTGCCTCGTGCTCGATTACGACGAGATGAAGGGCATCGAGTCCGGGGTGCCTCGCCTGTTCTGACGCGGATCGACACCGGGTCCGGTCAACGTCTCATGACGAGCCGTGTCGCCGGTCCTTCCAGGCGGGCGATCGCGATCTTCACCTCGGTCAGCTCCTGCTCGACGCGATCCAAACGGCCATCGACACGATCGAAGCGCGCGTCGACGGCGTCGAATCGCGCGTCCTGAGCTGCGAACCTCGCGTCGAACCGCGCACCCTGATCAGCGAATCTCGCATCGAACCGGGCTTCCTGCGATGCGAAGCGCGCGTCCATTCGAGTTTCCTGCGCGGCGAAGCCGGCGTCCATTCGAGTTTCCTGCGCGGCGAAGCCGGCGTCCATTCGGCGCATCATCCATGCGAACCCAGCGAAGAGCGCGACAAGAATCGTCGCGAGACTCGCGAGCATCGTCACCACATCCATCGACACGAACACATCGTCATTGTCGTCCTAGATCTCCACGTTGTCACGCGAAGTGCGAGTACGCCGACGGCCAGGACACGTTCTGTGGGGGACGGTCACGATGGCGAATCGATGCAGCAGAAGTGCCGCATAGGCTGGAGCCATGCCCCATTCCCCTTATTCCTGCGTGCTCTGGGATGTCGATGGCACCATCGCCGATGCGACGCCCGGTATCTTCCCGCGGCTGCTCGAGGTTCTCGCGTCCTTCGACCTGCCCGCGCCGGATCCGGCATCCATGGCGCGCTGGGTGGGGCCGCCGATGTACGAATCGTTCCAGACGCTTGCGGGCCTGAGCCCCGAGAACGCCGCCGAGGCGCTGACCCGGTACCGCACGCTCGCTGCGCGCGACGGGTACGCGGCGTCCGTCAACATCTACCCGGGGGTCCCGGATGTGATCCGTGCGGTGGCCGCGGTCGGCATCCCCCAGGCGACAGCGAGCACGAAGCCCGAGAATCAGGTGCGGGCGATCCTCGAACACAACGATCTGCTCGAGCTGTTCACCGCAGTCTCCGGCGCGCGCAGTGGTGAGGTCGGGCGCAGCGACGGCAAAGCCGATGTGATCGGGTGGGCACTCGAACGCCTCGAGGCCGCCGGCGCCGACACGTCGCGCCCCGTGCTCATCGGCGACCGCCACCACGACGTCGAGGGTGCGGCAGAGTTCGGCATCCCGGTCATCTTCTCGGAGTGGGGTTTCGGAGCGGATGCCGAGGGCGAACCCGCGGCGTTCCGCGCCGCCGATGCGACCGCACTGCGCGCACTGCTCCTGCCAACGGGCACCGAGAACCCCTCAGAAACCACAGCACTCCCCGCCGAGGCACGCGGGTAACGTGCTCCCGGACGGGGAGTGCGGTGGGTATCAGCCCTTAAACGGGGCGGATGTTCTCGGCCTGCAGGCCCTTAGGGCCCTGCGCCACATCGAACTCGACGCGCTGGTTCTCGTCGAGTGAGCGGTAGCCGCTTGCGTCAATGGCGGAGTAGTGCGCGAAGACGTCAGCGCCGCCGTCATCGGGGGAGATGAAGCCGAAGCCCTTCTCCGAGTTGAACCACTTGACCGTGCCTTGGGTGCTCATGTACTGCCGTTCTGCTGGAATGTCGCCGGGGTCCCCCGACGATGCCCACATTATCTGGGCGTGCCCGGAGCGGAACAGCTGTGACCAGATGGTAATCCAAATGTTGCACGAGCCTCGGAAAGAGGACGGCCCTCATCGCGGGGGGAGCGATGAGGGCCAAAGACGACCGGAGGGTGCGTCAAAAACAGACTAACTCACGTCGGTCCTGCTTGTCCCCCATTTGGGGGACAAATCTCAGGATTCTCGAATGCCGGCCTGCGCGACCTTCCGGGGCCACCAGATCCGGTCGCCGAGAACGCCGAACAGTGCCGGCACGATGACCGTCCGCACCACCAGGGTGTCAACGACGACGCCGACTCCGACGATCAGTCCGAGCTGGCCGAGGGTCACCAGCGGCAGCACGCCCAGCGCTGCGAACACCGCGGCCAGCACGATGCCGGCGCTGGTGATCACGGCACCCGTGTGCGACACGGCCTGTACCATCCCCTCGCGCGTGCCCACCACCTCGGCTTCGGCCCGGGCACGATGCACGAGGAAGATCGTGTAGTCGATGCCCAGTGCCACGAGGAAGAGGAACGCCAGCAGCGGCACCTGCAGGTCGAGGGCCGGCTGGTCGAACAGCACCCGGCTCAGCCAGGACCCGACGCCGATCGCCGCGGCGGCGCTGGCCACGTTGACCAGCAGCAGCACGATCGGGGCGACGATCGATCGCAGCAGCACGAGCAGCACGATGAAGCTGACGGCGAGCACGAGCGGGGCGATCACCAGCAGGTCCTGCTGGTTGCCGGCACGGGCGTCGAGGTCGGTGGCGGTCGCGCCGCCGACCAGCGCGTCGGCACCGGGAACGTCGTGCACGACTTCGCGCAGTTCGGTGACAAGATCGAGGCTCTCGGTGGTGCCCGGCGCATACTCTCCGGTGACCATGATCCGGGTCAGCTCGCCGTCGTCGGTCTCACCGGTCGGATGTGCGCGCACCACGCCGTCGAGGTCGTCGACGGCGTCGATCACCTCGTCGGCGTGCGAGGAGTTCGAGACGACGAAGATCGGCTGCGACTCTCCGGGCGGGAAATGCTCGGCGAGCACCTCGAGGCCGGCGGCCGACTCCGATTGCACGCGGAACTTCTCGACCTGATCGAGCCCGACCGTCGTGCCGATGAGACCGGTGGCCATCACAGCGAGCAATGCGAGGCCGCTCACCAGACTCACCACGGGGCGCTTCATCACTCGCGTAGCGATGCGGTGCCATACCGAATCACGCTTCGGGCGACCCGGCTCCGCTGCCGAGGCGGGTTTCGGCACGAACGGCCAGAACACCTTGCGTCCGCACACCGCGAGCAGCGGCGGCAGAGCGAGCAGCACCGCAGCGAGCGCTATCAACAGGCCCACCGCAGACGAGATCCCGAGCCCGCGAGTGCCGGGGATCACCGCGAGGGCGAGCGTCAGCAGCGCGAGCACGACAGTGACGTTGGAGGCCACGATCGCCGGAACCGTCTTGCGCCAGGCGGTGCTCAGCGCGGCACGGTGGTCATCATTCACCGCGAGCTCCTCGCGGTAGCGCGAGATGAGAAGAAGCGCGTAGTTCGTGCCGGCGCCGAAGACGAGCACGCTGATGATGCCGGCGTCGAACTGCAGGTCGAGCCACGAGCCCACCGCACCGGTGACCTTGGAAGCCAGCTGGTCGGCGAACGCGACGACGACGAGCGGCAGCAGCCAGAGGATGGGTGATCGGTACGTGATGATCAGCAACAGCGCGACGATGAGGATCGTCACGATCAGCAGCGTGAAGTCAGCCCCGTCGAACGATGAGGTGATGTCGGCGCCGAAGGCAGGCCCGCCGGTGACCTGCAGCGTCAGCCCGTCGACGGCCGGCAGCGCAGAGCGCAGCTCCTTGACGATGTCGGCCGTCTCGGCGTTGTCTTCGCCGACCGTGATCGGGGTGACGATCACCGCCGCCTCGCCGTCATCACTGACGCTCGGAGAGGACGACTCCAAGCCGGTGTGCTCATCGAGAACAGGGGCCAGTTCGCCGAGAGCGTCGATGTCGGATGCTGTCAGCTCACCGGCATCCGTCCGGGAGGCGACGACGATGACCGACTGCTCGTCGGCATCGGGGAATTCGTCGAGCAGGGCGCTGACGCTGCTCGATTCCGAATCCGCAGGCGCGGTCTCGTTGCTCGAGGGCGCATCGATTCGGCTGAACAGGCCGAACAGGGCCACGAAGGCGATCAGGACGATGCCGAGAGAGACCCAGGCGCCTCGTCGTGAGGTCAGTCGGTCGGGAAAGCGCGCACGCGTTGCTGTCATGATTCCAGCCCACCAGGGCGCCCAGCATCCGACATCGCTCAAAAGGTGGAGACTCCGGCATCGCACAGGCCGCCGTCTAACGTCCTCGCGCGCCTTCGTCAACCCCTTGGCACCTTCTCGGGGGTCGTGCGACCTTATTCATGGATCATTTGATCACCGACCGGAAGGAATGGATCATGGGCATCGGAGACAAGGCGAAGCACGCCGCTGAAGATATGGCCGGCCACATGAAGGAGGCCGCCGGCAAGCTGACCGACAACGAGAAGCTTGAAGGCGAGGGCAAGGCAGATCAGGCCAAGGCCAACGTCAAGAAGGCCGGAGACGACGTCAAGGACGCTTTCGACAAGTGACTTTCTGAACCCGCACGCCTTCGGGCGGAGAACTCTGCGATGGGCGGAGGATCTGATGAAGATTCTCCGCCCATCGCTGTGAGTTCCGCCCGAGAGCGCGACCTCGTCCGAGAGCGCGACCTCGTCCGAGAGCGCGACCTCAGACCGCGAAGTGCACGATGCCGCTGGCGAGCAGCGAGAGCACCGTCGTCCAGCCGACGATGGCGATGGCCTGCCAGACGAGGATGCGTGCTCTTCCGACGCCGATCGCGGCCAGCATGGTCGCGGTGAACTGGGTGGGAAGAAGCAGGGGGCCGAGCAGACTCACACCCGGAACGCCGTAGCGGTCGAGGGCCCGCTGGAACTTCTGCTTGCGAGCCGCCTTGCGCTCGTTCCCGTCATCCATGGGGATGCTGGCGGCACCGGTACCCGAGGCGACCGTGCCGTTGGCGTCGACCATCGCCGTCGAGCGGCGCCGTTTCACGACGGCAGCGCGCGCGCCGGAACTCACAAACACGAGCAACGCAACGCAGACGAAGTTACCGATGATGGCGGCGATGGCGGCGATGACCGGAGGGATGCCGCCGAGGATGCCGATAGCTGCGGCTCCTTCACCTTCAATGAAGGGCACGGCTCCGGCGAGCGCGACGATGAGCGGCTGCACGAGCTCTGGCACCTGAGCGACGAGGTTCTGGAATGTCTCGATGAGGTTCATGATTACAGTCCAGCCCGTGGCGCAGCATCCCGGAAGTGCCGCCCTGTCACCTCCTTCGGAGCACTACGCACGTTAGAGGGGTGACAACTGTCACGGCTCTAGGCTGTGGGCATGAGCACTGTCCCGCCCGCCGCGATCGGGTTGCGGCGTCTGAACCGCGGCATCGCGGCGACCTGGTGGTACACGGCCTCGGGCGTCATCGGCTTCCAGGCGATGGTGCTGTTCATCTGGCTGACCATCTTCGGCAGCATGGGGCTCGATCTCGGCGCGCTCACCGTGATCGGGGTCGGCGGAATCATCTGGTGCGCGGCGAGCGTGCCGCTGCTGATGCAGTACCGCCACCGTGACGACACCGCCGGGCCGTTCGTCGGGTGGCGCGGGTTCGTCCTCCCCATCGCCATCGCCGTTGTGTTCGGGGTGCTGAGCGGAATGCTCAGCGGACTCTGGCTCATTGGCGCCCTGCCGCTCTTCCAGTCGCTGACGCTGCTGAACTGGCCGCGCGGCGTGCGCCTGCGGCTGGTCCTGCTGTCGATGGTCATCATCGCCGCTCTCTGGTTCATCGACTGGCGAACGTGGTTCACGAACATGGATGCCCAGGCCGTGAACGCCTGGTGGCTGTTCGGCTTCTTCGCCATCACGCTGCCGGTGATGAGTGTGCTGTCGCTGTGGTGGTGGGACGTGTTGGTCACGCTCGACCGCGCCCGGGTGTCGGAGGCGCGTCTCGGTGCGACGCAGGAACGCCTGCGGGTCGCAACGGACGTGCACGATCTGCAGGGGCATCATCTGCAGGTGATCGCCCTGCAGCTCGAACTCGCCGAGCGACTGCTGCAGAAGGACCCGGATGCTGCGCTCGAGCAGCTCCGGCTGGCACGGACCAGCGTGGCCGAGGCACGGCAGGGCACGCGAGACCTCGCGATGCGCTTCCGCGGCGTGCCGCTGTCCGATGAGATCGCCAACGCCGTGGATCTGCTGCGGGCAGCGGGAACGACGGCGGATGCCACGGTGTCGGCCGATGCGGCCCAGGCGCCGGCATCCGTGTTGGGACCGGTGATCCGCGAGACGACGACCAATGTGCTGCGGCACGGGGGCGGCAGGTGGGCCCGGCTCTCGCTGGTGCGGGGCGACGGGTCGTGGCGGTACGAGATCGCCAACGATGCGGCATCCGACGCCTCTGCCGAAGACCCCGGATCCGGGCTCGACGGGATCACTCGCCGCGTGACCGAGGCCGGCGGCGACGTGCAGCTGGAGCACGGCAAGGGAGAGTTCCACCTCGTCGCCACGGTGCCAGACGCCCCGAGCGAAGCGGAGGTCTCGCGGTGATCCGTGTGCTGCTCGCCGATGACGAGGCGATGATCCGTTCGGCGCTGGCGGCGCTGCTGCGACTGGAGGACGACATCGACGTCGTCGCCGAGTGCGCCGACGGGCTGCAGGCGGTTGCGCTCGCCGAGAAGCTGGAGCCGGACATCTGCCTGCTCGATCTGGAGATGCCCGGTCTCGACGGCGTCGAGGTCGCCGAACGCTTGAGTCGTTCCATCGCGACGCGGTGCATCGTCGTGACGCGGCATGCTCGGCCCGGCGTACTGCGGCGAGCGCTGGCATCCGGGGTTTCCGGGTTCCTGCCGAAATCGCGCGATGCCGATGAGGTGGCCGAGGTCATCCGCCGCGTCGCGGCCGGCGCGCGCTACGTCGACCCCGAGGTCGCGGCGGACGCGCTGAGCGACGAGCGCAGTCCGCTCACCGATCGCGAGCTCGATGTGCTGCGGGCAGGCCGGCGCGGCGAGACGACCGGACAGATCGCGCGCACCCTCTCACTCGCACCGGGAACCGTGCGCAACCACATCTCGGCCGTGCTCGCGAAGCTGCACGTCGACACCCGTCAGCAGGCGGTGCTGGTGGCCGAGGAGCGCGGCTGGATCTGAGCCGCGCTCCTCTACAGCGGCGGTTCTTCGAGGTGGTCGCGGCGGCGTCGGCGCCCGCTGAGACCCAGCAGCACCAGCGCGATCACGATCGGCACGTACACGAACACGTCGGCGACGCCGAGGACCTCGCCCAGCAGCAGCGATGCTCCCAGCACGAGCACCGGCTCGAGGTACGACAGCAGGCCGAACAGCGACAGCGGCAGGAGCCGGGAGGCGAGGATGTAGCAGATCATCGCCACCGCGCTCAGGATCGCCATGAGCAGAACGGCTGGCCAGGTCGTCGGGATGCCTCGGTCGGGATCGGCGACGTAGGGCACGACGAGCACGACGACGGCGGGCACCACGAGCAGGATGATCTCGATGAAGAACACCTGCATCGAATCGATGCCGGTCCAGCGACGCAGGGCGAAATAGATCGGATAGAGCCCCGCGATGATCAGCACCGGCCAGTTCACGCCCCCGGCGATGATCGCCTGCGCGAGGACGCCCACGACGGCGGCGGCAACCGCCCACCACTGCAGCGGGCGCAAGCGGTCGTGGAAGAAGATGCGTCCCACGACGACCATCACCAGCGGCAGGAGGAAGTACCCGAACGCGATGTCCTGCGCGTGCCCGTTGGCGGGGCCCCACATGAACACCCACAGCTGCACCCACATGATGGCGGCGTTGAGGAGCACGATCACGATCAGTTTCGGGCTGCGCGCGATGCGCTTCGTGATGGTCTTCAGCCTCCGTCGCGCACTGGTCGATGCGTGCACCGCGCCGAGGGCGAGCAGGAGGAACAGCACCCTCCATGCCGTGGTCTCCACGGGGGTGAATCCGTCGAGATGCCCACCGAGCAGGCTGATTGCGCCGAACAGAACGGATGCCAGAACCGATGCCGCGACACCGCGCCCGGCGGTCGAGGAGAAGTCAGAACGAGTGATGAGACCAGACTATTCGGGGTGCGGGGGCTGCGGTCGCACCGTCGTCATGCTGGCATGCTGCTGGAGACGTGCCATGCGCCGCGGCGCACGATCTTCTCCAGTTCGTGTGCGCGCGAGGTGAAGTCATCGGTCGCAGTCGACAGCGACACCGCGCCGACTGTGCGACCCGACCGGGATCGAATCGGGGCGGCGATGCACGCCAGGTGCGGCATGTACTCATCGACTTCGACGGCCAGCTGCTGCGCGCGCACCTCATCGAGCTGAGCGCGCAGCCCCGCCTCGCTCGTGACGGACCTCGGCCCGATGCGCGGGGCCCCATGGCGCTCGAAGTACCTGCGCAGCTCGGCATCATCGCGCTCTGTGAGCATGATCTTCCCGAAAGCAGTGACGTGAGCGGCCTCAGTGAAACCCACGTGCAACTGACCGATGCGAGGGTGCTGCGGAGAGTCGGCGACGTGCGCCACCGCGATGTCGTCGCCGCGGAACACCGTCAGGTACGCCGGGGCATGGGCCGCGTCATGCATTCCGGCGAGGATACCCCGCACCTCTGCCGTCGCCACCAGCTGGGTGCGCACCGCGCGACCGAGATCGTCGACCGCGCGCCCCAGGATGTAACGAGCGGCCTCGGTGCGCACGAGATAGTCGCGCTCAGCGAGGGTGCTCAGCAGGCGATAGATCGTCGCCTTCGATAGGCCCAGCCGTTCGGCGAGTTCGCCAGCCGTGAGTCCGCCCGGGGAGTTGCCAACGGCATCCAGCAGTCGCAGCGCGCGGTCGGCCGACCGGATCCCGCCCGCCTCCTCCGCACCGATGGTGGCCATGCTTCATCCTAGGCACGCGATGACGAGGAAGATGCGGCTTCTCGGCGACGGATTCGCGCAGGGTGAGAACGAGACTCGCTTCAGCTCACGGCAGCGCAGACTCTGGGCAAGACGAAAGGAGCCATCATGGCCGACAGGATTCTGATCATCACCGGCGACGCCGCCGAAACGCTCGAGGTGTACTACCCGTACCACCGTCTGCAGGAAGCCGGGTACGAGGTGGACATCGCCGCTCCGGAGAAGCGCACGCTGCAGTTCGTCGTGCACGACTTCGTCGACGGGTTCAGCACCTACACCGAGAAGCTCGGGCACACCTGCGATGCCGACATCGCGCTCAGTGATGTGAACCCGGAGGACTACATCGCCGTCGTCGTTCCCGGTGGGCGTGCTCCCGAGTACCTTCGCAACGACATCGACGCGCAGCGCATCGTGCGGCACTTCTTCGAGAAGAACGCACCGGTGGCGGCCACCTGTCACGGTCCCCTGCTGCTGGCGGCATCCGGTGTTCTGGACGGTCGAACCTCCTCTGCATACCCGGAGCTCGCCGTGGATGTCACTACTGCCGGCGGCGTCTTCGAGAACGGTGGGGCGGTCGTCGACGGCAACCTCGTCACCTCGCGCGCCTGGCCCGACAACGGCACCTGGATGAAGGCGTTCCTCGAGGTGCTCCAGGCGTCCTGAGCACGGCGCTCGCTCGCCGTCTGGCGGTAAGCGCCGATGTCGATCGCAGTCATCGTGGAGTTGGAACCAGATGAAAGCAGCCCCTCACCGGGGATCTAAAATCCCTGGTGAGGGGCTGCTTTCATTCGCGTGCGCGAGGGGGGACTTGAACTGATCCGTTCCCCCTCGCACACGAAATCGTGAATCGGCGTTCTGCCGCATGATTCCGCGGTTTCTGCGAGGCCCACCTGTGGATAACTGCACCGCGATTCACAACCTAGCAGCGTCGGTAGCACATGAGTTAGCACATGAAAGCGGGCCGGATCACGAGAAGCGGCCTATCCGATGGCCACGCCAAAGAGTGCCCCAATGGCGTATGTGGCGATCATGGTCGCTGAGCCCATGACCACGTTCCGGAGAATTGCGCGACCGCGCGGCGCGCCACCGAGCGCAGCGCTGATCCAACCGGTGAGGAAGAGGCCGATCACAACTGCGATGGCTGCGATCCAAACTCGGTGTCCGCCGACGGGGAGCAAGATCATGATGAGTGGGATCAGCGCTCCAACGGCGAACGCAATGAACGATGACACGGCGGCTGCCCACGGGCTTGTGAACTCTTCATGGTCGATTCCGAGTTCGACCTCTGCGTGAGCGGCGAGAGCGTCCGTCTCGGTAAGCTGCACCGCGACCTGATGTGCGAGGTCATCTGAGAGGCCCCGCTGTCGATAGAGCTCGGTGAGTTCTTCAAGCTCCTCCTCGGGCATGGTTTCGAGCTCCCACCGTTCTTTTGCGATGAGCGCTTTCTCTGTGTCGCGTTGGGTGCTCACCGAAACATACTCTCCGCCAGCCATTGAGAACGCCCCGGCAACTACGGCGGCGATACCGGCCGTCGCGATTGCCAGTACGTTGTTTGGTGTAGCGGCAGCGACACCGACGACGACACCCGCGGTAGAGACGATGCCGTCGTTTGCGCCGAGCACCCCTGCACGTAGCCAGTTCAAACGTTGGCCCACGTTCTGCAGGTGGGCTTCGCCGGGATGCGGCGTGGTGCTTGAGTCGGATGCCATATTGTTCATTTCCTGTCTTGGGTCGTGCTGAAGTGAAGTTGTTCCGTCGATGCGACTTGTGATGATCGTGTGATTCGCTCAGATCGTGGGCCGACTGCACGGAGTGCGCCGAGGATGGCCACCAGGTCAACGACTTCTTGCAGCCACGCGCCGAGGAGTGCTGGGAGGAACCCGAAGGCGGCGATGAGCATGAGGCCGACGCTGATGATGATGCCGAGCCAGATGCTTTGCAGTGCGATCCGCACGGTGTCCTTGCCGATGCTCACCGCGCGCGGCAGGGCCGAGAGCGTGTCGTAGCGGTTCACGATGTCCGCAGACTCCGATGCTGCGGTTGCACCGCGCGCCCCCATTGCGAAGCCAATATCCGCAGCAGCGAGCACCGGGGCATCGTTGAGGCCGTCACCGACCATGATGAGCGGGCGGGGCTGCACGCTACTGACAATGCGAACTTTGTCGCCGGGGCGGCACTCCGCGTGCACCTCGCTGATTCCAAGGCGCCGCGCGATGGGTTCGGCGGTGGCTGCAACGTCTCCGGTGACCATGAGCGTACGCTCGATACCGAGTGCGCTCAGCTGACGGAGAGCCTGGGCTGCTTCTTCGCGCACTTGGTCGCGCATGACGATGGCTCCGGCGAAACGGCCATCGACTGAGACGTAGATTGCGAGTTCCCCTGGAGCAAGGTCTGCCAGCACGAGGTCCGGCGCGGAGTGGCGCACCCAGGAGGGCTTGCCGACACGAACCGTCACTGCCTCAGGTGCGTCAGGAGTGCGGAACACAGCCGCGACTCCGTTTGTCGCGATCTCCTCGGCATGTTCGGCTTCGACGAGCGACAAGCCGTGCTGTTTCGCGGCCTGCACGACGGAGTCCGCAAGCACGTGAGAGGAGTACACCTCCGCTGAGGCTGCGAAACGCAGCAGCTCGTCTTCGCTGGCGCGGTCGGCGGGCAGAAGGCGTTCGAGCACTGGCTTGCCGGTAGTGATGGTGCCGGTCTTATCGAATGCCGCCGAGCGGGCTCGTGAAAGCTGTTCGAGGGTGCCGCCGCCCTTGACGATCAGCCCGAACCTCGCGGCACGGCTCATGCCACCGAGAAACGCGACCGGCGCGGCGATCAGCAGCGGGCATGGGGTCGCCACCACCAGCACCTCGGCAAACCGGACAGCCTCTCCACTGACCGCCCACGCGATCCCGGCGATCACGAGCGCGAGCACTGTGAACGGCACCGCGTACCGATCTGCGAGCCGCACGACTTTGGCTTTGCTCCCCGCGGCTTGTTCGACGAGCCGAACAATCTGCTGATACTCGCTCTCGGCGGCCGGAGCCGCAGCCCGCATGGTGACTGCGGCTTGTCCATTCACCGCACCGCTCGACACTTTCTCTCCCGCGTCACGCTCAACGGGCAGACTTTCACCGGTCAATGACGACTCATCGAACACGGCGTGCTCGGAGACGAGGATCGAGTCCACAGGCACGAGTGCACCCGGCCGCACCAACAACAGATCACCCACCTCGACTTCTTCGACCGGTATGTCCTCGGTCGTGACCTCGGCAGTATGCCCGTGCATGTCCGCGCCGGGTGCGCTTGGGGCGAGGATGCGCGTGGCCTGCTGGGGTGCCTTACGCAGCAGCGCGGTCAGTTCCCGCTTCGAACGGTTCTCAGCGTAATCTTCGAGGGCCGCCCCGCCGGTGAGCATCAGCACCACCACGAGCGCCGCCCACGGCTCCCCAACGAGCACTGCAGCGGTGATTGCCGTCACCGCAAGAATGTCGAGCCCGGCGTGCCCTCGGATGAGCTGCCGGATCATCCCGACCGCCTCCCACCCGGCAATCACGAGCGCATACGCACCCACAATCCAGCTGGCCGACTCAATGGCCGGAGTCGCTAAAAGAACCAACCCGATCATAGCCACCAACAGTGTTGCGATCACGAGTGGATATGCCCTGACCAGAGATGAAAAACGGCTCATGCTTCAATCCTCCCAGGCGGGCACGCTTCTCGCATTGCAGGCCAGCCTCGCCTGAGTATCCGCGTAGCGCGTTCAGAGCAGCAATGCCCCGGCTCCTGCGGCCCCGAGCACTACCGCCCATGCCGGTGTTTTCCAGGACGTGAGTGCGACAAACGCGAGTGCCGCGACGACGAGTGATGCGGCGTTCGTGACACCCGCGGTGAATACGGGGTCGTACAGCGCGGCGGCGAGCAGCCCGACGACTCCGGAGTTCACGCCCGTCAGCACACGCTGCACTCTCGGCGCACGACGCAACCGCTCCCAGAAGGGCAGCACCCCCATCACGAGCAGCGCAGACGGCAGAAAGATCGCGAGCAGCGCAATGGATGCGCCGAGCAGCCCACTCGGGCCGCCCGTGGTGACCGCTCCGAGAAACGCGGCGAAGGTGAACAGCGGCCCTGGCACCGCCTGCGCGGCACCATACCCCGCGAGGAACGCACCCGGCTCCACCAGTCCAGTCTGCACTGTCTCAGCCTGCAAAAGCGGGAGCACGACATGCCCGCCGCCGAACACGAACGACCCCGCACGATAGAAGGTGTCAATCAGGCCTACCGTGGCGTTGCCGGTGAACACAGCAAGAATCGGCAACCCTGCGAGCAGCATGACGAACACAGCCAGGCTCAACCATCCGACTGCGGGCCGCAGGCGCACCCGGAAACGCGGTTCATCGTTCTCGGTCGTGCTCGGGGATCGACAGACGAAGAACCCCGCGATCCCGGCCAAGGCCATCGCGCCGAACATCGTCAGCGGGCCGGGTACGAGCAGCACGACAGTGAGCACCCCGACAGCAATCGTCGCTCGTCGCGCATCAGGCGTGAGTGACTTTGCCATCCCGAGCACAGCATGACCCACGACCGCGACCGCCGCAGCCTTCAGGCCCAGCACCCATCCAGCCTGCGATACGTCGCCAAGGGTCGATACGCCGAGCGCGAACCCGAACAGCAATACCGCAGATGGCAGTGTGAACCCGAGCCATGCCGCGACAAGACCGAGTATTCCAGCTCTCTGCAAACCGATCGCCATGCCGACCTGGCTTGATGCCGGGCCGGGAAGAAACTGGCACAATGCGACAAGATCCGCATACGCGCGATCACCCAGCCATCTGCGTCGCTCGACGAACTCTGCTCGAAAATATCCAAGATGAGCGACCGGGCCACCGAACGACGTGCACCCTAACCTCAAGAACACCAGAAGGACCAGCAATGGCGCGCCAAAGTCGGTTCGACGGCCACCTTCTGCGGATAACATTTCTTACTCAGAATGGGGCACCATCCGGGACTGGCGCTACTCGCCGCGCTGCATTCACGCAGTGTTCACTCGCGGCTCAGAAGCCGTCACCGACTTACGCGAACCTTCCGTGTCGCACAGTGCGATTCTAAGATCGCTCTGCTGACTTCTGAATGAACGTACACTACTTTAGTAGATACATATGTTGCTAGTTTAGGAACATAAGGAGGGTGAGCGCGATGCATGGCGGTGTGGTCTTCTTCCGGGGAACCGGGGCTGATGCGCTGCGCTATGTCGAGGCCGACCGCCTGCGTGCTGACGACTACTACCGCAGCGACGGCACCAGCGGCATCCAGTACGCGGTGCTCGACGCCACAGGCGAGACGGTCAGTGCCCGTGACCTGAGTAGCGAGGAGTACAACGGGTGGGTGGATTGGATCAACCCCGACACGGGCGAGCGGATGGGGCGACCCCGCGCGGCTGGCCCTGATCGTCAGGGTTCGGCGCGGTTTGGTGAAATGACGATCAACGGCCCGAAGTCACTCTCTATCGCAGCAGCCCTCCACCCTGACGTGTCTGAGGCGTTGGATCGTGCGCAGCAGGACGCGCTGGCGGAGATTCAGCGGTGGCTCGGCCAGCACTCCGTGACTCGCGTCGGCGGGCGCGGCAAGCAAGAGGTCGTGCCGGTCGAGTACATGCAGGTCGTCGGGATTACGCACCGCACGTCGCGCGCTGGTGACCCGCACCGGCACATTCACATGCAGATCGGCACCAGGGTGTGGGCTGTCGGGAAGTGGCGCGCACTCGATACCGGGGCGCTCATCAAGCAGCAAGGCGCGATCCGTGCTCTCGGCACGGCGGTCATCGCCGCGCACCCGGAGCTTGCTGAGGTGCTGGATCGTCACGGCCTCACGCTCGACCCCGTTACCGGCGAGGTAGTCGAGTTGGAGCCGTTCAACGCCTTGATGAGCAAGCGGGGTGAGCAGGTGCATCGGAACCTGAACCGGCTCGAAGCCGAATGGAACGCGGCGCACCCTGGTGAGACGATGGGGCCGGTCGTATTATCGCGGCTCACGGCGCAGGCATGGGCGCACGAACGGCCCGCGAAGAAGCCGACCACGCTCAGGGAAGAGGAAGCCTGGCTGACCGAACTCCGAGAAGCCGGCTACGACCCCGCAACGCTGCGCCGGCCTGCACGCCCTGTGCCGGCGTCGCCGGACGAGCTATCGGTGCAGCGGATCGCCTCGCGCGCCTTGGATCGTTGCGCGGCTGGCGCATCGGCGTGGAATCGCCATACGGTGCAGGAGCATGCAACCCAGATCATCACCGAGGCCGGGGTGCGCGCAACCAGCCAAGAGTTGCGCGACCTCATCACCGCTGCAACACGCCTCGCGCTCGAAGACTGCTTCTCGGTACTCGCGCCAGGTGCGCCGACGCCGGAGCATGTGGCGCACCTCACGAGCCTGCGCGTGGTGCAGGCCGAGACGGAACTGCGCGACCTGATCGCCGCACGAGTGCCAGACCGCGAGCCGAAACCCGCTGACGTGCGCGCAGCGGCCGAGGCGCGGGGTCTTGATGCGGGGCAGGAGCGCGCCGCCGCTGCCGTCGCATCCGCCGACCCGTTGGTGATCGTTGAGGGAGCAGCGGGCGCAGGGAAGACAACGATGCTCGGCGTTGTAATCGAAGTCGCGGCCGAGCAGGGTAGGCCGTCGCGGGTGGTTGCGCCGACGAAGCGTGCCGCACTGGTGGCGCGCGACGAACTCGGGGTGCCGACTGCGAGCGTTGCGGCGCTCGTGCATGCGCACGGGTGGCGGTGGAATCGTGACGGCGTATGGTCGCGCCTCGCGCCGGGCGACACTGACCCCGAGACCGGCAACGCCTATCGCGGCCCATCCGAAAGCGCGCGGCTCGCACACGGCGAGCGGGTCATCGTTGACGAGGCGGGGATGCTCGACCAAGACACCGCAATCGCCCTGCTGACCGTCTGCGCCGAGGCAGGTGCGACGGTCGCGCTGGTTGGGGATCGTGCGCAGCTCGCAGCCGTCGGGCGCGGCGGGGTGCTCGACATGGCCGCGCAGCTCAGAGGGCGCACGTTCGACATGGCCGAAGTTCACCGTTTCGCCGATCCCGCCTATGCCGAGGTCACGTTGCAGATGCGCGACGGCAGGAATCCCGGCGCGGTCTTCGACCAGCTCGCAGAACTTGGGCTTGTGCGCCTCCATACGGGCGGCGATGAGTTGAGAGAGCACATCGCCCAGGAGCGGCAGAACGACGAAGCTGTGACGGGGACCTCGAACGACGAGGCGCGCGCCGTGAACTCGAGTATTCGCGACAAGCGCGTGGCACGCGGCGAGGTCGACGACCGCAGCACTGCTTACGGGAACGATGGCCTCCCCATCGGCGCGGGCGACCTGATCCAAACCCGCAAGAACAACACCCGCTTGGGGGTGGCGAACCGGCAGCAGTGGATCGTGCAGCATGTCGCAGACGACGGCACCGTCACCGCAAGGGAAGCAGGGAGCGGGCGGAAGCGACCGCGCACCGTGCGCCTGCCTGCCGAGTATGTGGCCGAGCACGCCCATCTGTCGTACGCGGCGACTTCTTACGGGGTGCAGGGCGCGACCGTGCCCGCCTCGCACACGATCCTCACGGGCTCGACCAGCGCCGCGAGCGTCTATGTCGGCATGACGAGAGGCCGCGAGTCGAATCTGTTGCATGTCGTGGCCGAGGACTTGGATCAAGCGCGAGTGCAGTTCGTGGCGGCGATGGAACGCGACCGGGCCGACCGTGGCCTTGCCGACGCGACCCGTCGCGCGGCCGAGGAAGTCGCCGGGCTCATCGAGCACGGCCCGGCGCAGTTCGTGAGCGACGAGATAGCCGCGCTCATGCAACGGGCGGTGACTGCTGAGGCGCAGGCCGAACGCTGGCAGCAGATCGGCGCTGCTCTTGCTGACCTGAACCAGCGCGAGACAGCGATACGCGAAGCGGCAAGCAAGACTGAGCGGCAGGCGAGGTCGCGCGCCGAGCAGGTGCGCGTCGAGGTCACTGCGCCCATCGTCTCGGCGGCGAGGACGGCACTTGCCGAATGGCAGCAGGCCGAAGCCGCCGAGCAGATGGCAGGCGAGCAAATGCGGGCCGCGTCGTGGTTCGGTAGGCGGCGCGCCCGCGACGAGCAGGATAGCGCCAAGGCGCGAACCTATGACGTGCGCCAGCAGTTGGCGAACGAGTGGGGCGAGCCGCCGAGGTGGAACGAACGCCCCGATGCCTGGGTAGAGCGAGTCACCCGCCCGAAGATCAACACCGACCCGCGCCTGATCCAAGCAGAGCAAGCACACGGGGCGGCGCGTGATGAAGTCCTGAGCAGGCCCGAGCGGGCACAGACCGCACGCTTGGCGGCGTTCGGTCGCGTCTTCGGCGCAGAGCGCGTCCTCCGCAACCGCGACGCCTACCTGAGCACCAACCCCGCACAGCGCGCCACCAGCGCCGCTCAGACGGCGAAGTACGCACGCGCAGAGGCCGAGCTACTGCGCTCGCTCACGCCCGCCGAGGCGGTCGCGCGGATCGGGCAGACCCGAGCCGCCGAAGCCGCCCGCGAAGAAGCCCGACGGGCGGCGCAGGAGCGCGCCAGCCGCTACGACTACGGGTACCGCCACACGCCCCCGCAGAGCGGCCCGGCGCGCGGCCTGTGAGCCGACGCCGTTCGCGTCAGTCGATGAGGGCGGCTGCGACTTCGCTCACCCAGCGTCGTTGCCCGCGAGTCTCTACCGCGTGCGGGTGGTAGTGCGCTCGCACCCAGGCAACGGCATCGCTCGCGGGAACACCGCTCATCACCGCAAGCACGGCTAATGCGGTTCCCGTGCGCCCGATACCCCCACCGCAGGCAATCTCGACTCGCTCCGTGGCGGCTCGCTCATACGCTTCACGAAGCGCCGCGACTGTCTCCGGGGTCCCGTCCGGTCGTCGGAAGTCACGCCATCGCACCCATTGGTGCGGCCAATCTCCGACACGGGGAGCGCGACCCGTCAGATAGACCCCGAACTCAGGATCGAGGGTGTCATGGCGCGCCGCGCGAAGCCCGCGACCTCGAACGCGGCGACCATCGGGTAACTCGACAATGCCGCCACCCGGCTCCCATCGCCCCACGAGCAGAGCTTAGGCGCTGGCGTAGCGTTGGCGGGCGGCTTCGCCGCTGGTGCCGATCGCTTCACCGACCTCGCGCCAGGAGAGCCGCTGTTCGCGTGCGGTGCGTACCGCTTCGGCGAGTTCTCGTTCTGCGGAGTCGCGCCGCCAGGCGGCGAGCTTGACCGCCATGACTGGGGGCAGCGGAGCGTCGGCGTCGCCGGGCTTGGGGTCGTAGTTCTCGAACGCGTCCGCGAACTCGTCGGCGCGTGCCTTGATGTCTTCGATAGAGCGTGGAGCCATGATGTTCACCTCAAATACTTGGATCGGGCCGGACGCATCGCGTGAGCGATAGCGATGATGCCGTGCCATTCGATGACTCCGACTTCGACCAGGGTTCCGGTCTCGTCGGGGCCGATGAACATGGTCATCGCGTCGTCTTGCACGAAGTGCCGGACTGGGTAACGGAGCGCATGGAGCATCGCCGCATCCGTGACGCCGTGCCGGTGGGCACTGTCAAGGATGAGCGGGTCTGATTCCATGTCACAAGTTTACTTGCCGCAAGTTACCTTGTCGAGTGGGCGGGGTGAATACTCAGATAGCGCGGGTGTGCCGATTCGGCACCGCCGCAGAGTTTTACGTCGTGGGGGTGTCGTCGGCGTCGAAGAGGCGCAGGAACTTCTCGCGCGGGATCACGACCCGACGGCCGAGTCTCACGGAGGGGATAGCCCCGTTCTCGATGCTCGCGGTGATCGTGCGCGGATCAACGCCGAGTGCCGCTGCTGCCTCCGCGCGTGTTACGACCGCGCTGCGCGAGGCCCGCAGATCATCCAGGGTCACCGTCACCGATCTCATCACACACCAGCCGTTCCTAAACAAGATTCATATGATCCCAATAAAGTACATCATGGAACTTGACGAGTCAAGAGTCGGCATATACGTTCCTAGTATGGAAACAGAGAGAGTGCGGGGGAATCCCGCTGGCATCACCCACGAGCACGTCGCCCAGAACATCCGCACCGCGCGCCAGGCCATCGGCATGGACGTGCGCACCGCCGCCCGCCTCATGACCGAGGCGGGCCGGAAGCTCGCCCCGTCGGGGATCAGCAAGATCGAGAACGGCGACCGGCGCGTGGACGTGGATGACCTCACCGCCCTCGCCTATATCTTCCGCACCACCCCCGCCGCGTTGCTCACCCCGCCCGCAGAGGCCGTGACGCTCACGGGGGTGCCGGAGTTGTTCATTCCCGAAGAGATACAGGCCTGGGTCGCAGGCAGCGTGAAGCTCACCACCGACGACCTCGTGCGCTACTGGAAAGAGCAGCGGTTCCTGGCGATCAGTTCCGGGCACTGGGCTGAGGAAATGCTCGCCAAGTACGACCGTGGCCAGGTTGGTGTCACCCCGCGCGAGGTGTACCAGCAGCGCTACGACCGGCAGACCGCACGCGAAGCCGAGGCCACCGGCAGGCTGTTGCAGATCGACCCGAACGCTTCCCTCACATTCGAGTAAGCCGGGTCGCAGAGCTACCCGTGTCGCAGGGGTGCGGGTGAACCCAAGGAGAAAAAGGAGCCGGGCTATGGCACAAGTCAACGACCCGCCGCCGAGTGTGGTGGCAGACCCCGCTGAGGGGGTGACACAGAGACAGCAGCGGCGTTCGAGGTCGCGGCACGCGGGTTCGCTGGGCGACTATCAGACCCGTAAGGGGAAGCGGTGGAAGTTCCAGATCTATGTGCTCATCGACCCCGAGAAGCCCGAGCTGGGCGAGAAGCGGTTGACCCGTGGCGGGTTCACCGACCTCGAAGAAGCACAGGCCGCGCTCACCGAAGCGCTCAAGAAGCGGGCACGGAACGAGAAGTTCCAAGGCAAAACCCCGACCATCGCGGTGTATGCCGAGGATTGGGCGTCGTCGCTGCGGTTGGCTGATTCCACGATCAAGGGGTACCGGAAGATCATCCGCAACCACATCACGCCCGACCTCGGGAAGATCAGGATCGACAAGCTCACCGCCACCCGCATCGGCGCGCACTACCGCCAGTTGGAACAATCAGGTCGCAAGGACGAATACGGCAAGGGGCAACCGTTGTCGGCCAACAGCATCCACAAGGTGCATGTTGTCCTCGGAGCGATGCTCGACGCAGCGATAGACGACGGACTGCTGAGTGTGAACCCGGCGAAGAAGAAGCGCACGGTGAACGCGCCCAAGTCCTCGCAGGTACGCGCACAGAAACCGGAAATCGTGACGTGGACGGGCGACCAGCTCGCCACGTTCCTCGCTTGGAACCGTGACGAGTTGAAAGACGAGCTGTTCCCGCTGTGGCGACTCATCGCCTACACGGGGATGCGGCGCAGCGAGGCGCTGGCGTTGAAGTGGAACGACGTGAACGCCAGAACCGGGCGGGTGAGCATCCGGCGGGCGGTGAACACGGAGGACTGGACGACCACCAAGACCACGAAGACGGGCAACGCCCGCGTGATCGACGTGGACGCCGCGACCCTCAAAGTGCTCGCCTCCTACAAGGTCGCACGTGCCGAAGTGTCGTTCGACCTCGCCAAAGCCGACGCCTACGTCTTCGGTGACGACGAGGGCAAGCTCCGCTCGCCCGACGCCATGACGAGCCGGTGGGATCGCCGCATGAAGTGGACCGCCACGGTACACAAGACGCTCCCCAGGGTCACGATCAAGGGGCTGCGCCGCACGCACGCCACACTCCTGTTGGAGTTGGGCGAGCATCCCAAGGTGGTGCAAGAGCGCCTCGGGCACTCCACCATCACCACCACGATGAACATCTACAGCCATGTCACCCCGACGATGCAGAAAGCCGCAGCAGACCGCTTCGCGGCCCATCTCGGGAACGCTTAGCACATATCTCAGCACATGGCACGAAAATGACCCCCAACCTGGTGATCTAAACCCCAGGTCAGAGGCCATTTTCCATTCGTGCGCGAGGGGGGACTTGAACCCCCACGTCCATAAGGACACTGGCACCTGAAGCCAGCGCGTCTACCATTCCGCCACTCGCGCGAGCGTCTCGTTCCTAAGAACTCAACTTCACGAGGATATCACGGGGGTGGGGGTGGGTTTGCATCGGGTGGGGAGGGCGGAGGCTTCGTCTCGCCTTCGGCTCGCTCAGCCCGTTTCGTCTCGCCTTCGGCTCGCTCAACGACCCGCGGAGAGTTCCTGTATCCGCTCACTCAACGACCCGCGGAGGGACCTTTGCCGACGGGCATTAGGCTGCCCGACGGGCACATATCCAGGTCACCTGGCTACGATATGTCTACCGCCGCCATGCCAGAGGAGCCCAGTGGGACTACTTGACAGCTTTGAGAAGGGTCTTGAGCGCGCCGTTAACGGCGCTTTCGCCAAGACCTTCCGCAGCGGCATCCAACCGGTAGAGATCGCATCGGCGATCCGCCGCGAGGCCGATATCAAGGCCGCAGTCGTCAGCCGCGACCGCATCATCACGCCCAACAGCTACGTCGTGCGCCTGAGCGCAGACGACTACGAGCGCATGCACGCACTCGGCGGAGCGCTCACCGATGAACTGCACGCCCTGCTCACGCAGCATGCGAAGGCACAGGGATACAGCTTTGCCGGCCCCCTGACGATCGCCATCGAATCCGACGAGAAGGTCTCCACCGGCACGGTGCGCGTGAACTCGGGCACCGTCGAGGGACGCGTGACGTGGCAGGCCGTCATCGACGTCGATGGACAGCGCCATTCCCTCGCGCGTGCGCGCACGGTCATCGGCCGCGGCAGCGACGCCGACATCACGATCACGGATGCCGGATCCAGCCGCAAGCACGTCGAGATCCTCTGGGACGGCGAGCGCGCCATGATGCACGACCTGGGCTCCACCAACGGCACCAAGGTCAACGGTCAGAAGGTGCGCGAAGCGCCGATGCCCAGCGACACCACGATCACGATCGGGCGCACCGACCTCGTCTTCCGTGTCGTCGCCGTCGCCGCAGAAGGAGTCGATCGATGAGCGAACTGGTCCTCCTGCTGCTGCGCATCGGCTTTCTGGTGCTGCTGTGGTTCTTCGTGTTCGGTGTCGTCTACTCGCTGCGCGCAGACCTGTTCGGCGTCAAGGTGCGAAAGCTGCCCGCAGAGGCCGCCAGCGGCGCCCCCGTCGCCGCACCCGCACCGGTGGCAAAGCCCAAGCCCGCCTCCCGCGGCGGAAAAGCCGGCTCCCCCGCCACCACGAGCAGCGTCTCGAACCTCGTCATCACATCGGGCCCGAAGGCGGGGCTCGAACTGCCTCTCGGCGCCGACGCCATGACGATCGGCCGCTCCAGCGAATCCGGGCTCGTCATCCGCGACGACTACACCTCCAGCCACCACGCACGGCTCCTGCTGCGCGGCGACACCTGGGCGATCCAGGACCTCGACTCCACCAACGGCACATTCCTCTCCGGCAAGCGGCTGGGCAGCGCTCCGGCATCCATCAACATCGGCGACACGGTAAAGGTCGGCGCCACGACCTTCGAGCTGCGAGCCTGAAACCGGCATGGTGTTCGAAGGATCAAGCTCCGCGATCTCCCACACCGGGAAGGTCCGGTCCAACAACCAGGACTCCGGCTACGCCGGCGCGAACCTGTTCGCCGTCGCCGACGGCATGGGCGGTCACGCCGGCGGCGACGTGGCATCCACCATCGCCATCCAGCAGCTCGAGCGGCTCGACCAGGCCTTCGCGTCCACGGATGACGCGCAGGCGTCCCTCCAGGCCGCCGCGACAACCGCCGCGGGCGACCTCATCCGCGCCGCCAAGGATCGCCCCGAGCTCGCCGGGCTCGGCACCACCGTCAGCGCGATCGTCATGGTCGATGACCACGCCGTCATCGGTCACATCGGCGATTCGCGCATCTACCTCTACCGCGACGACGAGCTGACGCAGATCACCGCCGACCACACCTTCGTGCAGCGTCTCGTCGATTCCGGGCGCATCACCCCGGAAGAGGCGCGCTTCCACCCCCGCCGCTCGGTGCTCATGCGCGTGCTCAGCGACATGGACAACGACCCTGAGCTCGACCTCTTCGTGATGCCGACGCTCCCCGGCGACCGCTGGCTGCTCTGCTCCGACGGACTCTCCGGCGTCGTCGACGACGCACACATCCTCAAGGCGATGCGTCTCGATCTCACCCCCGGCCGCACGGCAGACAACCTGCTCAAGCAGGCCCTTGACGGCGGCGCCCCCGACAACGTCACCGTCGTGCTCGTGGACGTCGGCGGGCAACACCCGCTCTCCTCCGGCACTGCCACCATCGTCGGGGCGGCATCCGCTCCCTCGGGCGTGCTCATCCCCGCAGCGCGCGCGAGCCGCCCGAGCTGGCTGCATCCGGTGCGCCAAGCCGCGAACGAGCCGTCGCATTTCGAACCGGCAGCCGACTATCTCGAAGAGCTCATCGAAGAGGACCGCCGCCGCGCCCGAAGGCGCCGGATCGGATGGGTCGCCGCGCTCGTGGTCGTCGTCCTCGCCCTCACCGGCGCTGGGATCCTCGCCTACAGCTGGACCCAGACGCGTTACTTCGTCGGCGCCGACGAGGACAGCGTCGTGATCTTCCAGGGCGTGCAGCAGAGCATCGGCCCGATCACGCTGTCCACCGAGATCGAGGACACCGGCATCCTGCTGGCGAACCTGCCGCCGTACCAGCGCTCATCCGTGGAGCGCACCATCAACGCCCGCTCGCTTGCCGACGCCATGGCGATCGTCGAGCGTCTGCGCGCCGGTGAAGAGGCGGTGACCGACGACATGTCCACGCCGTCACCCACGCCGAAGCCGACATCGACTCCGACACCCGCGCCGACCTCCACCCCCGTCGGCGCCCCGGCCGACGCGCCCGCCGACCCTGTCGGGGAGGTGATCGGATGACCACCGACGTCGCCGCAGACACCGCGGTCATCAAGGCTCTCAAGCGCATGCGGCTGCCGCAGACGCAGCGCAACCGCGAGTTCTGGCTCTTGCTGTTCGCCTGCGCCATCAGCGGTGCCGCGCTCGCCCTGGTGCAGCTGGGCGCACTCGGGTTCATCGATCCGTTCATCCTCTTCATCGGCGGCGG
Source organism: Microbacterium sp. (assembly GCF_052102115.1). Lineage (GTDB taxonomy): Bacteria > Actinomycetota > Actinomycetes > Actinomycetales > Microbacteriaceae > Microbacterium. The sequence continues at coordinate 83,690 of NZ_JBQDVP010000002.1, forward strand.
CATGGCCGTGTTGGCCTTCGCCCTGCACTTCGTGCTGCGGGTCGTGGCCTCCGATGCCGACCCGTTCGTCGTGCCGATCGCGACGCTCCTCACGGGCCTGGGCATCGCGATGATCTACCGCATCGACATCGCCGAGGGCTTCACCGGCTGGACGGCAGCGTCGACCAGGCAGCTGGTGTGGACGGCGATCTCCCTCGCCGGGGCCATCGCCACCGTCATCCTGCTGCGCAACTACCGGATCCTGTTCCGATACACGTACCTGTTCGGGCTCGCCGGCATCCTGCTCCTGCTCCTGCCATTCATCCCCGGCCTCGGCGTCAGCGAGGCGAACGCCGACGTGTGGGTCTCGATCGGCGGGATCTTCTCCTTCCAGCCCGGCGAGATCGCCAAGATCTGCCTGGCGATCTTCTTCGCCGGTTATCTCGTCCGCACTCGCGAGAGCCTCACCTCGGTCGGCAAGAAGGTCCTCGGCATCACCTGGCCGCGCATGCGCGAGCTCGGGCCCGTCATCGTCGTGTGGCTGATCTCTCTGGGGATCATCGTCATCCAGCGCGACCTCGGCACCGGCATGCTCATCTTCGGCCTGTTCATCGCGATGCTGTACGTCGCCACCGGCAAGACGAGCTGGGTGCTCATCGGCCTCGCGATGGTTGCTGCGGGCGTCGCCGCCGCGACCCAGATCCTCCCCTACGTGCACGGGCGCTTCACGAACTGGCTGTACGCCTTCGACTTCGACGTCGTCGACCCCAGCGGATCCGGCTTCCAGCTCGTGCAGGGCATCTTCGGACTCGCCCACGGCGGCCTCATCGGCACGGGCCTCGGCCAGGGTCGTCCCCAGGTCACCCCGCTCGCCGAGAGCGACTACATCATCCCCAGCCTCGGTGAGGAGCTCGGCCTCATCGGCCTGTTCGCGATCCTGTGCCTGTACATGGTGTTCGCCAGCCGCGGCATCCGGATCGGCATCGCCGGCCAGGACGACTTCGGCAAGCTGCTCGCGACCGGCCTGTCGTTCACGATCGCCCTGCAGGTGTTCATCATGGTCGGGGGCGTGACGCGGGTGATCCCGCTGACCGGGCTCACCACCCCCTTCCTCGCCGCCGGCGGCTCATCGCTGGTCGCGAACTGGCTCATCGTGGCACTGCTGCTGCGCATCTCAGACGGCGTGCGCCGTCAGCCGAGGGTGGTGATCGGATGACGAAAGAGATCCGCCGTCTCAGCGTCGTGCTGCTGTTCATGTTCCTGTCGCTGTTCGTGGCGACCAGCTGGATCCAGGTCGTCCAGGCCGACACGCTCGCCCAGACCGACCACAACACGCGCTCGCTGATGGACAGTTACGAGATCCAGCGCGGGTCGATCATCGCGGGCGGCTCGCCCATCGTCACCTCGGTGCCCGCCGACGACGAGTACCAGTACCAGCGGGTGTACTCCGATTCGCCGATGTGGTCCTCGGTCACCGGCTTCTTCAATCCGGCGCTGCAATCGTCGACCGGCATCGAGAACGCTCTGAACGCCGACCTGTCCGGCACGGGTGCCAGCGCCTTCCTCTCCGAGATCGAGCGCATCGTCTCGGGTCAGCCGCAGCGCGGCTTCAGCGCTGAGCTGACCCTCGACCCGGCCGCCCAGCAGGCGGCGTACGAGGCGTTCGGCGATATGGAGGGCGCCGCGGTCGCGATCGAGCCGTCCACCGGACGCGTTCTCGCGATGCTCTCCACCCCCGGCTACGACGCCAACGAGCTCGCCGTCCACAGCGCCTCGCAGGCCGAGGAGGCCTACAACGCCCTGGACGCCCTCAAGCCGAACCCGCTGGTCAACGCGGCGACGAACGAGGTGAACCCGCCGGGGTCGACCTTCAAGATCCTCGTGGCCGCCGCGGCGTACGCCACCGGCGACTGGAATCCCGACTCGACCCTGCCCAACCCCGCCCGCTACACGCTGCCCGGATCGTCGTCGCAGGTCTCCAACGCCTGGGGCGGCACCTGCGGCTCCGGCAGCACCGTCACGATCGCCGAGGCGATCAAGCTCAGCTGCAACATTCCGATGGCCGAGCTCGCTGTGGAGCTCGGCAGCGAGACGATCTTCGAGATGGCCGAGAAGTTCGGCTTCAATCAGGAGCACACGACGCCCCTGACGGTGTCTGCGTCGAGCTACCCGCGCTCTCTCGATGACGCCCAGACGGCGCTGACCGGCTTCGGCCAGGGCCAGGTCACCGCGACCGCCACACAGGTGGCGATGATCTCGGCCGGACTCGCCAATGACGGCATGGTCATGAAGCCGCGCCTCGTGGATGCTGTGATCGGCAACGACCTCTCCACCGTCCGCGAGTACGCGGACGAGGAGTTCGGCCGTGCCGTGGAGGCGGACGATGCGGACGACGTGACCGCGGCCATGGTGGCGAGCGTCGCAAACGGCGCGGCTCAGGGTGCAAGAATAGACGGGATCGACGTTGCCGGTAAGACGGGAACGGCAGAGAACGACGGCGACGAACCGTACACACTGTGGTTCACCGGCTTCGCGCCGGCGGACGATCCACAGGTCGCAGTGGCGGTCGTCGTCGACAACGGCGGCGGTATGGGACAGTCGGGATCCGGTGATACGCTCGCCGCCCCGATCGCGAAGAGGATCATTGAGGCGGTGCTTAACAGATGAGGCCGACGCAGGGTGTGTCGTTCGGTGGGCGATACGAGCTTCAGTCGCGTATCGCGATCGGTGGCATGGGCGAGGTCTGGGAGGCCACGGACCACGTCATCGGACGAACCGTCGCCATCAAGATCCTCAAGGACGAGTACATGGGGGATCCGGGATTCCTCGAGCGCTTCCGCGCCGAGGCCCGGCATGCCGCACTGGTCAATCATGAAGGCATCGCCAGCGTCTTCGACTACGGCGAGGAGAACGGCAGTGCTTTCCTCGTCATGGAGCTCGTGCCCGGTGAGGCGCTCTCCACGATCATCGAGCGCGAAGGGTCGTTGAGCTCCGACAAAACCCTCGACATCGTCGCCCAGACGGCTTCGGCTCTGCAGGCCGCGCACGCCGCCGGCCTCGTGCACCGCGACATCAAGCCCGGAAACCTGCTGATCACCCCGGACGGCCGGGTCAAGATCACCGACTTCGGCATCGCCCGCATCGCCGACCAGGTGCCGCTGACCGCCACCGGCCAGGTCATGGGAACCGTGCAGTACCTCTCGCCCGAGCAGGCCTCCGGCCACCCGGCATCCCCGGCGACCGACACGTACTCGCTGGGCATCGTCGCTTACGAGTGCCTCGCAGGCAAGCGCCCGTTCACGGGCGAGTCGCAGGTCGCGATCGCGATGGCGCAGATCAACGAGCAGGCCCCGCCGCTGCCGCCGACGGTGCCGATCCCGGTGCAGAACCTCGTCATGGCGATGATCGCCAAGAAGCCGAGCGACCGCCCGTCGTCCTCGGCGACCGTCGCGCGTGCCGCGCAGGCTCTGCGCCGCGGCGACCTGAACTCCGCGGCGATCGCGGTGCCGGCGATCGCGACCGGTGGCATCGCGGGCGACGACGCCACCCGCCTCCTCACCACCGGGGATGATGGCACCACCCGCATCCTGCCGACCACCGCCCAGGTGTCCACCGACGACGAGGGTGAAGGCGACGGTGAAGGCGACGAGAAGAAAAAGAAGAAGCGCAGCCCGTGGACCTGGCCGCTCATCGCGCTGATCGCCCTGCTGGTCATCGTGCTCGGCGGCACCGTGTTCGCGCTGCTGAATCAGGGATCGCCGGAACCCGACCCGACCAACTCATCGCCCACCGCGACGAAGTCGCCGAAGCCGACCACGAGCGAACCGGTTCCCGAGCCGACCCGCATCAACGTGGACAGCCTCGGGCTCGTGGGTCTGAGCTGCGACGAGGCGTCGGCGCGGGCGAGCGAGGCCGGCCTCGCTCCGGTGTGCGAGACCGGGTCGACTGCGGCCTCCTCCGACGAACAGGTAGGAACCGTCGAGTCGGTCAACCCGCGCGGCGAGCTCGAGCAGGGTGCCGCGATCACCCTCACCCTGTTCGGCGACCGCGTGCAGATCGGTGATCCGCAGAGCGCACCGACGATCTCCGGCGACCCGGTTGCGGGCGGTACGGTGACGCTGAACTGGACGAACTTCACGTGCCCGAGCGGCACGGGAACCCTCAGCGGCTACAACGTCACGATCACCAACGCGACGTTCGCCGACGGCAGCACCGCGCGAGCCTTCGATCCCGGAACCCGCACGGCGGATATCACGCTGGGGGAAGGCGGGCTGCAGGCGACGGCCACCTACACGGCCACCTGCTCGGGCGACGGCGGCCAGCGCGAGTCTGGTCCCTCGCCGCAGATGTCCGTCGCCATCACGCCCGAAGCCACCGAGCCGCCGGAAGATGAGGGCGAACTCCCGGAAGGCTGAAGTAGCCTTGATCACAGCCGCATCGTCGCCAATTCGGGGGGAATAAGAAGTGTCATCTGAGCCGCGCATCATCGCCGAGCGATACCGCGTGGACGACCTCATCGGTCACGGCGGGATGGCCAAGGTCTATCGAGGCTACGATCTCACCCTGGGCCGCGATGTCGCCATCAAGATCCTCGACCCTGAGCTCGCCCGCGACACGGCGTTCCGTACGCGGTTCCGTCTCGAGGCGCAGGCCGCGTCACGCATGTCGCATCCGTCGATCGTGCGCGTGTTCGACGCCGGCGATCCGTCCTCCGCAGAGGCCGCAGGCTCCGGATCCGATGGCGGGCGCGAGCCGTACATCGTCATGGAGCTCGTCAGCGGACGTCTGCTGAAGGACATCATCGCCGCGGGCCCCGTGCCCGTCGATGACGCGATCCGCTACATCGACGGCATCCTGGAGGCGCTCGACTACTCGCACCGCGCGGGCGTCGTGCACCGCGACATCAAGCCGGGCAACGTCATGATCACCGACAGGGGTCAGGTCAAGGTCATGGACTTCGGCATCGCCCGCGCGGTGTCGGACTCGTCTTCGACGGTTGCCGAGACGACGCAGATCCTCGGAACCGCCGCGTACTTCTCGCCGGAACAGGCCAAGGGCGAGCCGGTGGATGCGCGGGCAGATCTGTACTCGACGGGCGTCGTGCTCTACGAACTGCTCACCGGCCGCCAGCCGTTCCGCGGCGAGTCGCCGGTGGCGGTCGCCTACCAGCACGTCAGCGAAGCCCCAGTCGCCCCCACGGAGGTCAATGAGGATGCCCCCGGCGCCCTCGACCCGATCGTCCTGCGCGCACTGGCCAAGGATCCCTATCAGCGATACCCGGATGCTGCGAGCTTCCGCCTGTCGCTCGACAGCGCCATGTCGGGTGCGGCCCCGACCAAGAAGGAGCTCGGCGCGCTCACCAGCGAGCTCTATGGTTCGAGCCCCCGTCAGGCGCAGGAGACCGCACGGTCGCTGCGTCAGCTGAGCAGCGACACCACGATGACCCGTACGCAGGCGGGGCCTCCCGTCGCCTGGATCTGGGCGGGCGTGGCGCTGCTGGCGGTGCTGGTCATCTCGGTGCTGCTGTGGGTGATCCTCATGCCGCGCGCCGAGCAGACCCCCGCGTCGGCGCGCGAGGTTCCCGATCTCGTCGCGGTCTCGTACGAGCGCGCACAGGCCGACCTGCTTGAAATGGATCTGCAGTCGACCGTCGTGTACGAGTCCAGCGCCGACATCGCCGAGGACAACGTCATCCGCACCGACCCGGAGGCCGGTCAGTCCGTCGAGGTCGGACAGACCGTGACGCTCTACGTGTCGACGGGTGCCGAGACGGTCGCCGTGCCGGAACTCATCGGCCTCACGCAGGATGCCGCCAAGAAGGCGCTGAGCGATGCCGGCCTGGAGCTCGGCAGCGTGATCCAGCGCAATGATCCGAACAGCAGCGCCGACACCGTGCTGGACGTGTCGAACGTCAGCGAGGGCGACGAGGTCGCACCGAACACCGTCGTCAACGTTGTCATCGCCAGCGGTCGGGTGACGCTGCCCGACGTCACCGGCTGGACGCTGGATGCCGCAACCTCACGTCTCGAGGAGCTCGGGCTGACGCCGATTCAGACCGAATCTGCAGACTGCCCGGCCACCACGCCGCCGACGGTGACGTCGATGTCGGCCGCACCGGGTGACATCAACGTGCACTCCGAGGTCGAGCTTCGGTACTGCAGCGGCGAGTAGCGGCCGTACAGACCGGACGCGTACAGAAAGGATGGGGGCGGTGCCGCAATGGCACCGCCCCCATCCTTCGCTCTCGGGAGGTCAGCAGAGCGGGGAGACGGCCTCCCAGACGTTCTCGGCGGGTGCCTCACCGTCGCGGGTGACCGATGCCTCGATGAGCCCGTAGGGGCGGTCGGCGGCGAAGAACACCTCGTTCGGGTTGTCGAGGTCGAAGGCCGAGAGGTCGACGACGAAGTGGTGCTTGTTGGGCATCGACATCCGGATCTCGGCGATCTCGGGGTGTGCCTCGAGCACCGCGCGCCCCATGTCGAAGAGTGTCGCCTGAAGCGCTGCGGAGTAGCGCGAGGCGAACTCAGCGAGCAGGATGCGCTTGACGTCGTCGTACACGGCGTTGAAGTCGACGTCGCGAGCGCCCTCGGCGAAGCGCCACCGGGCCGCGATGTCGGTCGACATGATGCGGTCCGTCGTCTCGGGAAGTGTCGTGTAGCGGTCCTTCGGGTAGCCCTCGAACCCGGACTCGGTGCTCTTGAGCACGGTGAGGTCCTTCAGCCCCGAGACGATGTGGCGCTTCTCGCCGTCGCCGACGACGAGTGCGGTGCGCACCTCCTGGTTGCTGCGCACGAAGGAGTGGTCATGGCCTTCGCCGTCGACCTCTATGCGGTTCCACGCGTAGCTCTCGGCCGACCACCGCCCACCGCCGATCCAGTCGAACGAGCCGATGAAGTGGTCGGACAGGCGCAGGAGGAATGCCTCCGGCGACCCGACTCCCTCACGAGCGAACGCATACACGGTGTTCTTCTGCGTGTCCGTGGCGACGCAGTGACCGTTGTCGCCCTCGAGGTGCATAGCCGCGAAGTCGCCGCGCAGCTGAGAGGTGACGTTGAGATCCTCGATCTCGTGCCGTGGATTGTCGCGGGTGATCTTGACGAGCCGGACCTCGGCCTTGCCGTACTGGTTCGGGCCCAGCACGATGCGACCCGATGCCGTGGTGCCGGTCTGGGTGTCCTCTGGGGCGATCAGTGTGTCAGTCATATCGGTTACTCAGCTTCCTCGGTAAGTGGAATAGGCGAACGGGCTCAGCAGGAGCGGCACGTGGTAGTGCGGCCGTTCCTCGTCGACGAGGAACGTGAGCAGAGCCTCAGGGAAAAAGGTCGCGGATTCACTGGCGGCGAAGTACGCGCCGGTGTCGAAACGGAGGCGGTAGGCGCCAGAGCTGAGCCGCTCAGGGCCGAGCTGCTTCGCCCGTCCGTCGGCATCCGTCACCGCCTCGGCGACGAGCTGCCAGCCGTCGCCGTCCTGGGCGAGCAGCTGCACCGCGATGCCCGGTGCAGGAACGCCCTGCACCGTATCGAGCACATGGGTCGTGATGTGAGAGACGGTCATGCGGTGATGACTCCTTTCAGTCGCAGCAGTGCGATCTCGCGCAGCTGCCGGGCGACGACGTGGGCTTCCTCTTCGTCGGTGTGCGTGAGGCGGGTCTGCAGCGAGGCGAGGATCTCGTCGACGCGGCGCCCGGCGGCGCGAATGAGGAAGACGCGGCCGAACCGCTCCTCGTACGCACGGTTTCCTGCGCGGAGCGCGTCCTGAACGTCAGCATCCGCTGGGTCGACGCCGGCCTGCTCCGAGCGCGACATGGTGGCCTCGCTGGTATCGCCGTCAGCCCGCTCGCCGATGCGGGGGTGGTGGACCAGCGCCGCTTCGATCTCGTCGCCGGTGAACGGCGCAGCCACTGCGGTCGCGGTGGCCACGAGCGCCTCGACCGATGCGTACGGCCGCGCGTCGGCGACCGCCTCGCACCAACGCGTCACATCGACGCAGGGACGGAGCGCCGCGATGGCGTCGGCGCGATCCGCGTGGTTGAACTCTGCAAGCTCCATCGCTCGCCTCCCTCTCTGCTCCCTCGCGCCGTCAGATGCCCAGGGCCCCACGCAGCCGCGCGACGTGCCCGTTCGGATCGACGCTGTACTCGACCGCGCTGACGCGACCCTCGGCATCGACGACGACCGTCGAGCGGATGAGTCCATCGAAGGTGCGTCCGTTGACGGTTTTCTGCCCCCACGCGCCCCAGGCCTTGGCGACCTCGGCGTCCTCGTCGGACAGCAGCGGGAACGCCAGCTGCTCGGCGTCGGCGAACTGCGCGAGCTTCTCGACCGGATCCGGAGATATGCCGAGAACGGCATACCCGGCGCCCTGCAAGGATGCCAGGTTGTCGCGGAAGTCGCATGCCTCAGTGGTGCACCCGGGGGTGAACGCGGCGGGGTAGAAGTAGACGATGACGGGCGAGCCGCGCAGCTCCGAGAGACGCACGGCGTCTCCGGCGGCATCCGACAGGGTGAAGTCGGGGGCGAGCCGGCCGACCTCGAGTTCTTCTGACGTGTTGATCATGCGGGTACTCCGATTTCGGTTCGCGGGATCTCGATCCTCGGGCGGCGCAGCAGCTGGCCGCGGGGGTTGTCCTGGTCGATGAGATGACCGGCGAGGTACGTGGCGCGCACCACCCCGGTCAGCTCGCGACCGTCATAGGGGGTGACGGGATGCCGGTGGGCGAGAGCCCTGGCATCCACGACGAAGGTCTGCTCGGGGGCGAAGACGGCGAAGTCGGCCGCCGCACCCACGGCGATCCGCCCCTTGCCGGCGATGCCGACCCGGTCGGCGGGTGCCGACGACATCAGCTCGACGATTCGTTCGAGCGGGATGCCGCGGCGGCTCCCCTCGGTCCACATCAGCGGTAGTCCGAGCTGCAGTGAGGCGATGCCTCCCCACGCGACCTGGAAGTCACCGTCGCCGGCGTACTTCAGCTCGGGCGTTGCGGGCGAGTGGTCTGAGACGACGTAGTCGATCGTGCCGTCGGCGAGACCCTGCCACAGTTCGTCGCGGTTGTCGTCCTCGCGAATCGGCGGGCAGCACTTGAACGCCGTGGCGCCGGCCGGAATGTCCTCGGCTGCGAGGGTCAGGTAGTGCGGGCAGGTCTCGACGGTGATGTCGACGCCCTCGCCCTTGGCCGCGGCAAGCCGCCCGATCGAGTCGCCGTTCGACAGGTGCAGGATGTGGGCCCTGGCACCGGTGTCGATCGCTCCGCGGATGACCTCGGAGATCGCCGCATCCTCGGCCGACCGCGGCCGCGACGCGAGGAAGTCGCTGTACTCGCGCCCGCCGGGCTGCACCGATTCCTCGATGATGTGCGCGTCCTCGGCGTGCACGACCAGCAGCGAGCCGAGCTCGGCGAGCACTGCCATCGCACGGCGCATCTCGTAGACCGAGACCTCGGGGAACTCGTCAACGCCCGACGGCAGCAGGAAGCATTTGAACCCGAAGACGCCGTCCGCATCGAGCGCCGGCAGGTCATCGAGGTTGCCGGGGATGACCCCGCCCCAGAAGCCGACGTCGACGAAGACGCGGTCCTGCGCGGCGTCGCGCTTGATGTTCAGGGCGTCGACCGTCACGGTCGGCGGGATGCTGTTGAGCGGCATGTCCACGATCGTCGTGACGCCGCCGGCGGCTGCGGCCCGGGTGGCGGACTCGAAGCCCTCCCACTCCGTGCGACCGGGTTCGTTGACGTGCACGTGCGTGTCGACGAGGCCGGGCAGCAGCACCTCGTCGGGCGCGAGCTCGACGATCTGCGCAGCATCCAGCTCTTCATTCGCCCGCGTGATGCGAGCGATTCGCCCGTCGCGCACGCCGATCTGCGCATCGAAGAACTCACCGCCCACCAGCGCACGGCCGCGGATGACGAGGTCGAGATCGCCGCGCATGCCGTCGAGCGCACCGGAGATCGCTGCGCCGCCCACCAGGCGTGCGGCGATCTGTTCGAGCAGGGCACCGGCGTGGGCCATGCTGCGCTCGGGGTCTGGTTCGAGGTCGGCGAGGGCGTGCACGGCGGCGAAGCCGGCGGCTTCGATCTGTGCAGCATCCAGCAGGGATCGTCCGCAGACGACGTGCACCGGGATGCCGGCGGCCTGCGCGGCCCGCCCGACACCGATCGGGGTCTTTCCCATCAGGCTCTGCTCGTCGAGGCTGCCCTCGCCGGTGATGACGAGATCGATGCCCTCGAGCCGCTCGGCGAGGCGAGTGAACTCGAGCACGACATCGATGCCCGCGCGGCGCTCGGCGCCCAGGGCGAGCGCCGCGAAACCGACGCCGCCTGCGGCTCCGGCCCCGGGACTCTGAGCCGCCTCGGCGGCCGGCACCGGCAGAGCGCGCCCGCGGCTGAGCACCTCGACAAAGTTCGCGAGCGCGGCATCCAGAGCGGTGACATCTTCGGGGCTCGCACCCTTCTGCGGCCCGAACACCGCCGCAGCACCCGTCGCTCCGAGCAGCGGGTTGTCGACGTCGCTGGCGAGCACGAGCTCCGCCTCGGCAAGGCGAGGATCAAGACCCGACAGGTCAGCCTCGGCGAGGTCGGCGAGAGCAGCGCCGCCCAGCGGCAGCTCCGCGCCGGCGACGTCGAGCAGCCGCGCACCGAGGCCTTGCAGGAGCCCGGCGCCGCCGTCAGTCGAGGCGCTGCCGCCGACGCCGAGGATGATGCGCCGACTGCCAGCATCCAGCGCGGCGCGGATGAGCTCACCCGTGCCGAGACTGGTGGCGCCGCGGGCGTCCTTGCGGCCGCCCGGCAGCAGATCCAGGCCGGAAGCCTGCGCCATCTCGATGACCGCCTCGGCGCCGCGCACCGCATAGCCAGCAGTGACCTCGTCGCCGGTCGGGCCGGTGACCTGCGCACGTCGCTCGTCGAAGCCCGCCGCGATCGCAGCATCCACGGTCCCCTCGCCGCCATCGGCGACGGGGATCTCGAGAATCTCGATCTCGGGGTCGACCTGACGCGCACCCGCGGCCACCCGTGAGGCGACCTCGGGCGCGGTCAGCGACCCTTTGAACTTGTCAGAGGCGACGACGATGCGCATATCAGACCTTTACGAGCGATCGGATCGAGGTGGGGGCGTCATCGGGCGTGACCGCGAGGTCTTCGAACTCGTTGACGTTGTCGAGCTCCGTGCCCATCGAGATGTTCGTGACTCGCTCGAGAATCACCTCGACGACGACGGGAACCTGGTGCTCGTCCATCAGCGACTGCGCCTCGGCGAACGCCGCGCCCATGTCCTCAGGGCGCTCCACGCGGATCGCCTTACAGCCCAGTCCCTCGGCAACTTTGACATGGTCAACACCATATCCCTGGGTCTCGGGCGAGTTGATGTTCTCGAACGCCAGCGAGACCTCGAAGTCCATCTCGAACCCGCGCTGCGACTGACGGATTAGCCCCAGGTAGCTGTTGTTGACGACGACGTGCACATAAGGCAGGCGGTGCTGCGCGCCGACGGCGAGCTCTTCGATCATGAACTGGAAATCGTAGTCACCCGACAGAGCCACGACGAGCTCTCCGGGCTTGCCGCGGACGACGCCGAGCGCTGCCGGTCCCGTCCAGCCGAGCGGGCCGGCCTGGGCGGCGTTGATCCACTTGCGCGGACCGAACACGTGCAGCAGCTGAGCACCGGCGATCTGCGACAGGCCGATCGTGGTGACGTAGGTGACGTCCTCGCCGAAGGCGCGATTCATCTCCTCGTACACGCGCTGCGGCTTGATCGGCACCTGGTCGAAGTGCGTCTTGCGCAGCAGGGTGCCCTTGCGCTCCTGACACTGCGCGGTCCACGCGGAGTAGTCCGGCAGCGTGCCGGCGGCACGGCGCTCACGGGCGACCTCGAGGAACGCGTCGATGGCGGCACCCGCATCCGAGACGATGCCCAGGTCGGGCGCGAACACGCGACCGATCTGCGTCGGCTCGATGTCGACGTGCACGAACGTGCGGTTCTCGGTGTACTTATCGATGCTGCCGGTGTGCCGGTTGGCCCAGCGATTGCCGATGCCGAGCACGAAGTCGCTCGCCAGCAGTGTCTGGTTGCCGTAGCGGTGCGCGGTCTGCAGCCCCACCATGCCGGCGTTCAGCTCGTGGTCGTCGCTGATCGCGCCCCAACCCATCAGGGTCGGGATGACCGGAACGCCGAGAGTCTCGGCCAGTTCGACGAGGCGCTCGGAGGCACCGGCGTTGATGATGCCGCCGCCCGCGATCAGCACAGGGTGCGCGTGTGCTGTGAGCATGTCGATCGCCTTCTCGGCCTGCACTCTGCTCGCGCGAGGCTTCGCTACCGGCAGCGGCTCGTAGGTGTCAATGTCGAACTCGATCTCGGTCATCTGCACGTCGATCGGAAGGTCGATGAGCACCGGGCCCGGACGCCCTTCGCGCATCACCTGGAATGCCTTCTGGAAGGCGCCGGGCACCTGACCCGCCTCCATCACCGTTGTCGCCATCTTGGTGACCGGCTTCGCGATCGTCTCGATGTCGACGGCCTGGAAGTCCTCTTTGTGCAGCTTCGCGACCGGCGCCTGGCCGGTGATGCAGAGGATCGGCAGCGAGTCCGCCCACGCGGCGTAGAGCCCTGTGATCATGTCGGTTCCGGCAGGGCCGGAGGTGCCGATGCAGATGCCGATGTTGCCGTCGGCCGCACGGGTGAACCCGTCGGCCATGTGGGATGCGCCCTCGACGTGGCGGGCGAGGGTGTGCCGGATGCCGCCGTGGGCGCGCATCGCGGAATAGAAGGGGTTGATGGCTGCTCCTGGCAGGCCGAACGCCTCAGTGGCGCCCTCCTTCTCCAGGATGGCCACGGCGGCGTCCACCGCACGCATGCGAGTCATAGTCGTCTCCTGAGGTTTCCGGCGGTCACTGACGGCCGGCGAAGGATGCGGTCAGCTTGAACAGGCCCGAGTGGTCGAGGCCGGCGTCGCCCTGCTGCACAGCAGAGCCGACGAGCTGCGCCACGTGCGCACCGAGCGGGATGGTGATCCCGGCCTGGCGGGCGGCGGCGGTGATGATGCCCATGTCCTTGTTGTGCAGGGCCAGGCGGAAGCCGGGGCCGAAGTCGCGGTCGAGCATCTTCTGGCCCTTCTGGTCGAGGACCTTGGAGCCGGCAAGGCCTCCGCCGAGCACCTTGAGCGCCGCATCGGTGTCGACGCCGTACGCCTCGAGGAAGATGATCGCCTCGGCGAGCGCCTGGATGTTGACGGCCACGATGAGCTGGTTGGCCGCCTTGACGGTCTGCCCGGCGCCGGACGGGCCGACGTGCACGATCGTCTTGCCGACCTTCTCGAGGAACGGGAGCGCGGCGGCGAAGTCTTCATCGGAGCCGCCGACCATGATCGAGAGAACAGCGTCTACTGCACCCTGCTCACCACCCGAGACGGGGGCGTCGACGGCGCGGAGGCCAGCGGCCTGCGCCTCTTCGGCGAGTTCCTTCGCGACATCGGGACGGATGCTGGAGGCGTCGATCCACAGCGCCCCCTGCTTCGCGCCGGCGAGGATGCCGTCGTCGCCGCGCAGGGCGGCTGCGACATCCGGGGAGTCCGGAACCATCGTGATGATGACGTCGGCTTCCTTCACAGCATCCGGGATGCTGGTGGCGCCGTGGCCGCCCGCGGCGACGAGGTCGTCGATGCGGTCCTGCGTGAGGTTGTAGCCGGTGACGTCGTGTCCGGCGGTGATGAGGTTCTTGGCCATGGGCAGGCCCATGATGCCGAGGCCGATGACGGCGATGCTGGTCATGATGCTCCTTGGGTTTCGGGTTGTCGTTCTTCGCGCTCAGCGCGTTTGCGCGGCGAGGATCGTGTCGAATGCCGTCTCGATCGGCGCCTTGTACTCCAGGCCGATGTAGCCGGTGTAGCCGAGCTCGCGGCTGCGGGCGATCCACGCGTCCAGCGGCAGTTCGCCGCTGCCGGGGGCGCCGCGGCCGGGGTTGTCGGCGATCTGGATGTGTCCGAATTCGCCGGCGTGCTTCTCGATGACCGCGGCGACGTCGTCACCGTTGACGGCGAGGTGGTAGAAGTCTGCGAGCAGCGCGAGGTTGCTGTCGCCGGTGCAGCTGCGCACGTGCTCGATCACGTCGACAGCCTGCGCGGCGGTGCGCAGTGGGTAGCGGTCGGCGCCGCTGACCGGCTCAACGAGCACGGTGCCGCCGATCGGTGAGACCGCTGCGGCGGCGGCGGCGAGGTTCTCGATGGCGACGGCATCCTGCGCCTGCGGGTCGATGCCCTCGATGCGGTTGCCGTAGAGGGCATTGAACCCCTTGGTGCCGAGCGCCTCGCCGATCGCGGCGACGACGGCGAGGTTGTCACGGAACTCCTTGCCGCGGGCGGGCCAGGAGACCAGGCCACGGTCGCCGCCGGGCATGTCGCCGGCGTTGAAGTTCAGGCCGCTCAGCTGCACGCCCGCGTTGCGGATCGCAGCGATGAACGCGTCGACCTCGGAGTCCAGCGGCACGGAGGTCGAGAAGGGCCACCAGAACTCGACGGCGTCGAATCCGGCCGCCTTGGCTGCGGCGGGCCGCTCGAGCAGCGGCAGCTCGGTCAGGAGGATCGAGCAGTTCACGGTGTAGGTCATCGACGACTCCTTCGTCTGGTGCTTCATTGCTAACTTCCGTATTGCGGAAGCAAGTTTCTACTAGATGAAAGTGTAGGAGAGGATTGCGGGAGTGTCAACGGGTCGGCGGCATGGTCGCTTTCTCCGCGGGGATGCGGGAAGGATTTCGCGGGTTCCCGCGGCGCGGAAGCCGCGAAATGCTTCCCGCCTGAGCGGTTGGGGGGGGCGGGGCGGGGGCGGGGCGGGCGGGGGCGCGGGGGGCGGGAGTGGGGGACTTGTACTGCACGGAGTGGGGATGGGGCGAGTTATGCACGGGGTGTGGGTCTGGGGGGATGCTGGGAGGCGCGGCTGCGCGAATATCGAGGGATGCGACACCGCGTCCCGCTCCCTCGCCGGCTCGGCGACAGGTTCTCGGTGCGCAGCGCGGAAGCCGCCGGCATCCGCCCCGGCCGGTGCAGCACCCCCGATCTGCACCGGCCGTTCCGCGGCGTCCGATCACTCGAAACGCCTGCGACCTTCGACGATTTCGTCCGGTGCTACCTGCCCCGCCTCAAGCCGGGGCAGCGATTCGGCGGTGTTACGGCGGCTCGGGACTGGGGGCTTCCGATCCCGTTCGAATGGAAGGCGTCCGAGCCGCTCGACATCGTCGTTCCACCGTCGGGAGCCGCCCCGAAGACCTCGGGAGTGCGGGGACGCCGCCTGCGCGACGGTCGCGCGGAGACCCGCACCCTGAGGGGGCGACCCGTCATTGACCCGGTGGCCGCGCTGTTCACGTGCGCCGACATACTGACGACGTCGCAGGCGATCGTCATGATCGATGCGCTGCTGACAACAGCATCCAACTATCCGGACCTGGGGCCCGGCAGACCACTGGCCTCCCACGAGGAGATCTCTCGTCGGCTTGCGGAATGGGGACGGTTCCCCGGCAGCGGCACGATCCGCGCGGCGCTGCCCCGTGCCCGCGAACGGGTGGAGTCACCGAAGGAGACTGAGACGCGGCTGCTCCTCCTCGACAACGGGCTGCCCGAACCGGTCATTCAGTACGAGGTATGGGCCGGCGGAGAGCTGCTCGGCCGCACCGACCTCGCCTATCCGGAGTGGAAGATCGCGATCGAGTACGAGGGCGACGGCCACCGCACCGACAAGGACCAGTGGCGCAAAGACATCCAGCGTCAGCGTCAGCTCGAAGGCGAGGGATGGATCGTCATCCGCCTGACTCAGGCCGATCTCAAAGAGCCGAAACTGCTGCTCGCCAGCATCCACGAAGCGATCGCCGCGCGTTGATGACCCACCGCGCGCGGCTGCTCGCCCGGCGGCTCCGCGCGGCCGCGATGCGAGAAGACTTTCGCGGGTTCACGGGCCGGCGAAGCGAGGAAAACCTTCTCGCATCCGGCGGGGCCGGCGAGGCCCAGGGGCCCCGGGGTGCCGAGCGGAACCGAGCCGCCAAGCGCCGGCCGCGCGCTCAGGTCAGGCGGATCTGCCGGTTGACATCCTTGTACAGCAGGTAGCGGAACGGGCCGGGGCCGCCGGCGTAACAGGCCTGCGGGCAGAAGGCGCGCAGCCACATGAAGTCACCGGCCTCGACCTCGACCCAGTCGTCGTTGAGACGGTAGACGGCCTTGCCCTCGAGCACGAAGAGGCCGTGCTCCATGACGTGCGTCTCCGCGAACGGGATCGACCCACCGGGCTGGAAGGTCACGATGTTCACGTGCATGTCGTGCGCGAGGTCGTCCGGGTCGACGAACCGGGTCGTCGCCCACGCGTCGCCGGTGTCGGGCATCGGGCGCGGCGCGACTTCCTGATCGCTGGTGACGAACGAAGAAGGGACATCGATCCCCTCGGCCTTCTCATACGCCTTGCGCACCCACTGGAATCCGACCGGCTCCGAACCGTCATTCCGCAATGACCAGGATTCCCCGGGGGCGAGGAACGCGTATCCGCCCGCCGAGAGGACGTGCCGGGTTCCGGCGAGGGTCAGCGTGAGCTCACCGGCGGTGACGAAGATCACGCCCTCGACACCGGCTTCCGGTTCCGGGCGCGACGATCCGCCGCCCGGCGCGATCTCGACGATCAACTGCGAGAAGGTCGTGGCGAAACCGGCGATCGGGCGCGCGATGATCCACGAGCGGGTGCCGGTGAACCCCGGCAGGTTGCTCGTGACGATGTCGCGCAGCACGCCCTTCGGGATCACCGTGTACGCCTCTTTGACGATGGCGCGGTCGGTCAGCAGTTCACGCTGGCCGGGTAGGCCACCGGTGGGTGTGTAGTAAGTCATCGATTCTCCAATGAATAGGTCAGGCGGCGAGTCGCGGGTGCGCGAGAGCGGTCAGCTCCGGAACGTCGATGCCGATGCTCGCGCGGATCTCGTCGACGCCGATCGCGCCGCACTGCACTCCGCGCAGCACGAACCACGCCAGCGCGCGAGCGGTCGCCGGCTCGTCGAGCACGGCACCCGCATCCTTCGAAAGATATGCGCGCAGGCGCGCGGCGGCGGGATCGAACCCCTCGCGGTAGAACGCGTACGTGGCCAGGAACCGGGTCGGCAGATGGTGCGCGTGCATGTCCCACCCCTGAAAGAACCCCCGCTCGAGCGACCGACGCACGAGCCGTGCGTGCAGTGCCCAGGCCTCTTCGGCGCGGTCGCCGATGGGCAGAATGTTCGTCGAACCATCCGACAGACGAATGCCGGTACCCGCTACGGCGAGCTGCATCAGCTGCTTGGCGAGATCGGCGGCCGGATGCTCCATCGATTGGTACGCGGCAGCGATGCCGAGCGAGGCGCTGTAGTCGTACGTGCCGTAGTGCAGGCTCGTGATGCGCCCAGCGCCGGCGAGCGGCAGCTGCGCGAGTGGCGAAGAACCCTCGGCGCCGAGCACGAGCTGCGGCGTCTCGACCTGCACCTCGAAGCGGATGCGTCCAGCATCCAGCCCGTGCGCGCGCTCGAGCAGCTCGGCGACCTCGACCATCGCCTCGACCTGAGCCACCGTCGACACCTTCGGCAGGGTGAGCACGAGTCCGTCCGGCAGGCCGTCGCGATCGATCAGCGTGCCGAGGAACAGATCCAGCGTGCGCAGGCCGCGCTCGCGCGTCGGCTTCTCGAAGCATTTGAATCGGATGCCGATGAACGGCGGAGCGCTCCCCGCCGAGACCGCCTCGTGAACACGCGTGGCTGCGGTCACGGCATCCTGATCCTCCGCCGAACCCCGATCGCCGTACCCGTCCTCGAAGTCGAGGCGCAGATCTTCGATCGGCTCGGTCTCCAGCTTCGCGACGACGCGCGTCACGACCGAAGGGATGACGTCGGCGCGGATCCCGACCCGGGCGGCGAGTGCCTCGAGCCCTCCCGCATCGGATGCCGCGGCGAGCGCCGCTTGCCCCCACTCGGCCGCAAGGTCTGGCGTGAACCGATCGGCGGGCACGTACACGGTGTGCACGGGCTGGCGCGACCCATCATCGCCGGGATATGCCCGCTCGAGCAGCTCGTCGGTGTCAGCGAGACGGGCGGCGATCCGCGCGCGATCGGCGTCGGTGATTGCCGCGCTCATGCAGCGACCTCGGCATCCGGTTCCACGATCAGATCGTATGCGGGCAGCGTCAGGAAGTCGACGTAGTCCTCATCGAGGCAGATACGTGCGACGAGCTCAGCGGCCGGCTCGTAGTAAGAGGAGAAGATCGAGGCATCCACGCTCGCGCGCAGCGCGGCGACCTCGTCGGCGAGCAGGCGCTCGACCAAATCGGCGGTGACCGTATTACCGGTGTCGGCGAGGACGACCTCGTTTCGCAGCTGCTGCCACACCTGCGAGCGCGAGATCTCGGCGGTCGCAGCATCTTCCATGAGGTTGTTGATGGCGACGGCGCCGTTGCCCGACAGCCACACCGCCGTGTACTGCACGGCAACGGCGAGGTTGTTGTGCAGGCCGGTCTCGGTGACGCGGCCAGGAGCGGATGCGACATCCAGCAGGTCCGCGGCCGCAACCGACACCTCGGGCCGCTGCCGGTCGAGCTGGTTCGGACGGTCGCAGAGCACGGCGTCGAACACCTCGCGGCAGACCGGTACGAGATCAGGGTGGGCTACCCACGAGCCGTCGAACCCATCGGATGCCTCGCGGCTCTTGTCGGCGCGCACCTTGTCGAAGGCGGCGGCCGTGGCCTCGGGGTCGTTGCGGTTCGGGACGAACGCGGCCATGCCGCCGATCGCGAAGGCGCCGCGGTGGTGGCAGGTCTGCACGAGCAGCTCGGTGTACGCACGCATGAACGGTGCGGTCATCGCGACGTCGGCGCGGTCGGGAATCACGAACTCGGCGCCGCGGTCGCGGAACACCTTGATCAGGCTGAACAGGTAGTCCCACCGGCCGGCGTTCAGGCCCGAGGCGTGATCGCGCAGCTCGTAGAGGATCTCGTCCATCTCGAAGGCGGCGGGGATCGTCTCGATGAGGACTGTCGCACGGATCGTTCCCTGGGGGATGCCGAGGGCATCCTGCGCGTGGACGAAGATGTCGTTCCAGAGCCGCGCCTCGAGGTGGCTCTCGAGCTTGGGCAGGTAATAGTACGGCCCGTGTCCGTTGGCGATGAGCTGGCGGGCGGTGTGGAAGAAGTGCAGGCCGAAGTCGACGAGAGCAGCGGATGCCTCGCGGCCGTCGACGATGACGTGCCGCTCGGGCAGATGCAGCCCACGGGGACGGGTGACGACGGTCGGGCGCTGCACGTCGGTGCGGAGGGCGTAGGCCTTGCCGGCGGGCGAGGTGTACGACAGCATCCCGCGGGCGGCGTCGCGCAGGTTCTGGATGCCGGCGATGACGTTCTCCCAGGTGGGGCCGGCGGCATCCTCGAGGTCGGCGAGCCACACCTTCGCCTGCGAGTTCAGGGCGTTGATGGCCATCTTCGGCGGGGCAGCGGGGCCGGTGATCTCGACACGGCGGTCCTGCAGCGCGGCGGGTGCCGGCGCGACGTGCCAGTCGGCGGCGCGGATCTCAGCGGTCTCGGGGAGGAAGTCGAGGGCGCCACCGGCGGCGATCTTGTCCCGCCGTTCGGCGCGAGCGGTCAGCAGCTCGCGGCGGCGCTCATCGAAGCGGCGGTGGAGTCCTGCGACGAAGGCGAGCGCCTCCGTGCTGAGGATGTCGTCGGAGCCGTCGATGCGGGGAGCACGGGTGATCCGGATCGAGTCGTCTGAAGCCTGGTTCGTCATTGAATTGGATCCTCTCGCATCCTGGAGTTGATTCTCCACTATACGGAAAGTCAGAGGATCGCGCATCCGCGGCAAAACACGAGGGTGCCCCTCCGCAGAGAGGCACCCTCGTGAAATTGCTCAGATGGAGAAGGCGCCGCGGTTGACCGCCGCGTGGCCCTGCTTCATCACGAGCAGGATCTTCTCGTTGTCGGCGACGGCGGAGATGTCCGTGAGCGGGTCACCGGCGACGACGACGATGTCGGCGATCTTGCCGGCTTCGATCGTGCCGAGCTTGTCGTCCACACCGCAGCACTCGGCCGATGTCTTCGTGCCGGCAACGATCGCCTGCATCGGAGTCATTCCGCCGTACTGCACCAGAAGGGGGATCTCACCGAGGTTCGCGCCGTGATCGGGAACAAGGCCCGCGTCGGTGCCGACCGCGATCTTGATGCCCGCCGCGACCGACTTGGCGATCGACTCATGCGCCATCGCGTGCCACTTCGCGCTCTTTGCCGCCGCCTGCGGGGTCGCCGTGTCGGGGTGAATCGTCTCGAGCAGAGTGGGGACCAGGAACTGGCCGTTCTTGACCATCTGCGCTCGCAGCTCGTCGTCGATCTCGTAACCGTGCTCGACGCTGTGCACTCCACCCTCGACTGCGGCGCGGATGCCTGCGTAGCCGATCGCGTGCGCGGCGACCGGAACGCCGCCGTAGTTCTTGCCCTCTTCGACGACGGCCGCGACCATTTCGGTGCGGAAGCCCAGCCAGCCCGGTTCATCGCTCATCGAGGTGACCCCACCGCTGGATGCGATCTTGATGACATCGACATGCTCGCGCAACAGCACGCGTGCGGCTCTGCGTGCTTCGTCGACCGAGTCGACCAAGTCGCCGCCTACCAGCGCCGTGCCGTCGATGTTCGACGCCAGGTGCCAGTCGGCATGCCCACCGGTCTGGCTCAGCATCCGGTCTGCCACGAGCAGGCGCGGGCCCTCGATCATGCCGTACTCGACGGCATTGCGTACCCCGACGTCGACGCCCATGAGATCGCGGACGGTCGTGACACCGGCGGCGAGAGTCTTCTTCAGCCGACCGATCAGCTCGAAGTACCGGAACGACGGCGGAACCATCGCCTCCCGCATGGGCGAGCCACCGCTGGGGCCGGGGAGTGAGAGGTGCACGTGCACGTCGAAGAAACCGGGCGTGATCGTGTTCCCGCCGAGGTCGACTTTGACGGGATTCTGGGAGTCATCGACCGGCGGCGCGTCGGTCGCAGCCCCAGCCCACGTGATCTTGCCGTCATCGATCACGACGACAGCATCGGCGACGGGGTCGCCCCCGGTGCCATCGATGAGTTGAGCGTTGTGAAGGATTGTCGTCGTCATGATTGGCTGTATTCCCCCCGAGTCGTGATGTGCCCCCCAACCTAGGGCAACTTCGCCTGCGCGCCCATCCCTGAAGCCGCGGACGACACCGATGGGCTAGCCTGACGGAGAAAGATTTCCGCGATGCGGATAACGATGTTCGAACCGCGGTGAGAGGTACAGTCAATGGCTACGGGTTCCACAGACGGAGTGAAGTCCGTCACGCGCGTCTTCGATCTGCTCGAACTGATAGCGGATGCGGGCGGCGATGTCACCCTCAGCGAGCTATCCGCGGCCGCCGAGCTGCCGCTGCCGACCATCCACCGCCTGCTGCGCACCCTCGTCTCCCGCGGGTACGCGCGTCAATTGCAGAACCGGCGCTACGCGCTCGGGCCGCGGCTCGTGCGGCTCGGCGAAGTGGCCAACCGCAAGTTCGGGCAGATGGCGATGCCGCAGCTCAAGCAGGTCGTCGAGCAGCTCGGCGAGACCGCGAACCTCGCGACCCTCGACGGCGACCGGGTCATCTACGTTTCGCAGGCGCCCTCGCCGCACGCCATGCGCATGTTCACCGAGGTAGGTCGGCGCTCCTACCTGCACTCCACGAGCGTGGGCAAGGCGATCCTCGCCGGAATGACCGACGAGCAGGTGCGCGAGATCGTCGCCCGCACCGGGATGCCAGCCAACACCGAGCACACCATCACCGACGTCGAGTCGCTGCTGGCCGACCTCGCGAAGACCCGCAAGCGCGGTTACGCGGTCGACGACAACGAGCAGGAGATCGGCGTCCGCTGCTTCGCCGTCGCCGTGCCCGACATGGCCGTACCCACCGCTGTCTCGGTGTCGGGACCCGTCGCCCGCGTGTCCGGCGACTTCGCCGAGCGCGCGCTGCCCGTGCTGGAGGAGATCGTCGCAGAGATCGCGGTGACGACGAACCAGTGACATCGAGCGGCACCTTGACGCGGCGCCCAGTCCGGCCTACCATTTCCATGGAACAGAATAGTGTTTCCGTATATCGGAAATGGGACAATCTGTTTGGCCCCCACCCGGCATCGTCGGGCGCCTAGACTCGCATCATTGGATCCGGATCGGCGCCCGCTCCCTGCAGCACCGCCGGATCTGAGGAGATCTACCAATGAATGACATCGCCGTCACCGTCAACGGCGAGCGCCGCCCGCTCGCCGGTACCGCCACGCACAGCACTGCCCTCGACTGGCTGCGCCAGACCGGCCTTCCCGGCAGCAAGGAAGGCTGCGCCGAAGGCGAGTGCGGCGCCTGCGCGATGCTCATCGCCACCCCCGACACCGACGGCGGCACGACCTGGACGCCCGTGAACGCGTGCCTCGTCCCCGTCTACGCCCTCGACGGTCAGGAGATCGTCACGGCTGAGGGTCTGGGCTCCCCCGACGACCTGCACCCCGTGCAGGAGAAGCTGGCTGAAGCAGGCGGCTCGCAGTGCGGATACTGCACGCCCGGCTTCGCCTGCAGCATGGCCGGCGAGTACTACCGTGCCGAGCGGACGACAGAGCAGGATGCCGCCGAGCACGGCGCCACCTCCGAGCACGGCGCCACCTCCAAGCACGAGACGGAATGCCCCGCCCACGACGCGGAACACGGGCCGAACGGCTTCGACCTGCACGCGCTCAGCGGCAACCTCTGCCGCTGCACCGGCTATCGCCCGATTCGGGATGCCGCCTACACGCTCGGCTCCCCCGCCGCCGATGACCCGATGCGCCAGCGCATGGACCAACCGGCCCCCACCGCGGCATCCACCGACACGACCGTCGACGGCGCCCGCTTCGTGCGCCCGCAGAACCTCGCCGATACTCTGCGGCTGCTGCAGGACGAGCCCGAGGCGCTGCTCGTCGCCGGCTCCACAGACTGGGGCGTCGAGGTCAACATCCGCGGCTCGCGCGCACCGTTCGTCGTCGCGATCGAGCAGCTCGACGAGCTGCGCACCCTGACCGTCGGCGACGACGTTATCGAGATCGGCGCCGCTCTTCCTCTCACCGAGATCGAGCGCCGCCTGGACGGACGCGTGCCGCTGCTGGCCCAGCTCTTCCCGCAGTTCGCCTCTCGACTGATCCGCAACCGCGGCACCCTCGGCGGCAACCTCGGTACCGGATCGCCGATCGGCGACGCCCCGCCAGCGCTCCTCGCGCTCGGAGCGCGGCTGGTCCTGGCATCCACCCGCGGCGAGCGCGAAGTCGAGCTGTCGGAGTACTTCACCGGCTATCGGCAGACCGTCCGCGAGCCGGGCGAGCTGATCCGCGCCATCCGCATCCCTCTACCGCTGGCGAAGACGACGGCGTTCCACAAGATCGCCAAGCGCCGCT
Organism: Microbacterium sp.; assembly: GCF_052102115.1. GTDB lineage: Bacteria > Actinomycetota > Actinomycetes > Actinomycetales > Microbacteriaceae > Microbacterium. The sequence continues at coordinate 107,097 of NZ_JBQDVP010000002.1, forward strand.
TCGACGACATTTCCAGCGTCGCGATCGGGTTCGCCCTCGACATCGAGGGTGGGACGGTCACCGCGGCCCGCATCGGCCTCGGCGGCGTCGCAGCGACACCGCTGCGCGCCTACGACACCGAGCGGGCACTGGTCGGTGAGCCCTGGAGCATCCCGACCATCAAGCGGGCATCCGAGATCCTGCGCGCCGAAGGCACGCCGATGTCGGACCACCGCGCGAGCTCGGATTACCGCTCGCACATGCTCGGCACCTCGCTGCTGAAGCTCTACAGTTCCACCCCACGCCCTCACAACGAGAGTGTCGAGTCCAAGGAGGTGTCGGCATGAGCGCACTCGCCGACCGTCCGCAGAACCCCGTCGTCGGCACGCGCGCCGCGCACGAGAGCGCAGCGCTCCACGTCACCGGCGCCGCGATGTACACCGACGACCTCGCAGGCAGCACCATGGGCATCCTCACGGCGTGGCCCGTGCAGTCGAGCAACGCCCACGCGCGCGTCACGATCGATGTGAGTGCCGCCTACGACGTGCCCGGTGTCGTGCGTGTGCTCACAGCCGACGACGTGCCCGGAGTCAACGACGCCGGCATCAAGCACGACGAGCCGCTGTTCCCCGATGAGGCGATGTTCTACGGGCACGCGCTCGTCTGGGTGCTCGGCGAGACGCAAGAGGCCGCACGCCTGGGAGCAGCCGCCGTCACGGTCGAGTACGACCCGCTCCCCTCGCTGATCACGGTGCAGGATGCTGTCGACGCGGGCTCCTTCCAGGGCATCGCCCGCACCGTTGAGCGCGGCGATGCGGCATCCGCCCTCTCGTCGGCGGCGCACGTCTTCGAGGGCGTGACGGAGTTCGGCGGGCAGGAGCACTTCTACCTCGAGACGCAGGCATCGCTCGCCCTGCGCGACTCGGAGGGCCAGTACTTCGTGCAGTGCTCGACGCAGCATCCGTCTGAGGCGCAGGAGATCGTCGCGCACGTGCTGAACATCCCCTCCAACGAGGTGACCGTGCAGTCGCTGCGGATGGGCGGCGGCTTCGGCGGCAAGGAGATGCAGTCGCACGGGTTCGCGGCCATCGCGGCGCTCGGCGCCAAGCTCACCGGTCGCCCCGTGCGGCTGCGCCTGAACCGCACGCAGGACATCACGATGACCGGTAAGCGGCATCCGTTCCATATCTCTTGGAAGGTCGGCCTCGACGACGACGGCCGCCTGCAGGCGCTGGATGCCGTGCTCACCTGCGATGGCGGCTGGAGCCTCGACCTCTCCGAGCCGGTGCTCGGTCGCGCGCTCTGCCACCTCGACAACGCGTACTGGATCCCCAACGTGCACGCGCACGGCCGGATCGCGAAGACGAACAAGGCATCGAACACCGCATTCCGCGGATTCGGAGGCCCGCAGGGCGTCTTCCTCATCGAGGACATCCTCGGCCGGGTCGCCCCGGCGCTCGGGATCGACCCGATGGAGCTGCGGGAGAAGAACTTCTACCAGCCGGGTCAGTCGACGCCGTACGGTCAGCCGGTCAAGGATGCCGATCGCGTGAGCGCCATCTGGAATCAGCTGCGCGACGAGTCGGACTTCGACGCCCGTCGCGCCGAGATCGCGGCGTTCAACCAGACCAGCCCGCACGTCAAGCGCGCACTCGCGATGACGCCGGTCAAGTTCGGCATCTCGTTCAATTTCGCCGCCTTCAACCAGGCCGGTGCCCTCGTGCACGTCTACAAGGACGGCTCGGTGCTCATCAACCACGGCGGCACCGAGATGGGGCAGGGCCTGCACACGAAGATGCTGCAGGTGGCTGCGACCGCGCTCGGGCTCGAGCTGCACCAGGTGCGTCTGGCTCCCACCCGCACCGACAAGGTGCCGAATACGTCTGCCACCGCGGCATCGTCCGGCGCCGACCTCAACGGCGGTGCGGTCAAGAACGCCTGCGAGCAGATCCGCGAACGGATGGCCGCCGTCGCCGGGCGCCTGCTGAACGCCGATGAGCGCGACGTGCGCTTCTCGGGGGGCCTCATCACGGCTCTGGGAAACACGACGAAGACACTGACCTTCGCCGAGGTGGCCGAGGCCGCCTACCTGCAGCGCGTGCAGCTGTTCGCCGCCGGCTACTATCGCACCGAGGGCCTGCACTGGAACCCCGAGATCATGCAGGGCTCGCCCTTCAAGTACTTCGCCTACGGGTGCGCGGCCAGCGAGGTCGAGGTCGACGAGTTCACCGGCGCGTACCGCGTTCGTCGCGTCGACATCATCCACGATGTCGGCGACTCGCTCTCGCCCATGCTCGACATCGGCCAGATCGAGGGCGCATATGTGCAGGGGGTCGGCTGGCTGACGCTCGAAGAGCTGCGCTGGGACACCTCTGACGGCCCGAACCGCGGACGCCTGCAGACCCAGTCGGCCTCGACCTACAAGCTGCCGAGCTTCTCGGAGATGCCCGAGGAATTCACCGTGCGCCTGTACGAGAACGCCCGTGAGGACGGCGCGGTCTACGGTTCGAAGGCCGTCGGCGAGCCGCCGTTCATGCTGGCGTTCAGTGCGCGCGAAGCCATCCGTGAGGCCGTGGCCGAGTTCGGCCCGGCCGGTCACATGGTCGAACTCGGCTCTCCCGCGACGCCGGAGGCGGTGTTCTGGGCGGTTCAGGCGGCGCAGGACGCAGCATCCGCCATCGAGGCCGTCGACACCCCGGAGCGCGAGCTCGCCAGGACGCCGTAGCCATGGACTGGCTCGATGCCCTGCAGCGGCTTCGTGCTGAGCGCACGGCCGCCGTGCTCGTGACGATGGTCACGGTACGCGGGCACGCACCGCGCAACGGCGGAGCCAAGATGGTCGTCGCAGCCGACAGCGCGTTCGGCACGGTCGGCGGCGGGAATCTCGAAGCGACGGCGACGCAGAAGGCGCGCGAGCTCATCGCCTCGGGCGCCGAGGAGCCCGAGGTGCTCACCCTCACGCTGAGTGACAAGGCAACCGTCGAGTACGGCGTGCAGTGCTGCGGAGGAGAGGTCACCATGTTGTTGGAACCGGTCAGGGTCGTGCCGTCGGTGGCGGTGTTCGGCATCGGTCACGTCGGCATCGAACTGGCGCGCATCCTCGCCCGCCATGAGATCGATCTGTACCTCGTCGATTCGCGTGCCGAGATGCTCGATTCTTCGCGCACCGCCGCTCTCGACGATGCCGTCGCCCGAGTGCACACTGTGCATGCGCCCGTGCCCGAGGCGGCGCTGGCCGACCTGCCCGAAGGCGCGCACGTGCTGGTGATGACCCATGACCACGTCGAGGACCTCGCGATCGTCGACCAGGCGCTGCGCGCCGACGGCATCGGATCGATCGGTCTCATCGGGTCTGCGGCGAAGTGGTCCCGTTTCCGGAAGAAGCTCGCGGACCTCGGTCAGGACGAGGATGCTCTCGCCAGGGTCATCACGCCCATCGGCGTCCCCGAGGTCGGCGGTAAGCAGCCCGCCGTGATCGCCGTCAGCGTGGCGGCCCGCATCCTGCAGCTCATCGATGAGGCGGCCGCTGGGGACCGGCGGCGGGTCGTTGAGCGAGCGAAGCGAGACGAAACGCGTTGAGCGAGCCGCAGGCGAGTCGAAACCAGAGCACGACCCCCGCCATTTCGAGGCGCTCGCGCAACGCCCTTGTCACCGGCGCGGGCTCCGGCATCGGCCGCGCGATCGCCCTGGCGCTGCTCGATGCAGGTTTCGGCGTGACGCTCGCCGGTCGGCGGGCGTCTGCTCTCGACGAGACGGCGTCACTGACACCCACCACAGACCGCGCACTAATCGTTCCTGCGGACGTGACCGACCCTGCGCAAGTGGAGGCTCTGTTCACCCGGCACGCCGAGCGGTTCGGCCGTCTCGACGTGCTGATCAACAACGCCGGAGTGTTCGGCCCGTCGGCGAATGTCGGCGACCTCAGCCGGGACGATTGGCAGGGCACCTGGGCCGTCAACGTCACCGGCGCTGTGTTGTGCGCGGGTGCGGCGTTCCGGCAGATGCGGGCGCAGCATCCGGAGGGTGGGCGGATCATCAACAACGGATCGATCTCGGCGCAGACGCCGCGGCCGCTGTCGGTCGCGTACACGACGACGAAGCACGCGATCGCGGGACTCACGAAGTCGATCGAGCTCGACGGTCGCCCGCACGGCATCACGGCCACGCAGCTCGACATCGGCAACGCCCGCACCGACCTCATCGACAAGCTCGTCGGCGACGGTGCGCTGCAGGCCGACGGGACGCGACGACCGGAGCCCGCCTTCGACGTCGCGCACGTCGCCGGTCTCGTCGTCGGTCTCGCGCAGCTCCCGGTCGAGGTGAGCGTGCCCCAACTCACCGTCACGGCTGCCGGGATGCCGTACATCGGCCGCGGCTGAGGCATTCACCTGCCAGATTTCGTCTCCGACGGCTCCGCCGCCTTCGCTCAACGACCAGCGCACCCCGCGGGTCGTTGAGCGAAGCGGCCACGGGCCGCGCAGACGGAACGCGTTGAGCGAGGAGTCGAAGGCGACGAGTCGAAGCGTCACGCCCCGATGGGAACCTTCGGTCTCCGTCGGTCACGGAGCCCGAGGAACGCAAGCGGCAGCGTCAGCAACGACAGCGCAGCGGCGACGAGCAGCGCCGGCGGGAATGCGAATGCCGAAGCCAGTGCTCCGACGACCACGGCGCCGAGCCCGGTGCCGGCATCGAAGCCGATGTTCCAGACGGCGCTCGCAACGACCTGGTCGCGGCGCGGAACGGCCTCGAATGCGACGCCGAGCGTGAGGTTCTGCAGCGCGCCGTACGCGATGCCGACGAGTGCCATGCCGACCAGCAGGGCGGCGGTGCGCTCGGCGCCCGCCACCGACCAGGCGATCAGGGTCATGCCCGCCGCCGTGATGATGACGAATGGCCAGAGGATGCGTGCAGCGCCGACGCGGTCGGCGATGTGGCCGACGCCCCAGCGCGACAGCGCGGCGAGTCCGGTGAGCAGCAGCAGTCCGATGGTCGCGGCGAGCGCCGGGATCTCGAACTGCGGCACGAACGTGATGAGCGCGCCGCCGGCCAGGGTCACACCGAGCAGCAGGAGCATCGGTGGGAGCAGTCCGAGATAGCGTCGCAGGCCGGTGTGCGCGTGCTCGGGTTCCGGATGCGGCGGAAGAGCATCGAGCCGGCGGCCCAGCGGCACGGCGAAGACGATGCCGACGATCGGAATCGTCGCGACGGCGAACACGAGTGCGGGGCCGAGGTGCTCGGCGAGCCACGGGGCAGCGGGCAGCAGCAGCACCTGCGGTGCCGCGATCCCCAGGCCGAAGGCGCCGATCGCCCGACCGCGGCGCGCCGGTTCGACGAGCTCGGCGACGGCGCTGCTGCCGCACACGGTGAGGATGGCGAAGCCGGCACCGCGCACAGCGGCGAGGCCGAGGATCGGCAGCAGCTCGTCCGACAGCAGATGAGCGGGTGAGGGTGCTCCGAGCAGAATGAGACCGGCGACGAGCACCGGCGTCCATCCGAATCGTCGGAGCGCCGCGGGGACGAACAACTGCACCAGCACGGTGAACAGCATGAAGACGCCGGTGACCGCGCCGACTCCGGCTTCGTCCGCTCCCCCGCGTGCGGCCCAGAGCGGCGCGATGGGCATGAGCAGCGAGTATCCGGAGAACCCGGCGAGGACCATGCCGATGAGAGCGGGCATGCCCGGTTCCCGCCATACCGACACCGATCGCATCCGCTCATCCTTTCATCCGTGGCCGGGAGTCGGCCGCCGCACCCTCGTGCCCCGGCATCCGCATTTCGGCATCCGGCATCCGGCATCTGGCATTCGGCATCCGGCATCCGGCATCCGGGCCGGTGCTAGAAGGTTTTCGCGGCTTCCGGCGCGTTCCCAGCCGCGTTTTCCTTCCCGCATACCGACGGCAACGCCAAGCGGCACCACACGCAACGCGGAAACACGCGCGCCCGGCCGCACGAGGCGGGCCGGGCGCGTGAGCTACCGGATTAGCCGGCGAGCAGGGCCTCGATCGGTCCGCGTACGAAGTACAGTGCGAAGCCGGCGGCGACCACCCACAGCAGCCAGTGCACCTTGCGGGCGCGACCGGAGAGTGCGTTGATGAGCGCCCATGAGACGAAGCCGATGCCGATGCCGTTGGCGATCGAGTAGGTCAGCGGCATCGTCACGATCGTGAGGAATGCCGGCAGCGCCACGGAGAACTTCGTGAAGTTGATCTCCTTGATCTGCGCCATCATCATCGCTCCGACCACGACGAGCGCGGCCGATCCGACCTCGATGGGCACCGTCAATGTCAGCGGTGTGAAGAACATCGACAGCAGGAACAGCACGCCCACGGTGACGGAGGCGAGTCCGGTACGCGCGCCCTCACCGATGCCGGCGGCACTGTCGACATAGACGGTGGCCGACGACGACGACGTTCCACCACCGGCGATGGCGCCGAAGCCCTCGACGATGAACGCAGAGCGCAGTCGCGGGAAGGTGCCGTCCTTGTGCGCGAGTCCGGCGTTCTTCGCCAGCCCCGTCATCGAGCCCATGGCGTCGAAGAAGTTCGTGAAGACGAGGGTGAACACGAGCATGGTCGCCGACAGGATGCCGACGCGGCCGAAGGCGCCGAAGAGGTCGAACTGTCCGACCAGCCCGAAGTCGGGGATCGTGAGGATCGCCGAGGGCAGCTCGGGGATCGTCATGTGCCACCCGCCGGGGTTCTCTGCGCTCGAACCGAGCTGCAGCGTCGCCTGGGCGATGATCGCGAGGACGGTCGACACGACGATTCCGATGAGGATGGCGCCGGGTACCCGGCGTGCGACCAGCACACCGATCAGTACAAGGGCGAACAAGAAGATCAGTGTCGGCACCGAGGCGATCGAACCGCCATCGCCGAGCTGCACCGGCGGACCGGCAGGCGTGCGATTGACGAAGCCGGAGTCGACGAACCCGATGAACGCGATGAACAGACCGATGCCGACGGTGATCGCGGCTTTCAGCGGCTGCGGGATCGCCCGGAAGATCGCGGTGCGGGCGCCGGTGGCTCCCAGCAGCACGATGATGATGCCATTGATGATCACCAGGCCCATAGCTTCGACCCAGGTGACGTTGCCGACCACGGCGACCGCGAGGAACGAGTTGATGCCCAGTCCCGCGGCGAGCGCGAAGGGCATCTTGGCGACGAGGCCGAACAGGATGGTGATGACGCCGGCGGTGAGTCCGGTGGCTGCACCGATCTGCGCACCGTCGAGGGTGAAGCCCTCGACGTCGGCGACGCCCCCGAGGATCAGCGGGTTGAGGATCACGATGTAGGCCATCGTCACGAAGGTGACGAGGCCGCCTCGGAGTTCGCGCGCGACCGTGGAGCCCCGCTTGGTGATCTCGAAGAAGCGATCGAGCGGGCTGAGTTTCATATCGGGTTCGGGGGTGTCCGCATCTTCGCGGACAGTGGCGGTCTGAGACATCGTTGTTCTCTCCTGCTCTGAGGATGCTGCGCGATCGGGTCGCTGTGGTGAGGTGCTCCGTACGGTTCAGTACTCCGTGCGGGTGGAGAGTCTGGTCCATTCGGTGAACGGCTCGACACGCTGCGTGGGCGGCATGAGCTCCTGGGCGACGGGCATGATCTCCCGGTCACCGGCGTCGCCTTCGAAGTAGCGGTAGAAGAGGGCGTCGTCGAAGCCAGCGTCGGCGGCGTCGTGGCGGTTCGCGGCGAAGTACACCCGGTCGACGCGCGCCCACAGGGACGTGGCCAGGCACATCGGGCAGGGCTCGCAGCTGGTGTACAGCACGGCTCCGGTGAGGTCGAACGTGCCCAGGCTCTTGCAGGCGTTGCGGATCGCCTGCACTTCGGCGTGGGCCGTGGGGTCCAGGTCTGCCGTGACGCGGTTGACGCCTTCGAAGACCTGACCGTCGGCGGCGACGACCACGGCACCGAAAGGACCGCCCTCGTTGCGCACGTTCTCGGTGGCGAGGTCGATCGCGTGGGCGAGGTACTGGGCTGCCTGGGGGTCGGCGTCCGCCGGGACGGCGTATGCGGATGACGTAATTCCAATGGAATGCATGGGAGAGCTTCCTTGCTTCATCTCGAGGTTCACGGGCCGATTCCGACACCCGCGTGAGGTGCGTTACGGCGTGAACGACGATAACAGCGATATCCCTCGCCGTCCACACTTTTTGGAATTGCACTTCCGCATGGCGAGAATGCGTCTAGCGTTTCCGCAGATGCGCCGTTATAGTCGCTGTTATGACGCATTTTCGGATCAGTGAAGCGGCAGAGCTCGTCGGAGTCAGCGATGACACCGTGCGGCGCTGGGTGCACAGCGGCATCCTCTCGGTGTCTCACGACGCCGCAGGAGTCCAGGTCGTCGACGGTGCAGAACTCGCAGAGCACACCAAGTCCATGGCGCTCGACGCAGCCGACGTCGGGCAGGTCCGCAGCAGCGCGCGCAACCGCTTCGTGGGCCTCGTGACGAAGGTCGCCGTCGACGGTCTGATGGCCCAGGTCGAGCTGCAGAGCGGCCCCCATCGCGTGGTCTCCCTGATGTCCGCCGAGGCCGCGCGCGATCTGCGGCTGGAGGTCGGCTCCAAAAGCGTCGCCGTGGTCAAAGCGACCATGGTCATTCTCGAAACGGAAAAGGAACCCCACGCATGAAGCTGTCCCCGTTCCGCGGCGTCGCGGCACTCGTCGTCACTGCAGCTTTCGCTCTGACGGGCTGCGCGTCGAGCACCCCGGACACCGCGGACGCTTCCGGCTCCGACACCGGCCTCAGCGGCGAGCTCACGATCTTCGCGGCAGCCTCGCTGTCGGGCGCGTTCGACCAGCTCGCCGACGACTTCGAGGCCGCCAATCCCGGCGCCGAGGTGCTGCCGGTCACGTACGACGGTTCTTCTGTGCTGGCCACCCAGCTCATCGAGGGCGCCGCCGCCGATGTGTTCGCCTCGGCCGACGAGCCCAATATGGCGAAGGTCACGGATGCCGGTCTCGCAGAGTCCGCCGAGCCGTTCGCCACGAATACCCTCGAGATCGCCGTCACTCCGGATAATCCTTTCGGCATCGAGGGGCTGGACTCTCTTGCCGACGGCGCGGCATCCGAACCGCTGACCGTCGTGCTCTGCGCGGCCGAGGTGCCGTGCGGCAACGCATCGAAGACGCTGATCGACGCGGCCGGGATCATGATCACCCCGGCCAGCGAAGAGCAGAACGTCACCGCCGTGCTCTCGAAGGTCAAGTCCGGTGAGGCGGATGCCGGGCTCGTCTACCGCACGGATGTCACCGCCGCCGGCGACGAGGTCGAAGGCGTTGAGATCGCGAACGCCGACGATGCCGTGAACGTGTATCCGCTGGTGTCACTGGACGATGCCCAGAACCCCGAGCTCGCCGCGGCGTTCGTCGAGTTCGTGCTCTCCCCCGCCGGTCAGGACGTGCTCGACTCGTTCGGCTTCGGAGCACCGTGACCCAAAGCCCTGTGTCCTCGGTCCCCGTGACCCCGGTCGGGACCGTCCAGCCGCCTCTGCTCCGTCCCTCGCGGTCGGCGCCGGGGCGGTTGCCGGTCTGGCTGCTGGTGCCCGCCGCGATCGGCACAGTGCTGCTCGTCCTGCCGTTCATCGCGCTCCTCACGCGCCTGCAGTGGTCCGAGCTGATGGATGCTGTCGTCTCGCCCGAAGCGCTCCAGGCGCTCGGGCTGTCGCTGCTGACGGCATCCATCGCCACGGTCATCTGCGTGCTGCTGGGCATCCCACTCGCGATGCTCATCGCCCGCAGCAGCAATGGCATCGCTGCGGCGCTGCGCACCCTCACCACGCTCCCGCTCGTGCTGCCGCCGCTGGTCGGCGGCATTGCCCTGCTCGCCCTGCTCGGCCGCAACGGCCTGCTCGGCGGCGCTCTCGACGTGCTCGGCGTGCGGATTCCGTTCACGACCGCCGCGGTCGTCATCGCCCAGGCGTTCGTAGCCCTGCCGTTCCTCGTGATCTCCGTCGAGGGGGCGCTGCGCACGATCGACACGGCCCACGAACGGGTGGCCGCGAGCCTCGGAGCGCGCCGCCTCACGGTGTTCCGCCGGGTCACGCTGCCGCTGGCAGCCCCCGGCATCCTCGCGGGCACCGTGCTGTGCTTCGCCAGGGCGCTGGGAGAATTCGGCGCCACCGCGCTGTTCGCCGGCAACTCCCCCGGGGTGACCCGCACCATGCCGCTCGCGATCTACACGGCGTTCAACGGCGCCGGCGTACGCGAAGACACCGCGATCGCGCTGTCGCTCATGCTCATCCTCGTTGCCATCGCCGTTCTCGTGCTCATGCGCGGGTGGCGGCCCGGAGCCGTCCGATGAGTGGCGGTCCGGGCTCGGCTCTCCGCGTCGATGTCCGAGCCCGCGTCGGCGGTTTCGCGCTACGGGGGCAGCTTCGTGCCGAACCGGGTGAGATCCTGGCCGTGCTGGGGCCGAACGGTGCCGGCAAGTCGACCCTCCTCGGCGCCATCGCCGGGCACGTGCACGACGTCGCAGGAACGATCCGGCTCGGTGACGCCGAACTCCACGCCGCGAACGGGCGACTGGTGCCGCCCGAGCACCGTCGTGTCGGACTGCTCGGTCAGCGCTCGCTGCTGTTCCCGCACCTCTCCGTGCTCGACAATGTCGCGTTCGGACCGCTCGCACAGGGCCGCGGACGTTCGGAGGCCGGTGCCGAAGCGGCCGCTCTGCTGGACGAGGTCGGCATGTCGGGGTTCGAGGATCGCCGCCCCGCGCAACTGTCGGGTGGACAGCAGCAGCGCGTCGCCATCGCCCGCGCTCTGGCCGCGCGTCCCGGTGCGCTGCTGCTGGACGAACCGTTCTCCGGCCTCGATGCCCAGACGGCGGCCCAGGCCCGCCGGCTCATCGCTGAGCTGCGCGATCGCCGAGGCATTCCGATGATCCTCGTCACCCACGATGTGCTCGACGCCGTCGTGCTGGCCGAGCGCACCGCCGTACTTCAGGATGGCGAGGTGGTGCAGGAGGGCACCACCCGTGACGTGCTCGGTCACCCGGGATCGGCGTTCGTCGCCGCTCTCGCCGGCGTCAACCTCGTGACCGGGCGGGCGGATGCCGACGGCCGGCTCGTGCACCCCGGTGCCCCCGGCGTCGCCGGTGCGCAGATCGTGTTCCCGCCGCTCGCGGGCGCAACGGTAGGCGACGAGATGTCGGCCGTGTTCGCCCCCGGCGCCGTTCGTATCGGCACCGCTGTCGACGGCATCCACTGGGCCGGGACCGTGGACTCGCTCGAACCCATCCCTGGCGGTGTCCGGATCACGACCCTCGAGCACCCAGACATCGCGGTGGACTGCTCGTCGTCGACAGCCGTCAGCGTCGGCGTGCGTCCGGGCGCACGTCTCTCCTTCGCCCTCTCCCCCGCTGATGTCTCGGTGCGCGCACACGGCTGAGGGGTGCTACGGTTGCCTACTCGAAGGAGGTGACGACGATGTCCACCGCGCTCAGGATGCCATCCACCGGCCTCCGCGACCGTCGTGACCGTCCGATGCGCGACCTGCGGATCTCGGTCACCGACCGTTGCAACTTCCGCTGCGTGTACTGCATGCCGAAAGAGGTATTCGGCAAGGACCACGCATTCCTTGATCGGAATGAACTGCTGAGTTTCAAGGAGATCGAGCGGATCAGCCGCATCGCCGCCGCTCACGGCGTGCGCAAACTGCGCCTCACCGGCGGTGAACCGCTGTTGCGCCGCGGGATCGAAGACCTCATCGCCCGCCTCGCCGCCCTTCGCACCCCCGAGGGCGATCCGCTCGACATCGCCCTGACCACCAACGGCTCTGCCCTCGGCGTGAAGGCCGCAGCCCTCAAGGAGGCCGGGGTCACCCGCGTCACGGTGTCGATCGATTCGCTCGACGACGCGCTGTTCCAGAGCATCAACGACGTGCGCTTCCCCGTGTCGCGCGTGCTGGCCGGCATCGACGCGGCCCACGAAGCCGGGCTCGGCCCGATCAAATTGAACATGGTCGTCAAGCGCGGCATGAACGACGGCGAGATCCTCGACATGGCCGCGCGCTTCAAGGACACTCCGTACAGCCTGCGCTTCATCGAGTACATGGACGTCGGCACCAGCAACGGCTGGTCGCTCGACGAAGTCGTCCCGTCCGCTGAGATCATCGAGCGCATCGGCACGGTCTTCCCCCTCGAGCCGGTCGCTCCGCAGGTGCCCGGCGAAGTCGCTACGCGCTGGCGCTACCGCGACGGCGGTGGCGAGATCGGCGTCATCTCGTCGGTGACGAACGCCTTCTGCGGAACCTGCAACCGTGCGCGAATCTCCACCGAGGGCAAGCTGTTCACTTGCCTGTTCGCCAGCGAAGGACACGACCTGCGCGCACTTCTCCGCGGCGGAGCCGACGACGACGAGCTCGCCGCAGCGATGGCCTCCATCTGGGGAGCACGCGACGACCGCTACTCCGAGATCCGCTCCTCGCTCACGCCCGAACTCCGTCAGGCGCGCGATCGGATTGAGATGAGCTACATCGGGGGCTGAACCTCAGAGCCCGACCCACTCCGAGACGCCGTCGTCGTAGTGCTGACGCTTCCAGATCGGCACGCCGCTCTTGATCTCCTCCACCAGCCGCTCGCAGGCGGCGAACGCCTCAGCGCGGTGTCCGGCGGATGCCGCGGCGTACAGCGCGACGTCACCGATGCGCAGGTCGCCGGTGCGATGGGCCGCGGCGATGTGCAGTCCGGTCTCGGCTGCGACCCGCGTGACGATCTCGCGGAGGAAGCGTTCGGCCTCGGGGTGTGCGCGATAGTCCAGCGAGCGCACCGCCTTGCCGCCGTCGTGGTCGCGCACGACACCGCAGAAGGTCACCACCGCGCCGTCCGCATCGCCGCCGACGGCGGCGCGGACCAGTCCTTCGTCCAACGGCTGGTCGGAGATGATCGCCGTCACGTCGGTCATACCGGCTCCTTCACCCGGGCGCTGTCCTTCTCGACATCGCCGCGGAGCACCTCTCCCCCGACGTCCACGAACGAGCGGATGCCGCCAGCGAGGAACTGCGCTTCGATCCCTTGGTGTCGCAGCTCGCGCACCGCTCGTCGCGACCGCGGGTCTCGTTCGCAGTACACGATCACCGCGCCGGTGCCATCCGGGGTGCGTCCCGCGTCGATCGCACCGACAGGCAGGTGGATGCTGTCGGCGATCCGCCGCTCGGCATGCTCGTCGCTCTCACGCACATCGACCAAGGTGAGCTGCTCCCCCGCGCGCAGCCGCGCAAGCAGTTCGGCAGCAGAGACGGCAGCGTCGTCGGCATCCGCGTCGATGCCGCAGAACAGGTCGTAGTCGATGAGCTCGGTGATGACCGGCGCGTCCTCGGGTGTGGCGTAGCGGATCTCGCGCGTGCTCGCCCGCAGCGCGTCGTAGACGAGGACGCGGCCGAGGAGCGGTTCGCCGATTCCGGTGATGAGCTTGATCGCCTCGGTGGCCAGCAGGGACCCGATCGCCGGGCACAGGCTCGGCAGCACGCCGCCGAGCTCGCACGAGAGCGCCTCGTCGGCGGGTGGTGGTGACGGGAAGAGGTCACGGTAGGTCGGTGCATGCCCCTGCCACGACACCCCCACCTGGCCTTGAAAGCGCAGAATTGATCCCCAGACCAGGGGTTTTTCGACGATGGCGGTGGCGTCGCTGACGAGGTAGCGGGTCGGGAAGTTGTCGCTGCCGTCGATCACGAGGTCGTAGCCGGTGAGGATCTCGGGCAGGTTCGACGACGTCAAGCGCACGTCGTGCGCGATCACGCGGCAATCAGGGTCGATCGCACGGACCGTCGCAGCCAGAGACGCGGTCTTGCGCGTGCCGATGTCGTCGACGCCGTGGCTGAGCTGGCGGTGCAGGTTCGACAGCTCGACGAGATCGTCATCGGCCACACCGATGGTGCCGACGCCGGCGGCGGCGAGGGTCGGCACGACGGAGCTGCCCAGTCCCCCAGCGCCGACGACGAGCACGCGTGCGGCGCGCAGCCGCCGCTGAGCGTCTTCGCCGAACCCGGGCAGCATCAGCTGCCGGCTGTAGCGCGTGAGGCGTGCCGGCTCCAGCACCGGCCCCGGTTCGACGAGCGGGATCATGCGTTCAGTCTACGTGGTGCATGATCGGTGGTATCCATATCACGGAATCACTTTTTCGTAATGCGGATTCCCGTGTGGCCCAGGTAGGATCGGGGTCATGGCGGATGTGACAGTGCGGTACTTCGCGGCCGCGGCCGAGGCCGCCGATCGCGAGCAGGAGACTCTTGCCTTCGATTCCGCAGCGACGCTCGGTGATCTGCACGATCGTCTGCTGGCATCGTACGGTGAGCCGATGGCGCGCGTGCTGCGTTCGGGTTCATTCCTCATCGACGGCACCGTCAGCACGGATCGCTCGCGCTCTGTGGGTACAGCCGTCGACGTTCTGCCGCAGTTCGCCGGCGGATGACGATGCGTACGCCTGCCGATCACACCCGCGACATCGCCGAGCTGCTGCACCCGCTGAGCGTGCGCCTCGCCGATCCGGCGAGCGCCGAGCACGTCGCTCTCGACGACGCCCGTGGGCGGCTGCTGGCGGTCGATGTCACCAGTCCCGGCTCCGTGCCGCCGTTCGCGAACTCGCAGATGGACGGCTATGCCGTGCGCAGCGGTGATGTGTCGACAGCATCCGCAACGGAACCCGTGACGCTCACCGTCGGCGAGACCAGCGCGGCCGGCGACGGCATCGGCACGCACCTCGCCGGCACCGCATCGCCGGTGATGACCGGGGCGCCCATCCCGCGGGGAGCGGATGCCGTCATACCCATCGAGCACGCCGATCCACCGCATTTCGTCGGGATCGGCGGTGCGAGCCACGACGCGCCCGCCGGGACGACGGTCGCGTTCACCGCACCCGTGGATGCTGGCACCTACGTCCGCCCGGCTGGCGCCGACCTCGCGGTGGGGGATGTGATCCTGGTGGCCGGCACGAGGCTCGACGCCGTGCAGCTGGGGTCGCTGGCCGCCGCGGGGGTCGCCGAGGTGCCGGTCCGGCCGCGGCCGCAGGTGCTGCTGCTCTCGACCGGCGACGAGCTGCGTGCGCCGGGGGAGCAGCTGGCGCCGGGGCAGATCTACGACGCCAATACGACGTCGTTGACCGCCGCGCTGCACGAGGCGGGTGCGATGGTCGTCCGCGCTGCCGTGCGCGATGAGGCATCCGCCGTCCTCGCCGAGCTGTCCCGGCATCCCGCCGTCGACCTCGTCATCACGGCCGGGGGAGTCAGCGCGGGTGCGTTCGAGGTGGTGCGCGACGCCCTCACCGACGCCGGCGTCGCGTTCGGGCCGATCGCCATGCAGCCCGGCGGACCGCAGGGGTTCGGCGCGATCGAGACTGCCGACGGTCGCCGCGTTCCGGTGATCGCGTTCCCCGGCAACCCTGTCTCGGCGCTGCTGTCGTTCGAGATGTTCCTGCGGCCGTTCCTGCGCGACGTGGCTGGTCTCTCGCCACTGCGACGGGTGGCACGGGCTCCATTGGCGCACGCGATCACGTCGCCCCGCGGCAAGCACCAGGTGCGACGCGGCGCGCTGCGCGCGGACGGTACGGTCGAGGTGGGAGCCCCGGGCTCGCACTTGCTGCACGACTACGCGCGTGCGACGGTGCTGGCACACATTCCGATCGGCGTCGATGCGCTCCCGGAGGGCGCCGAGGTGGAGGTCTGGAGGATCGATGAGTGACCTGACGCATCTGCGGGCAGACGGCTCGGCGCACATGGTCGACGTCACGGACAAGCCCGTCACCCGCCGTGAAGCCCGCGCGCAGGCCGTGCTCGTCACGACCGCCGAGGTCGTCTCGCGCATCGCCGACGGGTCGCTGCCCAAGGGCGAGGCTCTCGGCACCGCGCGGCTGGCCGGCATCATGGCCGCCAAGCAGACCTCGAATCTCATTCCGCTGTGCCATCCGCTGCCGCTGACCAAGCTCGCCGTCGACCTGGAGCCCGCCGGCGACCGGGTCACGATCACGGCGACCGCCGTGACCAACGGCGTCACCGGCGTCGAGATGGAGGCGCTGACCGCTGCGAACGTCGCCGCCCTGACGCTCTACGACATGATCAAGGCCGTCGACAACCGCGCCGTCATCACCGATGTGCGGGTGCTGGCAAAATCCGGCGGCAAGAGCGGCGACTGGTCGGCCGAATGACGCGCAGCGCCCGGGTTCTCGTCGTCTCCACGCGCGCGGCCGCCGGGCAGTACACCGACCGCACCGGGCCCGTGATCCGCGAGTGGCTCGTCGAGCGCGGCTTCGAGACGCCCGAGCCGGTCGTCGTGGCCGACGCCGACATCGCCACGGCGCTGCCGCAGGTGCTGGCCGAGAACCCCGACGTGCTGCTCACCACCGGGGGCACCGGGGTGTCGCCGGATGACCGCACACCCGAGGTGACGCTCGCCGTGCTGGATGCTGAGCTTCCGGGCCTCTCAGAAGAACAGCGGCGGCGCGGTGCCGAGAAGACCCCCGCGGCGTTGCTGTCGCGCGGGCGGG
The DNA here is from genome assembly GCF_052102115.1 of Microbacterium sp. GTDB lineage: Bacteria > Actinomycetota > Actinomycetes > Actinomycetales > Microbacteriaceae > Microbacterium. The sequence goes on from NZ_JBQDVP010000002.1 coordinate 123,550, forward strand.
CCGGCGTCTCGGGACGCACCGTGGTGATGAACCTGCCGGGTTCCAGCGGGGGAGTGCGCGACGGACTCGCGGTGCTCGGCGGCGTGCTCGATCACCTGCTCGATCAGCTCGCCGGCGGCGATCACTGAGTCAGGCGCTCGCAGCGCGAAGCGGATGCAGTGACGCAGACGCGGGAACAGCGTGCAAATCGCCGATGGACGCCAGCCAGTTCGCCAGCAACCGGTACCCGTGCTGGGTGAGCACGCTCTCGGGGTGGAACTGGACGCCGGTGATCGGCAGGTAACCGTGCGCGATCGCCATGACGGTTCCGGATGCCGTCCGCGCCGTCACCGTGAGCTCAGCGGGCAGGTCGGCTTCGGCGAGTGCGAGGGAGTGATAGCGACCGACCTCCACCGGCGAGGGGATGCCGTCGAACAGCGCCGATCCGTCATGATCGATCTCGGACACCATGCCGTGCATGAGCTCCGGAGCTTCGGCGACCTCGACGCCGAAGGCCGCGCCGATCGCCTGGTGTCCGAGGCAGACGCCGAGCAACGGTGTCTGCAGTCGGGCGCACAGCAGCGCGACGTCGACGGATGCTCCGGCATCCCGAGGGCGACCGGGGCCGGGGGAGAGCAGCACGCCGTCGTAGCGGGGGATCAGGTCGGCGAAGCCGGCCGCATCCGCAGCATCCGCCTCGATCAGGTCGACGACACCGCCGAGCTCGCGCACGTAGCCGACGAGGGTGTGCACGAAGCTGTCGTGGTTGTCGACGACGAGCACGCGCGTAGTCATTCCAGGTCGACCTCGCCGGGCGTGATGAGCGGGCTCACCCACGGGAAGACGTAGAAGAAGAGACCGTAGAGGATCGCGGCGACCATGACGAGCAGGATCAGCACGCGCAGCCACCACGGGCCGGGGAGGATGCGCCAGAGCGCTGCGTACATGTCAGATCTCCTAGATGGACGGGGGTGCGATCTCGTCGACGGGATCGAGGGAATCCGGGGCGCCTTCTGTTCGCGGCTGGAAGCCCTCGAACACGGCGTATCCCACGATGCGCTCGGCGAGCGAGTACAGCGGCGAACATGCCGTGAGGGTCATATAGCGCTCACCGGTGGCCGCCTCGGGCACCTGCGGCACATCCAGCAGCACGTCGACGGCGTCGGGTGTGACGTACTCGAGGGTGCGGAACCGGTAGGTGTACCAGCCCTCGGGCGCCTCGACCACGATGGCGTCATCGAGGCGCAACTTGTCCATGCGGTTCAGGGGTGCGCCCCAGGTGGTGCGGTGACCGGCCATGGAGAAGTTGCCGACCTGCCCGGGCATGACGGACTGGTCATAGACGCCGATCCAGCCGTTGTCGAGCGTCGTCGGGCGGGAAGTTCCGCCCGCGATCGCGACGTTGTAGTCGGAGCCGAAGCGGGGGATGAGCATCTGGGCGAACTTCATCCCGTTCTCGGGATGCTCGAGCAGCGGCGGTTCGTAATGGACGTCGCCGTCGTCTTCTTCGATGACCGGCGGCGGTTCGGGGGCGGGGAGCTCGGCCCACTCCTGCGACACCGCCTGCCCTTCGCTGTTGCTCTGGGCGCCGATGATGATGTCGCCGATCCACATCTGCCAGGCCACGAACAGCATCACCAGCACGCCGGCGGTCAGGAGGAGCTCGCCGAGAACACTCGTGAACGTCGCCCGGGAGCGCCGACGCCGACGACGTTCGCGCCGGGTCGGCTGCGCCGCAGATGCACTCATACGCGTGATCCTATCCGGCGAAGATTGCCGTCACCCGACGAGGCGTTGAGAACGGGTGCTCATGGGTAGAATGGCTGCATGGCACGTGATCGCAAGAGCGAAGATCCCCTCGTCGAGCGCGCAGAGGGCGAGCAGGCCCCCAACCCCGTGTGGTTCAAGCCGGTGATGTTCGGCTTCATGCTGCTCGGGCTCGTCTGGATCCTCGTCTTCTACATCTCGGGCATGCAGTTCCCGATCCCCGGCATCGAGTCGTGGAACCTCGCCATCGGTCTCGGCATCGCACTCATCGGGTTCCTGATGACCACGCGCTGGCGCTGATCCGCTCTCTCTCGCCCTCCGGCTGATGCCGGGGGGCTTTTTTCTTGCCCGGGTGGTCCGGGCGCGCGAGAGCGCGCGAGTTATCCACAGGGTTGTACACACATGGGGAGAATTACACCGATGTTATTCACAGGCGCATCCACACCTGTTAATGACTTCTGACCGGGTGCTCAGGCCAGGATCAGCAGCGGCGGAATGATGAAGACTGCGGCCAGCAGCAGCACCGTGAGAGCGACCAGCAACAGGATCTGCCAGGTGCGCTGCGAGCGCTTTCGGGTGCGCAGGATGATGAGACCGACCAGTGCTCCGACAGCGGCGCCGCCGAGGTGCGCCTGCCAGGCGATGTTGAAGCCCGGGATGAAGCCGATGACGAGGTTGATGCCCAGCAGCACGAACAGCCCGGTCATGTTCGCGCCCATGTGCAGCCCGATCACGAGCAGTGCTCCGAACAGCGCGAAGACCGCACCGGAGGCACCGATGGTCGGGGTGCCGGGGGCGATGATCGCCACGGCGACGGATCCGCCGACGGCGCCGAGCACGTACAGGATCAGGAACCGCCAGCGGCCGAGCATCGGTTCGAGGCTGCGACCCAGCATCCACAGGGCCAGCATGTTCAGGCCGATGTGCCAGATTCCGCTGTGCACCAACGCGGCCGTCACCAGCCGCCAGGGCTGGAACGGGAATCCGGAGAGGTCGGGGTACAGGTAGCCCGCCGCGAACAGCAGCATGCCGGTGATGTCGAGACCGGGGATCAGCTGCAGCAGGCCGAAGAATGCCGTGACGGCGATGATGCCGTACGTGACCAGAGGCCGGCCCGACTGCACGGGTGCGGCGACCGCGGTGGAGCGCCGGCCCCAGCGCCGCTGGGCGCGCTTCTGCGCAGGCGTGCGGTTCTTGCGCTCAGCGGCCATGCACTCCGGGCAGATGACGCCGACGGCGGCCTGGGTCTGGCATTCGGGACAGATCGTGCGCATGCAGCGCTGGCAGAGCACGAAGCTCTGCCGATCCGGATGGCGGTAGCAGAAGTTGTCGCTGTTGCTCGCGAACTCAGGGGACGTCATCCGGATCGGCCAGGGGCAGGATTCAGACGGCGGCGATGTCGACCGACTGCAGGACGACGGGCTCGATCGGCTTGTCGCCGGCGGCAGTGGGGACAGCCGCGATGGCGTCGACGACCTTCTTGGAGGCGTCGTCGGCGACCGCGCCGAAGATCGTGTGCTTGCCCATCAGCCACGGCGTGGGGTCGGTGGTGATGAAGAACTGCGAGCCGTTCGTGCCCTCCGCCTTGCCCGTGATGGCGTTGCGGCGCAGGCCGGCGTTCGCCATGGCGAGGATGTAGGGCTCGTTGAAGTCGAGCTCGGTGTTGATCTCGTCGTCGAAGTTGTACCCGGGGCCGCCGACGCCCTGACCGAGCGGGTCGCCGCCCTGGATCATGAAGTTCGGGATGATGCGGTGGAAGATGACGTCCGTGTACAGGGCGCCCTCGCCGGGCTTGCCGGTGGCGGGATCGGTCCACTCCTGGGTTCCGTCGGAGAGTCCGACGAAGTTCTTGACGGTCTTGGGGGCGTGGTCGCCGTAGAGGTTGACGACGATGTCGCCGTGGTTGGTGTGCAGAGTTGCGACGTGAGAGTGCTGAGGCATGCATATATTCTCTCAGAGCTTCGTATGAGATGGCCCACTCTCTCCCTCTATCCAGACTCGTCTGGCAAGATGGGGAACCCGTACTCCACTTCGACAGGAGAACAATATGAGCCTGACTCGCAAGCGCAAGAAGGAACTGCGCCGTCTGCAGAATGACGCGACCGATCTCTGGGAGAACCAGCAGGAGCTCGTCGGCCACGCCGCCGACATTGCTCGTGAGGCCGGTCGCCAGCTCGGCAACGTCGGCCGCGAGCAGGTACTCCCTGTCGTCCAGGACAGCTATAAGCGCAATCTCGCACCAGCCGTGGACCGCGGACTCAAGTTCGGACGCCACGTCGTGGACGACAAGGTCGTCCCGATGGTCGGCGGCGTCGTCGGCAGTGCGCTCTCGGCCTGGGATGTCGCGAACGCCAAGCGCCAGGGGCTGACCGTCTCGAACGGCCGCATCGTCAAGAAGAAGCAGGGCCCCGGCCTCGGCGCGATCGTCGCGATCGTCCTCGGGGCGGCAGCGGCCGCCGGTGTGCTCTACGCCGCCTGGCAGGCGCTGCACACCGACGACGAGCTCTGGGTCGCAGACGACCCGCTCGCCGCGCCCGACGCGTGAGCGATCCTCTCGATCGCGTTCGGGATGCCGCGGCGGCTCGCGGCCTCGAGATCGAGATCCGCGAACGTCCGAACGCCCGCAGTCTCCATGAGGCTGCGGGTCTGCTCGGCATCCCGGCATCCGGCATCGTGAAGACCCTCGTGGTGAAACGATCCGACGACACGTACTTGTTCGCGCTCATTCCGGGCGGTCGGTCGATCTCGTGGCCGAAGCTGCGCGCCCTGGTGGGGGTCAACAAGCTGCGTCTGCCGGAGCCGGAGCTCGCCCTCGCGGCAACCGGCTACGAGCGCGGCACCATCGTTCCGATCGGCAGCACGACCGACTGGCCGATCTACGCCGACGAGTCGATCGCCGGGCACCGGATCGCGATGGGGGCCGGTGCACACGGGTACAGCCTGTTCGTCGACGCCGACGCGCTGATCGACGCCTACGGCGCCACTGTTTCGGACATCTCGGTTCCGGAGGCATAAGGTTTCCGGCAACATACGGCGCCGGGTCAGATGATGTCGGCCATGCCCAGGGCGATGTCGACGAGCTTCACGCGCTGCAGCTTCGCGACCTCGTCGAGCGTGAACCAGGCCGCCATGTCGGTGGAGCCGTTCTCTTCGAAGCGAAGCCTGCCGCCGGTGATATCGGCGGTGTAGACGATGCGCAGGGTGTGCAGCGGAGCATCCGCCTCGCGCGTCCGCCGGCCGGCGGGGATCACCCGCGAATGGATGCCGAGCAGCTCGCCGACACGCGCAGCGTAACCGGTCTCCTCGCGCACTTCGCGCCGGACGGCATCTTCCGGATCCTCACCCGCCTCGAGCCCGCCGCCGGGCATCGTCCAGGCGAGGCGGCGCCCCTCTGTCCAACGCGCCAACAGCACCCTGCCGTCATCATCGGTGATAACGGCGTACGCAGCGACCCGCAGATCCATGGGGACACCCTATCCGGTGTGACCCCATCGGCAGGGCGTGTGTCAGCCGGTCACGGCATCCAGCGTCGTCTCAAGGCGCGAAACGGTGCCGTCGATGTCGGCGAGCTTATCGAGTCCGAACAGCCCCAACCGGAAGGTCGAAAACCCGGCCGGCTCGTCGCACTGCAGCGGCACGCCCGCTGCCACCTGCAGGCCCTGCTCCTTGAGAGCGGCACCTGATTTGAGCGCAGGGTCGTCGGTGTGCACCACGACGACGCCGGGGGCTGCGAAATCGGCGGCCGCGACCGACGGGAGTCCGTGCGCGGTGAGCACCTCGCGCACGCGCGCACCCAGTTCGAGCTGCGCCGTTCGCAGCTGCTCGAACCCGCGCTCGCGCGTCTCGATCATCGTGGCGAGGTTCCGCACCAGAGCGTCGGTCGGCATCGTCGCGTGATAGGCCGGGCGACCGGCACGGTACTCGTCGGCGATCGACAGCCACTTCGCGAGGTCCATCGCGAAGCTCGTCGCCGGGCGCGTGGTCACGGCCTCCCGTCCGGCTTCGCTGAGCATGACGTAACCGGCCCCTGGGGTTCCGCTCCAGCCCTTCTGCGGCGCACTCAGCAGCACGTCGACGCCGAGCTTCTGCATATCGACCCACATCGCGCCGGAGGCGATGCAGTCGAGCACGAGCAGACCGCCGACCTCGTGGGCGGCATCGGCGAGCGCGCGGATGTAGTCATCGGGCAGGATCATGCCCGCGGCCGTTTCGACGTGCGGGGCGAAGACGACCTCCGGCTGACGCAGGCGGATCGCCGCGACGACGTCGTCGATCGGCGCGGGCGACCAGGCGGCCTGCACGTCGTCGCTGTCGGGCCTGGCGGTCAGGACGGTGACGTCGTCGCTGATGCCACCGGCATCCAGGATCTGCGACCAGCGGAACGAGAACAGACCGTTCCGCACGACGAGGGTGCGCCGGCCCGTCGCGAGCTGGCGGGCGACGGCCTCCATCGCGTAGGTGCCGCCGCCGGGGACGATCGCCGAAGTGTGCGCGTTGTACGCCTCTTCGAGGATGCCGAGCACCTGCTGCATCACGTCGACGAAGCGCGCGGACATGTGGTTGAGGGAACGGTCTGTGAAGACCACCGAGTACTCGAGGAGGCCCCCGGGGTCGACGTCATCGTGCGGAAGTGCGGTCATGCGCCCAGCATCCCATACCGGGTGCGATCGATCGAGAATCGTCTCATGGCGCGCGGTCGGTTCTGCATGGGGTAGGGTCATTCGCATGACAACCCGTTGGTATGCGTATTTTGAGTCGGCTCTGGAGGGGCCGTCGCTGATCTAGCGCATACCGACACCTTCAGAGCCGACAAGCCAGAGCATTTGCTCTGGCTTTCGCCGTTTCGGCGGGCTCTGCATCCGGGGTCCGTCGCCAGACAGGACAGGACCCATGAGCACCAGCACCGCAACCGAGACCACCGCCGACCTGCACGTCGCGAGGTTCACGACCCTTCCAGCGCCGGGCGAGATCTCCGCCGAGCTGCCGATCGGAGACGAGCGGTCTGCCCTCGTGGCGCGCACCCGCGATGAGGTGCGCGCGATCATGGCGGGGGAGGACGACCGGCTGATCGTCATCGCCGGACCCTGCTCGATCCACGATACCGCGGCCGGCCTCGAGTACGCCGGTCGGCTGGTTCGCGAGGCCGAGGAGCACCGCGATGACCTGCTGATCGTCATGCGCACCTACTTCGAGAAGCCGCGCACGACCGTCGGGTGGAAGGGTCTGATCAACGATCCGCACCTCGACGGCAGCCACGACATCGAGTCGGGCCTGCGCCTTGCGCGCGGTTTCCTGCGCGATGTCACCGCGCTCGGGATGCCGTGCGCCACGGAGTTCCTCGAGCCGATCAGCCCGCAGTACACCGCCGACCTCATCACCTGGGGTGCGATCGGCGCGCGCACGACGGAGAGCCAGATCCACCGGCAGCTGGCATCGGGCCTGTCGATGCCGATCGGCTTCAAGAACGGCACGGACGGCGGGCTTCAGGTGGCGCTGGATGCTGCGGCCGCGGCATCCGCTCCGCAGGCGTTCCTCGGGATCGGCGCCGACGGGCGGGCGAGCCTCGTGTCGACGACCGGGAACCCGGACACGTCGATCATTCTGCGCGGGGGAGCGGACGGCCCGAACTACGACGGCGCGCATGTCTCGGAGGCGTCTCGCCGATTGGATGCCGCGATGCTCGGCGCGCGCGTGATCGTCGACGCCAGTCACGCCAACAGCGGCAAGGACCACGTGCGCCAGTCCGTCGTCGCCCGCGAACTGGGGGAGCAGATCGCAACCGACGGTGCGGCGATCGCCGGCGTCATGCTCGAGAGTAACCTCGTCGAAGGGGCTCAGAAGCTGGACGTGTCGGCCGGGCGCACTCGGCTCGTGCACGGGCAGAGCGTGACGGATGCCTGCATGGGGTGGGACGCCACGGCCACGGCGCTCGCGCAACTCGCGGACGGCGTGCGGCAGCGGCGCGGGTCTCGGTGATCGCACGGCGCCCGTCACGTTCGGTTCGCTCGTACGCGCCGCTCACGACACTGCGGCCGCCGCTGCTTCGTCCAGGACGGCGGCGAAGGCTGCGGGATCGTGAGCGAATCGGCCGAGGAAGACGCCATCTGCGTTCCGTCCCAGAACGGTGAGCAGTCCGGGGCCAGCAGATCCACCGTAGATCACCGACGACCCCGCACGCTTCGGGTCGTCCGCGAGGCGTGTGCGAATCTCCCGTGTGACTGCGGTGATGTGCTCCACCGGCGCCGGCTCCGCGGCTCCGATCGCCCAGACCGGCTCATAGGCGACGACGACCCGACCCGCCGGTGCATTGCGCAAGGCGCCGTCGAACTGACTGATGACGTCTCCCACAGCGCTGGCCACGCCGTCGGCGACGGTCTCGCCGAGACAGAGCACCGGCACAATGCCTTCGGCGAGCGCGGCGGAGGTCTTCGCGGCGACGACGGCGTCGGTCTCGTTGAACAATCGGCGTCGCTCGGCGTGGCCGATCTCGGCGAATCGCACGCCTGATTCAGCCAGATCGAGCGCCGACACTTCACCGGTGTACGCGCCTCGGCCATACGCAGACACGTCCTGCGCCGCCACATGGACAGGCGTCCCCTCGAACGCGCGCAGCGCGTCGTCGACGTGCAGGTAACTCGGCGCGACGAAAACTTCGACGTCCCCTGACCGCACAGATTCGTGCGCGCCCACTCGTTCGGCAACCTGCTGTGTTCGGCAGGCCCATTCGAGGTCAGCGTCCGACGGCGCGCAGCGCCTTCACGAGGGTGTCGTCTTCGCCGACGTTTCCTGGCACGACGACCTGAACGATGTCATCGCCGTCAGCGGACCGGAGACCCCAGACCGAGACTCCGGCCAGGATCTGACCACGGACAACTGCATGATCAGCGCCGATCCCCTCGCGCGCGACATCAGCACCGGTGATGCCGCCCTTCGAGATGACCGTGCCAGTCAGGTGGCGTACGGCCGCGACGACGACCATCAACGCGCGCATCACGTGCTCGCCATGCGCCAGAGTGTCATGCTCAGGGCGGCGGACGCGTTCGCTGGAGACGACTGCGAGCCCGGATCCCTGAAGACGTTCAAGCACGAGGGATGCGATGCGCCCGCCTTCGCTCTCCGGGTCCGCTAGTGCCGCCTCAGTATCGATCTCGAAGACAGCGCCATGAATACGTTCGACCTCGGCGAGCTGACGACCCGCGGCTCCGGTGTGCGAGCCGCACACAAGGAGCACCGGGCCGGCGGGCCGTGCGAGTGGGGCGCTCAGCAGCCCATCGCTGGAGACGTCGGCGATCGCGGCGGCGAGCGGCGCACCCGAGCGCACCACGAACGCTCGCTCCGGCCGGACGTCTCGCACGGCGGCGGCGATTCGTTCGATATCGCCGTCGTCGTGCACGTCCGGAAGGAGGACGTCGTTATCCACTGCGTTGCGGAGCGCCTCGCGTATCGCGCGCGGGTCTCGGACAATCCGGGTTCCCAGCAGTCGGGGTGTGCGCTTGGACTTCTCCCGAACGTACTCGTCGAGCCGGCCGTTCTCGTACCCGAAGACCGGGTCGCCCGCGAACTCGGTCCGCTCAGCCGGGAGCAGTTCGCCGCCAACGCGAACGAGATGCTGTCCGTCGACCGTCGTACGTCCACCCTCCGGATATGCCGGCACGAACAGGATGGGCAGGGCTCCGCCCGCGGCTTCCGATTCCGCGAACACGTGTCCGCGAAGCGTTGAATCTCCCCGGAGCACGAACCGGATGGGTTCACCGATCAGTTTCTCGACCCGTCGAGCGTCATCGACAATCCTCCGCACGAGAGCCACGGCGGAGTCCTCGTCCACGGCACGCGTATTCGTGAGCAGGTAGACGGCATCTGCATTCCGCAGCTCATCGGCAATCGCCTCAGCCGTCCAGCGGAGCATCACCGTCACATCGCTCGCCGACTGCGTCCCCGTGGGATCATCGTCCAGGATCAGGGTCTTCACAATCTTTCTCCTGTTCCCGCGGGCGCGGCATTTCGTTGAGGTGCGGTGGAGTCAGGGGCGGAGCGTACCGTTGTTCCCACGCTGCCAAGACCCGCGACGGCCACTTCGACGGATTCTCCTGGCCGGACCATCACACCTGTTCCGGGACATCCGGTCATGACCACGTCCCCGGGCTCGAGGACCGTCCATTCGCTGATGTACGCAAGCTGCTCGGCGATGGAGACGTGCAGATCGCTGGCGTTCGCCGTCGCCACGATCCGTCCATCGACAGCAACGGTGATCGTCGCCTCAGCGGGATCGAAATCGGTCTCTATCCACGCACCGGCCGGGGTGAAGGCGGACCCGTTCTTCGCACGAAACAGCCGAGGATCCCCCGCGATCTCGCCCGGATCGGTGGCATCGTTGACCACGGTATAGCCCAAGACATGGTCGAAAACGTCGGACGCGGATGCCGAGGACATCCGTCGTCCGATCACAACGGCGATCTCAGCTTCAGCGAAGACACCGGCGGACGTCCGCGCCGTCAACGCGGTACCTTCGGCCACCACGGTATGCGGGGACTTCAGGAACACGGTGAGCGGCACATCGCCGACATCCGCCGGGCAGATCGTCGGATCGGAGGATCTCGTCGAAGTCCTGGGGGAGCGTCTTCCGCTTCGCGCGTGCCATGCCGCCAGCCTACGGATCGAACCCTCTTCCGATCACACCTCTGGCGTGGCCGGCGAGCGATCCGTCACTTCAGCTGAAAGTCTTCAACCCAGGTCGGGACCGATCAACTCTGGGGTCGCCGTGCGGGTGAGCAGCATCTCCCGCTCGTGCGGGAGCATCGTCGCGACCTCCGCAGCGTCAGCACGATGGTCGATGACCACCTCGACAATCCGATCGGCGACCTCTCGGGCCGCTGCTTTACTCAGCTGGTAGTGACGATGCTGCTGGACCAGCGCCGACAGTGTGAACTCGCGTGTCCCTCCCCCGAGATCTGTCAGCCCGATGGGTGTACTCGCCAAATCCGGTGACAGGTCGAATGCCGGCGTGAACCGTGCGTGCATGCCGTCCCAGAAAAACGCCAGGTTTCGCAGGTGGTCGTCATCGATACGCATCGCGATGCGGAAAGCGAGCCGCCGGAAGAGCTCGGGCCCCGCCTCCGACGGGTGCATGGAGGTTTTCCGGAGCTTCTCGAGCAAGCTCGGGTACGAAGCCCCGTGCGCGCGATAGTCCTCGGCCACGGTGAGGCCCGACACGACCTGTCTACGAGCAGGACTCTCCGGCTGGCCACTGACCTCGCGATCGAACCGCTCCGTGAGCAGAGCCAGGCCACGCCGATCGAGATCGATCAGGCGGGCGTCTGGAACATCCAGACCCGCGTGCCTCGCGATGTGAAGCGCTGCGCGCTCAGCCTTGATGAGGGGCGACTGCTTGTCGTAGGGCGTCTCGAACTTCGTCAGCCATTGCCGACCTTCGAACCGCACGAACGCCTTGGGCTGAGATCCTCCGGCGGCAGTGAGGGTGTTCCGGACCGCGCGCGCAAGCTCTGGACCTGAGGCACCGTCGTCGACGGTCACGGCACCACTCGCGATCGTTGACAGGTCTCCCCCTCCTCGACGTTCGACATAGTCGCGGGGGCTCTCCTGAAAGTCGATCGCTCCCACGCGGTCGCTTCCGGGCTCAAGCATGTAGCGCACGTCCGGGAGTTGGTCTTCGATGCCCAAGCCGAGTTCGCGGTTGATCACCTGTCGGCCCCACGTGTCTGGCATCGCATCTCGGATGCTCGAGGGCATACCGTGCCCGGGGGCGGGCGCGAAAGACCTCTCACTCAGCGGAAGATCCGGTCCGAGACTGACGGCGTTACCGCGAGCGAGATAGCTGTCGGCGTAGCGGAACGCGAGTCCACTGCCGGTGGAGGACTGCGCCATGACACCGGCCACCACCGGTTCAGAAGCGCCAGGGAGGTACGCCCACACGAACGGACCGCGCCGGACGGGGTCAGAAGTCGCCATCGATCTCCCTCTCTCTGCGGTTGCGGACGTTGGACGGCACCAGGGTCAGCGCCTGCTCGCCCTGCTGTCGGGTGCGCGCCAGTGTCTTCGGATCGGTGATGTCGAAGAGAGGGACGCCGGCGTGCACGGCCGCATTGAGCACATTGCCGAAAGTGACTCCGACGTCGCCGCGCTCGATCATCGTGATCACGCGTGGAGAGACGTCGACGAGCTCCGCCAAGCGAGCCGCGGTCATCCGATTGGCATGCCTGGCCAGACGGATCTGCTGCCCGAGGATGCGAGCAGCATCGGCAGCCTCCGAGGTCGGGACGATCTTCTTCCGTGGCATGTAGATAGGATACTACCGACACGTTTCCGATAGATGTTTATCTACAGTTTAGTTCGCCGTGCTTGCCGCGCGGCGAAAAGCAAGAAGACCTCGCATGTGCGAGGTCTTCTTGGAGTGACGGTTATCTGTGGAGCCTAGGAGATTCGAACTCCTGACATCCTGCTTGCAAAGCAGGCGCTCTACCAACTGAGCTAAGGCCCCGTGAGGGATTTCTTGAGTTGAGGAGTGGGGCTACCAGGACTTGAACCTGGGACCTCTTCATTATCAGTGAAGCGCTCTAACCGCCTGAGCTATAGCCCCGTCAACCTCCAAGACTTTACCGGAGTTTGACAGATTTTCCGAATCCAGATCGATCAGTCCGACGTCCGCAGTTTCACGTTGCCGGCGGACACATCGACCCTCACCGAGTTGCGTGAGTTCGACGCCGTCTGCAAGTCGTTGTCGACCGAACCGGCGCTGACATCCTGGGTGACGTCGTAGGGGACGTCCGGCAGCGCGAGTGTGAGCGAACCGGCGCTCACGCCCACCTCGACCTCGCGGGGGGCGCTGCCCGTCAGCGTCGAGACCAACTCGCCCGCAGACACTCCGAACGAGGCGGTGTCGACGTCGGCCAGCTCGAATTCGGCTCGTCCGGCATTGAGTTCGGCGTCGAGTGCCGTCGCGGAGCCGTTCACGTGTACCGACCCGGCAGAGATGTCGACCTCGAACTCGCCGAATTCGCCCTCCACGTCCAGGGCGCCGGCCCCGAGCGAGAGATCGGCGTCGATACCGGCCAGCTCCTGCGGCAGCAGCAGATCGACGTTCTCCTCGCGTCCCCAGTCACCGAACCACGACCAGTCACCGCCCCAGCTCAACCAGCTGTCCGGGCTGCGCAGCTTGAGTTCGTCTCCGTCGCGCTCGAGAGTCCATCGACCGTCCGACCCGCTGACCTGCAGCTCCGCCTCGTCGACGTCTCCGAACCGGATGGTGACATCGCTGGCCGCCACGTCGGCGATCAGTTCGGTCACTCCGCTGACGTCGACCCGGTCGGACTGATCCGATCCGTTCCCCTGGCCGAGGGCGTTGACGGCACCGAACGCGGCGGTTGTTCCCGACCCGATCAACGCGATCCCGCCGACGACCGCGGTGATGATCGCCACGGTCTTGAAACCGCTGTTGTCCTGCTTCTGCTCGTTCATCGTTCTGCTCCTGTCTGCGAAGACGGACCGGTTGCCGGCCCGCCGGAAATCTCGATATGCGCCAGCGCGGCGAGCACCCGTCGGTTTCCCGACTCATCCGGCTCAAGCCCCAGCTTCTGGAAGATGGCGGTGATGTTCTTCTCGACACTCGCCTCTGAGAGGAACAGCAGCGCCGCGATCGCGTGATTCGATTTGCCCTCGGCGATCAGCGCGAGCACCGTGCGCTCCCGCTCTGACAGATTCTGCATGCGGTCATCGCGGTGACGACGGGTGAGCAGCTGGGCGACGACCTCGGGATCGAACACCGTCGTGCCCTCGGCGATCCGCTCGACCGATGCGACGAACTCGTCCACGTCGGCGACCCGATCCTTCAGCAGGTACCCGAGCGGGCCGCCCTGCGATGCGATGAGGTCGCTCGCGTACCGCTCCTCGACGTACTGCGACAGCACGAGCAGCGGCAGCTGCGGATGCGTGACCCGCAAGCCGAGCGCGGCACGAATGCCCTCATCGGTGAACGTCGGAGGCAGCCGCACGTCGAGGATGCAGAGCTCAGGATCCGTGGTCTGCACGCTCTCGGTGAGCATCTCGGTGTCGGCCAGGGCCGCGACCACGACGTGACCCGAGTCCTCGAGCAGGCGCACAAGCCCTTCGCGGAGGAGGACGGAGTCCTCACAGATCAGGATGCGCATGGCACACTCACCTCCAGCGACGTCGGACCACCCTGCGGGCTGTCGAGACGGAACGTTCCACCGGCCGCGAGCACGCGGTTCGACACTCCGTCGAGTCCGCCGCCGGCGAGCACCTGCGCGCCGCCGATGCCGTTGTCCTCGACCCGCGCCCAGAGCATGTTGCCCTCACGCACCCGCACGATCACCCGGCACTCACTCGCCCGCGAGTGCTTCGCGGCGTTCGTGAGGGATTCGGCGATGCAGAAGTACACGGCCGCCTCGGCATCCCGACTGCATCGACCATCCATCCGCACATCGAGATTTACGGGGATGTGCGATCGGCCGGCCAGCGCCGACAGCGCCGCATCCAGACCGCGGTCGTCCAGAACCGATGCATGGATGCCGCGTGCCAACTGTCGCAGCTCGGTGATGGCCGCCTTCGTCGAGGTGTGCGCTTCGCCGATGAGCTCCTTGGCCGTATCCGGGTCGGCGTCGATCTTCTGCTGCGCCAATCCCAGCGTCATGCCGACCGAGACAAGACGCGGCTGGACGCCGTCGTGCAGATCGCGCTCGATGCGCGTGCGCTCGACGTCGGCGGCGCGCACCGCACCCTCCCGCTGGGCGCTGGTCGTGCGCACCTGTTCGGTGAGCTCTTTCTCACGGCTCTCCACCACGATCGCGCGGGTGAGGACGCGATGCAGCAGCGCCAGGCCGATGATCGCGGCGGCCGTCAGCACCACGCCGAGGGCGCCGAGCAGGGGAGCCCAGGCCGCGGACACATCGGAGGCACCGAATCGGAACGGGAGGGTGACCACGTCGGCGCCGGTGAGCGGCGCGAACGCCGCGAAGGCCGAGCGGATGAGGGCACCGAACAGCCGCACGACGAGCGTGCCCATGACGCAGGCGATGGCGAGGTTCGCGATCGCACGCCAGGTGCGCCCGTCGATCAGCTGCCGCCACAGCGAATGCAGCCACCCGCCGAACCCGGTGTGCCGGCTGCCACGCCAGCGCAGCGGCGAGAGATCGAGGCGGTACAGGCTGCTCGCCCGGCCGACCTCGAACCACGCGGCGCCGTAGAACACGTACACGAACGCGACGAGGAACAGCAGCCCGATGCCGAGCACGAGCGCGAGCCCCACCCCGATGCTCAGCAGCGCCGACAGCACGGTGATGACGATGGCGCCGAGCACACCGAGACCGGCGAGGTGCAGCACGGTGAGCGCGATGCGCAGCGGCGGTGTCTCGGCGGATGATGCCCGCGCCGCAGCGGCCGGCGCAGGAGAGGGGGGCACCGGTGATGCCGGAGACGGAGATTCCGCCGGTGGCGGTGGGACAGGCTGAGTGGTCATGCCTCCAAGGTAGGCCGCACGCACCCCTCATCGGCACCGAGTCAACCAGAGAGGTGCGTTCCGGTTTTCCCTACCTCGAGCGCGGGTGCTCCCGAACGAGGAAGGGCGGATGCCGAAGCATCCGCCCTTCCTCACATAGAGGCGTCAGTTCGACATGAATCCGACCAGCAGTCCGCCGGTCACCTTCACGGCGAGGTTGTAGATGCCGGCGACGACCGCGCCGAGCACGGTGAACACGATGAGGTTCAGGATCGAGACGACCGCGGCGAACGCCATCACCTGGGGGAGACCCATCAGCGAACTCAGCGAGACCGCGTTGTCGGTGATCTGGCCGACGAAGTCGTCCGCTCCGGCGAGCAGCCCGGTCGCCTGGAACACCAGGTAGATGAGGAAGAACGAGACCATGGTCACGATCGCCAGCGCCACCGCCCCCAGGAACGAGAGCTTCACAGCCGACCAGAAATCGACGTAGACCAGGCGCAGCCGGACCTGCTTGCCGCCGGTCTTGCGCGTGGACTTCTTCGCCAGCTTGTCGGCTACTGTGCTCATTCGTCTGTTTCCTCAGGGTCAGGATTCGATTCGGGGGCCGCGGCTGACTCGGGAGCGTCGGATGCCGCATCCACCTCGTCTTCTTCGAGGCCCCGCTCTCCGTTGCGGGCGATCGCGAGGATGCGGTCGTTCTCTGACGTACGCGCGAACACCACTCCCATGGTGTCTCGGCCCTTTGCGGGCACCTCGGCCACGGCAGAGCGTACCACCTTGCCGCTGGAGAGAACCACCAAGACCTCGTCGTCCTCACTGACGATCAGACCGCCCGCGAGAACGCCCCGATCGTCGTGGAGCTTGGCGACCTTGATGCCGAATCCGCCGCGGTTCTGCACCCGATACTGCTCGACTTCGGTGCGCTTGGCGTACCCGCCGTCGGTCACGGTGAACACGTATCCCTCGGGGTCGGCGACGGATGCCGAGAGCAGGCGATCGTCGCCCTTGAACTTCATACCCGTGACCCCGGCGGTCGCACGGCCCATCGGACGCAGTGCAGCGTCGTTCGCGTGGAAGCGCACCGACATACCCTTGCGGCTGATGAGGAGGATGTCATCGGACGCATCCACGATCATGGCGCTGACCAGCTCGTCGTCCTCGCGCAGGCGGATCGCGATGACCCCGCCCTGACGGTTGGTGTCGTACTCGGTCAGGCGCGTCTTCTTCACCAGCCCGTCGCGGGTGGCGAGCACCAGATAGTCGGCGACGTCGTAATCGCGCATCGCGAGGACCTGGGCGATGCCCTCATCGGGCTGCAGCGCCAGGAGGTTCGCAACGTGGCTGCCCTTGGCGTCGCGGCCGGCCTCGGGGACCTCGTAGGTCTTGGTCCGGTAGACCCGTCCCTTGTCCGTGAACACGAGCAGCCAGTGATGAGTCGTCGTGACGAAGAACTGCTCGACGATGTCGTCGGCGCGCAGCTGTGCACCCTTGATGCCCTTGCCGCCGCGGTGCTGCGACCGGTAGTTGTCGCTGCGGGTGCGCTTGATGTACCCGTCACGGGTGACGGTGACCACCATCTCTTCTTCGGCGATGAGGTCTTCCATCGACACATCGCCGTCGAAACCGTGCAGGATGTGCGTACGGCGCTCGTCGCCGAAGCGGTCGACGATCTCGGTGAGCTCTTCACGGATGATGGTGCGCTGACGCGACTCGTCGGCGAGGATCGCCTTGAAGTCCGCGATCTTCGCCTCGAGCTCGGTGGCCTCGTCGACGATCTTCTGCCGTTCCAGCGCGGCCAGGCGGCGCAGCTGCATCTGCAGGATCGCGTCGGCCTGGATCTCGTCGATGTCGAGCAGCTTCTGCAGACCCTCGTTCGCCTCCTGCGGCGTGGGGGAGCGGCGGATCAGCGCGATGACCTCGTCAAGAGCATCCAGTGCCTTGAGGTACGCACGCAGAATGTGCATCCGCTCCTCCGCCTTGCGCAGGCGGAAGATCGTGCGGCGGACGATCACGTCGATCTGGTGCGTGATCCAGTTCGAGATGAAACCGTCCAGCGCCAGCGTGCGCGGCACACCGTCGACGATCGCAAGCATGTTGGCGCCGAAGTTGTCCTGCAACGGCGTGTGCTTGTACAGGTTGTTCAGCACGACCTTGGCGACAGCATCCCGCTTGAGAACCACGACGATCCGCTGACCGGTGCGGTCACTGGTCTCGTCGCGGATGTCGGCGATGCCGGTGATCTTGCCGTCGCGGGCCAGGTCGCCGATCTTCACCGCGAGGTTGTCGGGGTTGACCTGGTACGGCAGCTCGGTGATGACCAGGCAGGTGCGCCCCTGGATCTCTTCGACGTCGACGACCGCACGCATGGTGATCGACCCGCGACCGGTGCGGTAGGCCTCATGAATGCCCTTGGAGCCGAGGATCTGCGCGCCAGTGGGGAAGTCGGGGCCGGGAATGCGCTTGATGAGGCCCTCGAGCAACTCCTCGCGCGGCAGCTCGGGGTTATCCAGCGCCCACAGTGCGGCATTGGCGACTTCGCGCAGGTTGTGAGGGGGGATGTTGGTCGCCATGCCGACCGCGATGCCGACCGAACCGTTGACGAGCAGGTTCGGGAAACGGGCCGGCAGGACCATCGGCTCCTGGGTCTGCCCGTCGTAGTTGTCCTGGAAGTCGACGGTCTCCTCTTCGATATCGCGCACCATTTCGAGTGCGAGCTGAGCCATCTTCGTCTCGGTATATCGCGGGGCGGCGGCACCCATGTTGCCGGGAGAACCGAAGTTTCCCTGACCCTGCGCCAGCGGGTAGCGCATCGACCACGGCTGCACGAGCCGGACCAGGGCGTCATAGATCGCGGTGTCACCGTGCGGGTGGTACTGACCCATCACCTCGCCGACGACGCGCGCGCACTTCGAGAACGACTTGTCGGGGCGGAACCCACCGTCGTACATGCCGTAGATGACCCGGCGGTGCACGGGCTTGAGGCCGTCGCGCACGTCGGGCAGGGCACGACCCACGATGACGGCCATCGCGTAGTCGAGATAGCTGCGCTGCATCTCGGACTGCAGGTCGACCTGGTCGATCTTGCCGTGTTCGTGCATCGCGCTGATGTCAGGGCGTTCTTCGTCAGTCATGTGCTTCTCTCAGATCCGGATGCGCGTCAGATGTCCAGGAACCGGACATCCTTGGCGTTGCGCTGGATGAATGTGCGGCGGGACTCCACGTCTTCGCCCATCAGAACGCTGAAGATCTCGTCCGCGCTGGCAGCATCTTCGATGGTCACCTGCCGCAGCGTGCGGGTGGTGTGATCCATCGTGGTCTCCCACAGCTCCTTGGCGTTCATCTCGCCGAGACCCTTGTAGCGCTGCACGCCGGAGTCCTTCGGGATGCGCTTGCCGTTCTCGAGGCCGTGCTGCAGCAGTGCGTCGCGCTCGGCGTCGGAGTACACGTACTCGTGGGGCGCATTCGTCCACTTCAGCCGGTACAGCGGCGGCATCGCGAGGTAGACGAAGCCGGCCTCGATGAGCCCGCGCATGTAGCGGAACAGCAGCGTCAGCAACAGCGTGGTGATGTGCTGCCCGTCGACGTCGGCATCGGCCATCAGCACGATCTTGTGGTAGCGGGCCTTCTCGATGTCGAAGTCCTCGCCGATGCCCGTGCCGAAGGCCTGGATCATCGCCTGGACCTCTTTATTGGCCAATGCCTTGTCGAGGCGCGCGCGCTCGACATTGAGGATCTTGCCGCGCAGGGCCAGGATCGCCTGCGTGTGCGGGTCACGACCCTGAACCGCCGAGCCGCCGGCCGAGTCGCCCTCGACGAGGAAGATCTCGCTGATCGAGGGATCCTTGCTCGTGCAGTCCTTGAGCTTGTCGGGCATCGCGGCGGATTCGAACACGCTCTTGCGGCGTGCGGTCTCGCGCGCCTTCCGCGCGGCGAGCCGGGCGGTGGCCGCATCGATCGCCTTGCGGATGACGTTCTTCGCCTGCGACGGGTTGCGCTCGAACCAGTCGCCGAGCTGGTCGCCGACGATCTTCTGGACGAACGCCTTTGCCTCGGTATTGCCGAGCTTGGTCTTCGTCTGCCCCTCGAACTGCGGTTCGCCGAGCTTGATCGAGATGACCGCGGTCAGGCCCTCGCGCACATCGTCGCCGGAGAGGTTGTCGTCCTTCTCCTTGAGGATGCCGTTGGCGCGGGCGTACTTGTTCACCAGCGTCGTCAGCGCCGCACGGAAGCCCTCTTCGTGCGTGCCGCCCTCGTGGGTGTTGATCGTGTTCGCGTAGGTGTAGACGTTCTCGGAGTAGCCCGTCGTCCACTGCATCGCGATCTCGAGCGAGATCTTGCGTTCGGTGTCTTCGGATTCGAAGTCGATGATCTCGTCGGTGACGGGTTCGGTGTGGCGAACCCGGTTCAGGTGCTCCACGTAGTCGACGAGGCCGCGCTCGTAGAGGAAGACATCCTCGCGCTGCTTCGTGACGGCGGTGCCCTCTTCTTCGATCTCGTAGGTGCCGCCCTCGCGCTCATCGTGCAGCTCGATGCGCAGCCCCTTGTTGAGGAATGCCATCTGCTGGAAGCGCGTGCGCAGCACGTCGTATTCGAACTCGACCGACTCGGTGAAGATCTCGGCATCCGGCCAGAAGGTGATGTCAGTGCCGGTGTCATCGGTCGGCTCGCCCTGCTCGAGTTTCTGCTGCGGAACGCCGCCGTCGGCGAACCGGTGGTGCCAGGCGAAGCCCTTCTGCTTCACCGTGACGTCGAAACGACTCGAGAGCGCGTTGACCACGGACGAGCCGACGCCGTGCAGACCACCGGAGACCGCGTAGGCACCCCCGCCGAACTTGCCGCCGGCGTGCAGGATCGTCAGCACGACCTCGACAGTCGACTTGCTCGGGTCGGACGAGTGCGGTCCGGTCGGTATGCCGCGGCCGTTGTCGATCACGCGGACCCCGCCGTTGGCGAGCAGGGTCACGACTATGGTGTCGGCGTAGCCGGCGAGCGCCTCATCGACGGAGTTGTCCACGATCTCGTAGACCAAGTGGTGCAGACCCCGCGGACCGGTCGAGCCGATGTACATGCCAGGGCGCTTGCGCACCGCCTCAAGACCCTCGAGGATCTGGATCTGGTCGGCGCCGTAATCGGCAGACGGCGGAGTATTGGTTGACGGGGTGTTCGCCGGGGTTTCACCGGGTGTGGATTCAGGCTCGTCAGCAGTATTTTCAGGCGTCATCAGAGGGCATTCTCCACATCGATATCTCGAATGCCCAGTCTACCCTCATCGAGGGCCGTTCACCTCGCTGAACGGCCGTGTGTGGCCCTGAAATCGATCGGGACCCCATTGATGGTGTCCTACCCGTAGGTATCGCGCGGACCCCGCCCTGGGACGGCTCTGGGCCCCCATTTCCAAGAAGGGACGTCCGGACCGATGAAGCGGAGGTTGTCCACACCGGCCTGTGGATAGCGCCGGCCGATCTCCGTGAGGATCGTTGCGCGCATGAACTGGAGGTTCTTCGCCCACGCCGTCGAATCGCATTTCACCGTCAGCATCCCGTTCTCCAAAGACACCGGTTCGGAGTGCTTCGCCGTGTCGGCACCGGCGAGATCTGCCCACTGGCGGACGAGGTCCTCGCGCGCCAACGTGATCTCCCAGCCGGCCTCGCGACTGAGCTTGTCGAGCACGGACCCGAGGGCACCGGGATCGCGCCCCGGGGTGAACGGCGCGTTCTCGTCGTCATCATGGATGCGGCGTTTGCGCTTCCAGCTCTTCGAGCTGGGCTTGAGACCGCGCAGGCGCAGATAGGTTGCAACGGTCTCAGGGGTGCCGGGGTCGGTCATCGCGACTCCTCCTCCCCAGCATCCGTCGTCTCGCTCCCGCGCTCGTCGCTGATCGTACCCGCGTGGATGCGCACGACATGCCGGTGGAGAGGTTCGGGGATGTCCTCCTCGACAGCGGCCGTCACG
Organism: Microbacterium sp.; assembly: GCF_052102115.1. GTDB lineage: Bacteria > Actinomycetota > Actinomycetes > Actinomycetales > Microbacteriaceae > Microbacterium. The sequence goes on from NZ_JBQDVP010000002.1 coordinate 144,719, forward strand.
ATGACCTGCTCGTACCCGACCGTGAGCGCGGCCAATCGCTGGCGGCGATCAGCGTCGAGCTCAGCGAAAACGTCATCGAGGATGAGCACGGGGTCACCAGCGGGGGACTCGGCGCGCAACAGCTCGGCGGAGGCCAGGCGCAGCGACAGCGCGACCGACCACGATTCGCCATGGGACGCATATCCCTTCACGGGCAGATCGCGCACCCGCAGCATGAGGTCGTCACGGTGCGGCCCGACGAGGGTGAGTCCGCGATCGAGCTCTTGTGTGCGCTTGGCCTGCAGCGCCGCGCGGAACTGATCGGCGAGGACGCCACGAGAGTCGGATGCTGTGACATCACCCTCCTCCGGATCGCCGCCGCGCACGGACAGCGCCCAGTCGAGCTCGGGGCGGTGATCCTCACCCGCGATTGCCGTGTATGCCGCGGCCAGCGGCTGCTGCAGATCGGCGGCAAGCCGCATCCGCGCGTCGATGATCTCGGAACCGAGGGCGATGAGCTTGTCGTCCCAGACCTCGAGTGTCGTGAGTGCTTCACCGCGGACGCCGCGGGCGCGGGCCGACTTCAACAGGGCGGTGCGCTGCTTCAGCACCCGGTCGTAGTCACCGAGGACGGCGGCCATGCGCGGCGCGCGTTGAATCAGCAGCTGATCGGCGAACCGGCGGCGCGATGATGGATCGCCACGAACGATCTGCAGATCTTCAGGCGCGAAGAGGACCACGTGCGCATAGCGGGGGAGCTCGCTCGTTTTCGAGGGAGACCCGTTGATGCGGGCCTTGTTCGAACCCTGCCGGTTAATCTGGACCTCGGTGAGCACACGGCGGTCACCGACAGACAGCCGTGCCCGGATGACAGCGAATTCCTGTCCGTCGCGCACCATCGGCGCATCCGCTGAAACGCGATGAGACCCCAGGGTGGCGAGGAACACCACCGCCTCGGCCAGATTCGTCTTGCCCTGACCATTGCGGCCGACGAGAACATTCGGGCCGGGAAGGAACTGCAGATCTGCGGTCGCATAGTTGCGGAAGTCGACCAGGTTCAGGTGCTCCACAATCACGTGCTCAGCCTACTTCGGGGGTGTGACACGTGCGGTGCTGCGCTGCGAGATGGATGCCTGCAGCGGGACATGCCCTCGCTCGGCCTGCGGCCGTGCTCCCGCCGGACCCGGTGCCAGCCCACCGCAGGCATCCATCTCTCCGCTCGGTACGCCGGTCGTTGAGCGAAGGCGCGTAGCGCCGAGACGAAACGGGTTGAGCGAGCGTAGCGAGCCGAAACCGATCCTTACCGAAGCAACAGGTTCGGCTGCAGCAGGTACTTGAACGAGTCGGCGCCGGCCTGATCGACCGACGTCTGGCTCGTGATGAGCACCGGGCTGAGCTTGTTCGCGTTGTCGCTCGAGGTGAAAGTGACACGAACGAACTCGCTCTTGACCGCGCTGAGTGCCTCGGTCAGGTATTGCGGGTTCAGTCCGAGGGTGACATCGTCGCCGCCGGAGAGGTGGGCGTCGACCGACTCGGATGCGCGCGCCTGCTCGCTGCCCGAAGCATCCATCGTCACGCTGTCGGACGTGAACGTGAAACGCAGCGGGGCCGCACGATCGAGAACCAGGGCCACACGACGGACGGCCTCGATGAGATCGGCGGTGTTGACGACCGCGTAGTGGTCGGTCTGCTCGGGGAACAGCCGGCGCACGGGCGGGAAGTTGCCCTTGATCAGCAACGATGTGACGGTCTTGTTCCCCGCGGTGAAAGCGATGATCTCGCGATCCCCGCTGCCCGAGAAGGCGACCTGTATCGTGCCGGCGTTGCCGAAGGTCTTGCCGACTTCGGTGAGCGTGCGGGCGGGAACGAGTGCTGCCTGCTCGGAAGCCTGGCCGTCCCACGGGACGTCGCGCAGCGATACGCGATAGCGGTCGGTCGCGACGAGCGAAAGGCTCTGCTCCGAGACCTCGAGCTGCACACCGGTGAGCACAGGGGTGACATCGTCGCGGGATGCTGCGAAACCGACCTGCGCGATTGCGGTGCCGAATTCATCGGCCGGGACGACACCGGATGATCCCGTGACCTCGGGGATCGACGGGTATTCCTCCACGGGCATGGCGGCGAGCGTGAACCGGGCCGAACCGCAGGTGACGGCGATGCCGCCATCGTCTTCGACGGCGATCTCGATCGGTGCGTTCGGCAGGCGGCTGGCGATATCGGAGAGCAAACGGCCGTGGACGAGGATCGTGCCCGGATCGTCGACCGTTGCTTCGATGGTGGTGCGAGCGGATGCTTCGTAGTCGAACGCTGAGAGTGTGAGACCCTCGTCACCCGCTTCGATCAGCACACCGGCCAGGATCGGCTGGGGATTGCGCTGTGGAAGCAGCTTGACGACGAAGGACACTGCTTCGCTGAAGACATCGCGGTTGACCTGGAACCTCACTGGCGCTCCCTCGTCGTGAATCACATGACCTGCGCAGCTTGGCCCACCGCAGGGGTTCCCATCGTATCCCTACAGCGACAATGCGCCATACGCCTGGTTCAGCTCGTCCTTGAGGTGATCGGATCCGGCTTTGTAGAGGAATAACTTCTTAACAGTGTTAACAGCTGTGGATACTGTGGATAACTCGGTGGATAGTAGACGTCCGTAGGGAACTACAAGCGTGTGAGATGTGGAACTACTGAGGAATCCGCGTGAATACGGGGATGGTGCAGCATCCGCTCTTCAGAGAGTTATCCACAGTATGCCCCGATCCGCACACATTCGTCCCGAACCCGAAGCCCATTCATCCACAAGTTATCCACATGTGCAAAGCGGCATTTAAAGGGATGATGACGGCGTCTGTCAACTCCGAATCCGGATGCTGTCAGCGTCGGCCGAGCTGCGTGGTGATCTCGGTCACCTGGTTGTAGATCGAGCGACGTTCTTTCATGAGGTCGCTGATCTTCTTGTACGCGTACATGACGGTGGTGTGATCGCGATTACCGAACAGCTGACCGATCTTGGGCAGCGAAAGGTTCGTGCGCTCGCGGCACAGGTACATCGCGATCTGACGCGCGGTCGCGATCTGCTGCGAACGGCTCGATCCGTACAGATCATCGACCGTGAGCTTGAAGTACTGGGCGGTCGCGGTGATGATGTCCGTCGGCGAGATGATGTTGTGCTCGGCCGTATCGACGATGTCGCGCAGCACCGACTGGGCGAGGGAGATGTCGAGCGAGGAGCGGTTCAGGCTCGCGAACGCCGACACCCGGATCAACGCACCCTCGAGCTCGCGGATGTTGGAGGAGACGATCGTCGCGATGTACTCGAGCACGTCGTCGGGGATGTGCAGCGCTTCGCTCTGTGCTTTCTTGCGCAGAATCGCGATACGGGTCTCGAGGTCGGGCGCCTGCACGTCGGTGATGAGACCCCACTCGAACCGGCTGCGCATGCGGTCTTCGAAGCCCGTCAGATGCTTGGGTGCCACGTCGCTGGTGATGACGATCTGCTTGTTGTGATCGTGGAGGGTGTTGAACGTGTGGAAGAACGTCTCCTGCGTTTCGGCGCGACCCTGCAGGAACTGGATGTCGTCGATGAGCAGGATGTCGACATCGCGGTAGCGGGCCTGGAATGCTGAACCGCGGTTGTTGGCGATGGAGTTGATGAAGTCGTTCGTGAACTCTTCGCTGGAGACGTAGCGGACCTTCACCCCGGTGTAGAGGGACTGCGCGTAGTCGCCGATCGCGTGGAGCAGGTGGGTCTTGCCGAGACCGGAGTCGCCATAGATGAACAGTGGGTTGTACGCCTTGGCCGGTGCTTCGGCGACCGCCACGGCCGCCGCATGAGCGAACCTGTTCGACTGCCCGATGACGAAATTGTCGAAGGTGTACTTCGGGTTCAGCCGTGACTCGTGGCGCATGGGCGTCGGCTGCTCGATCGGGAGATCCGTGCGCGGTGCGTCGGGGCGGCCGAAGTCGGCCACGGCGATGGGGGCAGTCTGCTGTTCAGCGAGCTCGTGGTTGACGACCACACGGAACGAGGTGACTTCTTGCCCGAGTTGGGCCAGTGCCTCCATGAGGGGCACCCGCAGCCGCTTGTTGATCTGTGCGGCCGTGAGGTCGTTCGGAACATCGAGATACAGAGTGCTGCTCATCACGCCGGCGGGGACGGCCAGGCTGAGGAAGCCCTGCAGCTGGGGAGTGACGCGATCGTCCTCATCGAGCAGGTCCAGCACCTGTGCCCAGATCGGAACGTCGGGCAGGGCAGGAGAGGACATGGCGCTCCGGGCGGTGGTGGCGGGAGAGCGGGCTCGTGGCCCCTGTTCCCCCTGTGGATAACTTCGGTTGCCACGGTAGTCATCCCCGCAGTGGACGGCAACCTGCCTGTGGAAAACCCCTGGTGTGTCCCGCGCGTCGCGGGCGGTGTGTTTGTGGATAATGGGGAAGTGCGTCTGCGGGCGGGCACTGGCCCGAGCGCGAGCATTTGCTCTATGCGCCGACAAGACGTAGCCTTAATCGGTTGACTTATGCCCGGATCTGGGCAGTTCCCCATGTCTCCGGTCGTACTCACCCGGTGACACCATTCCCGGAGTGATTCCATGAGCAAGCGTACGTTCCAGCCCAACAACCGTCGTCGCGCCAAGAAGCACGGCTTCCGCGCCCGCATGCGTACTCGCGCCGGCCGCGGCATCCTGTCGGCCCGCCGCGCGAAGGGCCGCACCGAGCTCTCGGCGTAAGCCTCGTGCTCGCCCGTCCGTTCCGACTGACGCGAGGCACTGACTACAGGTCGGTCGTCCGTCGCGGTGTTCGGTGCGGGGGCGCCCGAGTCGTCACCTCGATGATGACGACCGGTGAAGCACGCGAGCCCCGGTTCGGGTTCATCGTCAGTAAGCAGGTGGGGACAGCTGTGATCCGCAACACCGTGCGTCGTCGGCTCAAGGCCGTGTGCGCGGAGGCGAGGATCGATGTCCCTCAGGGCACGGATGTCGTCATCCGTGCCCTTCCTGCATCTGCGACGGCGACGTTCGCGGAACTCGAAGTCGACGTGACGCGGTGTCTTGCACGGCTCCAGCCAGCGGCGGCGCGAGCATGAGTGTGCTGCCGTCCTACGCGATGGGAAGCGGTCAGCTGCATGCCCGCGACCTCGTGCGCAGCATCCCGCTGATTCCCCGCAATGCGGTGCTGGCCTTCCTCACCGCCTATCGCGCCGTGATCTCTCCCCTGTACGGAGATGTCTGCACCTATTACCCATCCTGCTCGGCTTACGCTGTAGGGGCGGTGCAGCAGCACGGCGCAGTGAAAGGCGCTCTGCTCTCGGGATGGCGGATTCTGAGATGCAACCCCTGGAGCAAAGGTGGCGTCGACGACGTGCGCCCTCACGACCATTTCCGACACGACCTGACCACTCGAGGTTTCGTCGTACCTTCTCGAAAGGACTGAACAGTGGGTCTTGACCTTCTGCTCGCGTCTGCGACGCCCACCCCGGATTCCGGCGGAGGTGGATTTGACCTGCTCGGCACGATCCTGTGGCCGCTGAAGTGGGCGGTCGAGCTCATCCTCGTCGCCTGGCACTGGCTGTTCACCGCCGTAGGGCTGCCGGCTGCATCCGGCGTCACCTGGGTTCTCTCCATCGTCGGCCTCGTCATCGTCGTGCGTGCAGCAGTTTTCCCCCTGTTCGTGCGGCAAATCAAGAGCCAGCGCAAGATGATGGAAATCGCTCCTGAGATGAAGAAGGTCCAGGAGAAGTACAAGGGCAAAAAGGATCAGCTCTCGCGTGAGGCCATGAGCCGCGAAACGATGGCGCTGTACAAGCGGCACGGTACGTCCCCGATGTCGAGCTGTCTGCCGCTCATCGTGCAGATGCCGATCTTCTTCTCGCTGTTCAGCGTGCTGCGCGATGTGAGCGATCACGCCCGAGCCGGCTTGGGCGGCGTGGGTCTTCTGAGTCCAGAACTCACCATGGAGTTCTACAACGCGAAGCTGTTCGGCGTCGTGTCGCTGCACGAGACGCTGGGTGACGCGGTCGACTCCCAGAACACGGTGGCGATCGTTCTGCTCGTGATCCTCGTGATCCTGATGATCGGCTCGCAGTTCTTCACGCAGCTGCAGATCATCTCGAAGAACCTCTCCCCCGAGGCCAAGACCGGCCAGGCGTACCAGATGCAGAAGATCATGCTCTACGTGCTGCCGCTGGGCTTCATCTTCTCGGGTGTGTTCTTCCCTCTTGGTGTCGTCATCTACTGGTTCATCTCGAACCTCTGGACCATGGCGCAGCAGTTCCTCGTCATCCGTGAGATGCCGACTCCTGGTTCTGAAGCGGCGAAGGCCCGCGAAGAACGACTGGCGCGCAAGGGCAAGGCGATCGACTCGTCGGGCAAGGTGGTGCCGATGGCCGTGTACGAGGCTGAACAGCAGCGGATGCTGGACGAGGTCGAGAAGGCAAAGCAGCAGACGCCGAAGCGTCAGCAGCCGGTGAGCAAGAAGCGCGCGAAGAAGAAGGGCTCGAACTGATGACCACGGAGCACGTCCACGAACGCTCGGAGCCTACCGCCGAGCAGCTCGAGAACGAGGGCGACGTCGCCGCGGACTTCATTGAAGAGCTGCTCGACATCGCTGATATCGATGGCGACCTGAACCTCGACGTTCGTCAGGGCCGGGCGTATGTCTCGGTCGAGTCGGAGGACTCGAGCATTGCAACGCTCTCAGACCCGGACACCGTGCAGGCGCTGCAGGAGATTACCCGTCTCGCCGTGCAGAGCACGACGGGTTCGTTCTCACGGCTGATCCTGGACGTGGGCGGCTCGCGCGATGTGCGTCGCCAGCAACTCGAGAAGCTCGTCGATGCTGCAGTGCTCAAGCTCGACGACGGTGCATCACAGGCGTCGCTGCCGTCGATGTCGAGTTACGAGCGCAAGCTGGTGCACGACATTGTGGCTGACAAGAGCCTCGTTTCAGAGTCGTACGGCGAAGGGGCTGATCGCCACACCGTCATCCGTCGTCGTTGATGTTTCACGTGAAACATTGCGTGAAGGTATGACTGTCGAGGCAGAGCCCGAGGTCGCTGCGTCATTGTTCGGTACGCAGTTGGATGTGGCTCGTGCGTTCACGGCGAACCTTGCTGAGCAGGGGGAGGAGCGCGGTCTGATCGGGCCGCTCGAGTTGCCCCGCCTGTGGACGAGGCACGTACTGAACAGCGCGATCGCCGCTCCGCTCTTTCATGGATCTGCGGCGGATGTCGGATCAGGCGCCGGGTTGCCCGGGCTTGCCCTGGCTATTGCACGCCCCGACGTGACCTGGACGCTCATCGAACCGATGGAGCGCAGGGTGGCCTGGCTCAATGAGCAGGTATCGGAGCTGGGGCTTTCGAATGCCACCGTTCTGCGTGCCCGCGCCGAAGAGGTCTCGCCGAAGCAGTTCGACGTCGTGACCGCGCGTGCCGTCAGCGCGCTGCGGACGTTGCTGCCGTGGACAGCGCCCCTCGTGCGAGATGGTGGTGAGCTCGCGCTGCTCAAGGGGCAGAACGCCCCGGTCGAGATCGATGCGGCGGCGAAGCAGATCAAGAAGCATCGCTTGAGCGATGTGCGCGTGGAGGTTCTCGGTGCGGGAGTTCTCACTGAGACGACGCGCGTCGTTCGCGCCACGGTTCGCTGAACAGAGATCTGTCCGCCGGTCGTTGAGCGGAGGCAGAGCCCGGAGCTGAAACGCACTGAGCGAACCGAGTGAGTCGAAGTGTCTTCGTGTGAACCCGTTTCGACTCGCAGGTGGCTCGCTCAACGCGTTTCGTCTCGCTTTGCTCGCTCAACGACCGGGTGGACCGCGCTTGTGTTTCACGTGAAACATTTGCGCCTCGGTCGTTGAGCGGAGGGCGGAGCCCGGAGACGAAACGCGCTGAGCGAGCGCAGCGAGTCGAAGTGTCTTCTCGGTGGAGTCGTTTCGACTCGCCGGTGGCTCGCTCAACGACCGGTGAAACACTCCGCCTTCGGTCGTTGAGTGGAGGGCGGAGCCCGGAGACGAAACGCGCTGAGCGGACGGAGTGAGTCGAGGTGGCTTCGTGTGAGTTCGTTTCGACTCGCCGGTGGCTCGCTCAACGCGTTTCGTCTCACCTTTGGCTCGCTCAACGGCCGGGGTGGGCCGCGCTTGTGTTTCACGTGAAACACTCCGCCTTCAGTCGTTGAGCGGAGGGCGGAGCCCGGAGACGAAACGCACTGAGCGAGCGCAGCGGGTCGAAGTGTCTTCG
>NZ_JBQDVP010000002.1:153015-163622 GCF_052102115.1 Microbacterium sp.
GCTCGCTCAACGACCGGGGAGCAAGTCTATGTTTCACGTGAAACATTCGAGCGCGGTACCCACCGATGCGGGGATGTCGGCGCCAGCGATTAGAGTGGAATGCGGCCATCGAGAGGAGTGGATGTTTCACGTGAAACAGTCCGAACAGACATCGCCGAACGGGGCCTTCGGGGTCGATACGCCACTGGCCCGCGAGATCGCTGACCTGAGTGCTCGCCGCCGCACTCTGGACGACGTCGACCTCCACTTCACAGGGCAGACCCGCGTTCTGACGGTGTCGAATCAGAAGGGCGGCGTCGGCAAGACGACGACCGCGGTGAACATTGCCTCCGCTCTGGCATCCTTCACCGCGAAGGTCCTCGTCATTGACCTCGACCCCCAGGGCAACGCCTCTACGGCCCTCGGTGTCGCGCACAACGCGGAAACTCTCAGCATCTACGACGTTCTGATCGATGACGTCCCACTCGCTGACATCGTGCAGACAAGCCCGGAATCCGAGAACCTGCTCTGCGCACCGAGCACCATTCACCTCGCCGGCGCCGAGATCGAACTCGTCTCGCAGGTCGCACGTGAGCATCGGCTGCGCCGCGCGCTCGATCAGTACGTCGCGGACCAGGATGTCGACTTCGTCATCATCGACTGTCCGCCGTCGCTGGGACTGCTCACGATCAATGCCTTCACCGCGGCCTCTGAGGTGTTCATACCGATCCAGTGCGAGTACTACGCCCTCGAGGGACTCAGCCAGCTCCTCGGCAGCATCCAGATGATCCAGAAGCACCTCAACCCCGACCTTCACCTCTCGACGATCCTGCTGACGATGTATGACGGACGCACCCGTCTCGCACAGCAGGTCGCCGACGAGGTGCGCAATCACTTCCCCGGACAGGTGCTCGACACGGTCATTCCGCGTTCGGTGCGCGTTTCCGAGGCACCGAGTTTCGGCCAAACGGTCATCGCATATGACGGATCATCCGCCGGTGCGGTCGCCTATCGCGAGGCCGCTGTCGAGATCGCGTCCCAACAGGCGCAGAACGAGGAGAACTGATGGCGAAGCGCACCGGACTGGGCCGAGGAATCGGCGCCCTCATACCCACGGCCGACCAGTCGGCTCGTCCCGTCGATGTCTTCTTCCCCGGCGGCACGATCAGCCCGGTCGAGGCGGTCAGCGAATCCGAGACGAACGACAAGCCCGACGAGGTTGTCGAAGAGGAACTGACAGCGGTTCCCGGCATCCATCTGATGCAGATCGACCCGAAGAGCATCGTTCCGAACCCGCGTCAGCCGCGCACGCACTTCGATGTGGACGACCTCGCCGAGCTCGTCCACAGCGTCCGCGAGTTCGGCGTGCTGCAACCGGTCGTCGTCCGCAGGAACGGTGATGGCGACTACGAACTCATCATGGGGGAGCGGCGCACCCGCGCAGCGCGCGAGGCCGGCCTCGAGGCGATCCCGGCGATCGTGCGCGACACGGCAGACGAAGACCTCCTTCGCGATGCGTTGCTCGAGAACCTGCACCGCTCCGAACTGAATCCGCTGGAAGAGGCGTCTGCCTACCAGCAGCTGCTCGAAGACTTCGGCATCACGCAGGAGGAACTGGCGACCCGCATCGGCCGCTCTCGCCCGCAGATCAGCAACACGATCCGGCTGCTGAGGCTCCCGGTCCCCGTGCAGCAGCGCGTCGCGGCCGGGGTCCTTTCGGCGGGACATGCTCGTGCCCTGCTCTCTCTCGACGACCACGAGAAGATGCAGAAGCTCGCCGACAAAATCGTCAACGAAGACCTTTCCGTGCGCGCGACCGAAGAGGCGGCCAAGGCACTCCCTTCGACCGGAACGACCAAGCCGAAGCCGCAGGCGGGAGCCCGACGGGCCTATCTCGACGAGGTGTCCGGCAAGCTCGGCGACCGCCTGAACACTCGAGTGAAGATCACGCTCGGTGCACGAAAAGGCCAGGTCGCGATCGAATTCGCGTCAATTCAAGACCTCAACCGCATTCTCGCCGAACTGGGTGAAGGGCAATACGGCTCCTGACCCGCAGCACGGGTTTCTCGCCCCGGCATCCGTCCCGTTCTAGAGTGGGCTGAGACCGGAGGGGAATCACATGGCAGAGAAGAAGACCACGCCTGGGCGCCTGAGCGCACGGGTCGTCGGAATCAGTATCGCCGCCGCACTCGGCGGCTTCCTGTTCGGGTTCGACACCGCTGTCATCAATGGCGCCGTCGACGCACTGGCCGGGGCGTTCGAACTCGGGCCGGCCCTGCAGGGCTTTGCCGTCTCGTCCGCGCTGATCGGTTGTGCGATCGGTGCCTGGTTCGCCGGCAGTCTTTCGAACAAGCTCGGGCGCATTCCGGTGATGGTGATCGCCGCGATCCTCTTCCTCGCCTCATCGATCGGATCGGGCTTCGCCATCGGTGTCGTCGACCTCATCGTGTGGCGTGTGATCGGGGGACTCGGCGTCGGTGCGGCATCCGTCATCGCCCCTGCGTACATCGCCGAAGTATCGCCCGCGAAGGTGCGCGGCCGCCTCGGCTCCCTCCAACAACTGGCCATTGTCACCGGTATCTTCACCGCGCTGCTTTCGAATGCCCTGCTGGCGAACATCGCCGGATCTGCGGCAGACGTACTCTGGTTCGGCATCGACGCGTGGCGCTGGATGTTCATGATGGAGGCGATTCCTGCGATCGTCTACGGAGTCATGGCGCTGCGCCTCCCCGAGTCACCGCGCTTCCTTGTCGCACGCGGCCAGATCGACAAGGCCTCGCAGGTGCTTCACGACTTCACCGGCGAGACCGATGTGAACATCAAGATCGAAGAGATCCGCAGCACCCTCAACTCTGAACAGAAGGAATCGCTCAAGGATCTGCGCGGTGACCGGTTCGGTTTGAAGCCGATCGTCTGGGTCGGCATTCTGCTCAGTGTCTTCCAGCAGTTCGTCGGCATCAACGTGATCTTCTACTATTCGACGACGCTGTGGCTCTCGGTCGGTTTCGAAGAATCGCAGGCGCTGCTGACGTCGGTCATCACATCCATCACGAACATCGTCGTCACCATCGTCGCGATCCTGCTCGTCGACAGGGTCGGGCGGCGGCCGATGCTGCTGACGGGTTCCATCGGCATGGCGGTCACGCTCGGCATGATGTCGGTCGCTTTCTCGTTCGGCACGTTGCAGGACGGTGCTGTCACGCTTCCGCAGCCCTGGTCGCTGATCGCACTGGTCTGCGCCAACGGCTTCGTGGTGTTCTTCGGGGCGACCTGGGGCCCGCTGGTCTGGGTGCTGCTGGGGGAGATGTTCCCGAACAGCATCCGCGCCGGAGCGCTCGCGGTCGCAGCCGCGGCGCAGTGGATCGCGAACTTCTTCATCTCGACGACCTTCCCGGCCTTCGCGGAGATCGGGCTCACCTTCGCATACGGGTTCTACGCATTCTTCGCCATCGTGTCGTTCTTCTTCGTCTTCTATCAAGTGCCCGAAACGAAGGGTCGAGAGCTCGAAACGATGACGGATGTTGTGAATCTGCCGGGCCGCGGAGGCAAGAAGCGCGCGTAGGCTGGATGCATGTCTGAAGCCGTTCCCCGTCGCGCCAGCCTCGAGGTGCTACGTGCCGAGGCCGCCGACGAACGGGCGGTGCTGGTCCAGGAACGGCTGCTCAACGGCGAGGACCCCTGGGACTTCATGGAGGACCTGCCGAGCATCGACGAACTGGTCGTGTACCTGCTGCGCGCCGACAACATCAACGCGAACGACGGCGTGCGCCCGAACGCGGCCCGCAACTACCGCGTGATGCGGCAGATCGCGCTGGAGTATCCCGAACTGACGCCCGCGGTGTGGGGGCTTCTCGGTGACGGCGAACGCCAGCGCGTGTGGGATGCCACGATCGCTGACGTCTCGTAGCATCCTCCTGAGGAAAGAGCCCACGTCGCACGCGAAAGAGCCCGCCCTCCCAGGAGGGAGTGACGGGCTCTGAGGCGAAGCAGATCAGCCGATGAACGCGGCCAGGTCCTGCTCGAGTGCGGGCTTGGGCTTGGCGCCGATGATGGTCGTTTTGACCTCACCGCCGCTGAAGACCTTCATGGCCGGGATCGAGGTGATCTGATACTTCATCGCCAGCTCGGGGTTCTCGTCGACGTTGAGCTTCATGATGGTGATCTTGTCGGGGTGCTCGGCCTGAATCTGGTCCAGTACCGGCGCGACCATGCGACACGGTCCGCACCACTCGGCCCAGAAGTCCACGAGCACGGGACCATCGGCCTGCAGCACATCCTGCTCGAACGTCGCCTGGGTGGTTACCTTGGCAGTCATCAGCTTCTCTCCTTGATTGAGGTTCACCCGCTACAACAGCGAGCTGAAGAAATGTGTTCCCCGGTGCTGCGCGTCAGGCGATGACCGTGGCCGCCTCGGCGGCCGGGACCTCCACCGAAGCGTCATCGAAATCCGCGAGGAAGTGCTCGGCATCCAAAGCCGCGACCGTACCGGAACCGGCGGCGGTGATCGCCTGACGGTACGTCGGGTCGATGACGTCGCCGGCGGCGAAGACACCGGGGACCGACGTGCGCGACGACCGTCCGTCGACCCAGATCGTGCCCTCGGAGGTGAGCGTCAGCTTGTCGTGCACGAGGTGGGTGCGCGGGTCGTTGCCGATGGCGATGAACAGACCGTCGAGGGCCAGCTCACGAGAACTGCCGTCGGTCGTCGAGCGCAGGGTGACGCCGGAGACGGCGTCGCCGCCGGTGATCTCCTCGACCTCGCTGTTCCAGATGAACTCGATCTTCTCGTTCGCGAACGCCCGCTCCTGCATGATCTTCGAGGCGCGCAGGGTGTCCTTGCGGTGGATCACGTAGACCTTGTCGGCGAAGCGGGTGAGGAAGGTGGCCTCTTCCATCGCCGAGTCGCCGCCGCCGACGACCGCGATCGTCTTCTCGCGGAAGAAGAAGCCGTCGCACGTCGCGCACCACGAGACGCCGTAGCCGGAGAGGCGCTCCTCGCCCGCGATGCCGAGCTTGCGGTACGCCGAGCCGGTCGCGTAGATGACGGTCTGCGCCTCGTGCGAGGCACCGCTGCCGAGCGAGACCTTCTTGACCGGTCCGTTCAGGTCGAGCGAGGTGACATCGTCGTAGACGACCTCGGTGCCGAACCGTTCGGCCTGCTCCTGGAACTTCGTCATCAGCTCGGGGCCCTGGATGCCCTCGGGGAAGCCGGGATAGTTCTCGACGTCGGTGGTGTTCATCAGCTCGCCGCCGACTTCGACCGAACTCGCAATGAGGAGCGGTTCGAGGCTCGCGCGCGCCGCGTAGATGGCGGCGGTGAACCCGGCCGGGCCGGAGCCGATGATGATGACCTTGCGCATGTCCTCTTCCTTCTCGCGTGCGGCTTCTCGTGTGCCGACGCGTTACAGCGTGAAACCCATCGTAACCGCGTGGCATTCCCGTGCGGTGGTTCGCGTCAGGGCGTCGTCAAGACTCCGGAGAATCGGATGCCGCAGCATCCGTCTCGTCGCTCTTTCGGCGCCGGACGATGGTGCGCACGATGCCGAGCACGAGCAGCAGGCCGATGACGCCGCCGAGGATGCCGAGGCCGATGCCCTCCCATTCGGCGCGCACCGTGACGGTGGCGGTCTGATCGGTGCCGATGTGCACGCCGGTGGGCGACGTGAGCCGGAAGTCCACGTCGAGGACGCCGCTGCCCACGCGCGCTTCGACGGGGACCGTCGCCCGCGTATTGCTGGCGGGCTGGGCTTCGACGGGCGTCTCCGGCTGGATGTCGAGGCGCGCGTCGGAGGGTCGGGAGTGGAGGGTGACGTTCACCGGCCAGGGCAGGTCGTTGCGCACCCAGACCGGCAGGGGGGCGGCGGAGGTGAACAACTGGATCGGGCTGGGTTGCTGCACGCTGACGGCATCCAGGGTCGCCGTGGTCGCGGTGCTGTGAGCGCCCGCGCCGGCGGCGAGGTTCTCGGCGCTGCCGACGCCCATGAGCCGCATGATCTCGATGCGCTCGGGCGACAGCAGCACGAGCGGGTCTTCGAGCACCGACGAGAAGGTGGTGAGCGCGCTTTCGCCGTCGAGCAGCTCGTGCAGCGTGTCGACGCGGGCGGTCGATGTCTCACCGACGAGTGATGCTGAAGCCGGCTTCGCCTTCTCGAGCGCCACGAGCGTTGCCGGCTGTGCGACGGTCGACAGGGACAGGATCGCTTCGCGCAGCGAGTCTGCCGTGCGGGTCTCGTCGCGCGCCAGCCCGATCAGCGCGGGCTGGGACCCGGTGTACGCGAGGTGCGCGATCGCGGTCGTGATCGCCTGCTCTCTACTCGCCTCATCATCGGGCGCTGCTGCGGCTTCCGAGAGCGCGGCCGAGGCATCCGCGGTCACCGCCAGCGCGCGATGTCCGTCGACATCGACGACGGGGGCGTCGCCGGTCGAGAGCGACGTCGAGGGCAGGATCGTGGTCGCATCTGCGTCGAGATACTCGTCGAACACCGCCAGATCGCCGGGTTGTGCGTCGCCGAGGGGCCACAGGATGCCGTCTTCGCTGCTTCGGATGGCCGTGAGCTCCTCGTAGTCCGGCATCTCGGGCGCCGTGGGCGTCGGCGAGGGCGACGGAGAGGGGCTCGGGGTCGGTTCGATGAAGTTCTCCGACAACAGGTACGGCGTCAGCGGGAGCGGTTCGAGCGGCTCGTCGAGCCCGGCTCTGGCCTGCACCGTGGCATCCGCATCCCCTGCCTGCAGGGTGAAGCGCTCGTTCGAGAGGGATTCGAGTCGCGTCAGCCACGCGGTCGCGCTCGTCGGGGCTGCCGTACCGAGCGCGCGGATCGCCGCGGGGATGAGTGGGTCGACGGCGAGTACGGCCGACGTTCCGGCGACGCCGTCGAGCTGGGCGGTCAGGGCACCGTCGGGGGCGGTGAGCTCGTCGAGTTCTTCCGCGGTGAGCAGGCCGCCGTCTTCGGGGGTGGCGGTGATGGGGACGAGCACCGTGATCTCTCGGGAGCTGTCGGCATCGACGATCAGGACGCTGGTGGTGCCGAGGATGCCGGCTGACGACTCGCCCGACAGTCGGCCTCTGATCGGGTACACACCGGCGTCGATGTCGCCGATGGCCGCGGCCGAGGCGCTGATCGACGTCGTGGACGAATCGGATGCTGCGACCTCGTCGGCCTCGGTGGTGCCGAGGGAGGTGAAGGATCCGGCGGCATCGCCGGCGGTGAGCCAGGCGGTGAGTTCGTCGGAGTCGCTCAGCGGCGTCTTGTTGATCTCGACCGTGAGGCGGCCGGCGGGGACGGGCTCGTCGCTGCCGTTGTCGACGGTGAGCGTCGCGGTGACCGGCGCCTCCGAGGCGACGACGCCGTGCAGCCCGGCGGTCAGCGACAGACGCACGGTGCCGTCGTCAGCAGCATCCTGCGTATCTGCGACCGCGGTGGGGGCGGCCGCGCCCTGCGCTCCGAGGCTGAGTCCGAGGACGAGAGCGAACGCGAGAGCGCCGTGCGTCACACGATGCGCGCGGGCGCGTCTGCCGGTTCGGGGGCTGATCAACGTCTCTGGTCTTCCTCGGGCGCGCGGGCGCCCGTGAGCTCTGACCCGGCAATTCTAGGCGGGCGCCTTCGGTGAAGGCTGAAGGCGCGTAGAGTGACGGCCGTGTCCGACGCCCTTCCGCCCGTTCCCGAACCCGCTCTCGTCTCGGCGTTGGCCGCGGATCTGGATGCTGTGGACTTCCGCTCCGAGCCGTTGCGGCGGCTGTGGGGAGAAGAGGCGGATGACGCGCTCGGCCGCGGGGTACGCGAGCCGTTGCTGCGTTCCATAGATGGGGATTCGGGAGCGCTGGCGACGCTGGGGCGCCTCTTCGTACTCGGGATGCCGCAGCCGTCTGCGTCTGTCGCACAGGCGCTGCCGCGGCTAGGGATGGATGGTCTTGTCGCCCTGGGTCTCGCGCGTGTCGCAGGAGCGGATGCCGTGCCCGCGGCAGTCGTGCGGCCGCAGTCGTTCGTGGATGCCGACGGTATCGGCGAGTGGTGGATCGCCAGCGACCTCGACGAACTGGCGCTCGGTACCGAGCTGCCCGCGGATCACGTGCTCGGTGTGGGCGGGGCCTCTCGCACCCTCGCCGAACTGGTGGTGCCCGTGCCGGTGTCGCGGGCACTCGACCTCGGTACCGGATGCGGCATCCAGGCGCTGCTCGTCTCGCGCCATGCGGGCGAGGTCGTCGCGACCGACATCTCGGCGCGGGCCTTGGCGTTCGCGGCGCTGAACGCGCGGTTGAACGGTGTGGGTAATGTGACGTTCCGGCAGGGCAGCATGTTCGAGCCGGTGGCCGGCGAGGCGTTCGACCTCATCGTGTCGAACCCGCCGTTCGTCATCACTCCGCGCGTCGAGGGGGTGACGGCGTATGAGTACCGCGACGGCGGCCTGATCGGCGATGCGCTCGTGGAGCAGTTCGTGCGCTCGGTGGACTCGCACCTCACCCCCGGCGGCGTCGCGCAGCTGTTGGGGAATTGGGAATCGGGCAGGAGGCCCGGCCTCGAACGGCTGGAGTCCTGGATTGCGCCCGAGCTCGACGCCTGGGTGATCGAGCGCGAAGAGCTCACGCCGCTGGGCTATGCCGAGCTGTGGATTCGCGACGCCGGGACGACGCCGCGCGAGCCCGCTTTCGGGCGGATGCTGGAGGCTTGGCTCGACGACTTCACGGTGCGCGGCGTCACAGCGATCGGGTTCGGGTACGTGCTGCTGCGGCGCGCGGCCGCACGCGAGGGGGAGCGGCTGCGTCGTTTCGAGAGGCTTTCGCAGCCGCTGTCCGGCACCGGACGTGCGCTGCGCGACGGCCTGGCCGCGCATGATCTGCTGAGCGCCGGCATCCCGCACACGCTGGTGACAGCCTCCGACGTCACCGAGGCGCGGCACTACATGCCCGGCGATGACGACCCGAGCGTGATCGAGCTGCGTCAGGGCGGCGGGTTCGGTCGCACCGTGTCGGTGGACACCGCGCTCGCCGGATTCGTCGGCGCGTGCGACGGCGAGCTGAGCGTGTCGCAGATCGTCTCGGCGCTGGCCGACCTGTTCGAGGTACCGCTGGCCGACCTGTGGGGCGAGCTCGAACCCCGGATCCGCGGGCTGGTGCTCGACGGGTTCCTTGTGGCGGAGGCGTGAGCTCCTCGCGCTCGGGCGGAGTTCTCTGGCTTGGGCGGAGGATTTACCTGACTTCTTCCGCCCGACGCTGAGATCTCCTCCCGAGACTGGGTGCGACCGCGGCGGCTCCCGTGGCGCGAGAGGGGAATGCCGCCGGCATCCATGCGGTTGCATGTGATCATGAAGGCTTTCGGATTCCTCTCGTTCGGGCACTACGCACCCGTGCCCGGATCAGGCACGCGCACGGCCGGCGACATGCTGCACCAGAGCATCGACCTCGCCGTGGGGGCGGATGAGATCGGCGTCAACGGCGCCTACATGCGCGTGCACCACTTCGCGCGGCAGGCGGCGTCGCCGATGCCGCTGCTGGCGGCGATGGCCGCGAAGACCGAGCGCATCGAGGTCGGCACCGGTGTCATCGACATGCGCTACGAGAACCCGCACATGTCTATTAGGCAATAAGCGGTTAGAGCGTGACTGTGGATAAGTCTGTTAGCAGTTAGTGCGTACGCAGCAGTAAGTCTCTCTTTAATGCGAAGTACGCTCTAACCAGGACTTTTTTTGCTAGCAACGCCTCGATCAAGGGAGTAATCTCGACCCTGAACCCGTCCTGAGGTGGCATGGAAATGCCGCCTCGTCCTTGCAGTGGACAGAGGCGGCATAGAGATTGATTTCCGATGCTCAGCATACCGGCAGACGCCGACCCTCGCACCCTCCCCGCTCCTCGCAAGCTCACCCTCGCAGAGATGCAGCGCGACGTTAGCGCGATCACGTCAGATAAGCGCGAATCAGTTAGCGCGTATATCGCGTCAGATAACCTACGTCCTTCCAGGGCGTATGGAGAAGAGGAGATCGACGCACTCGTCGCGGATCTCGTCGCAGCTCGTGCAGCTCGTGGACATCGCAAGATGATGCGCAGACCCTTCCGCCGTCGTGGGCAGCGTGAACTGTTCGACGTCGTACGTCTCCACCTCCGTCGCCTTTGTCGGCGCGTGCTGAATGATCGATGCCGAGACGGTCTGGAGCCTCCCCACCATGATCTGCTCGTGCAGGCGCTGGAGAGGTACCTAGAGCAGCAGCTATGGCACTTGGTCTACTTGCAGGACTACGGCGAGCAGCGGGACCCTCAGCGCGTCCGCAGGACCTACCTGGATGAGTCACGCTCAGGGATGACGGCCATCGAGAGCGTGGCACGATCTTGTGCGCGTTACGCGCTAAACAACTGGAGCCCCGACTACATCATCGAGATGCAGCGTCTCGGGAAGATCGGCGGCAAGATCGGAAAACGAAAGCCGAGCTGGACCGCCGACGACCTCGACGCACTCGCAGCCCTGGACGGGCTCACCGTGCCGCAGCAGGCCAAGCGCATGGGCGTCTCGATGAGCAGCATTGATCGGATGCGCCGAGCGCTCAGAGAGCGATAATCCGACGCTGACCATCGTTCGCTGACATAGCGGTCGATATCCTTCCTGATCCAGTCAGGGAGACACGATGTCACAGCAACACAC
>NZ_JBQDVP010000003.1:0-125936 GCF_052102115.1 Microbacterium sp.
CCATCCTCACCACCATCTGGGGCACCGAACACGCCGAAGACACCGGCTACCTCCGTCTCTACGTCTCCCAATTGCGACGCAAGCTCGAAGAAGACCCCACAAGCCCGGTGCATCTCCTGACCGAGCCCGGCATGGGCTACCGTCTCGACGGCATGACCACCTGACTTTCAGGACGTCCCGCGACGATGAGTATGCTCAAACACCATCGGCCCCCAATCGCCGTCTCTCGCCACGCTCGACCAGCGTTCAGTGCACCAGGATCGACCGCTTCCGCAGGGCGGAAACGTGGCAACATCCTGGCAACCAACGCTGACGACGAGACTCTCCGCGACGCACGCGAGATCGCTGCAAACACGGGCAGAAACAGGGTCGGTCACGTCCTTCCGTGGGAAGGTGATTCCCCTCACGGCTCACGGCGGTAGTTCACACGCCATGTGCCGCCTCGGTTGACCGATAGCAACATGCGGTCCGGTACAAGCGCACCCATCTTTGCTTCCGCAGTCCGGTAGACGGACTACATGTTCCGTGCGTACCAGAGCGGAAGTCTTATCTGGGGCCGTTCCTTGCCTGTCGAGGCTTGGCAGGCGGTCACGCGAGAGGTATGGGCTTGGTAAACGCTAAATGCCCATATAGTCTGCTAAATGTGCAGTCAGCATCCGGGGCCTCTGACCTGACGGGGCGTGCTCGTATCCGCGATGCGGCGATCGAGCTGTTCGCCGCTGCCGGGTTCGACAAGACGAGCGTGAAGGCGATCGCGGAGGCCGCCGGGGTCAGTCCTGGTCTGGTGATTCATCATTACGGTTCAAAGGACGAGTTGAAGCGCGTCTGCGATGAGCATGTCATGGCCAAACTGCTCGATGAGCGATTCGCGTCGGTGAGGGCGCCCTCCCCGGATGTGGTCCGGGCGCTTCTGGTTGAAGCGGCGAGTGCAGGGGCGAAGTTCAACTACATCGCTCGCCTGCTTGTCGAACCAGGAAAGGCCGGTGATGAGCTGTTCTCCCGGCTGGTAGCGCGCACTGAGCAGAACTTGTCTGAAGGGCGTGAGTCGGGTTCGATCAGGCCTGCGTCTGATCCCGAGGCGACTGCGATGCTGGTCACCGTGTTCGGTCTTGCGCAGTTCATGATGCGTGATCGCTTCGCGCAAGTCTTGGGGTCTGACCTGTTCTCTGCTGAGGGTGCGGCGCGACTCACGGTCCCGACTCTCGAGATCCTGACGGAGGGTCTCTACGCCGACACTGGGCTGCTTGAAACGGCTCGAAACGCTCTTGCAGGGCAGAGCAACACTGACTCGGACGAGGGAGAGGGTGACGTATGACCGCCGTCATTGAGACACGCGAACTGCAGAAGAAATACGGTAAGCACCTCGCCGTCGATGGCATCGGCCTGCGCGTCGAACAAGGTTCGGTGTTCGGACTGATAGGGCCGAACGGTGCAGGCAAGACGACAGTGTTGCGGATGCTCGTCGACGTCATCCGCCCCACCGCTGGGGAGCTGAGCGTGCTCGGTGTCGCGCCGCGCCGCGCCAGTACAGCGCTGCGCCGTCGTATCGGTTACCTTCCCGGCGAGCTGAAGCTGTCAGAGCGTATCCGAGGCGGCGCGCTCTTGCATCACCTGGCTCAGATCAGCGGTCCGGTCAAGCCGGGCACGATCGAAGGCTTGGCTGAGCGTTTGGGGCTTGACTTGAGCCGCCCAGTGCGTGCGTTGTCGAAAGGGAACCGGCAGAAACTGGGTTTGGTTCAGGCGTTCATGCATCGACCCGAGTTGTTGATTCTCGACGAGCCGACCAGCGGTCTCGATCCCCTGGTGCAGCGCGAGTTCTTGGCGATGGTGCGTGAGGCGCGTGAGGCGGGCCAGTCGATTCTGCTGAGTTCACATATCCTGACGGAGATTCAACACACCGCCGATGACGTGGCTGTGCTCGCCGCCGGCAGGATCGTCGCCCAGGGTGATGTGTCGGCTCTGCGACTCTCCAGCTCCGCCCGCATGAGCGTCGTGCTCGCAGACACCACGGCCGACGCGGCGCGGGCGGTGCTCTCCGCGTTGCCGATGCTGGATGACCTCGACGCGGAGTCGGCCGCGGCGGGCGAGCTGGTGAGAGTGAAGGCCACCATCCGAGGGGAGGCCGACACGGTCGTGAAGGCGCTGGCGCAGTTCACCGTGCGCGACCTGACCATCGAAGAACCCGACCTCGAAGAGTCGATCCTCGATCTGTACGCCCGAACGGACGGCACCAGTTGACCACGGCGACGATCACACGAACCTCCAGGCCCGAGGCCCCGATCTTCTCCCGACAACTGTTGGACGGCTGGCGGGGGCAACTCGGCTGGTCGCTCGGCATCGCGGCTGTGATCGGCCTGTACCTTCCGTTGTTCCCCTCTCTGCAATCGCCCGCGCTGACGCAGCTGATCGGTAGCCTTCCCACTGAGCTGGTGAACACCCTCGGATTCGATCAGGTCACGACCGGAGCGGGCTACACGCAAGCATCCTTCTTCGGTCTTCTTGGCTTCGTCCTCGCAGCTATCGCCAGCATTTCCTGGGGCACTGCTTTCATTGCAGGCTCGGAAGAGACCGGACGACTCGAACTCACCCTCGCGCACGCGGTGGGACGCGCACAATACGCACTTGAAAGCGCGGCGGCACTCATCGTCAAAGGGCTCGCCCTCGGTGTGGTGGCATTCCTGCTGATCCTCGTAGTGAACGCCCCCGCAGAACTCGCCCTATCAGCCACGAACCTTCTCGCCGTCACACTGGCCTGGACAAGTCTCAGCCTCCTCTCCGGTCTCGCCGCCCTCGCGCTCGGCGCCCTCACCGGGCGGCGATCCTGGGCGATCGGAGTAGGAGCCGGGATCGCCCTCCTCGGCTACGTCCTCGATGCCATCGGAGCCACCAACGACGGCCTCGCCTGGCTGTCTAACGTTTCGCCTTACCACTGGGCATTCGGCAACACCCCGCTCGCGGACGGCTTCGACTGGGGAGGTCTGGGCCTGCTATGGAGCCTGACAGCGTTACTCATGGGCACTACCGCCTGGGCGCTGTCCCGCCGCGACGTACTGGGGTAGCCGCTCTAATGAGCGTGGCCGTGACTCATGGTTTCCCTCCTTTGCCAGCTCAGCCCTCCCCGTGTAAGGCCGTTTATCGCGCATCAGACAGCCTCGCGCCGACCCATCAATCCGCTCGCCCATGACCGCATCACGATCCATATCGTGCGCGGCGGCTCGGTGGTTTTCACCAGCGGAGGCCTACAACAACCGATGGGTATCGTTGAGGCGGCCGTGGATGCTGTCGGCGGGCATCGCCGTCCCGGCGGCGTGGATCGCGACCCTCACGCGCTCCCTGCCGGCTGCGGCCGGCGGCGCGATCGCGCTCGTCGTGATCGCGCAGGTCGGTGCTCTCACCGGCACTGGGAGCTGGATGCCGCTGGCTGCGCCCACGCTGTGGGCAATGTCGCACGGTGCCGCAGTCGCGCCGGTGCAGCTCGCCCTCCCCGGGGTCGTCGCGCTCGCGTTCGCAGGCTGGCATGCGTCAGCTCGACCGCTGACACGTGGGGCCGGTGTGTTCTATGGGCGCTGGTAGACGTCGGGGATGCCATCGCCGTCCTCGTCGACTGCTTCGGCCTGCGCGATCCGGCGGTAGCGGCGGTTTCGGCTGGTGAGCAGGATCGACGCGATCGCGGCGGCGAGCACGGAGGCGAGCAGGATCGCGACCTTGGCATGGTCGTGGTGCGGATCGGTCGCGGTGAAGCTGAGTTCGGTGACCAGCAACGACACGGTAAACCCGATACCCGCGAGCAGACCGACCCCGACCAGGTCAATCCATCGCAGGGCCGGGTCGAGGCGGATACCACGGATGCGGGTGGTCAGCCAGGTAACCGCCACGATGCCGACCGGTTTGCCCACGACCAGCGCGAGAACAATGCCGATCGTGACCGGGTCGGTCAGCGCAGAGAGGAACCCGTCGATGCCGCCGAGGGCGACCCCGGCGGAGAAGAACGCGAACACGGGGACCGCGAACCCGGCCGACAGCGGCCGGAACCGGTGCTCGAACACCTCCGCCAGTCCCGGCTCCGTGTCGGGGACGTGGTCGCGGCGGCGGTGAAGGACAGGGATGGTGAAGCCGAGCAGCACCCCGGCGATGGTGGCGTGGATGCCTCCGGCGTGGACGAATGCCCAGGCGATGACGCCGATGGGCAGCAGGATCAGCCACGCTGCGGCGGGCTTGAGGTGGAAGAACTGGCGATACCGCTGGGCGAGCACCGCATACACCGCGATCGTGAGCAGGCCCAGCAGCAGTGGGATGATATCGATCGTGTCGGTGTAGAAGACCGCGATGATCGTGATCGCGATGAGGTCGTCCACGACGGCGAGGGTGAGGAGGAAGATCCGCAGCGGGCTCGGCAGGTGCGAGCCGATCAGAGCGAGCACCGCGACCGCGAACGCGATGTCGGTCGCGGTCGGGATCGCCCACCCGTGCACCAGCGCCGGGTCCTGCCCGACGATCGCGAGGTAGAACAGCGCCGGCACGGCCACGCCGCCGGCCGCGGCCGCGACGGGGACGATCGCGGTGGAGAAACGGCGCAGGTCGCCGGCGACGAACTCTCGTTTGAGTTCGAGACCGACCAGGAAGAAGAAGATCGCCAACAGCCCATCCGCCGCCCACGCGCCCAGGCTCAGTTGCAGGTGCCACGGCTCGTACCCAATCTCGAAGTCCCGCAGCGCGAAGTACCCGTCCGCCCAGGGCGAGTTCGCCCACACGATGCCGACCGCGGCCATGAGCACGAGCAGCGCACCGCCGACCGTCTCCTTGCGCAGCAGGGAACCGATGCGCCGGGCCTCGGCATAGGTCCCGCGGGCGGGGAATGTGGCACGCTCCGGCGTGCGGCGGGCAGGGCGACGAGAAGTCATAGGCGGATCCGATCAGGGTCGACAAGAGACAGAATGTGTCGACCAGGCTTCCCGACGCGCCACACCCAGCCTACCGCGCCGCGTCTCACGTCATCCTGGACATGGCCGCTCAGATGTACTCGCTGCTCGCCACGTGACGGATGCTCTCGTTACGGATCTCACTCCAGTCAAGAGCAGCAGCACCAGCGAGCCCGGCCGGTTGCCGCGACAGCTCCTCCAGCCGTTCCCGCAGGAGTTCCTGGTCGTCCGGGACAGACTCGTCCAGGCCGGAGACGTCGAGGAGAACGACGTCGACGTCACGGCCCGCCCGTAGTTCGATCTCCGTATGCAGCCGGGTCGCGACGGCCCGCGCAAGACGGTGCAGAGCCGGGCTTATGGCGGGGTCGGCCCGGTAGGCCAGGAGCAGGTGACGCAGGTTCGGGCGGGCTCGGCACGCTTCGAATGCCGCGTGTGCCGCGGTCTTCAACGCCGCCCGTTCGGCGCGTCTGCCGGCCGTGTCGCGGAGGTCGCTCACCCACACGATCGTTCGGGCCGGCTCTGACCGCGCAGGTTTGCAGACGGGCGGTGGGAGGAGCGGCTCGCCCAGGAGCAGGACGGCGCCGGTCATGACGCACCCGTGCCAGCCGCGATCCGGGTGATGACGGCGGCTGCTGTCGCCGGGCCGTTTTCGGCTCGCATCTTCTCGGCAACACGGTCGACGGCTGGCCGACGGTCGACCGCGTCCGCGATCGCCGCCTGGACACGGTCCGCGGTGAGGCGGTCTCGATCAAGTGGCGGGCCGGTGAGCCCGGATCGGTGCAGGAGCCGAGCCCAGAACGGCTGGTCCGCGAGGAACGGGACCAGCACTGACGGGGTTCCGGCGCGAGCGGCAGCGTGGACAGTGCCGGCCCCACCGTGGTGGATCGCGACCGCCGCGTGAGGGAGCACCGCGGCGTGCGGCACTGCCGACACGACCAGCACGTCGCCCCCCAAACACCGCTGCGGGGGTTCCAAGCCACCCCAGCCCGTCGCCAGCAGAACCCGGAGCCCTGCCCGCCGTCCGCCGTCGACGATCGCTTCGGCGCGTGTCGCGGCGTCCCCGCCGCGCATCGACCCGAACCCGGCATACAGAAACGGAGCGTCGCTGGCGGCGAAGTCCCGCACCGCCGCATCCAGGTTGCCCTCGGGCGACGGCTGGCGTGGCCAGTCGCCCGTGAGATGGGTGGTGGTCGGCCAGTCCGCAGGACGCGGCAGCAACGTCGGGCTCACCGCGACCAGCGACCCCGCCGGCGGAAAGAGGTTCTGCGAGCCGGAGAGGCCAAGGCGCTGCCGCGCCGTGCGGATGTCTGCCCTGAACATGCGCTCGCCCACGGCGGCGGCTCGATAGCTGAGCCGGTTGATCGCCGATCCGAGGGAGTGGTTTAGCACCCCGGCGGCAGGGAACTCGCCCGTCGGACTCAACACCGGGGTCAGCTCGACCGTGAGATACGGGACCCCCAGGTGCTCGGCCACGATGGGCACCGTGAGGAGCTTGGGGTGGGCAACAATCACATCCGGTCGCCAGTTGACAGCCTCATCCATCGCGCGGCCCAGGATCGTGCGCATCGCCGGACGGATGTGCTCACGAAACGCTCGCATCCCGCTGACATCGGCAACAACCCGCCCGAGGTCAGCGAAGCTCACCCCGAGACTCACCGAATCAACATCGCTCCCCGTGTCCGGGTCATCGGGCGCAGCGACCCGCACGACGTGCCCCGCTTCACGCAGCACTGACGCCAGTGAGAAGAAGGGCTCCACATCACCGCGGCTGCCAGCCGTCGCTAGGAGAAAGCGCATCGGCCGGCCCCCTACCAGTGCCTCAGCCATCGCTGTTCTCTCCGAGGTGCCGAAATGCCAGCGCATTCGCGCATCCGCGGGATTGATGCGCGGATGCACTGCGCCTCGGCAACCGCCTTGCAGGTCATGGGTCTCCTCTGGTCGTACCGCCGACCCGACAGGCCGGCGCCGATGTCGACCAGACTTCCCGACGCGCCGCCCGCCAGCCTACGCCAACAGCGCCCAAGAATCTCGAAGCACCGCCGTCTGATTGGCTCGGCGGAATGAACAATCATTCGGGCGGCAGAGCGCAGCTAACGGCGTAAGGGATGCTGAACCGAAGACGTAGCTCGGCGGCAGCTACTACACATTTCATGTGCTTGCTCATGCGCTAGGGACCGCGTAGGAGCGTGTGTCGGCGTGGAGTAGTCCACAGGTGACCTTCGAAGAAACTGCGGAATCATTCGGCGGAATGTTGATTCACGATTCCGTGCGCGAAGGCGAACAGGGCAGTTCAACTCCCACGTCGGTGAATCGCCCGTTACGGCGACACCGCAACGCGCTGGCTTGCGGACCGAGCCGGCCGTCGTGGCGCAGGTGAACCGGATGGGCTCCGTACCTATCCCAGTGACGACACCTCTGAGTCGTCGGGAAGGAGACGATGTGCTCATGCTGAGCCCGAGCGTGCCTGAAAACAGGACGCCCCGCATGCGGGGCGTGTGCAAGGTACGGGTTGCTGCGGGGGTGCCGATTCGGCACCACCGTCTCATCTGGGAAAATCCGTTCTGCGGTGAACCGGATGGGAGTGCCGTCGGTGGTGTTGAATCAACACCACCGCGCAGCTTGCCGCGATCCGGCATGTTGCCGGGCTTGGTGGTTGGGATTCTCAACCGCCGCGTGGTCCCTGATTGAGTTGCGTGAGCACATATAGTAGCTCAAGATAGCCGTGAATACTAGATGTTGTGGTTTGGGTTCCGCACCTACTGGGTATGGACACGATCACAGACACCACACACGGCACGTCTACGAGACAGGTACGGACCCCATCCCGCCGCACCGCGCAGGCACCGGGGAACCTCCCGCCGGGCTTCGACGTGGAGGCGTTCACTCGGGAGGCGTGCGTGAGGTCGGGGGTGTCGTTCGCGGTCACCGATCCGGTGGCGCTGTCGAAGCTGCGCGTCCTCACCCGCTCCGACACTTGAACCCCTGGTAGGTGCGACCGTCAGGCGCAGGAGCTCCGATTCTCCTGCGCCTGACGGTCGTGCTCATAGCTCAGGCTTTGAAGGTGAGGTCTACGCGTTCGGGCCGGAACCTGGCCCCGCGTTTGCCGGGTTCTGCGGGTTTGACGATGAGGGTGTCGATCAGTGCGGCGATGATCGCGCGTTTCTGCGGGATCGACCACTCCTCATCCCACGCGTGCCGGAGTGCCTGTTCGTCTCCGATGGGGATGCCCTTGAGCGCGGAGGACTTCGCGTTACGCCCGAGGACGAGTTCGGCGTTGGTGATGGTTGCGGTGGCGGCGGTCTTCGCGGCGTGGAGTTCGGTGCGGGAGAGCAGCCCGGCTCCGTAGTCGCGGGCCATGTCCTCCATGCGCTGCCTCGCGGCGGTGATCTGCTCCATCGCCGCACTGACTCCCGCATCCTCACCCGGTGCGGCGGCAGGCAGGGTGGTCGCGGCGAGGCGTGTGATCATCGCCTCACTCACGAGGGTTTCGATGCCGTGTGCGGTCACGACGAGTCCGCCACGCTCGGGCCTGCCGGGGAGGGGGAGGCAGCGGTAGAAGCGTCGCTTCCCGATCGACGTCTCACCCCGGTGGAGCCCTGAGGAGACAAGGGTGTTGCCGCATTTGGCGCAGGTGATCAGCCCCGCGAGGAGGCTTTTGGATGAGCGGCCCACGCGCCGGTCGGGGTGGTTGAACACCGCCCGGATACGCGCTGTCTCCTCCGGGGTGATGATCGCCTCCCAGTTCCCCGGCCCCAGGATCGCCCGGTCACGTCGTTCCCACGTCGCGGTCGTCTTCGACGCCGGTTCGTAAGCGCGTTGCCCGGAGATCCTGGCCGAGCACAGGATCGACCCGACCGTGCTCTCGTGCCACACGTTCAACCGACTCTTCCCCTTCGACGGCGGCACCGGCCCGCCGTCACGGTTGAGCCACCTCGTGATCTGCCGCACCGACTGACCTGCCAGGAACCGGTCAGCCATCTCCCGGATCACGGCGGCTTCTTCGGGGATGAGGACGCCTCCGATGCCGTACCCGTACTTCGCGCCGCCGTGCCAGTCACCGCGCTCGGCCTTCTGCTGGTTCGCGCGCCGGATGCGGTCTGCTTTGTGGCCTGACTCGTAGGAAGCGATCGCGACCAGCTGCCGCGCCATCAACCGCCCTTCGTGGGTGTTGAGGTCGAACGCGCCGCCCTTGACGGTCTCGATGCGGATCGGGTGTGTTTCCACGAGGTCGATGAGGTCTTCCAGCTCGCGGGGGCGACGGTAGAGCCGGTCCACATGCCACGCCACGATCCGCGACGGCCCCAGCTTCACCCGCTCCAACAGCTCCAAGTAGCCGGGGCGCTTCTTGCCCGAGTACGCGGAGATGTCGTTGTCCATAAAGATCGCCGGATCGGTGATCCCGAGCCTCGCGCACATCTCTAGGCAGTCCTGCCGTTGCCGCTCGACTCCGGCCTCCGCGCCGGTACGATCTTCGGAGATGCGCAGGTACACCACGACCTGCTCCACGCCGTTGCTTGCTGTTGTGCCGTCCATGACGACCTCCCTTGTTGCCTGGTAGGTACGCCGGTCAAACCCGACACGTCGACAAAACCACCACCATGCAAGCCCTCCACACGGCATGGGAAAGACGCCACGGCAAAGGCTCAGTCATCGGACTCGCGCCGTCGGCTGCAGCAGCCGACGTCCTGGCCGGTGATTTGGGGGTAGCGACGGAGAACACAGCGAAGTGGCTCCACGAACACCGCCACGGCAACTGGAACCTCATGCGTGGTCAGCTCGTCATCGGGACTGCTGCACGGATAGGTGACATCTGAGGTGGCTAGCCCGGAGGGCTGGCCTGGAAGGATGTCATCATGCCCAAGCCGTTTCCCAAGGAGTTCCGTGACGACGTGGTTCGTGTCGCGCAGCAGCGTGATCCGGAGGTCACGCTCGCGCAGATCGCGAAGGACTTCGGTGTTCATGTCGGGACGCTCGACAAATGGATGCGTCAGGCTCGTATTGAGGATGGCGAGCAACCCGGTGTGACGCGCTCGGAGAGCGACGAGGTGCGAGAGCTGCGCAAGCGCAACCGGCTCCTCGAGCAGGAGAACGAGATTCTCCGGCGGGCGGCAGCGTATCTGTCGCAGGCAAATCTGCCGGGAAAAGGTTCTACCCGCTCGTGACAGAGCTCGCCGCTGACGGGATCCCCGTCACGGTGACGTGCCGGGTTCTCAAGCTCTCCCGCCAGCCGTACTACCGGTGGCTGCAGGATCGTGTCTCCGATGCGGAATTGATCGAGGCTTATCGTGCGAATGCTCTGTTCGACGCGCATCGGGATGACCCCGAGTTCGGGCACAGGCTCCTCGCGGACCAGGCCCGTGAGGAGGGTGAGCCGATGTCGGATCAGACGGCGTGGAAGATCACCTCGGCCAACGGTTGGTGGAGCGTGTTCGGGAAGAAGCGCGGCCGCAACGGCAAGAAACCCGGCCCAGCCGTCCATGACGATCTCTGCACCGTCACTGATGAGAACGGAAGGGTCAGACACGAGTTCATCGCGGACGGTCCGAACCGGCTCTGGCTGACCGATATCACCGAGCACAAGACCGCAGAGGGCAAGCTCTACCTCTGCGCGATCAAGGATGTGTTCGGGAACAAGATCGTCGGGTACTCGATCGACTCGCGGATGAAGTCAAGCCTGGCCGTCCGAGCGCTCGAGAACGCTGTTCAGATGCGTGGCGACGTCGCCGGCTGCGTGGTTCACAGCGACCGAGGCAGCCAAGCCAATTTCGAAGCAGGAAGTTCTTGCGTGCTCTGACCCGACACCGCCTGGTCGGATCGATGGGCCGAGTGGCCTCGTGCGGAGACAACGCCGCGATGGAATCGTTCTTCGCCCTGTTGCAGAAGAACGTCCTCGACCGCCGCTCCTGGACGACTCGTGAGCAGCTACGCATCGCGATCGTGACCTGGATCGAACGGACCTATCACCGGCGTCGCCGGCAGGCTTCGCTCGGGCGTTTGACGCCGATCGAGTTCGAAGCCATCATGAACACGACCGTCGCACTGGCGGCGTGACTAGAACCGTCACCTATCCGTGCAGCAGTCCCCAGTGGCGTCGAGCTGATCTATGTGGACGGTTGAGCTTTGACCAGAGCTGGCCGAAATCTCACGCCACGAAGAAGCAGATGACGACGCACGGTGCCCTGCGC
Source organism: Microbacterium sp. (assembly GCF_052102115.1). Taxonomy (GTDB): domain Bacteria; phylum Actinomycetota; class Actinomycetes; order Actinomycetales; family Microbacteriaceae; genus Microbacterium. The sequence goes on from NZ_JBQDVP010000003.1 coordinate 11,105, forward strand.
GACGCCGAAGTGCGCGCCGACCTTGGCCAACGTCAGGCCCGACAGATACATCTCAGCGGCACGCACTGCCTGTTCGGCGGTGAGGCCCTGATTGCGGATCCGGACCCCAGACCTGCGGAGATGCTTCATCATGACCGCCCGGTCGAGATTGTATTCTTCAGCGATGTCTCGGGCAGCCCTACCAGACTCGTACTCGCGCCGCAGAAGGAGGACGAACCCTGGAGTGTACGAGGTTGGAGCTTTCTCAACTGATCGGGAAACACGGCCCCGAGAATCCAGAACGACCCCAATCTCGCCCGCCATGCGAACCATCTCAATTCCCGCTTTTGCCCGATAAATCAAGGATCTCAGAGGGCGGCGCGAGTTTGTAACTTTGTCCAGCCAGGAGCACGTCCTCACCGAGGCGCTAGCAGACGGCTCTACGCGCCCGGTGATTCCTGCTCGGCGATCCGCTGCGAGAGCGTCTGCATCCGCTGAAGCAGATCCTGCAGCTCCGCATCGCTGGAGTCTCCGAACCAGGCGTCGACGGCAGGGGTGAGGGCCTCGCGGATCGAGGCGAGGAGTTCGCGCCCGGTGGCGCTGAGGTGCACGCGCTTGCCGCGCGGGCTGCCGGGCTCGCGCTCGGTCGACACCGCATCGATGTCTTCCAGACGCGCGACGGCCTTCGACACTCCGGGCTGCTGGATGTCGATCGCCTGCGCGAGCTGGGTGATCGTCGCCCCCTCCGGATTCGCCTCCAAGTGGGTGAGGAGCGCCATCTGCGAGTACGAGAGGCCGAGCGGTGACAGCAGCGACGCCGCTCGCGATTGGAACAGCTGGCTGAGAATCCCCAGCTGCCTCACGAGTCCAGCCTGCAGGTGCTGTTGCATGTTCATTCCTAGGACTATAGGCTCAATCCGTAAATATTCCTTGGAATGTTAGGAAAGCTCATGTCTCACATCGAAGCCGTTCGTCCGACAGCATCCGCTCGCCCGCTCTCCACGTCACGATGGCGGGTGTTCCCGCTGTGGCTCCATTCCGTCCTGGTCGTACTCGCGCTCGCCCTGATGATGGGGGTGAACGGCGAACTGCAGAATCGCTACGACGCCACCGGATACCCGGTGACGTTCTTCGAAGGCCAGACGACGTTCTCCGGCACCGCGGTGAAGGGACACTGGGCAGAACTCGCGCAACTGGGCACGCTCGAGGCCTTCGCCCAGGTGCAGCAGTTCGATTTCATCTTCATGGCGTGCGTCGCGGCGTTCGGCGTGCTGGGCGGGCTGCTGATCGTGCGACTGACGAGCGGACGGCTCGGGCGCACGATCGGCTACACGACGGTCGTCGCCGCGATCACCGGAGCGCTGAGCGACGCGCTGGAGAACGTTGTCAGCTTCGTCATGCTCGCCGATCCCACGGGCTTCGCCGATGCCCTGGCGATCACGCACTCGGGGTTCGCCGTGCTCAAGTTCGCCGGAATGACCATCGCGATGCTCGCCGGCACCGTCGGTGCCGTCATCGTGATCATGCAGCTCGTGCGGAGCAGTCGCTCACGACGGGACGGATGAGCGTCACGCGGCGAGCGCGAGGTACGGCTCCCAGCACGGGTCGCTGCGTTCGGTACCGCGCACCGTCCAGCGTCCGCCGCTGGGCGGTCGCGGCATGAAGCGCAACTGCCAGTGCATCTCCTGCGGTGTGCGGTCGCCCTTGACGTTGTTGCAGCGCAGGCAGCAGGCGACCAGGTTCTCCCAGGAGTCCGCTCCCCCGCGCGAGCGCGGAAGCACGTGATCGACGGTGGATGCCGACTTGCCGCAGTAGCCGCAGCGGTGGTTATCCCGGCGCAGCACCCCGCGTCTGGTGACCGGCACCCGTCTGCTCAGCGGCAGGCGAACGTATCTCGACAGGATGATGACGGCCGGCCGATCATAGGAGGCGGCCGCGGCCCAGACCGGGTCATCCACGACACGTTCGATCACAGTGGCCTTGTCGTTCATCACGAGCACCAGGGCTCGTTTGAAGGACACCACCGCGAGCGGCTCGTACCCGGCGTTCAGAACAAGTGTGCGCATCGTCATCCTCTCGATCCGCCGGGACGGCTTCCCGGCACTCTCGACTCACACGACGTCACATGGACGGAAACGACCCGCAGAAACGAAGAAAGACGCCGCCCTATGGGCGACGCCTTTGACACACGTCAAGCTCAGTGCATCCCTGCGGGCAATGCCGAAGGACGTAACGACCGAGGGCATCCATGGTGCGGATGCTCGGTATACGTTCCATCGGCTTCTCCCGTCCGTGCGACGACGGGTTCAGGCTAACCCATCCGGCCGACGTATCACGAAACGACCGGTGAACACTCCGGCGCGTGTCGCTCGCGGAGACGGGTGCCGGATCAGCCGGCGTTGGCGGCGAGCCACGCGTATGGCTCGAGAACGCTGCCGTTCACGTGCACCTCGAAGTGGAGGTGATTCGCCGTGGAGCTGCCGGTGCTGCCGACAGCTCCGATGAGCTGCCCGGCGGACACGGTCTCGCCGACCTCGACCTGGCGGGTTCCGTACGTCATGTGACCGTACGTCGTCGACACGCTCTGACCGCCGACGACGTGATCGATGATGATGCCGACCCCATACCCACCGAGGCTCTCCTGCGAATTGCGAACGACACCAGCGGCCGCCGCGTAGATCGGCGTCCCCGCCGGTGCAAGCATGTCGGCACCCTGGTGGCCGCCGCTGTCGGGCCCAACGGTGGTGCGGCCCTGCGTGTAGGAGCCCTGGGGAAGCGGGTACCGAACCTCGCCGGAACCGGGAGAGACCAGTGCGTAGTCGCCGACGTCGATGCCGCCACCACCAGTTGACTCGGGAACTGCGGCTGCCGCAGCGGCAGCGGCAGCGGCCGCCTTCTCAGCGGCCTCTTCTGCCTTCTTCTCCTCGATCTCCTCGGGCGTCGTCGCGGAGTAGGTCGAGCGGTCGAGCGGAGCTTTCGTGGCTGCGGACGCCACGACGAGGGACTGCGCGTCGTCTTCAGCCACCTGTTGCAGGGTCGCAGTGGCATCGACCGGCGTCGACGATGCGGCATAGGCGGGAAGGGCGACGGCTGCGACCAGGGCACCGACCGCACCGAAGATGGCGATGGATCGCATCGGCCGAATCATCTTGCGTGCCGCGTCGCGCGGCGCAATCGGTCGACGACGCTTCGGGGTCTGTTCAGATGTCGTGGTCGGTTCGATGTCTGCGGCCAAAGGTATTCCTCCTGCGCCTCGGCGCTCGGGTGCGCTGGCTCGTCGGCACTCTGCTTCTCGTGGCACTTGCTCGGGGCACTTTGTGCGATGTGACCGTGAGGACGACGAGCCGGTGAGGCAGCCTTCACGGGGTTCGCCACCAACGGGCTTCTTCGTCGGCGACCTGTCCGAGGTTACCGGAACATAACGATCCTGTCACCCTGACATGCTGGCAATCTTCCGAGAGCGGATGCTGTGGCATCTTCCGCCCGTCGAGTCAGGCCGCTTCCCCGACGAGAAAGACGTGCGATGCGAGCTCGACGGGCAGTTCCAGACCCTCGTCGGTGCCGTCCATCTGGATCAGCACGTAGCCCTCGTTGTAGCGATAGTTGCCGTGCGCGCCCGGCACGACGCCGGCCTCACGGAGCTGCTGCAGCAACTCCGGGTCGACCTGCGCGGGTTCGGCGAGACGGCGCACCGTGCCCTCGATCGGCTCACCGGCATCGTTCAGCTTCTGCACCAGACCCACGACGCCCTCGTCGAACATGCGGGCGGGCATGTCACCGAGCTGATCGAGGCCGGGGATCGGGTTGCCGTACGGCGACTCGGTCGGGTGACCGAGCAGTTCGACGAGGCGACGCTCGACCTGTTCGCTCATCACATGCTCCCAGCGGCAGGCCTCTTCATGCACGAACGCCCAGTCCAGACCGATCACGTCAGACAGCAGACGCTCGGCGAGCCGGTGCTTGCGCATCACGTCGACGGCCTTGCGACGCCCGGACTCGGTCAGCTCGAGCCTGCGGTCCTCAGAGACGACGACGAGGCCGTCGCGCTCCATCCGGCCGACCGTCTGCGAGACGGTGGGACCCGAGTGGCCGAGGCGCTCCGAAATGCGCGCGCGCAGCGGCACGATGTTCTCCTCCTCGAGTTCGAGGATGGTGCGGAGATACATCTCCGTCGTGTCGATCAAGTCGGTCATCTGGCCCTCCGGGGTCTCTTAGGCAAGCCTACATTCCCCCACCGACATCGGCGGTGGTCACAGTGCGAAGGACAGCGCGGGCGCGCCCCTAGAATCGACCCATGGCGATCGAGATTCCCCGTGACCTCCTGCCCATCGACGGCCGCTTCGGCTGCGGCCCATCGAAGGTGCGCCCGGCGCAGCTGGAGGCGCTGGTCACCGCTGGCGCCAGCATCCTGGGCACGTCGCACCGTCAGGCTCCCGTGAAGAACCTCGTCGGCAGCGTCCGCGACCGGCTCGCGACGCTGCTCCGCATTCCCGAGGGCTACGAGATCCTGGTCGGCAACGGCGGGTCGACGGCGTTCTGGGATGCTGCGGCCTTCGGTCTCATCGAACGTCGCAGCCAGAACCTCACCTTCGGCGAGTTCGGCGGCAAGTTCGCCAAGGCGGCCGGCGCCCCGTGGCTCGAGGCCCCCGATGTGCGCACGGCGGAGCCCGGCTCACTCACCGCTCCCGAGATCGTCGAGGGCATCGATGTCTACGCGTGGCCGCACAACGAGACCTCGACCGGTGTGGCGGCTCCCGTGCAGCGCGTCGCCGCAGACGGTGCTCTGACCGTGATCGACGCGACCAGCGCCGCCGGCGGCATCGACTTCGACGTCACGCAGGCCGACGTCTACTACTTCGCACCGCAGAAGAACCTCGGGTCCGACGGCGGATTGTGGTTCGCCGCCGCATCGCCGGCGGCCATCGAACGGATCGAACGGATCGCGGCATCCGATCGGTACATCCCGGAGTTCCTCAGCCTGAAGAACGCGGTCGACAACTCGCGTCTGAACCAGACGCTGAACACGCCCGCCCTCGCCACGCTCCACCTGCTGGACACCCAGCTGCAGTGGATCAACGACAACGGCGGACTCGCCTGGGCCGGAGCGCGCACGGCGGAGTCATCGCAGGCACTGTATGACTGGGCCGAAGCATCCGACATCGCGGCCCCGTTCGTCGCGGAGCCGTCGCACCGGTCCCCCGTCGTCGTCACGATCGACTTCGACGAGAGCATCGACGCCGCTGGCATCGCCAAGACGCTGCGCGCCAACGGCATCGTCGACACCGAGCCGTACCGCAAGCTCGGCCGCAATCAGCTGCGCATCGCGACGTTCGTCTCGATCGAGCCCGACGACGTGCGCCAGCTCATCCGCTCGATCGACTACGTGCTGGAGAACACCGGAGCCTGAGCGGGTTACTCGTCCTCGTCCTCGTCAGGATCTTCGGCGGAATCGTCGAGCTCATCGATGTCGACCCCGTCGAGATCGCCGGCGTGCAGCACGCGCGAGTCGGCGAGTTCGCCGTCCTCGAGGTCATCATCGTCGAGGTCGTCCTCGTCAGCATCGGATGCTTCATCGTCGGATGCCCCGGACGACTCGCCGTCCCCGCCCTCGGCAGCAACGGCCGCGGCCTGCTCGGCGAGTTCGGCCTGGTGCGCCCGGTACTCGGCGAGCCGTTCAGCCCACGGCACCCAGTCGGGAGCGAGCAGCGCCCCCTCGTTCGGCAGCAACTCGACCTCAAGCACGGTGGGCTCGGCGTCCTCGACCCGCGCGACAGTGACGGTCCAGTACCAGCCGGGGTAGCCCGCGAGGCGATTCTCGAAGCGCAGCGACACCGAGCCATCGTCTTCGGCGATGTACCCGGCGGCTGGTCCGATCGTGGAGGCAGGCGTGATCTCCTGCAGAGCGGCGAGCGCGAGGTCGTGCGCGCCGGTCAGGCGATCATCGGCTTCCGCCGGTGGCTCAGGCGTCGAGGTCATCGGCCACCTTGCGGAGGACGGCAGCGATCTTGCGGCCGTGACTGCTGGAGGGGTAACGTCCGCGGCGCAGGTCGCCGCCGATGCCATCGAGGAGCTTCACGAGGTCTTCGATGATCACCGCCATGTCGTCGGCAGACTTGCGCTTGCTCTTCGCAAGACTGACGGGCGCCTCGAGCACGCGCACGGAGAGCGCCTGCAGTCCGCGCTTTCCGTCGGCGACGCCGAACTCCACGCGCGAACCGGACTTGACCGCGGCGCCTTCGGGCAGGGAAGAGGCGTGCAGGAAGACGTCCTGGCCGTCATCGCTGGCGATGAAGCCGAACCCCTTCTCGTCGTCGTAGAACCTGACCTTGCCGGTGGGCATGGAGAACCTCGCTGTGTGATGGTGCCGAAATGCGGGCGCGCTCGTGCGCCGACTCCCCCAGCTTAGCGGTGTTCCAGGGGCTAGGCTGAGACGGATGAGCACGCAGAATCCCGGACCAGAGGCGCCGGTCGGTCAATGGGACCGCATCCTCGCGTTCACCGCGCTGACCCTCGCCGCGCTCTCGGTCGCCTGCTTCTTCGCGATCATCATCGGCAGCGCGACCGGAATGAACCAGGATGCCTTCGCCGATGGCGTCTGGCCCATCGTCGCGGCGGTCCCGATGTGGGGCCTGCCCGCCGCATTCGTCATGATCATCGCCCTGCTCGTGATGAGTTTCGTGCGAAAGGGGCGCGCCGCGAAGCGCCCGTGACATGAGCACGCACGCCCGTCCGCTCGCCATGTGGCTGGCCGCCGCCTCCGACGCGGAGCTCGCCGAGCTCTTCGACGCGCGCGGCGTGCGCCAGGACGTCGCCTGGGCAGACTTCTTCGATGCCGCCGATGCCCTGCTCGACCCGGCATCCATCGATCGGATGCTGCCACGCCTGCCCCTGCCCGAGGCGACGGCCCTGTTGCGGGCGGCCGACACCGACGATCCCGGAGCGAGGACGGGCGCCGAACAGCGAGCCGCGGTCGAAACCCTGATCGCTCTGGCGCTGCTGCGCCCGGACGGCACGCCCGTACCCCCGGTCGCGGAGGCCGTCGCAACGCGCCCCGCACCCGCCTCCGCGGAGGGCAGCGAGAACGTCGATGACGTCGAGGTCTCCGCGGCGCGCCCTCAGGCTGCGGCGCGGGCGGCCGAGCGCGCCTTCACCAGCGTCGCCGCCATCGCCGACCTCGTGCTCCTCGCCGCAGAATCCCCCCTCGCGCTGCTGACCGGAGGCCGCCTCGCCGCCGGCGAGAAGCGTCGCATCGCCGAACTGGGAACCCCGGCCGAGCTCCTCGACGACCTGGCGGCGATCGCCGCAGACGCCGGCCTTCTCGCGCCGATCGACCGACGGCTGCACGCCACCGCTTCCGGGGCCGCCTGGCTGCGACTGTCCGCATCCGCTCGGTGGATCGCGCTCGTCGAGGCGTTCCGCGACGCACTCCCGCGCGGTCTGCGGACCGCCACGGGAGGGTGGCTGCCGGTGCCGCGCTGGCCGTACCAGTACCCCTGGGACCCGGCCTGGCACCAGCGGAGCGCCGCGATCCGCGCCAAGGCCGAGCTGCTGGGCCTGATCGCACACGACGAGGCAGAATACGACGGTGCCGAACACGACGACTCCGAGCCGGAGTGGGCGGTCCCGCTGCGACGCGGCGACGCCGCTGACGCCGGGGCCCTGGCCCAGCTGCTGCCTGCCGAGGTCGACCGGATCTTCCTGCAGAACGATCTGACAGCGATCGCTCCCGGCCACCTCGAGCCCGCATTGGATGTGCGCTTGCGCGGCATCGCCACCCGGGAGTCGGCCGCCCAGGCATCCTCGTATCGCTTCACGGCGGACTCGATCGCACACGCGCTCAGCTCGGGCGAGACGGCGGCGTCCATCCTCGACTTCCTCGGCGAGATATCGCTGACCGGCATCCCCCAGCCGCTCGAGTACCTCGTCATGCAGACCGGTCAGCGCCACGGGCTGGTGCGCGTGTTCGCAGATGCTGACTCGGGCCGCACCCGCGTGACGAGCGCAGATTCCACGCTGCTCGATGCGATGGCTGTCGACCAGTCGCTGCGCCCGCTCGCTCTGACTCGGGATGCCGCGGGCCTGAGCTCCCGGGTCGGCCGAGACACCGTGTATTGGACGCTGGCCGATGCCCGCTACCCCGCCATGATCGTCGGATCGGACGGGCAGCCGCTCGTCGTCGACCGGAATCCGGCTCCCCCATCTGCCCCGACGGCCGCGCCCGACCACGGCCCACTGATCGCCCGCCTTCGCGCGCAGCAGGGTCCAGATGCGGACGCCGCCTGGCTCGACCGCGAGCTTGAAGCGGCTGTGCGCTCGAAAGCCGTGCTGACCGTGGAGATCCTCATGCCGGACGGCACGGTGCGCGAGCTCCAGCTCGAGGCGAGCGGCCTGGGCGGCGGGCGCCTGCGCGGGAGGGACCGCGCCGCCGACGTCGAGCGCACCCTGCCGGTCAAGAGCATCCGATCCGCCCGGGTGATCGACCCGTCCGCCGCGTAGGCGGCGCTAGACTGGACCGCTATGTCTGATGGCCCCCTGATCGTCCAGAGCGACCGCACCGTTCTTCTCGAAGTCGCGCACGCGGACGCCGAGACCGCCCGCCACGAGCTGGCGATCTTCGCCGAACTCGAACGCGCGCCCGAACACATCCACACCTACCGGATCACCCGGCTGGGGCTGTGGAACGCCCGTGCGGCCGGGCACACCGCCGATGACATGCTCGAGGTCCTCGACCGCTGGTCACGGTTCCCCGTGCCGCCGTCCGTCTCGGTCGATCTGCGCGAGACGGTCGATCGCTACGGGCGCCTGGTCATCGAGCGCGACGACGAGGGCCTGCTGATCCTGCGATCGACCGACCCGGCCGTACTCACACAGGTCGCGAACAACAAGCGCATCCAACCGCTGCTCATCGGTCGTCCGAACCCCGACACCTACGTCATCGACGCCTGGGCACGCGGCCAGATCAAACAGGAACTGCTGAAGATCGGTTGGCCGGCCGAGGACCTCGCCGGCTACACGCCTGGCACCCCGCACGAGATCGAACTCGCCGAGGACGGCTGGCACATCCGCCCCTACCAGCAGGATGCCGTCGATGCGTTCTCGCACGATGGCTCCGGCGTGGTGGTGCTCCCCTGCGGTGCCGGCAAGACGATCGTCGGCGCCGGGGCGATGGCTGCGACCAAGACGACCACGCTGATCCTGGTCACCAACACCGTCTCGGCCCGCCAGTGGCGCGACGAGCTGCTCAAGCGCACCTCGCTCACCGCCGAGGAGATCGGCGAGTACTCGGGTCAGTCCAAAGAGGTCAAGCCGGTCACGATCGCGACCTACCAGATTCTGACGGCCAAGCGGAAGGGCGAGTACGCGCACCTCGCGCTGCTGGATGCTCTGGACTGGGGCCTCATCATCTACGACGAGGTGCATCTGCTGCCCGCCCCCGTCTTCAAGCTCACCGCCGACCTGCAGGCCCGGCGCCGCATCGGCCTCACCGCAACGCTGGTGCGCGAGGATGGCCGTGAGGGCGATGTGTTCAGCCTCATCGGTCCCAAGCGGTTCGATGCGCCGTGGAAGCAGATCGAAGCGCAGGGGTTCATCTCTCCCGCCGCCTGCTTCGAGGTCCGCGTCGACCTGCCCGCCGACGATCGGCTGGAGTACGCCGCAGCGACCGATGACGACCGGTATCGTCTGGCAGCATCCGCCCCGGCCAAGATCGCGGCCGTGCGAGAACTGATCGCCAAGCATCCCGGCGAGCGCATCCTCGTCATCGGGCAGTACCTCGACCAGCTCGACACCCTTTCCGAAGCGCTGGATGCTCCGCAGATCACCGGCGCCACGCCGGTCGACGAGCGCGAGGAGCTGTACCAGCAGTTCCGCGAGGGGGAGATCGAACTGCTCGTCGTCTCGAAGGTGGCGAACTTCTCGATCGACCTGCCCGAGGCATCCGTCGCGATCCAGGTGTCGGGTTCATTCGGATCTCGGCAGGAGGAGGCGCAGCGTCTCGGGCGCCTGCTGCGACCGAAGGAGTCCGGTCACACGGCGAGTTTCTACACACTCATCGCCCGCGACACGGTCGATCAGGACTACGCGCAGAACCGGCAGCGGTTCCTCGCAGAACAGGGCTACAGCTACACGATCCTTGATGCGGATGCGCTCACGGCGGCGCAGCCGACTTGAGCGCATCGCGCATCAAGGTTGAGCGAGCGCAGCGAGTCGAAACCTCACCAGACGCCCTCGCTGCGGCGTGATCGAAACGGCCGCATTCCGGGCGCTCCGACAGACAATCAGCCACCGCATGGCTGAAGTCACCATAATGGGGACATGAGCGATGCACGCATCCTGGTCGTCGACGACGAGCCGAACATCCGCGATCTGCTGTCCACCGGTCTGAGTTTCGGTGGGTATCAGGTCAAGACCGTCTCGAACGGCGCCGCCACCATCTCCGCTGTGCTCGAGGAGGAACCAGACCTCATCATCCTCGATGTCATGCTGCCCGATATGAACGGATTCAGCGTCACCAAGCGCCTGCGCGGTGCAGGTTTCACGGCGCCGATCCTGTTCCTGACGGCGAAGGATGACACGCAGGACAAGATCGAGGGGCTGAACGCCGGCGGTGACGATTACGTCACCAAACCCTTCGCCCTCGACGAGATCGTCGCGCGGGTGCAGGCGATCCTGCGTCGCACGATGCAGGCCGACGAGGAGTCGATCATCCGGGCCGGTGAGCTGTCGATGGACCAGGACACGCACGATGTGTTCGTCGGCAAAGAGCAGATCGAGTTGAGCCCGACCGAGTTCAAGCTGTTGCGCTACCTGATGCTGAACCCGAACCGGGTGCTCTCGAAGGCGCAGATCCTCGACCATGTCTGGGAGTACGACTTCAACGGCGACGCGGGCATCGTCGAGAGCTACATCTCGTATCTGCGGCGAAAGATCGACCCGTTCACCGAAGAATCCGTCATCCAGACCAAGCGCGGCTTCGGCTACATGCTGAAGGTGGGAAAGTAGCCCGCGAAGGGAGCGGGCATGGCACAGAAGCCTGACGCGGTCACCGGCTGGTGGCGACGCATCAGCCTGCGCGCCAAGGTCACCGGCGTCACCGTGGCCGTGCTCGCGCTCGGGCTCGTCGTCACCGGAGTGGGTACGGTTCCGCTGCTGCGCAGCTCGCTGATCCAGAACATCGAGACGCAGCTCCCCTCGCTCGCCGTGAGCGACCTGGTCAGCCGCTGGTTCGACGTCGAGGTGGTCGACGGGGCGCAGCGGCTCACGCCTTCTGAAAACATCCCACGCTCGGCGGACTACAACTTCGCCGTATATGCCGCAGACGGCACATTCCTCGGACAGGCAGGAGGAGCGACCGGAGAGTCCGCACCCGCGTTCCCCTCGACCATGCCGCTGGACCAGGCGCATGCGCTGGACGGTCAGATCATTCCGCTGCGCAGCGCCGACGGCCACGACTTCCGCGGCACAGTCGGAGTTGTCCCCGGTGACGACGGCAGCACGCTCTACGTGCAGTACGTCGCTCTCCCTCTCGCCGAGGCTGACAGCATCATCGGGCAGTACTTCGGTGTCTACATCACCGTCGCCCTGGTGACTCTGCTGATCGCCGCCCTGCTCATCCGCGGGCTCGTGACACTGACGTTCCGCCGCCTCGGACAGGTCGAATCGGCCGCCATGCTCATCGCATCCGGCGATTTCAGCCAGCGCCTCACCGACCTCGAACCCAGCACCGAGGTGGGCCGTCTCAACTTCGCCATCAACACCATGCTCGAGCGCATCGACAAGTCCCTCGCGCAGCGTGATCGCACCGTGCAGCACATGCGCCGGTTCATCGGCGACGCCAGCCACGAGCTGCGCACTCCCCTGGTCAGCGTCCGCGGATACGCCGAGCTGTATCGCATGGGCGCCATCCGAGGTGAGGAAGACACCGCCCGCGCCATGGAGCGCATCGAGAAAGAAGCGATCCGGATGGGCGTCCTCGTCGAGGATCTGCTGGACCTGGCGCGCCTCGACGAGGAGCCCGAGGTGCAGGTCGACCCTCTCGATCTGCGACCGCTCGCCCGTGATGCCGCTCTCGATGTTCGTGCCGCTGCCCCCGGGCGAAGGATCACGGTGATCGATCGGACGGCGGATGCCGCATCCGACACGCTGGTGCGTCCCCTCCCTGCGCTTCCGAAGGCGGACCCGCCAGCCCCGAAGCCGCGTACCGGCCCACTGTCACGGCTGCGGCGCCGACCGCGCACGAACGAACGAGCGATGCCGCAGATCGACTTCAGCGAGGCCCAGGACGTCCCGGTGCGCACACCTCCGATCGTCCTCGGCGAGGAGAACAAGGTGCGCCAGGTCGTCGCGAACCTGCTCGGCAATGCCCGGCGGTTCTCGTCGGAGGACGTTCCGATCGAGATCGTCGTCGACTCGGATCGAATGGCGGGAACAGCCAGCATCGCGATCGTCGATCACGGCGATGGTATTCCCCCGCAGATCCGCGAGCAGATCTTCGAGCGGTTCTGGCGGGCCGATACCTCACGTGCCAGAGAAACGGGCGGTTCCGGTCTCGGGCTCGCCATCGTGGCATCCATCGTCTCGGCGCTGAACGGTCAGGTGCACGTCGACGAGACGCCCGGCGGCGGCGCGACCTTCACGGTGACGCTGCCGCTCGCACCGGCACAGGCGACGCCCGAGCATCTGCTGGAGGACACCCAGCCGCTCGACCGTCTGGACCTGGACGACATCTGAGTCTTCGTGGACTCGTCCTGCACAGCGCGCTGCCGGGGCGGATCATCCACCGATCGTGGTTTCAGGCGCCTGGGGCCGGGCGGCGCTCTTCTAGCCTGTGAACTCCGACGAGAGGAGTTCCCATGTCCGTATACACCGTCGACACCGAGGCGGTCTTCGCCGCCAACGGTGCGACCAGAGCCACGATCGAGCGGCTGCGCAGCGAATCACAGGCGCTGAAGGCACAGCTGACGCAGCTGCAGTCGTCCTGGACCGGCGCCGCATCCGTGGCGTTCCAGGGCTGCAGCGACCAGTGGGCCGCAGCCCAGCTGCATGTCGAACAGGTGCTGGACTCGATCGGCAATGCGCTCGGCTCTGCCGCGACGCAGTATTCGGATGCCGACCAGTACTCTGCGAGCCTGTTCCGCTGACCCCCCGCATCGGAACGCAGAAACGCCCCGGCCGAGGCCGGGGCGTTTCTGTTGGGGATCTGAGTTCGACTCAGAAGTCCATGCCACCCGTGGGGTCGCCGGCCGGAGCCGGGTTCTTCTCGGGCTTGTCGGCGACGACGGCCTCAGTGGTGAGGAAGAGACCCGCGATCGAGCCGGCGTTCTGCAGCGCGGAGCGCGTCACCTTTGCCGGGTCGATAATGCCAGCGCCGAACATGTCGACGTACTCGCCGGTCGCAGCGTTCAGGCCCTGTCCGCCCGGGAGCTCGGAGACCTTGGCAGCGACCACACCCGGCTCCAGGCCGGCGTTGAGGGCGATCTGCTTCAGCGGAGCTTCGATGGCGACGCGGACGATGTTCGCGCCCGTTGCCTCGTCGCCCTCGAGCACGAGAGCGTCGAGCGCCGTCTTGCCGGACTGGATGAGCGCGACGCCACCACCGGCGACGATGCCCTCCTCGACGGCTGCCTTCGCGTTGCGGACGGCGTCCTCGATGCGGTGCTTTCGCTCCTTGAGCTCGACCTCGGTCGCTGCCCCCGCCTTGATGACGGCGACGCCGCCGGCGAGCTTGGCCAGACGCTCCTGGAGCTTCTCGCGGTCGTAGTCGCTGTCGGTGTTCTCGATCTCGCGGCGGATCTGGGTCACGCGACCCTCGATCTGCTCGCCCTCGCCGGCACCTTCGACGATGGTCGTCTCATCCTTGGTGATGATGACCTTGCGGGCACGGCCCAGAAGGTCGAGCGTGGTGTTCTCGAGCTTGAGACCGACCTCTTCGGTGATGACCTGACCACCGGTGAGGATCGCGATGTCCTGCAGCTGCGCCTTGCGACGGTCGCCGAAGCCGGGGGCCTTGACGGCAGCCGACTTGAAGATGCCGCGGATCTTGTTCAGCACCAGGGTCGCGAGCGCTTCGCCCTCGACGTCCTCGGCGATGATGACGAGCTCCTTGCCGTCCTGGATCACCTTGTCGACGACCGGGAGAAGATCCTTGATGTTCGAGATCTTCGAGTTCGCGATGAGGATGTAGGGTTCCTCGAACACGGCCTCCTGACGGTCTGCATCCGTGACGAAGTACGGGTTCAGGTAGCCCTTGTCGAAGCGCATGCCCTCGGTGAGCTCGAGCTCGGTGCCGAAGGTCTGCGACTCCTCGACGGTGACGACGCCTTCCTTGCCGACCTTGTCGATGGCCTCGGCGATGAGCTCGCCGATCTCGGTGTCAGCGGCGGAGATCGATGCGGTGGCCGCGATCTGCTCCTTGGAGTCGATGTCCTTGGCGCTGGCGAGCAGCTCGTCGGTGATGGCCGTGACAGCCTTCTCGATGCCGCGCTTGAGCGAGATCGGGTCTGCACCGGCTGCGACGTTGCGCAGGCCCTCGCGGACGAGCGCCTGAGCGAGGACGGTCGCGGTGGTGGTTCCGTCACCGGCGACGTCGTCGGTCTTCTTGGCGACCTCCTTGACGAGCTCCGCGCCGATCTTCTCGTACGGGTCGTCCAGCTCGATCTCCTTGGCGATCGAAACACCGTCGTTCGTGATCGTGGGGGCGCCCCACTTCTTCTCGAGCACGACGTTGCGACCGCGCGGGCCGAGGGTCACCTTGACGGCGTCGGCGAGGATGTTCAGGCCGCGCTCGAGGCTGCGGCGAGCCTCCTCATCGAAAGCGATGATCTTTGCCATGAGTTTTGTCGTCCCTCCTGGACGTAGACGTTCTGATTAGCACTCACAGTACGAGAGTGCTAATGCCCATTCTGGCACTCGACCCCCTCGAGTGCAAGCCACCGGGCGAGGTCTATTCCGCGGGAGTCTCTTCGGGCTCCGGCTGCGTGCTCGCGTCGTCGAGACCGATGACGACGACGAGCTGCTTCTGCTCGGGATCGTTCGGATTCGCATAGAAATCGCTCTGCTCGACATGCGCCCCGCCGATGAGGTCGGCCATCCCGATCGCGGCGAGCTCATCGGCCTCTGCGACGTAGTAGACGGTTGTCTCAGCGAAGTCCTGCTGACCGGCGGGGCCGTAACTGATCAGGTCATCGGGCCACTGCGCGTTGATCAGCGTCTCGCGCAGCTGGTCATCGAGCCCTTCTTCCGGAGTGGCGTTGAGGATCAGCACCGAATACGAGGTGTCGACGACTCCCGTGGGCTCCGGGGTCGGCGCGGTCGTATCATCCGCGGCGGGGAACAGTGTGATCCGCCCCATCATCACCAGGGCGACAAAGATGCCGACGACGATCAGCACGAGCGCCGCGACGAACGACCACAGCAGAACGACCCAGCCGTTCATCCCCGGGGCTTCGGCGCGATGCGCTCCCACCCGCCCGGAGGTACGGGGGACGTCGTCGAATCGGTCTTTGACGGGCTGGGACACGCGTCGATGTTACCCGGCGAACCCGCGCATCCGCGCAACGCGCTGATCGACGCGGCGCTCACGCAGTCGCCGCAAGCGTCTCACGAGCAGCGGATCGTGCTCGAGCGCCTGCTCGGTGTCGATCAGCCGTGCCAGCAGCTGGTAATACCGTGCGGGGCTCATTCCGAGGGTGCTGCGGATGGCCTCTTCCTTGGCTCCGCCGTGGCGCGGCCAGGCCGTCTCCAGGGCGAGGATCGCGCGATCGCGATCGGTGAGGTCTCCGAGCATGCGTCCAGATTAGGCGTGCTCGGGCCGAGCGGCGGCGCGCCACTCCCACCAGCTGCCCAATGGATCGGCGGCGGCGCGCACATCGCCGTCCAGTGCCACGACGAACCCCGGCCAGGAATCGGCATCCACCGGCGGATGCCACGCATCGTGCAACTGCGGCGCGTCGATCGTGAGCCAACGTGCCGGCAGGCTGCCCACGCGTTCGATCAGCGTCTGTCGCTCGACGCGCGGAATGTGAGCGAGCACGCCGGGCGTCGAGATCACCAGCGTCGCGTCCGACGGAGCGGATGCCGCAACGGCTGCGACTTCGAGGACGGCATCGCCGCGCACCATCAGCGGCGGATCGGCGGCGACGACGTCCAGCGCCGCGGTGATCAGCTCCTCCCGCCCGGTCTCGCCGGGCCACACCAGCGTGCGCAGCCAGGCCCGGTCCGACCGGTCGCGGGCATCCAGCGGAGCGAGGTCGATGCCCGCCCGCCAGACGATCTCGGGCATCCGCAGATCTGGCATCCGGCCGCGCACCCGACTGGTGAGCGCCACCGGCGACGGTCCGTCCACGGGGTCCAGCGCAGCTCGCAGCATCCCGTCCGCATCGACGTATCGGTAGGAGTACCGGTCGGGATAGAGGCAGAGACCGGCAGATGCCCCGAGCTCGAGCAGCGCGATCGGCCCGTCGATCTCGCTGAGCACGGGTAGGAGCGGGGCCAGACGCAGCGGCTCGTTGGTCTGGATGCTGCGCGCAGCGCACTCCTCGACGACCGCATCCGCGTTGTCCAGCACGAAACGCCGCCAGTTCGCGTATCCGGTCAGCGGCACGCCCAGCATCCGTGTGACGGCGAAAACCAGCGGCGGCTGCCGGTGCGTCTCGGGGATGCGCGCGAGAACGCGTCGGACGTCCGGATCGCTGGCGGCACCGCCCGCCCAGTCCTGGTACAGCGCTGAGCGCCCCGGCGCCTCATCTCGGGCGAACCGCTCATAACGCTCGCGCAGGGCATCGGTCATACCTCATTGTCGCCTCTCGTCACGATGACCCCGACGCCCTGCGCACGGTGGACAATGGAAGAAGACGTCGCACGACACCGCCCAGGAGGCCTGATGGACTACAGCGTGAAGAAGACAGACGCCGAGTGGCGCGAAGAGCTCGGCGATGAGCAGTACGCCGTGCTGCGCGAGGCCGCGACCGAGCGGGCCTGGACCGGGGAACTTCTCGACGAGGCGCGTGCCGGGCTGTACACCTGCGGCGCGTGCGGCACCGAGCTGTTCCAGAGCGGCACGAAGTTCGATTCGGGCTGCGGCTGGCCGAGCTTCTACGAGTCGATCCGTCCCGACGCCGTCGAGCTGATCGAAGACAACACACTCGGCATGCAGCGCACCGAGGTCCGCTGCGCGAACTGCGGCTCGCACCTCGGCCATGTATTCCCTGATGGCTTCGGCACCCCCACCGGCGACCGGTACTGCATGAACTCGCTCTCGCTGAATTTCACCCCCGAAGCCCCAGGGGCGTGAGCGCCTACGACGCCGCGCTCGCGCGGAGGTCGTGGTCCAAGGTCACCGACGAGGCGCCGACCCGCGAAGAGCTGCTGCCGCTCGTCGCCGCCGCCGGACGCGTCGCCGATCACTCATCGTTGCGCCCATGGCGACTCATCGAGCTCCGCGGCGAAGATCGACAGCGCCTGGGGAAGGCCATCGCGAAGGCAGAGGGCGACAAGCATCCCTCGTCCAAGCCGCTGCGTGCGTCGCTGCTGATCGCGGCGGTGGCGAGCTTCCGCAAGAGCTCGAAGGTGCCGCGCTGGGAGCAGGAGGCGGTCGCCTCCGGCGTCGCGCACACCCTGAGCCTGCTGCTCGACGAGGCCGGCTGGGGCGTCATCTGGCGCACCGGCGGAGCCACCCGGTCGAAGGCCGTCGCCAAGGCGCACGGTCTGAAGCGGAACGAAGAGCTGCTCGGCTGGCTGTACGTGGGCGGCAAGCCTGCCCAGAAGCGCCCGGGGCGCCGCAAGACGGTGGATGCCGAGGCGCTGCTGACCCGGATGCCGTCGAAGAAGCGTTAGCGCTCAGCGCCGCCGCCAGGGCAGCGCGACGGCCACCGATGCCATGGCCACGGCGATCATGGCGAGCAGCTGCCACAGGGCAGGGCCGGCGGTTGCCGGCCACAGCAGATCGATGATGATCGAGGTCAGCAATTGGCCGAGCACGGCGCCGAGTCCCATCAGCAGCACACCGGTGTGCGCGACGATCGTCGCGCCGAGCAGAATGTAGGCGAAGCCGAGCACTCCCCCGAGGTACAGCCAGGGCTCCGTCGGCAGCGCCTCCGGCATCCCGCTGACGGCGATGCTGATCGCCGCCGCGACAAGCAGCACGGTCGTCCCGGCGATGAAGCTCATCAGGGTCGCGGTCATCGGCGACTGCACGCGCTGGGCGAGGCGCCCGTTGGCTGCCGACTGCCACGCGATGCCGACGCCGGCTGCGAACGGCAGTACGAGCAGCCACCACGGCGCCTGGTCCGAGACGCCTCCGCTGAGCGAGATCACCACCGCGGCGAGGGCGAACACCCCGCCGAGTACGCGTCCTGGCGTCACCGCGACGACTCCGGCGGGTCCGACGCCCAAGCGGTCCAGCAGGAGCCCGTTCACAGTCTGCCCGGCGACGACGCCGACGGTGAACAGCGAGACGCCGAGGAGTCCGGCGGTGAGCCCTTGCGTGGAGACCGTGAGCGCGCCGCAGGTGCCGCCCAGCAGCATCCAAATGGGGATCCGCCGGCCACGCACCCCGCGCCAGAGGCGGCCGGCGCTCGCGCGTGCCGACGGCACCACGATGGTGACCACGACGAGGATGCCGAGCCCCACGGCGAATGAGACGAGTCCCGCGACGATGCCGTCGTCGATGCGCACGCCGAGCACGCCGTTCACCCGGGCCTGGATCGCCGTCATCGCCCCGATCGCGACCGCTCCGCCGAGGGCGAGGGGAACGGGAAGTCGGCGGGTCTCGGGCACCACAGAACCCTATCCCGAGGCAGTCCGCCTTGCCGGTGCCGGCGCCGTTGTCGGTGCCCGGCGGTACTCTGGCGGCATGTGCGCAAGCTACGGACTCGATCCGAGATTCACCGACGCCGAGCTGCTGGCCGAAGCCGACGCCGACGTCCTCGAAGGACTGCGCGTCTGGGCTCAGCAGAACGACGGCGAAACGCTGCGGCCCACCGGCAAGAACCTGCGCAATCTCAACCCGCTGGTCGTGCCCGCCAACGGCCAGGTGACGCTCGAGCCCGCCTGGTGGGGGTTCCTCGTCGACGGTCAGCCGGCGAAGTTCCCCTCGATCAACACCCGCTCCGAACGACTGCAGGACCGCCCGGCGAAACTGCGCACGCGGGCGATCATCCCGACCACGGGCTGGTACGAGATGCGCAAGCCCGAACGGGTGTGGCACGAGTTCACGCTTGGCGCCGGGGCGCTGTTCGGCATGGCAGCGGTGACTCAGCGCGGTCGCACCCCCGAAGGCGAGTGGGTGACGTGCTACTCGGTCGTGATGGCTCCGGCGCCCGAGCACCTCGCCGACGTCCATGACCGGATGCCGGTGCTGATCCCCGCCTCCCTGAGCCACGACTGGCTCACCGCCGATCCGGATCGTGAGCTCATCGACGAGGCGCTGATCGCATCGGCCGAATTGGCAGCACGCATCAGTACGGCACCGGCATCGTCCCGTCCCTGACGAGCCGGTTGAGCGATCGATAGTCTTGCGCCATGTCCTCCCTGGTGCTGATCAGCCTCGCGGCGATCCTGGTGTGGTCGCTGATCGCCCACCGGTTCGAGCGCTGGGGCGTTGCGGGCCCCGCAGCGCTCCTCCTGCTCGGCGCAGCCACCGTCGCGTGGGATGTCGAAGAATTCGGCGAGATCATCGATTCCGGGCTCGCCGAGAAGTCGGTCGAGATCATCCTGGCCATCCTGCTGTTCGTCGATGCGACCGAAGTCAAGGGCGGTGTCTTCGGCAAAGAGGGCAAGGTGATCGCGCGCCTGGTCCTCATCGCCCTACCCCTGTCTCTCATGCTGGCCCTCGTCAGCGGAGCGTTTCTGCTGCCGAGCACCGGTCTGCTCGTCATTGCCGTCATCGCGTGCGTCATCATGCCCACTGACTTTGCGCCCGCCACGCGCCTGCTGCGCGGCCGGGGCATCTCGACGCGGACGCGCCAGATCCTCAACATCGAAAGCGGCTACAACGACGGCCTCATCTCCCCCGTGTTCGGGATGTCCCTGGCACTCGCGGTGTTCTGGTCGACGATCTCGCACACACCCGATGATGAGCTGACGGATTCGGCGATCGAGAAGCCGCTCGAGCAGTTCCTCGCAGCATTCCTCGGCGCTGTGCCAGCGACGCTGCTCGCGATCGCGATCGGCCTGCTGCTCGGCTGCACGATCGGTTTCGCCGTGCGCATCGCGCGCGGGAAAGATATCGCCAGCGCGGTCGGGGCTCGGTACGTGATGGTACTGCTCCCCCTCATCGCCTACGGCATCGCGAATCTGCCGGTGTTCACCGCGAACGGATTCGTGGCCGCGTTCGTCGCCGGCGTCGGGTACCGGCTGACGCGCGTTCGATCCTCTGAAGAGTCGGGAATCGACCACAGCGAGCTGCTGCTGGTCGATGAGGTGGGCGTCCTCGCGGCGAACTTCGTGTGGTTCATGCTCGGCGGCGCGGTCCTGCTCGTATTCGCGTCGGGCATCGACTGGGGTGTCGTGCTCCTGGCACTGCTCGCGCTCACGCTGATCCGGATGCTGCCGGTGTACGTGTCTCTGATGGGCAGCAGCGTGCTGCGGAAGGATCGCGTCCTCATCGGTGCCCTCGGCCCGCGCGGCACCGCCTCGATCGTCTTCGGGCTTCTCGCGTACAACGCCCTGCCAGACCATGAGGGCACGATCGTGCTGTCGGTCATGGTCGTGACGGTGATGGGCAGCATCCTGCTGCACGGCGTCGTCGCTCCACTGGTGCTGCGGCGCCGGGGTGCCGGGCGCGGCGACGTCGCCGTTCCGGGTTCGGCGACTGGAGGCTGATCAGCCGAGCAGCTTCTTGCGCAGTGCAGCGCGCACCGCGGCATCCACTCCCGCGCCGGTCAGGTATTCGCCGAAGCCGCCGTACTCGCGATCGATCCCGTCGAGAGCGCCGGCGAGCACCTCCGGAGGCGACGATCCGAGGATGACGAGCAGGTCATCGGTGAGGTGCACGCGGAACCTTCGCGCCTTACCGACCATCCGCTGCGTCCACTCGCCTGCCAGATTGGCGGCGGTCGCGGCATAGTCGGCGAGGATGATGTCGCGGTCGATCTCCAGAGCAGACAGCGTCAGGGCGACGACCAGCCCAGTGCGATCCTTGCCCGCCGTGCAGTGCACGAGCACCGGGCCATCGGCCGCGGCGATCTCGCGGATGACGCGTCCGAGCACCTGCTGATGACGGCTGAGGATGATCCGGTACACGTCGGAAAGGGTGATGCCGGAGAGGTCGGTCCGACGGCGGGGCGCACCATCGATCGGGATGCTGAGGCGCACCGCGCCGGTGCCGCGCAGCCGGTCGCGTCCGCCGACGCGGCGGTCGAACACCGAGCGCAGATCGATCACCTCGCCGATTCCGAGCTCGCGGATGCGACGCCGTCCGGCACGATTCAGACGGTGCAGCGCATCCGACCGGTACAGCAGACCCGGTGTCAGCGCGCCCGGCGCGACCTCGCGGAAGTTGTAAGTTCCCGGCACGTCGAGACGGGTGACGGCATCGTCCATGGCGCCCATGCTAGCGGCGGACTGCTCCGCTATCGTGGGACCACCGAACCGTCAGGAGCGATCATGGGGTCCGAGGACGAGAAGTCCCGTCCGCGCGCACTGCGCGATGCCACCGCAGAAGCACGCTTCGCCGCGCGCTACGCGACGATCGATGAGGTCGCCGAGCTCCTGGGCGTCACCCCCGTCTCCCTGCGACAGACGATGCGCCGACGCGATGCCGGCGAGGCTTCCACCGCGAGTGATGCGTTCATCGATCCGATCGGCAACGTGTCCGGATACCTGTGGGATCGCGATGATCTGACACCGGAGGCGATCGCGGCGTGGCACAGCCGTCCACGCCGCGGGCGGAGGCCGAAGAGCGCCGGCTGAGCGGGCGCGGGGCGACAATGGAGCCGACTACGGGATTCGAACCCGTGACATCTTGTTTACAAGACAAGTGCTCTACCAGCTGAGCTAAGTCGGCGAACGCCGTCCAGCTTAGCGAGCAGGAGGCGCGAGGCGGAAACTATGAGGCCGGAGTCTCGGTCGGCGTCGGCGTCGGGGTCGCCGTCGGCTCGGTGTCACTGGCGACGTTGAGCACGAACTGCGAGAACTCCGCGGGGTCATCGAGCGCCCCGACGTACGCTTCGCCGTTGACCACGATCATCGGGGCACTGGACAGCATGAGGTCGTCAGACCCCTCCAGCGGGCCAGCGAGGGCCCGGGACGTGGCCTCCTTGGCCCAGGCGACGTAGTCCTCATCTTCGACGCAGGAGCGCACGACCTTCGGGGATTCAGCGCCGACGGCCACGGCGAGATCGGCGAGCTCGACATCGGTGCGCCCGCCGCTGTCGACATCGGGCTGATCGACGAGCAGCTCATGGTTGAAGGCGTAGAACTGATCCGGCGCGTGGGTCGCGACGCAGGCGGCCGCAGCGGCAGCACGGAGCGAGTACTTCGTCCCGTTGGAGCTCGCGGTGAGCATGGCGACGGGGTGGTAGGTCACCGTGACGGCACCCTCGTTGATCCAACCGGCCAGCTGACGTGTGTTCGCCCCCTCGAACTCGCCGGAACCGGGCGACAGGTAGTCGACGTAGATGTGGACATCCACGGCAGAGTCCGTCGGCGCCGGCGTGGGCTCGGCGGTCTCTTCGCCGGAGGTGGTCTCCTCCGGCGTCGGCGTCGAGGGCACCTCTTCGATCGCGGCGTCCGAGAGGGTGTGTACCACGATGCCGTCGCCATCGAGTCCCTGGGGTTTCATCATCGGCTTCGACACGCTCGAGGTGACCGCCATCGTGACCGCGGTGCCGATGGCGCCAACGGCGACGATGGCTACCGCCCCGACGATGATCCGTCGCATGATGCGCGCACGCGACTGTTTGGCGTGCACCTGCTGGGCCTTCTCCCGGACCGCCTCACGGGAATTGCGAGGGGTGGGGACGTTCGGCGTTTCGTCGCTCGACATCGTTCCTCTTGAAAGTCATGACAGGGGACGGGCTCCCCCGGTGCCCGCCGATCCACTGCTGTTGATCGATCAGGGCCGTCTCCGATGGTATCCAGACAGGCTGGGAAATACCCAGGTGCTCATGTTCGTGCGATACTGAGATCGGCCCGATGGCGGGCCACGGCGGGGCTCACCCCACCGCTTCCATCACAACGGATCGTCCGGCACGTACCTGCCGGTGAAGGAGAAAACAATGGCAACTGTCACGTTCGACGCCGCAACGCGTCTGTACCCGGGCGGCACCCGTCCGGCCGTAGACAAGCTCAACCTCGAGGTCGCAGACGGCGAATTCCTCGTCCTGGTCGGCCCGTCCGGCTGCGGCAAGTCGACCTCTCTGCGCATGCTCGCCGGCCTCGAAGAGGTCAATGAGGGGCGCATCATGATCGGCGACCGCGACGTCACCGACGTGCCGCCGAAGGACCGTGACATCGCCATGGTCTTCCAGAACTACGCGCTGTACCCGCACATGACTGTTGCCGAGAACATGGGCTTCGCGCTCAAGATCGCCGGCATCAACAAGGAGGAGCGCGCCGCGCGCGTGCTCGAAGCCGCCAAGCTGCTCGACCTCGAGGAGTACCTCACGCGCAAGCCGAAGGCGCTCTCGGGTGGTCAGCGTCAGCGCGTCGCCATGGGCCGCGCGATCGTCCGCCAGCCGCAGGTGTTCCTCATGGACGAGCCGCTGTCGAACCTCGATGCCAAGCTGCGCGTGCAGACCCGTACGCAGATCGCCTCCCTGCAGCGCCGTCTGGGCGTCACCACGGTCTACGTCACGCACGACCAGACCGAGGCTCTCACCATGGGCGACCGCATCGCCGTTCTCAAGGACGGTCTGCTGCAGCAGGTCGGAACGCCGCGTGACCTGTACGAGAAGCCGGAAAACGTCTTCGTCGCCGGCTTCATCGGGTCGCCCGCCATGAACCTGTTCCCCGCCGACCTCGCCGACGGCGGCGTTCAGTTCGGAACCGAGGTCGTCCCGCTCGACCGCGACACCGTCGGCCGCGCGACGGGCAGCCAGGTCACCATCGGCGTGCGCCCCGAGGACATCACCGTCGGCCCCACCGATGGCAAGGGCCTCTCGATCACGGTCGACCTCGTCGAGGAGCTCGGCGCTGACGGCTACCTGTACGGTCACGCCGACGTCGACGGCAAGCGCACCGACATCGTCGCGCGCGTCGACGGCCGCAACCACCCGAACGCAGGCGAGACCGTCACCCTGGCCGCGACAGCCGGGCACGTGCACGCCTTCGACCTCGAGTCCGGTGAGCGTCTGAACGACAAGCCGGTCGTCTCGGCGACGTAATTCGCTCCATGCGCGGCGCGGGTCGACCTTCGGGTCACCCGCGCCGCGTCGTCTTTCGGAGGCAGTATGCAGGACGCGCTTCGCATCACCGCCAGCACGGTCGATCCCGAGCTGCTGGCCCTGCCGTGGTCCACACCGCTGGCCAAGTGGCCGTCGGAGCGGATCGTCTCGCTCCCCAAGGGACTGTCACGTCATCTCGTACGCTTCGCGGATCTGTCCGGCCGTGTCGTCGCCGTCAAGGAGACCACGGCCGAGATGGCCCAGCGCGAGTACGACATGCTCGGCAACCTCGGTCGCCTGGATGTGCCGTGCGTGGATCGCGTGGCCGTCATCGCCGGGCGGGCGGGTGCCGCGGGCACGCCCCTGCCGGCCGTGCTGGTGACGGCGCATCTGCGGTTCTCGATGCCCTACCGGGCGCTGTTCACCCGCGTGCTGCGCCCTGACACCGCCACACGACTCGTCGACGCGCTCGCGCTGCTGCTGGTGCGGCTGCACAACGTCGGCTTCTACTGGGGTGATGTCTCCCTCTCGAACACGCTGTTCCGTCGTGACGCCGGCGCCTTCGCCGCGTACCTGGTGGATGCCGAGACCGGCGAACTCCACGAAGAGGGGCTCACCGACGGTCAGCGCCTGTACGACCTGGATCTGGCGCGCACGAACATCGCCGGCGAGATCATGGATCTCGCTGCCGGCGGCCGACTCGAGCACGGGGTGGATGCCGTGGCCATCGCCGACGGCATCGTGTCGTCGTATCACTCGCTGTGGGCCGCACTCACGGCCGAGGAATCCTTCTCGGCGAACGAGACGTGGCGCATCACCGAGCGCGTGGAGCGCCTGAACGCCATCGGCTTCGACATCGATGAGATGTCGATGACGACCACCACCGACGGCACGACCGTGCAGATCCAGCCGAAGGTCGTGGATGCCGGTCACCATCAGCGGCGTCTCATCCGCCTCACCGGGCTCGATGTCGAGGAGAACCAGGCACGGCGCCTGCTGAACGACCTCGATGAGTTCCAGGCGCGGTCGACGAAGGATTGGGCCGACGAGGAGATGTTCGCGCACGAGTGGCTCACGCGCGTCTTCGAGCCCGTCGTCCGGGCGATCCCCTACGAACTGCGCGCCAAGCTCGAGCCCGCTGAGGTCTTCCACCAGGTGCTCGAGCACCGATGGTATTTGTCGCAGGCGCACGGCAGGTCGATCCCGCTCGCCGAGGTTCTGACCTCGTACATCAACGACGTGCTGCGCCATCGCCGCGACGAAGCGACGATCATGGGTCCGCCGACCGAGACGATGAGCGTGCCCGTGGTGACCGGCGCGATGCCGGCGGCCGGCGACGACGAGGTCGACTGGCGCGACCTCGTGTGACTAATACCCGACGGTGAAACTGCATTCCGCGGATGAAACCCCTCGGAATCCGTCGCGTTTCGTCCGCGGAATGCAGGCTCGCAGGGTCAGTAGCCGACGGTGAAGTTCTCGCGGTGGTGCTTCGGGTTCTCGATCTCGTCGACGAAGGCGACACCGAAGTCTCGGCCTGAGATGAAGGACTCGCCCTTGTCATCGGTGACCAGCACCGTGCCACCGTCGCGGTACGTGCCGGTGCGCTCCCCCGGTGCCCACGCGCCGAAGCCGGCGGCGGGGTGGACGAAGAACCAGTCCCGGCCGCTCGTGTCGGCCTGCAGGTCTTCCAGCACGCCGATCGCCTCGCGGGCTTCGTCTTTGATCTCCTCGGGGAAGTCCGTGTCGATCAGACGCGCGCCGCCGGGTGCGACCAGGCTGCCACCGGCACCGCCGACGACGCCGACGCGCACGTGCTCCGGGAGGGCTGCGACGAGCTCAGCTGTCGCGGCCCGCACCTTGCCGACCATGTCACCGCGGGGCGAGAGCGCCTGGATGACGACATCCGCCTCGTCGATCTGCTCGAGCAGGCTGGGCACGTCGAGGATGTTGCCCTCGAGGTAGACGGCGCCCTCGACGCGCTCGGCGGGGATCGAACGGGCGATCGAGATCACTGAGTGACCGCGCGATACCGCTTCGGCGACGATGTTCGATCCGGCGTATCCGGTTCCTCCGATGACGGCGATGCGGGTCATGCTCGATTCCTCACTGTTGCGATCTGGTACAGCGCGACGGATGCCGCGATGCCGGCGTTGAGCGACTCCGTGGCCGCCGAGATGGGGATGGAGACGATCTGGTCGCAGTTCTCGGTAACAAGGCGTGAAAGCCCCTTGCCCTCGGAGCCCACGACGACCACGACGGGCCGATCGGCGAGCTCGAGCGCGGGCAGCGACACGTCGCCTCCGCCGTCGAGACCGATCACGAACACGCCCTGCTTCTTGAACTCCTTCAGCTGCGTGGTCAGGTTCGTCGCCATGGCGACCGGGATGCGCGCGGCAGCCCCGGCGCTCGTCTTCCACGCGGCGGAGTTCACGCCCGCGGAACGCCGCTGCGGCAGGATGATGCCGTGCCCGCCGAACGCGGCGGTCGAGCGGATGATCGCACCGAGGTTACGCGGATCGGTGATGCCGTCGAGCGCGATGAACAGGGGAACCTCGCCGCGATCGATCACCTGCTCGAGCAGATCCTGCGGGTGGGCGTACTCGTACGGCGGAACCTTGAGAGCGACCCCCTGGTGCACGCCGTCGAACCCGGCCATACGGTCGAGTTCCTGGCGGGTGACCTCGAGAACGGGGATGCCGCGGTGCGTCGCGATCGACAGCATCTCCTTGACGCGGTCATCCATCTCGACGCGCTGAGCGATGTAGAACGCCGTCGCCGGGATCTTGGCCCGCAGCGCCTCCAGCACCGAGTTCCTGCCGGTGACGTTCTCGGTGTCGTCCCCCGCCTTGGGCTTCGACGACCTGTTCTGGTTGCCTCCCGTGTTCGGCCTGCCCCCGGCGCGTCCCTTGCCGCCGGCTGCTGCGTAGCGCTCGTTCGCCGCCTTGCGCTTGCCGGCGACATGCCAGGCCCGATCCTCGGCCTTCGGCGTCGGGCCGCGGCCCTCGAGCGACTTGCGACCGAGGCCGCCGGAGCCCTTGATCGACCCCTTCTTCTTGCTGTTGCCCGCTCCCGGGCGTCCTGGCTTAACCATCAATACTCCAATGAGTTCCGGCCGGAGAATCCTCCAGCGTGATTCCTGCGGCGGCGATCGCGTCGCGGATGCGATCTGCCGCTGCCCAGTCCTTGTCGGCGCGCGCCTGTGCGCGCTGGTCGATCATCGTGCGCACGAGCGCATCGAGAGCGGATGCCTCGGCTCCCCCGGCGGCAGCCGCGACCGGGCCGTCCAGCCCGAGCACGTCGAGCATCGCCGCGAGCGAACGGGCTGCGGCGACCGCCGCGGACGTGTCGCCGGCATCCAGTGCGGAGTTGCCCGCACGCACGGCGTCGTGCACGACCGCGAGCGCCTGCGGCACACCGAGATCGTCGTCCATCACCGTGCGGAACGACTCCGGGATCTCGCCAGGGATACGCACTGCAGGGTCGGCATCCGCCGCCCGCAGCACCCGCTGACGGAAAGTCTCGATGCGCCCGAGCGCGGCCTCGGCCTCCGTGAACGACGAGTCGGTGAGGTCGAGGCTCGAGCGGTAGTGCGCCGCGGCGAGCGCATAGCGCACGACGAGCGGGTCGTGTGCGGCGAGCACATCGGCGGCAAGGGTGAAGTTGCCGATCGACTTGGACATCTTCTGCCCGTCGACGGTCACGAGGCCGTTGTGCACCCAGTAGCGCGCGAAGCCGTCGCCAGCCGCGGTCGACTGGGCGAGTTCGTTCTCGTGGTGCGGGAACCGCAGGTCGAGACCGCCGCCGTGGATGTCGAACTCCGAGCCCAGGTAGCGCTTCGACATCGCGGAGCACTCGATGTGCCAGCCGGGACGCCCTGCTCCCCAGGGAGAGGTCCACACAGCATCCGCCGGCTCGTCCGGTTTGGCACCCTTCCACAGAGCGAAGTCCTGCGGATTGCGCTTACCGCGCGGATCGGCGTCCTCCGTTGCTTCCATGGCGTCGAGCTGCTGATGGGTGAGCGCACCGTAGTCCGGCCAGGAGCGCACGTCGAAGTAGACGTCGCCCGATCCGTCCGGTGCGGGGTACGCATGGCCCCGCTCGATGAGGCGCGAGATCAGCTCCTGCATCTGCGGGATGGATGCCGTCGCGCGCGGCTCGTACGTGGGAGGAAGAATGCCGATACCGGCATACGCCGAGGTGAACTCCTGCTCCATCCGGTACGCCAGCGCCCACCACGGCTCGATATCCGTCGCCCCCGAAAGCACCTTGTCGTCGATGTCGGTGACGTTGCGCACGAACGTCACTCGCCCGTAGCGGTGCTCGAGCCAGCGGCGCAGGATGTCGAAGCTCAGCGCCGCACGAACATGGCCGATGTGCGGGCCGGACTGAACGGTCGCTCCGCACACGTACATCGTGATGTTCTCGGGGTCGAGAGGCACGAAGTCGCGCAGCTGCTGCGCGCGGGTGTCGTAAAGGCGGAGAGTCACTGCTCCAGCGTACTTTGCCCGGTCGGCGAACGGGGCACCACCAGCGCGACCGCGGTGACCGATACCCCTTCGCCGCGGCCGATGAATCCGAGCCCATCGGTGGTGGTGGCCGTGATCGATACCGGCGCTCCACCGAGGGCTGCGGACAGCGCCGCCTGCGCTTGTGCCCGACGTGCGCTGAAGCGCGGACGGTTCGCCTGCAGCTGGACCGAGACGTTCCCGATCGTGTATCCGGCCTCGGCGAGGATCTCGCGTGTGCGCATCAGGAAGACGTCGCCGTGCGCTCCGGCGTACTCGGGGTGCGATGTTCCGAAGTGCTCGCCGATGTCACCGAGTCCCGACGCACCGAGCAGAGCGTCGACGATCGCGTGGGCGACGGCGTCGCCGTCGGAGTGTCCGGACAGCGCCGGCTCCCCCGGCCATTCCATACCGGCCAGCCACAGATTCCCTACGCCGCCGTACCCGTGCGCGTCGGTTCCGACCCCGACGCGTATCGCCGGTGTCGGCTGCTGCCCGGCCGAGATCAGCTGGCGGGCGCGCTGCAGGTCGGCCGGCACCGTGATCTTGAACGCCAGCGAGGAGCCCGGGATGTGGGCCACGGAGTGACCGGCCGCGGCGAACAGCGCGGCGTCGTCGGTGTACTCGACGCCGGAGTCGCGTGCGGTGGCATACGCGGCCTCGAGCAGATGCCGTGGAAAGCCCTGCGGGGTCTGCGCGGCGACGAGATCGGCCCTGTCGACCGCTTCGACGATGTCGCCGCCCGCGACGCGCTTGAGCGTGTTTACCACCGGCAGCGCCGGGATCACGCCGGCGTCAGGGGTCACGGCGCCCGCGACCGCGTCGATCTGCGACGGTGGGGTCAGGGCACGGGCGGCGTCGTGGACGAGCACGGTGGTGATGTCCCCCCACAAAGCCCGCAGACCCGCAGCGACCGAATCCTGCCTGTTGTCGCCGCCGGCGACGACACAACCGAGGTCGGTGCGTTCACCGGCGGCCGTGCGCAACTCGCTTTCGGCGTCCCCTTCGTGCCCCGCAGGCGCGACGACGATCACCTGTGCCGGCGATGCGGCGAAGACGCCGTCGAGGGCATGACGCAGCACGGAACGTTCGTCGATGCCGACGAACGCCTTCGGTGCGGCCGCGCCCAGGCGCGTTCCAGAGCCTGCCGCGACGACGATGATCGCCGTCGTCGGCACAGGAAGGAGAGTCACACTCTCAGACTAGGACGCGAGGACCTCGTCGAGCAGCGCGCCGGCCTTCTCCTCGTCGCACTTCTCGGCGAGCGCGAGTTCGGAGATGAGGATCTGACGAGCCTTCGCCAGCATCCGCTTCTCACCCGCGGAGAGACCGCGGTCCTGATCGCGGCGCCACAGGTCGCGGACGACCTCGCTGACCTTGATCACATCGCCGGAGGCGAGCTTCTCAAGGTTTGCCTTGTAGCGGCGGGACCAGTTCGTGGGCTCTTCGGTGAACGGCGCACGCAGCACCTCGAACACGTTGTCGAGCCCCTCCTGACCGATGACATCGCGGACACCGACGAGGTCGACGTTCTCTGCAGGCACTTCGATGATCAAGTCGCCCTGGGTGACGTTGAGCTTCAGATACTTCTTCGTCTCACCCTTGATGACGCGATCCTTGACCTCGATGATCGTCGCGGCTCCGTGGTGCGGATAGACGACCGTTTCGCCAACCTCAAAAAGCATAAAATCGTGTCCTTTCGGCAACCTCCAGAATACCACAGGCAACATGCGCTAAGGTTTGCCCCCGCAGCGTCCCGTGGACGGTGACTGTTACCCATAGAATGGACAGGAAATCCCACAGCTCCAGGAGGATCCGTGAAATCGCGCCTTGTAGCGTCTGCCGCCCTCAGCGCCCTCGTTCTGCTCGGCGCGACCGGATGCACGTTCATCACACCGCAGTCCACCGAGGTCAAGTACTCCGCCTCCGACGGCGTGAACATCCCCGATTCCGACGGGCCCCTCGACATCCGCAACGCGATGATCATCGCTACCGAAGACGGCTCGACCGGTAACCTCATCGCCGCGATCGTCAATGACACCGACAGATCCGAGACGCTCACCGTCGAGCTCGAAGGCCTCGACCCGATCACCATCCGCGTGGGTGCCGGCGACACGGTGAGCCTCGGTGCGAACGCCGAACCGATGCGGATCGACGACCTCGACACCATGCCAGGAGCAACGGTGGAGATGTACTTCCAATCCGGTGCTGCGACCGGTGCGACAGCTGATGTCCCTGTGCTCGACGGCACGCTGCCGTACTACGCGGACCTCGTCCCGCAAGAGACTGACGTCATCTCCCTCGAAGGGAACTGATCAGTTCGATCGCGACACAGCAAGAGGCCGGTTCCCGTTTGGGTGCCGGCCTCTTGCGTGAAGTACTGCTGATCAGCCCTCGAAGCGGTATCCGAGACCACGCACGGTCACGAGCATGACCGGCTCGCCGGGGTTCTCCTCGATGCGCGACCGGATGCGCTTGATGTGCACGTCGAGCGTCTTGGTGTCTCCGAAGTAGTCACTGCCCCAGACCCGGTCGATGAGCTGACCACGGGTGAGGACGCGACCCGAGTTGCGCATGAGCACCTCGAGCAGCTCGAACTCCTTCAGCGGCATATTGATCTCTTCGCGGGCGACCGTCACCGTGTGCCGGTCGATGTCGAGGGTGACGCGACCACCCTCGAGCACGCGCTCGTCCAGGTCGCTCTCGGCCTGCACCACTCGACGCAGCACAGCCCGCATGCGTGCGAGCAGTTCGCGCGACGAATACGGTTTGGTGATGTAGTCGTCCGCGCCGAGCTCGAGCCCCACCACGATGTCGACCTCGGAATCCTTGGCCGTGAGCATGATGATCGGCACCGCCGAGGTCGAGCGGATCTGCCGGCACACCTCGGTTCCCGGCATCCCGGGGAGCATCAGGTCGAGCAGCACGATGTCGGCGCCCTGCTCTCGGAAGGAGGCCAGCGCCCCCGGCCCGTCCTCGGCGATCTCGACTTCGTAGCCCTCTCGGCGAAGCAGATAGGCGAGCGGGTCGGCGAGGTCTGGTTCGTCCTCGACGAGAAGGATGCGGGTCATGCGTTCTCTCCGTTCCGGACGCGCGCAGTTGCGGCGGCCTTGAGCGCCTTCCGCGCGCGCTTCTTCTTGGTCTTCTTATCGGTCTCCGGCACCGGGGCCTCGATGCGCGGCAGCACCATCGTGAAGGTCGATCCGCGCTCGGGACGGGACCAGACGCGCACCTCTCCGCCGTGGCGCTGCGTCGCATGCTTGACGATCGACAGCCCCAGCCCCGTACCGCCGGTGCGGCGGGAACGCGCCTCATCGGCCCGGTAGAAGCGCTCGAAGATGCGCTCCCGGTCCGACTCGGTGATACCGATGCCCTGATCGGACACCGCGATCTCCACCGTCCCGCCATCCGCCTTGATGCCCACGCCCACACGCGAACCCTGCGGCGAGTACACGATCGCGTTTGCAACGAGGTTGCCGATGGCCTCCACGAGGATCTGCGCATCGCCGCGCACGAACACGCCGCGATCGCCGCCGCGAATCAGCTCGACACCCGCGGAATCGGCCTGCACGGCGTGCGCTTCGATCGACGAGGTGATGACCTCGTCAATCGCGACGGGCCCGAAATCGGCGATGCCGTCGGATGCCTGCAGGCGCGACAGGCTCATGATGCGACCGGTGAGCTGCGCGAGACGCGTCGCCTCCGCCGAGATGCGTGAGGCGAAGACCCGCACCTGGTCCGGGTCGTCGGCTGCGGACTCGATGGCCTCGGCGAGCAGACTCACCGCGCCGACCGGCGTCTTCAGCTCATGGCTGGTGTTCGCCACGAAATCGCGGCGCACTTGGTCGAGCCGCTCCTGCTCGGTGACGTCGCGGATGATGAGAAGCGTGAGCTGCCCGCCGAGGACGCTCGCCCGGGCAGACACCAGGCGCGGGTCCAGGCTGACACCCGATCGGGTCAGACGCATGGTCTCGGTCGTCGATGCCCCCGTCGATCGGACGGTGCGCACGAGCTGGCGCAACTCCTGATGGTCGAGCGTCGCACCGACGTCGATGCCGAATCGCGTCGCGGCATGCGAGATGGCCAGCACAAGCCCCGACGCATCGACGACGCATGCCGCATCGTCCATGCTGTCCAGGACATCTGCGGTTCCGGTCGGGACGCGCGCCGACGCGGCCTCGGTCACCTTCTCACGCGCACGGTACGCCCAGAAGAGCAGCATCGATAGGCCGATGCCGATGACCAGGCCGACGGCGAGCGCGATGAGCGCGATAGTGCCCGAAGTCATGCCTCCAGCGTAGAGCCCGTTCACCTCCCCTTCCGCCTGTTTCCGCGCCAGCGCGCACGGGGGCGAAGTAGTATTCACACAACGGGCACCATTCGTTAACCTTCGGCGACGACAATCACTGAGGGCTCGCGAACACAGCTGTGCCCTCCATCGGCCGGTCGGAACCGCCCGAGATCCGAACGAAAGGTTGCGCTTCTCATGCGCGAAGTCTTCCACCAGTCCCTCGAGGAGATCCAGTCCCGCCTCGTCGAGATCACCGATCTCGTCACGGTCGCGATCGACAAGGCGACCCGCGCCTTCGCCAACAGCGACGTCGCGATAGCCGAAGAGGTCATCGCGGACGACGTGCGGATCGACGAGCTGGCCGTCAGCCTCGACGAACTCGCTATCGAGGTCCTCGCCCGCCAACAGCCCGTCGCGCGCGACCTGCGCATCGTCGTCTTCGCACTGCGGGTGAGCGCATCGCTGGAGCGCATGGGCGACATGGCCGAGCACATCGCCCAGCTCGCACGCCTCCGCTTCCCCGAGCGCGCCATCCCGAAGGGCCTGAAGGGCACCTTCACGAAGATGGGCGAGCGCGACGTCGAAGTGTCCCGCACGCTCTCCGAACTGCTGCGCACGCAGGATCTGCGCCTGGCCGACGTCATCCGCAACGCGGACGACGAGGTCGACGAGCTGCACGCCCGCGTGTTCGAGAAGGTTCTCAGCGACAACTGGAAGGGCGAGCCGACCGCGACCGTCGACGCCACCCTCGCCAGCCGCTACCACGAGCGCTTCGCCGACCATGCGGTCGCCGTCGCCAAGAAGGTCGTCTACCTCGCTACCGGTGACTGGGACGTCGACGAAGAGGCGATCGCGGCAGCTGCAGCACAGCTCCACGGCCGCGACGTCGACGAGGTCTGACCCGCACCGACGAATGAGGCGGGCGGGGCGTTCAGACGCCCCGCCCGCCTCATTCGTTTTCGCTACTTCTTGCCCTGCGACGCGACGGCGGCGGCGCCAGCGGCTGCGGCTTCCGGGTCCAGGTACCGACCGGGGCCGGTGGGGACGTTGTCGTCGTCGAGTTCGTACACGAGCGGGATGCCGGTGGGGATGTTCAGCTCGGCGATGTCGTCGTCGCTGATCCCGTCAAGGTGCTTGACCAGTCCGCGCAGCGAATTGCCGTGTGCGGTGACAAGCACCGTCTTGCCCGCCGCGAGGTCGGGGACGATCTCGGCGTCCCAGTACGGCAGCAGACGGTCGATGACGATCTTCAGCGATTCGGTGCGCGGCACCTCGCCGTCGATGCCGTCATAGCGCGGGTCGCCGACCTGGCTGAACTCGCTGTCGTCGTCCAGCAGCGGCGGCGGAACGTCGAACGAACGGCGCCAGAGCTGGAACTGCTCCGGCCCGAACTCCTCGAGAGTGGCTGCCTTGTCCTTGCCCTGCAGTGCGCCGTAGTGGCGCTCGTTGAGACGCCAGGAGCGCTTCACCGGGATCCACAGGCGATCGGCGGAGTCCAGCGCGATGTCGGACGTCTGGATCGCCCGGCTGAGCACCGAGGTGTGCAGCACGTCGGGCAGCAGACCTGCTTCGGCGAGCAGTTCACCGCCGCGGCGGGCCTCTGCTTTGCCCTTCTCGGTAAGTCGGACGTCCACCCATCCGGTGAACAGGTTCAATTCGTTCCACTCGCTCTGGCCATGGCGGAGCAGGATGAGAGTGCGCGTCATGGCACCAGTCTATGCCTGGGCGCGGCGGGGATCCTGCCCCTCGGCACGACGCGAGAGGCGGGTCAGACGCGGCACATCGGCGGTGGCCCCGGCATCCGCGGGAACGATCACCTGCTGCGCGGCCGCGATGTCGACGCCGTCGGCGCGGACGACGAGGTCACCGGTCGGTGCTCGGCGCGACAGGATCGCCAGCGCGATCGGGCCGTCCTCGAAATGGCGGGCAACCGAGGTGATGTGCCCGACCTCGTCATCCCCGGCGAACACCGGAGCGCCCGCCGTCGGCAGCACGTCTGCACTGCCGTCGAGCTGCAGGGCGGCCAGCCGCCGCGGCGGGTGCCCGAGGTTGTGCACCTTGGCGACGGTCTCCTGCCCGCGGTAGCACCCCTTGCTGAGGTGGACGGCGCTGCGGATCCAGTCCGACTCGTGCGGGAGCGAGCGCTCATCGACCTCGCCGCCCCAGCGCGGCCGCCAGGCGGCGACGCGAAGCGCCTCGGCCGCAATCAGGCCAGCGGCTTCGAAAGCAGACAGAGCGGATGCCGCGGCATCCGCCTCGACGATCGCGACCCGCCAGTGATACTCCGCCCCGGGGTGCTCGACGACCTCGGAATACTGATACCCGCCCGCCTGCACGGCATGCCACGGGTCTGCCCACACCAGGGCGACTCCGTTCGGGGCGGCCGCCGCTGCGGATACTCCGGCCTCGGCATCCCCGCCGGCGAAGAATCCGAGCAGCGCGAGATCTTCGCGGACGGTCACCGTCACACGCGAACGGAACACCATGCGCTGCAGCCACGCAGCGAGCGCCTCGGTATCCGCCCCATCGGAGATCAGCCACACGGACGAGCCGTCTTCGAGCACTCCGGCCGCGTGCTCGACGCGGCCCTGCGGGTCGAGGATCAGCAGCTCGGTGCTCTGCCCCGCCGTCAATGTCGTCAGATCCTGGGAGGTGATCGAATCGAGCCAGGTCAGGCGGTCGTCGCCGGCGACTTCGATGACCGTGCGATCGCCGAGCACGGCAACCGCGGAGCCCGCCGCGAGTCGGCGCTGCTCGCGCATCGGATCGCCGTAGTGCGAGATCGTTCCTCCGTCGACCACGGCACCCGGCCGCGCCGCGAAAGCGTCATGGAGAGCAGACACGATCAGACCTTCGCCAGCCGTGCCGACGCATGCGAGGCCATGTCCGCTCCGAGCGCTGCGATGTCCCAGGCCCACAGCAGATGCCCGTCGACGAGGCCGTACATGCGACTGGCGGCACCGTAGTCCTTGCCTCCGGCACCGCGGACGATCGCATCGGTCGCGATGTCGACGCGCGGCCCATTGATCTCGCCGAGATACAGCTCGAGGACGCCATCGGAGTGCGCGAGCGAGACCTCGATGGGGAACCCACCGGATGCTGCACGCAGCTGCTCGACGTCGTCGACGGTGCGCGCAGCCTGCTGCTCGGCCGGCGGCAAGAGCGCCGGCCCGGCATCCGCCGCCGTCGCGGGGCGCGAAAGCCGCCAGTACCCGGTCTCGGAGACCAGGGGTGTCGACTCCTGACCGTCGGGCGCGGCCAGCCAGCCGGTCGCGGAGTAGTTCAGATGACCGGTGCCGTCGTGGCTGAAGCTCACGCGGTGCGTGAACTCGCCCTCGAAACGCTGATCGCCGGCCGTGTACTCGATGACGCCAGTACCTTCCCAGACACCGATGAGCCAACTCAGGGGCGCGAGATCGGCGGGGAGGTCAGTGGGCAGTTCGAGCATGATGCGCTCCGGACGACCGGGTTCAGCGCTGACCGCGGAACAGGTTCCGCAGCACGACGCCTGCGACGAAGACGATCGCGAGGCTCGCAAGACCCAGCAGGCCGATGAAGAAGAATTCGAGGGCGACGAGATCCATGGTCACCACTCTACCCCTCAGGCCGGGATCAGCGCCGCGAGACCGAAGGCCGCCGAGACGACACCCAGCAGCAGGAGGGCACCGATCGCGCTGGCCGCGACCCGGAAGGTGAAGCCCTTGGTCTGCGCGTAGCCGAGCTGCAGCGCGAAGGAGAGCAGCACAGCGGCGCCGAAACCGACCAGCAGCCACTGCACGCGCCATTCCTCGGGTACGAAGATGCCGATGGCGAGGGCGGCGATCAGCGCCGCCACCCAGACGATGACGACTCCGCCGAGGGCGTTGCGAGGGGCGAGGGCGGGTTCGGACATGCCTCCATTGTCACCCATCGCTATTATTGGCGCACGGGGACATGCTCGTCGCCGCCCAGGGCGGGCCATCCGCCGCCCGGAAGGAATGCGCGTGGCATCGATCCTGGTTCTGTCTTCGGTTCCCCCGGAGCAGGTACTGCCTGCACTGGAACTTCTCAGCCACGAGGTACGCAGGATACCTGCCGAACCGGCGCAGCTGATCGGCGC
Organism: Microbacterium sp.; assembly: GCF_052102115.1. Classification (GTDB taxonomy): domain Bacteria; phylum Actinomycetota; class Actinomycetes; order Actinomycetales; family Microbacteriaceae; genus Microbacterium. The sequence continues at coordinate 48,302 of NZ_JBQDVP010000003.1, forward strand.
ACCCGAGAGCGACGTGCTGATCCTCGACGGGCGGCTCGACCTCGCCGGCGCGAAGTCGCTGTGCCGTGTATTGCGCTCGAGCGGGGCGGGCGCATCGTTGCTGCTGGTCGTGACCGAGGGAGGCATGGCCGCGGTGTCTGCGGACTGGGGCATCGACGACGTACTGCTCGCCGACGCCGGGCCCGCCGAGACCGAGGCGCGCATCCGCCTGGCGATCGCGCGTGCGGAGGCGACCGCCGAGCCGAGCCGCGTTCAGGCATCCGGCATCTCGATCGACGAGAACTCGTACTCGGCGAAGCTGCGCGGTCGGCCGCTGGATCTCACCTACAAGGAATTCCAGCTGCTGCATTTTCTCGCGACCCACCCATCGCGCGTGTTCACCCGCGAGCAACTGCTCAGCGAGGTGTGGGGATACGACTACTTCGGCGGCACCCGCACGGTCGACGTGCACGTGCGGCGCCTGCGCGCCAAACTGGGTGACCAGGAGCAGATCATCGGCACCGTGCGCAACGTCGGCTACCGGTTCAACGTGTACGACGAAGACGCGATCGGCGCCGCTGTGCTGTGACGCGCACGAGCCGTTCACACATGCGTCACCTCACGATGCAAAGATGTACTCCATGATCGATGCCGCAATCACGGATGCCGGCCTGGGCGACGCAGAAGACGACGACTTCGACGCCATCGAGGCTCCGGACTCGGTGCTGCCCGACCACCGCTATCACGACCGAGAGATCAGCTGGCTGGCGTTCAACCAGCGCGTGCTCGAACTCGCCGAGGATCCCACGCTGCCGGAGCTGGAGCGCGCGAACTTCCTGGCGATCTTCGCCAGCAACCTCGACGAGTTCTTCATGGTGCGCGTCGCCGGCCTCAAGCGCCGCATCGTCACCGGGCTCGCCGTCCCCACCAACGTCGGCCGCGCGCCGTCGGACGTGCTCGCCGACATCTCGAATGAGGCACACGCGCTGCAGCTGCGTCACGCCGCCGCCTGGACCGACATGGTGCGCCCCGCTCTCGCCGATGCGGGCATCGAGATCACCGACTGGGATCAGCTCACCGAGGCCGAGCAGTCCGGACTCACCGAGTACTTCCAGCTGCATGTGTTCCCCGTCCTCATGCCTCTCGCGGTGGACCCCGCTCACCCGTTCCCGTACATCTCGGGCCTGTCGCTGAACCTCGCGATCCGCATCCGCAATGCCCGCACCGGGCGGCAGGAGTTCGCGCGTCTGAAGGTGCCGCCGATGCTGCCGCGCCTGGTAGCGGTGCCCGGCGCCAGCGAGACCACCCGCTACCTGCCCCTCGAGGATCTGATCTCGAACCACCTGGGCGATCTCTTCCCCGGCATGGAGGTGCTCGACCACCACGCCTTCCGCCTCACCCGCAACGAGGACGTCGTCATCGAAGAGGACGAGAGCGAGAATCTCATCCAGGCGCTCGAGGCCGAGCTGCTGCGTCGCCGGTTCGGTCCGCCGATCCGGCTCGAGATCGCCGAGGACATGGATGACGTCACCCTCGACCTGCTGATCAAAGAGCTCGACATCACCGATCAGGAGGTCTACCGGCTGCCGAGCCCGCTCGACCTGCGCGGGCTCTTCTCCCTCTCGAAGGTCGACCGTCCGGACCTGCGCTATCCGCCGCACGTGCCAACCACACCGGTCGCCTTCCAGCCGACCGGTTCCGACAACCGCGCCGACATCTTCGCGGCGATCCGCAAGAGCGACGTACTGGTCCACCACCCCTACGAGTCGTTCGCAACGAGTGTGCAGGCCTTCCTCGAACAGGCCGCGCGCGACCCGCAAGTGCTCGCCATCAAGCAGACCCTGTACCGCACCTCCGGTGACAGCCCAGTCGTGCAGGCGCTGATCGATGCCGCGGAGTCGGGCAAGCAGGTGCTCGCCCTGGTCGAGGTGAAGGCACGCTTCGACGAGGCGAACAACATCGTCTGGGCGCGCAAGCTCGAGAAAGCCGGCGTCCACGTCGTGTACGGCCTGGTGGGGCTGAAGACGCACTGCAAGCTCGCCCTCGTCATCCGCGAGGAGGAGGGCCAGCTGCGCCATTACTCGCACGTCGGCACCGGCAACTACAACCCGAAGACCAGCCGCATCTACGAGGACTTCGGACTGTTCACCGCCGACGCCCAGGTGGGCAAGGACCTCACCCGGCTGTTCAACGAACTGAGCGGATACGCGATCGAGAAGAAGTTCAAGCGCCTGCTCGTGGCTCCCCTGCACCTGCGCAAGGGGCTATTGCGCCTCATCGACCAGGAGCGCAAGAACGCCGATGCCGGGAAGCCGGCGCACATCCGCATCAAGGTCAACTCGATGGTGGACGAAGAGATCATCGACGCGCTGTACCGCGCCAGTCGGGCGGGCGTTAAGGTCGACGTCTGGGTCCGCGGCATCTGCAGCATCAAGACGGACCTGCCCGGCATCAGCGAGAACATCACGGTGCGCAGCATCCTGGGCCGATACCTCGAACACTCGCGGATCTTCGCGTTCGAGAACAACGGCGACCCGCAGGTGCACATCGGCAGCGCCGACATGATGCACCGCAACCTCGACCGCCGCGTCGAAGCGCTGGTACGGGTCACCGACCCCGATCACATCCAGCAGCTTCTGGACTTCTTCGATCTCTCCCAGGACGACGGAACGAGCTCCTGGCACCTCGGCGCCGAAGGCGTATGGGAGCGGCACGCCGTGGATGCTGACGGCAAGCCCCTCATCGACCTGCAGGATCGGACCATGAACCAGATCCGTCGGCGCCGCCGTTCCCGCTCGGTGCGATGACCCAGACGGTTCAGGTCGTGCGCGACGACAAGGCGGTCTACGCTGCGGGGGCGGTGGTGTGGCGGCTGACGGAGGGCAAGCTCCGCATCCTGCTCATCCACCGCACGAAGTATCGCGATGTGACGCTTCCCAAGGGCAAGGTCGATCCGGGCGAGATGCTCGCCCAGACGGCCGTGCGCGAAGTGCATGAGGAGACCGGCATCCGGGTGAACCTCGGTGTCCCGGTCGGGGTGAGCCGCTACTTCATGCGCCCGGGGCGCCAGAAGGTGGTGCACTATTGGGCGGCCGAGGCGACCGACAAGGCGATCCGCAACTCCACGTTCGTGCCGAACCAGGAGATCGCGGCCCTGGAGTGGGTGGGGCTCAAGAAGGCCCGCAAGCAGCTCAGCTATCCGGTCGACCTCGAGATCCTCGACGAATTCGATCGGCTGGTCGCCGACGGTGTGCTGCGCACCTTCCCCGTCGTCGCGCTGCGGCATGGGAAGGCGGTGTCGCGTTCGGCATGGGACGGATCGGATGCCACGCGACCGCTCACGGAGCGCGGGCTCCGGCAGGCTGAGGCGATCGTGGCGCCGCTGCGCGCCTTCGGGATCCGCAGAGTCGTCACCAGCGATGCCGTGCGCTGCGTGCAGACGGTGACGCCGCTGGTTCGAGCGCTCGATCGCACCGCGGTGCAGACCGAGCTGATCAGTCAGGATGCCTGGGAGGACGGCGTCGCCGATGTGCGCGCGGTCGTCGGCAAACGCGTCCGCTCCGGCAAGCCCGCCGTGATCTGCAGCCACGGTCCTGTGCTGCCCGGCATCCTGTCCGAGCTCGCCCTCGCGACAGGCACGATGCACGGGTCGTACCTGGGCAGCGCCTCGGCTCTCGAGGTGGGCGCTTTCTCCGTGGCCCACCTCTCCGCAACGAATCCGGGCTCCGGAATCATCTCGATCGAGACGCACGTTCCGAAGGTGTGACCTGGGCAAAGCGCCAGGACCGCCCCAAGCGGTCGACTCCCGTTCACCCGTTGTTTACCCGCCCGGGAGAGTCTCGTTAACCGCCGCGCTTAGCGTCGCTGTGTGCCCTGCACCGGGCTTCAACCATCCACGATCGAACGGATCCCACAGTGAAGATCTCCCGAATCGCTCGCTTCGGCGCCATCGGCGCCGTCGCCGCCCTCGCTCTCGTCGGCTGTGCCGCGAATGAGGGCGCCGCCCCCGACGACAACACCGACGACACCTCGTCCTCGGTCTCCGGCATGATCGAGGCCACCGGCGCCTCGTCGCAGGAAGCCGCTCAGCAGGCCTGGGTCGCCGCCTTCCAGACGGCGAACCCGGACGCCACGGTGAACTACACCTCCACCGGCTCGGGCACCGGCCGCGAGAACTTCCTCGCCGGCTCGTCCAACTTCATCGGCTCGGACCGCGCGTTCGAGGCCGAGGAGCTCGCCGCAGGCGGCTTCGGTTCCTGCACCACGGACGACATCGTCGAGGTTCCCGTTTACATTTCGCCCGTCGCCGTCGCCTTCAACCTTGAGGGCATCGACGAGCTGAACCTCGACGGTGCGACCATCGCGAGCATCTTCACCGGCGACATCACCAACTGGAACGACGAGGCCATCGCCTCGCAGAACGAGGGCGTCGAGCTCCCCGACCAGGCGATCGTCCCCGTCCACCGCGCCGACGCATCCGGCACGCAGGAGACCTTCACCACCTACCTCGAGGCTGTCGCGCCCGACGTGTGGACCGACGAGGCCAGCGACGAGTGGCCGCTCTCGACCGGTGAGGCCGCCGACGGCACCTCGGGTGTCGTGAACGCCATCGCCAACGGCGTGGGCTACATCGGCTTCGCCGACGCTTCGCAGGCTGGTGACCTCGGACAGGTCGCCATCGAGGTCGAGGGCGAGTACGTGCCGTACTCGGCAGAGGCTGCTTCGGCGCTCGTCGCTGCTTCGCCGCTCGAGGAGGGCCGTGAGGCTCACGACCTCGCGTTCGCTGTCGACCCGGCTGCAGCTCCTGCCGGCGCCTACCCGATCGCCCTGGTCTCGTACCTGATCGGCTGCGTCGAGTACGAGGACGCCGAGGTCGCAACCCTCGTCAAGGCGTACTTCGAGTACGTTGCATCGGCCGAGGGTCAGGACGCCGCCGCTGAGGCTGCCGGCAGCGCCCCGATCTCGGACGACCTGCGCGAGAAGGTCGTCACCGCGATCGACGCGATCGTCACGGAGTAACCTGACTCTCAGCCCTGGCTGAGAACGTCACCAACGCCCCCGCGGCGCTGATCGACCGGTTCGAACCAGCACCGCGGGGGCACCCGCGTGAAAGCCCCGATACATCCCTCAGAGCCCAGAACGTCCTGTGAACACCGTGGAGCCGCTCAGATGACAACAACCACGACGGGCCCCGAAAACGCCCGTCCGCCCGCGTCGCCCAAGGCAGTGCTCCGACCGGGGGATCGCATCTTCTCCGGTACGGCGCTCGGTGCGGGCATCATCATCCTCGTTACCCTGGCCGCCGTCGCGGTGTTCCTCATCGTCCAGTCGATCCCGGCCTTCGCGCCCGACACGAGCGACAACCACATCCTCGAGGGACAGTCCTTCATCACTTGGGTGTGGCCGTTCGTCTTCGGCACGCTCTACGCCAGCGCCATCGCACTGATCGTGGCCGCTCCGCTCGCAATCGGCATCGCACTGTTCATCTCGCACTACGCGCCGCGCAAGATCGCCGGCCTCCTCGGCTACGTCATCGACCTGCTCGCCGCCGTCCCCTCGGTCGTCTTCGGCCTCTGGGGCGCCCTCACCTTCGCGCCGATGCTGGTCCCCTTCTACAAGTGGTTGAACACGAACCTCGGCTGGATCCCGATCTTCGGCGGCACGCCATCGGGAACCGGCAAGACGATCTTCACGGCCTCCCTCGTCCTGGCCGTCATGATCCTGCCGATCATGACGGCGATCTGCCGCGAGGTCTTCCTCCAGACTCCGAAGCTGCACGAAGAGGCAGCCCTCGCACTCGGCGCCACACGCTGGGAGATGATCCGCATGGCCGTCCTGCCCTTCGCCCGCAGCGGCATGGTCTCCGGCGCCATGCTCGGACTCGGACGCGCCCTGGGCGAGACGATGGCGGTGACGCTGGTCCTCTCGCCGCTGGGCATCGTCACCTTCAATCTCCTCAACCCGGAGAACCCCACGACGATCCCCGCGATCATCGCGCTGCGATTCCCCGAGGCGCACGATTCGGGCGTCAACACCCTGATCGCTGCGGGTCTCATCCTGTTCATCGTGACCTTCGCGGTCAACTTCGTCGCCCGCTGGATCGTCTCGCGCCGCGCCGAGTTCTCGGGAGCCAACTGACATGAGCACCACAGCCATCGCCTCCGACACAGCCTCCTCGTCGAACACCGCGGGCCACCTGCCCAAGTGGGCCCCGTGGGCGCTGCTGGTCATTTCCTTCGCTATCGCAGCGGTGATCTTCACCTTCGCCAACACCGGCCGCGACCCCGCCGAGTTCAACATCGCGATGACCCTCGTGGTCGGCATCGTGCTCTACATGGTGCTGATCTTCGTCGTCTCGACGGTGGCTGAGAGCCGCCGTCACGCCACCGACCGTCTGATGACGGCTCTGGTGTCGGCGGCCTTCGTGGTCGCGCTGCTGCCGCTGGTCTCGCTGCTCTACACGGTCGTCGTCGCCGGCCTCGTGCGGTTCGATGCCGAGTTCTTCAGCTCGTCGATGCGCAACGTCGTCGGCGAGGGCGGTGGCGCCGTGCACGCCCTGTGGGGCACGGTGCTGATCACCCTCACCGCCGCGGTCATCTCGGTTCCGATCGGCCTGATGACCTCGATCTACCTCGTCGAGTACGGGCAGGGAAAGAAACTCGCACGTGGCATCACGTTCCTCGTCGACGTCATGACCGGTATTCCCTCGATCGTCGCCGGTCTGTTCATCTACTCGGTGTTCGCTCTCATCATGGGGCCGGGAACACGCATGGGCATCATGGGATCGCTCGCGCTGTCGGTGCTGATGATCCCGGTCGTGGTGCGCGGTTCGGAAGAGCTGCTGCGCATCGTCCCCAATGAGCTGCGCGAGGCGGCGTACGCCCTCGGCGTGCCGAAGTGGCTCACGATCCTCAAAGTCGTGATGCCCACGGCGATCGCCGGCATCACCACCAGCATCATGCTCGCGATCGCCCGCGTCATCGGCGAGACCGCGCCGCTGCTGCTCACCGTCGGCATGGTGCAGAGCATGAACACGAACATGTTCAGCGGCCAGATGGCCACGCTGCCGGTGTTCACCTATATGCAGGCGAAATATCCCGGCATCCCGGCCGAGGCGTTCATCGATCGTGCGTGGGCGTCCGCGCTCGCGCTCATCCTGATCGTCATGGTCCTCAACCTCGCCGCCCGACTCATCGCGAAGCTGTTCGCGCCCAAGACCGGCCGCTGAGCGGTCTCCCGACTGAACAATCTCCCGACTGAACAAGAAGGATTGCAGTGTCCAAGAGCATTGAAGTCAACGACCTCAACGTCTACTACAGCGATTTCCTCGCTGTCGAGGGCGTCAACATCGACATCAAGCCCAATACGGTGACCGCGTTCATCGGCCCGTCCGGCTGCGGCAAGTCGACGTTCCTGCGCACCCTGAACCGCATGCACGAAGTCATCCCCGGCGCGCGCGTCGAGGGTGAGGTGCTCATCGACGGTAAGAACCTCTACGGCCCGAGCGTCGACCCCGTGCTGGTGCGCCGCCAGGTGGGCATGGTGTTCCAGCGTCCGAATCCGTTCCCCACGATGTCCATCAGGGAGAACGTGCTGGCGGGTGTGAAGCTCAATAACTCGCGCATGTCGAAATCCGACCAGGACGCCCTCGTCGAGAAATCCCTGCACGGCGCCAACCTCTGGAACGAGGTCAAGGACCGGCTCGAGAAGCCCGGCTCCGGCCTCTCGGGCGGTCAGCAGCAGCGTCTGTGCATCGCCCGCGCCATCGCGGTCTCCCCAGATGTGATCCTGATGGACGAGCCCTGCTCGGCCCTCGACCCCATCTCGACCTTTGCGATCGAAGAGCTCATCGCCGAGATCAAGACCAAGTACACGGTCGTGATCGTGACGCACAACATGCAGCAGGCCTCCCGCGTCTCCGACAGGACGGCGTTCTTCAACATCGCCGGCACCGGCAAGCCCGGCAAGCTCATCGAGTACGACGACACCGCCACGATCTTCACCACGCCGTCGGTGCAGGCCACCGAAGACTACGTCTCCGGCCGCTTCGGCTGAGCTCGTCGCTTCACCCGGCCCGGGGCACGGGTCAGGGGCGGGGGGACAGGAGGTATTCGGTCAGGGCGGCAGTGAGGGGGTCGACGGGCAGGGAGTGCGCGTCGATGGCCGTGATCGGGGCGACCAGACGGATGCTGGAGACCAGCCACGCGGCATCCGCAGTGGACAGAGCGGATGCCGGAACCTGCTCGTACCCCGTCTCGAAGCCCTGCCCGGAGAGGTACTCGAACACACTCAGTTGCGTCGTGCCGTGCAGGATGCCGCCGGTCGGCGCCGGGGTCACGAACCGATCTCCGAACCGCAGGATGAGCGACGCCGTCGGCGCCTCGAGCACGAAGCCGTCGCTGGAGAGGAAGATCGCGTCGTCGGCACCGCGCCGCCGTGCCTCGCGCAGCGCCGCCATGTTCACCGCATACGACAGCGTCTTCGCCCCCAGCAGCAGCCAGGGCGAGCGTTCGGCGACGTCGAGCGGGTAGCCGCGGTCGAGCGTCACGACAGTGACGCCCGTCGCGCGCACCTCCGAGAAATCGGCTACCGGGGCAGCCGTCACCCACGCGGTCGGCGTCGGCCCGTGCTCCACTCCCCTACTGAGGATCAGCTTGACCGCCCCTTCACCCGCCGGGCACGCCGCCGCCGCCACGGCGACAGCCTGGCGCCACTGCTCCTGATTCGGCACCGGAAGGTCGCAGATGCGGGCGGAGTTCGCCAGACGCTCCAGGTGCGGCGTGACCTCCTGCGCATGCCCGTCGATCACACCGATCGTCTCGAACACACCGTCGCCGCGCTGGGTGCTCAGCTCTCCTACGCTCAGCGCGGGGGCCGCAGCATCCACCACGGTGAACGTGCCGGAGAAATCGGCTCGTTCCTCAGAACTGCCGACGGGATCGATGATCAGGGCGAAGCGCTGGGCCATGAGAAGACTCTAAGGCCATGGTCAGGAATACCTGCGGCGTGAGGGCGTTACACTGGAATGGCCGGGCCGCATAACCCCGGGCTCCAACTTCTGCCGCTTCGAGCGGCCTTCCGCCGAGAGGCGTTCTTGCGGCCCGGTCTTTCTCTGTCCGGACCGCTTGTGGCCGATCGCGCCACGGCCACCGCTCAGGTCAGACCGTCGACGCGCCACAGACCCGCTGCCGCATTCAGATCGTTCGCATAGGTGTGCAGACGCCGCGCCCTGGCCGTGAGCTCAGAGGCACGCGAAGGCTCGGTCAGCTCATAGTCGTCTGCCACGTGCGTCGCCCCAGACACCTGTACCCGGCAGAATGCCGCGGCGCGATCGAGTGCGACCGAGAAGTCGCCGCGGAAGACTCCGCGCAGGATCGTGTCGATCAGCGCCACCAGCTCCTCGGGGCTCGCGGGCACCGGTGCGCCGGCGACGGCGGCATCTGCAGAAGGGAGCTCGACGCGCCCGCGCTCGTACAGCAGCGCCGAGGTCTGAGGATCGCTGTGGATCGCCAACTGCAGCAGGTACAGCCGCCACAGGGCGCCGGGCAGCGACACCGCCGGAGCCGTCGCCCACAGCTCGGCGATGTCATCGATCCCGTGCTCGGCGGTGAACGCGATCAGTCGTTCTGCGCTCTCACCGCTCTCGTCCTCGCGCGCCCGCGTGAGCAGGGCGGATGCCGTGGCGTGCGCGACGCGCGCGGCCTCCGCAGAATCGTCGGAGCCGACCAGGTTGTCGAAGGCCGCGGACGGCCGGCGGACGGGGCGGTGGAACTGCTCTGGCATCCGTCCAGGCTACTCGCGCTCAGGCGGTGGGGATCGCGATGATCGGATCCGTGGTGGGCAGCCCGGTTGGCGACCCGCCCGCCTGCTCGACGGTGACAGCGATCACATCGCCCTCGTGCATCGAGCCGTCCAGCAGAGCGGTCGCCGTCCCGGCATCCGTCTCGAACAGGCCTGCCGGCAATGCATCTTCGCCGCGGACGAGCCACAGCTGGTACGTCTGATCCTCATCGAGCGTCTCGAGCCCCTCGGTGACCAGCACGGCGCTGCCGACGGACGCCGACCAGTGCGCGGTCGCCTGAGCCCCCGTCTCGAGATCGACCTGCGCCTGTTGGGCGTCGGGGGCGCCCTCGATCTGCTCGAGCGCGACGACGGATGCCGGCCGGGTGAGCTGCGAGATCAGCACGGCCGCGCCGACGCCGAGCCCGACGACCAGGACGACGGATGCTGCGAGCGCGAACAGTCCGCGACTCCAGCGCCGCCGCTTCGGGCGGTCTGCGGATTCGGCGGTCGTTCCGGCCTCCGGCGTCGCGGAATCCTCCTGGGGTGTGAGGACGATCTGCGCCATCAGTGACTCCCGGACGCTTGCCGGCGGTGCGACGGGCGCTGCGGCATCCGCCAGCAGCGCTGCGGTCTCGGCATCGTGCTCGGCAATGGCGGCCCATTCGGGGTGCGCAGTGAGGGCGTCCGCGAAGCGTCGCTCGTCGGCGTCCGACAGCGCGTGCAGCGCGCGGCCCGCCGCGAGCTCTGCGAACTCGTTCTCGTTCATGCGTTCACCCCCATCTCGTTCCTCAGACGCGAGAGCCCGTCCCGCATCCTCGTCTTGACCGTTCCCAGCGGCGCATCGACCAGCACGGCGATCTCGCTCTGACTGTAACCGCCGTAGTACGACAGCACGAGCGCCTCGCGCTGCGGATCGGGCAGTGTGCCCAGCGCCGTGACCACTCGCTCGCCCTCGATGCTCAACTCCACCTGCTCGGCAACGCTGTCGTGGGCGACACCGATATCGCGCATCCCGGCACGGACATCCCGATCCGAGCTGGACTGCGACGCCCTGACCCGGTCGACCGCTCGGCGGTGGGCGATCGTGAGCACCCAGGTGCGTCCCTGCCCCTTGTTCGGAGCGAACCGCGCGGCGGATTGCCAGATCTCCAGAAACACCTCCTGGAGCACCTCCTCGCTCTGGGAGCGATTGACGAGAACGCGGAGGATGAGCCCGAACATCCGCGACGAGAGCAGATCGTAGAGTTCCGCGAAGGCTCCCTGGTCTCCGTCGGCCACACGGACGAGGAGATCGGCGACGAGGTCTCCCGCCGAGCCGTCCTCCGGCACGTCCACACCGTCGATGACCATCTCCACAAGCATGCCGCATCCGCTCCCCTCATCCCGACCACGCGCCGCGACCGGGAATCATCGGACGTGTTGCGAGTTCTTCGGCGCGCGGCCCTTTTCAGATTGATCAGAAGAAATCTGAGATTCTTCCCATCCGAACCACGAGGGGTTCCGAACATCAATCAACGCCGCGGAGATGTCGCGGCTCCGAACCCCGGAGGTAGAGATGTTCAGCACCAAGAAGAAGATGACCGCAGCACTGACGCTCGGATTCGCGAGCGTTCTCGTGCTTGCCGGCTGTTCCATGGGCGGCGGCGACACGGCAGAAGAGCCCGCCGAGCCGACGACGCCGGACACGTCTGAGCCGGCACCCGACACCATGGATCCGGCTGCGAACCTCGTCGGTTCCGGCTGCGAGGCATACGCCGAGGCCGTGCCGGACGGCGCAGGCTCCATCGAGGGGATGTCGCAGGACCCGGTGGCGGTCGCAGCATCCAACAACCCCATGCTGACGACGCTCGTCTCGGCAGTCAGCGGTGAGCTGAACCCGGATGTGGACCTCGTCGACACGCTCAACGGTGATGAGTTCACCGTGTTCGCGCCGGTGGACGATGCATTCGCCAAGATCGATGCGGCCACGATCGATACGCTCAAGACCGATTCCGACATGCTGTCGTCGATCCTGACGTACCACGTGGTTCCCGGTCAGATCGCCCCCGCCGACATCGCCGGTACGCACACCACCGTGCAGGGCGCCGATCTCGAGGTCACCGGCGAGGGCGACTCGTGGATGGTGAACGACGCCAACGTCGTGTGCGGCGGCGTCCAGACGGCCAACGCGACGGTGTACCTGATCGACTCGGTCCTCATGCCGCCGGCTGAGTGATCCGCGACCGGTGCCGACTGGGGAGTCAAGCACCGGTGCGATGCGGTCGTCAGCGCGAATGGGCGCTGACGACCGCATTCGTGTGCGCGATGATCATGCGGCGCGCCCGCGGGGCGAGCGATCCGAGGTGCGGCATCCTTGCCTCATGCGGTTCTCGGCGCACACCGGCGAGCGCTCATGAACTGGGTGCTCACGCTCGACCTGCTCGGCACGTTCTTCTTCGCCATCTCCGGGTCGCTGCTGGCCGCGCAGCGCGGCTATGACATCGTCGGTTCGCTGCTGTTGGGAAGCATCACCGGCCTCGGCGGCGGGGTCATCCGCGACCTCATCATCGGAGCTCCTCCGGCAGCCTTCGAAGAGCCGATCCATCTCGCTGTCCCCGTCGCCGCGGCGGTGCTGGTGTTCTTCCTCTCCAGCGGAATCGAACGCTTTTCCCGCCCGCTGCTCGTCTTCGACGCCGGCGGGCTCGCCGTGTTCTGCGCGACAGGCGCCGTCAAAGCCCTCGAGGCCGGGATGAATCCGGCGGCGGCGATGCTGCTCGGGGTCACCACCGGGATCGGCGGCGGATTGCTGCGCGACGTCGTCGCCAACCGTGACCCGCAGTTGTTCAACTCCTCCGACTTGTACGCGGTGCCCGCGTTCCTCGGCGCGGCGATCGTGGCAGGGCTCTGGTTCACCACGCTCCCGAACGTGGTGATGGTGTCCGCCGCGGCAATCGTCGTGTTCGTCTTCCGTGTGCTGTCACTGCATTTCCATTGGCGCATCCCGCACGCCAAGGGGCGACCGAGGAACAGAAAGGCCTGAGATGGTTCGCGTCACCGACATCCTGAAGGACTACGACTCCATCCGCGCCGACCAGGAGGCGCTGTACCGCGATCTGCACGCGCATCCTGAGCTCTCGCATGAGGAGACGCGCACGGCGGACGAGATCAGCCGGCGTCTGACCGCCTGGGGGTTCGAGGTGCACTCCGGCATCGGCGGCACGGGTGTCGTCGGCATCCTGCACAATGGCGACGGCGCCACCGTGCTGATGCGCGCCGACATGGACGCGCTCCCGATCACGGAGGCGACCGGCGCCGAATACGCCAGCACCGTGGATGCCGTGATGCACGCCTGCGGGCACGACGCGCACGTCGCGTGCCTGCTGGGCGCCGCCCAGCTGCTCGCATCGCATACGGAGGCGTGGCAGGGCACGATGGTCGCGCTGTTCCAGCCGGCCGAGGAGACCGGCGACGGAGCGCACGGGATGCTGGCGGACGGGCTGTCCGAGATCATCCCCGTGCCGGACGTCGCACTCGCGCAGCATGTGCTGCCCGGCGCATCCGGAACCGTCCTCACCCGGCCGGGACCCGTGCTCTCCAGCGCCGACAGTGTGCGGATCACGGTCTACGGGCGGGGCGGGCACGGGTCGATGCCGCAGAAGACCGTCGATCCGGTGGTGCTCGCCGCGCTCATCGTGGTGCGAGTGCAGACGATCGTCGCCCGCGAGATCGCCCCGACCGAGCCCGCCGTGCTCACCGTCGGCAGCATCCAGGCAGGAACCAAGAGCAACATCATTCCTGATGATGCGGTGCTGGAGTTGAATCTGCGCACGTACACGGAAGCCACTCGCGCGCACATGCTGGCGGCGATCGAGCGGACCGCACGCGGCGAGAGTCTGGCGAGCGGTTCGCCGAAAGACCCGGAGATCGAGGTCTATGACAGCTTCCCCCTCACCGAGAACGACGATGACGCGACGGCACGCGTCGCCGAGGCGTTCGCGGAGCACTTCGGCGAACGTGCACTGCCGATGGAGCTGCAGACCGCGAGCGAGGACTTCAGCGACGTGCCGCGCACGCTGGGCGTGCCGTACACGTACTGGTCGATCGGCGGCACCGATCAGGATGCCTGGGCACAGGCCGTACAGGACGGTGCTCTCCGCCGTCCCCGCGAACCACTCCCCGCTGTTCCTGCCGGTGATGCAGCCGACGCTGGAGACCGGCACGGCCGCGCTCGTTGTCGCCGCCGGTGCGTGGCTCGGCTCCGGGAAGAACCGTTAGACTCGAAGTTGCGGGCCTCTAGCTCAGTTGGCAGAGCATCGGACTTCAACATAATAGGAGCGCCTCGGGGGAAACCTCGGGGATGACACCACTCAAAGTCGGGGAACCCTTCCTGGGAGACCAGTTGGCAATCCCGAGCCAAGCCGGACGCGAGTCCGGAAGGTGTAGAGACTGGACGGGTGGCACCTACAGCGCAAGCCAAGGTGAAGGGACAGTCCAGACCACGAACGCCCAGCGGGCGGCGGCGAAAGTCGAAGTGGTATGTTAATCCGCGGGTCACGGGTTCGAGCCCCGTGGGGCCCACCGCATGAACGTGAACGTGCCTATCTGGGCGCTCGCGGTGCCGTTGCGTGGTCGTGGTCAGCCACGCGGCACATCGACGAGGCGCTCGGAACCGGTCTGCCGGAGGCGCACCTCTCCGCCTGACATCGCCGCGATCTCAGCGTCGAGCGGCGTGACGTCCTCCGGCTTCACCCACAGGCTGAATTCGGCGCTGGCGGCATACACCGGCTCATCGAGCACGGCATCCCGATCCTGAATCCACGCACGCAGCAGGTTCTCGAACCGGCCCGCATCCGCGTGCGTCACCGACACCCCGACGCCGGCCAGCAGGCGACGATCGACCAGAGCGGCCAGATCGAGCGCTTCGGACACCGCCGACGAGTACGCCCGAACCAGCCCTCCGGCACCGAGCTTGATACCGCCGAAGTACCGGGTGACCACAGCGACGACGTCCGTGAGTTCTCTGCGCCTCAGCACTTCGAGCATCGGAACACCCGCAGTCCCCGAGGGTTCACCGTCGTCCGATGACCGGGCCCGCTCCCCCAGCGACCCCGTCACCTGCGCGGAGCAGTTGTGCCGCGCATCCCACGCCCGCTTCTTGACCGCGGCGATCACGGCATCCGCTTCGTCGGCGGACGAGATCGGCGCGACGTGCGTGAGGAAGCGCGACTTCTTGATCACCAATTCATGATCGACCGCCCTCGCGATCGTCGCCGGGTGGCTCGTCATGCCGTGAGCTCGGCGAGCTTCCGCGTCGTGCGAAGGTTGCGCGCGGTGCCGGCGACGCCGAGCGCACGATCGAGCACCGACTTCGTCAGTTTCGTGGCGTGCACACCGTCGTCGCTGTAGTTGATCCAGAGATCACGGCCGACGAGTGCGAGCTCCTCCCCCGGCACCAGGCGCTCGGTGAGCACCGCGACGGCCCCCGCCGTCGGCTCGCCCTCGAGGAACATCGCGTGCACGAGCTTCTCCACGCCATCGAACGGGAGCGCAGCGAGAGCGGCCACGAGCTCGTCATGCGTGCGGGAGATGACGGGCGTGTCCACACCGAACTCGGCCGCGATCACCTCCCGCACCCGCGCACAGGTCGACGCGGCATCCGCTGGCGTATCGCAGATGATGTTGCCGCTGGCGATGTAGGTCGAGACGTTCTGCAGGTCGGTCTCGGATGCCAGCACTTCACGCAGCCCCGCCATCGGCACGCTGTTGCGACCGGAGACGTTCACCGCCCGCAGGAGCAGAACGCTGCGGCTCACGCGTCCCCGCCCTCGAACGCGCCGTCGCCTTCGAAAGCCTCAGCGCTCGAGATGAGTTCAGCTCCCGCATGCGCGAGCTCTGCCAGCGCGGCATCACTCGACTCGATGCCCACCCCCGCGACGAGATCGGTCAGCACACGCACGTGCACGCCGTGCGCGATCGCATCGAGTGCGGATGCGCGCACGCAGTGGTCGGTCGCGAGCCCCACCACATCGGCGTCGATCAGGCCGCGTTCGCCCAGCAGCGAGACGACCCTCTCGTCGGCCTCGGTCGTGCCCTCGAACATCGAGTACGCCGGCTTCCCGTACCCCTTGCGGACATGATGCGTGACGGCATCCGTCGTCAGAAGCGGGTCGTACGCAGCGCCGTCGGTGCCTGCGACGCAGTGCTCCGGCCACGTGTCCTGGAAGTCCGGCTCGGCGGCGAAGTGCCCGCCGTTGTCGCTCTCCGGATGATGCCAGTCGCGCGATGCGATGATCACGTCGTAGCGCTCGGCATGAGAGCTCAGGAACGCGGAAACGGCGGATGCCACGGCATCCCCGCCGACGATCGCGAGCGCGCCGCCCTCGGTGAAATCGTTCTGCACGTCGACGATGAGTAGTGCTCTGCTCATGCTTCGAGCGTACGCGTCCGATCGTCGATCTCGTCGAATGAGGAGTGTGGAGCCCCGAGTCAGGATTGAACTGACGGCCTTCCCATTACGAGTGGGATGCTCTACCACTGAGCTATCGGGGCGTGACCTGACGGGTCAGGCACGAGAGTCGATATTACCCTGTCCGCGCCCTCACCGCGAAATCACTCGCACTTCACGTCGGCATCCGGAACCGCGTCATCCAGGAAGTACGCGTCGACCGCGTCGTCCACGCACACGTTGCCCTTGTTGTACCCGGTGTGCCCCTCGCCGACGCGGGTGATGAGCACACCCTCTTCGAGCTGCTCGGCCAGCGACTCCGACCACTCGTACGGTGTCGCCGGGTCGTTCGTCGTACCCACGACGAGGATCGGTCCGGCACCCTCGGCGTGGATCTCGCCACGCGTGCCGGTCGGCGGATACGGCCACACCTCGCAGGAGTCGGGACCGTTCCAGTACGGCGCGACGGTCGGCGCCTCCTTCTCGAGCTTCGCGTCAGCGGCATCCTGAGCGGCCTGATCGTCTTCCACCGGGTAGTCCATGCAGTTATACGCACGGAACGCCTCGGTGGAATTGTCGATGTATGTGCCGTCCTCGCGGGAGTTGTAGAAGTCGGCGAGGACGAATGCCACATAAGGGTCCCCCGACGCCGCCTCGCTGAGCGCCTGCGTCAGATAGTCCCAGCTGTCGGTCGAGTACAACGCCGAGATGATCGCGGTCATCAAGGTATCCGCTCCGAGCAGGCGCCCATCGCCATTTTCCAGCGGCGTGCGGTCGACGGCCGCCAGCAGCGCTCCGAGATCGGCCATGGCCTCGTCGACCGTGCCGTTGA
Source organism: Microbacterium sp. (assembly GCF_052102115.1). Lineage (GTDB taxonomy): Bacteria > Actinomycetota > Actinomycetes > Actinomycetales > Microbacteriaceae > Microbacterium. The sequence goes on from NZ_JBQDVP010000003.1 coordinate 65,320, forward strand.
ACGGGCAGGAACCGGAGTCGAGGCAGTCCTGCATGTATGCCCGCAGCGCGGACTCGAAGCCGACCCCCTGGGTCGTGCCGACCTCGATGCCGGAGACCGCCGGATCGATGGCGCCGTCGAGAACGAGGCGCCCGGCCTTCTCGGGGTAGAGATTCGCGTAGGTCGCTCCGAGGAACGTGCCATACGAGTATCCGAGGTAGTTCAACTGCTTGTCGCCCAGGACAGCACGGATCAGGTCCATATCGCGCGCCGAGTTGACCGTGGAGATGAACGGCAGGATGCCGTCGCTGTTCGCCTCGCACGCCTCAGCGAACGCCTGGTTGCTCTCGGTGAGCTCAGCCTCCCACTCCGGGGTACCGCGCTGTTCCGTCGGAATGTCGTACAGGTAAGCATCCATGTCGGCCGCATCGAAGCAGCGCACCGCGGTGGAATCGCCGACGCCGCGCGGGTCGAAGCCGATCACGTCGTAGTTCTCGGAGAGGTCGGCGCTGACCGCGTAGCTGAGGCTGTCGAGGATGAAGTCCCGGCCGCTGGCTCCCGGGCCGCCCGGGTTCGTCAGCAGCGAGCCCATCGACGTTCCCGTCGCCTGGTGGCGCACGATCGACAGCTCGATCTCGCCGTCGCCGGGGTTCTCCCAGTCCAGCGGAGCGGTGACTCGGGTGCAGTCGAACATCGCTCCGCCTCGATCGCACTGCTCCCACTCGAGCGTCTGCTCATAGAAGGGCAGCAGATCCTCCGAGATCCCCTCAGTGTCCGGGGCGTTCGTCGTGGAGGGCCGGGGCCCGGCGCCTTCGGGGATCGCCGAGTAGAGGCATCCGCTGAGCATCATGGCGGCGGCGGCGAGGCCGGCGGTGATCGTCGCCAGCCGTCGCAGGCGAGAAGTCTGTCGGGTGTTCACGGTTTCCTCCCGCTCGCGACGGTCACGAGCAAACTCTCCAGGGCGAGCGTCGGAGCGACGTTGCGCTCCAGCGCCTCCCTCGTCTCGGCAAGATGGTCGAGCACCACCAGCGTACGTTCCACCGGCCACGCTGACGCGAGCGCGGTCAGCTCGCTGCCGAGTTCGCGGTTGATGAGATCGTCGCCGCGGTCGTGTTGCAGCATCATCACGTCGCGGAACATCGACTGCATGTCTGTCAGCACCCGGTCGATGCCGTCACGCAGGCTGCGTGTGGCGCGCTTCTTCTGATCGTCCTCGAGCGCCGAGATCTGTGCGCGCAGGGCGGGCGGCACCGCCTGGCCCTCGGCAATGCCGACCGTCCGCAGCAGCGACGTGCGCTCGGCCGCATCGCGCTCTGCGGTGAGTGACTTGGCATCGTCGGTGGCCGCCTGGATGATCTCGCCCGCGACCTCGACGGCGCTGCCCACACCGCGCACGGACAGTACGGAGCGCAGCGTGCCGTCCCGCCGCCTGCGGGCGGACTCATCGGTCGCCAGGCGCTGAGCCATGCCGATGTGGCGCTGCGAGTGGCGGGCGGCTTGCTCGGCGACGGCCGGATCAGCTCCGGTGCGCTCGGTGATCAATCGCGCGACGTCGGCGACGTCGGGTTCACGAAGGCGGAGCGGACGAACCCGGGAGCGGATCGTCGGCAGCAGATCGGCCTCGCTCGGGGCGCACAGCACCCAGATCGTCTGCTCCGGCGGTTCTTCGAGAGCCTTCAGCAGCACGTTCGAGGTGCGCTCGACCATACGATCGGCATCCTCGACGACAATGACGCGGTACCGCCCGGCCGACGGCGCGAAGTACGAGCGTTCCACGAGCGCACGGGCCTCTTTGATGGTGATGATCACCTTGTCGGTGCGCAGCGCGGTGATGTCAGGGTGGGTGCCGGCGAGCACCTGGCGCATGGTCTGCTCGTCCTCGGGCCGATCGGCGATCAGTGCCGCCGCGAACGCGTAGGCGAGGGTGGAACGCCCGGAACCGGGAGGCCCCGTGATCAGCCAGGCATGCGAGAGCGACGCGGGATCGGATGCCGCGGAGCGCAGCGCCTCGACCGCGTCGTCTTGCCCCCACACGTCCGCCCACGGGAACGGAGCGAGGGTCGCGGTCATGCTCTCAGCCTAACTGCCGCCGCCGACAAGACCCTGCCGGCCCCGAGACTGCATTCCGCGGACGAGACGCACCGCATTCCGCGGGGTCTCATCCGCGGAATGCAGTCTCACAGGGACGCTCACAGGGTGCGCTCACAGGGGCGCTCACAGGGTGCGCTCACAGGAGGGGTGCGATGCGGGCGCGGATCGATTCGGCGAGAGAATCGGGGGATGCCGCGGCATCCAGGACGAGGAAGCGGTCGGGCTCAGCACCCGCCAGCGCGAGGTAGGCGTCGCGGACCCGCGTGTGGAAGTCCTGCTTCTCGGCCTCGAGCCGGTCGAACGGCTTGTCTGCGGAGTCCAGGCGCTGCCGCGCGGCGGCGGGATCCAGGTCGAGCAGGACGGTGAGGTCGGGCAGTGCGCCCTCCGTCGCCCACAGCGACAGGTCACGGATCTCCGTGCCATCGAGCACGCGTCCCGCACCCTGATACGCGACCGACGAGTCGAGATAGCGATCCTGAAGCACGATCTCTCCGCGATCGAGCGCCGGTCGCACCACGTTCTCGACGTGGTGCGCGCGATCGGCTGCATACAGCAGCGCCTCTGCGCGCGGAGCGATATCGCCGCGGTGATGGAGCACGATGTCGCGGATCAGTCGCCCGACATCACTGCCGCCCGGCTCGCGCGTGCGCAGCACGGTGTGCCCGGCATCCGTCAGCCAGGACCCGAGCAGTTCGGCCTGGGTGGTCTTCCCCGAGCCGTCTCCGCCCTCGAGCGTGACCCAGAGCCCGGGGCGTGCGCTCACGCGTCTGCCTTCTTCTTGGCGTTGGCGGCGCGCGTCGCCGCCGCCTTCTTCGCCGCAGCCGAACGAGCAGCCGACTTCTCGGCATCCGTCTGGGAGGCGGCCTTCTTCACGGGTGCCTTCTGCGCCGCAGATTTGGCCGGCGTCTTCTTGGCCGGTGATTTCTTTGCCGATGTCTTCTTCGCTGGCGCCTTCTTGGCACCGCGCTTGGGAGCGGGGCCCTTGGCGCGTTTATCGGCGAGCATCTGCACGGCGATCTCAAAGGTGATGTCTTCGGGCTTCTGCCCGCGCGGAATCGTCACGTTCGTCTCGCCGTCGGTGACGTACGGACCGAAGCGGCCGTCGCGAACACGGATCGCCTTGCCGCTGACCGGGTCGGCGTCGAACTCGGCGATCGCGCTGGCTGCCCGGCGCGAACCCGCGCCGTACTTGGGCTGCTGGTAAATCTCCAGCGCCTGCTCGAGCGTGACGTCGAAGATCTGCTGTTCGTTATCCAGCGACCGCGAGTCGGTGCCCTTCTTCAGGTACGGACCGTAGCGGCCGTTCTGCGCGGTGATCTCGTCGCCCGACTCCGGATCGGCACCGACCACGCGCGGCAGGCTCAGCAGTCGGAGAGCTGTCTCGAGGTCGACCGTGTCGACCGACATCGAACGGAACAGCGAGCTGGTGCGGGGCTTGGGCGCGTCTTTCTTGGCGGTCCGCTTCTTCGGCGCCTCGACCACCTCGCCCGTCGCCGGGTCGACGACCGGGGCCTCCTCCGGGAGGTTCTCCTGCACGTACGGGCCGTAGCGGCCGTCCTTGACGACGATCACCCGGCCGTTCTCGGGATTCTCACCGAGCACGCGGTCGCCGGCGACGGGGGCGTCGATGAGCTCCTGCGCCTTCTCGGCGGTCAACTCATCGGGCGCGAGATCGTCGGGCACGTTGACGATTCGGCCGCGCTCGTCGGGCTTCGCCGGGTCCGTGACCTCGATGTACGGCCCGTACTTGCCGAATCGGAGCGTTGCGGTGTCGGTGATGCGGGTGGAGTTCAACGCACGCGCATCGATCTCGCCGACGTTGTCGACGACATGGCGCAGCCCGACCTGCGCGTCGGAGCCGAAGTAGAACGAGTGCAGCCACTCGCTGCGCTTCTGCTCGCCGCGCGCGATCGCGTCGAGATCGTCTTCGAGAGCCGCGGTGAAGTCGTAGTCGATGAGGGCGGCGAAGTGCTCCTCCAGCAGCCGGACGACACTGAACGCCATCCAGGTCGGCACCAGCGCCTGACCCCGCTTGGTCGCGTAGCCGCGGTCGATCACGGTGCCGATGATGCTCGCGAAGGTCGACGGGCGTCCGATGCCGTGCTCTTCGAGAGCCTTGACCAGCGAGGCCTCGGTGTAGCGCGGCTTCGGCGTGGTCTGGTGCCCCTTGGCCTCGGCGTCCGACATTCCGAGCTCGTCGCCGACGGCGACGGCGGGCAGGGACTGGTTCGAGTCGGCATCCGAGTCGCCGCGCTTCTCGTCCTTACCCTCTTCGTACGCCTCCAGGAAGCCCTTGAACGTGTAGACCGTGCCGGATGCTGTGAACTCGGCGACCTGGCCGTCAGCCTGGACGGCGATGGTGACCGTCGTCGTCTCGTACTTGGCGTCGGCCATCTGGCTGGCGACCGTGCGCTTCCAGATGAGGTCGTAGAGGCGCTGCTCTTCGCGGTCGAGCTCGCCCGAGACCGACGCGGGCTTGCGGAAGTTCTCGCCCGAGGGGCGGATCGCCTCGTGCGCCTCCTGCGCGTTCTTGCTCTTGGACTTGTACACGCGGGGCTTCAGCGGCACCGCGCTGTCGCCGTAGAGCGCGACCGCCTGGCTCCGGGCCGCCTGCACCGCCTGGGTGCTCAGCGCGACGGAGTCCGTTCGCATATAGGTGATGAAGCCCTTCTCGTACAGACGCTGGGCGACGCTCATCGCCTGCTTCGCGCTCATCGAGAGTTTGCGGCCGGCCTCCTGCTGCAGCGTGGAGGTGGTGAAGGGCGCATACGGGCTGCGGGTGCCGGGCTTGGCCTCGACCTTCGTGACGGTGCCGGCACCGGCAGCGTCGACGGCGTGCGCGAGGGCCGTGGCATCCTTCTCCGAAAGAACGACGACGGCCTTCTTCAGCTTTCCGGCGTCATCGAAGTCGGTGCCGCGGGCGAGCTGTCCGCCGTCAACCCGCACCAGGCGAACGCGGAATGCTGACCCGGATGAGGCGCTGGCCTCGACGTCCCAGTACTCGGCGGAGACGAACGCCATGCGCTCGCGTTCGCGCTCGACGATCATGCGGGTCGCGGCGGACTGCACGCGTCCGGCGGAGAGGCCGGACTTGATCTTGTACCAGAGGACGGGTGAGACGTCCCAGCCGTACAGCCGGTCGAGGATGCGGCGGGTCTCCTGCGCGTCGACGAGCGCGAGGTCGAGCTCGCGGGTGTTGCCGATGGCGGCGCGGATGGCGTCCTTAGTGATCTCGTGGAACACCATGCGCTTGACGGGCACCTTCGGCTTCAGCGTCTCCAGCAGGTGCCAAGCGATCGCCTCCCCCTCGCGGTCCTCATCAGTGGCGAGCAGGAGTTCGTCGGCGTTCTTCAGGGCGCGCTTGAGCTCGGCGACGGTCTTCGTCTTGCGATCGGAGACGACGTAGTAGGGGTCGAAACCGTTGTCCACGTCGATCGAGTACTTCCCGTAGGCGGCCTTGTCGCTCGCGGGGATGTCCTTCTTATCTGCCAGATCGCGGATGTGGCCGACGGAACTGAGCACCTCGTAGTCGTCGCCGAGGTACCCCTGAATCGACCTCATCTTCGTCGGAGACTCGACGATGACGAGCTTCTTGCCTTCAGCCAAGGGTGCGTCCTTTCTTCATAGAACTCACATAACCCTAGTTCCCAGTGAGCTCTTCCCAGGCAGGGACGATTCGCCCCGCGCTAGCGTGTACTCATGCATGGACGCAGATTCTCATGGCTCTTGGGCGGAATCGGACTGGTTGCGTGCAGTGTTTCTGGCATACTTCGCGGCTCCATACCCGGCGCTCCGGCGGTGAACAACACGCTGACACTTCTTGGTGACGTGTTGTGGGCGAGTGCCATCCTCATCTTGTCTATCGGCCTGAGCCGCGAGGGTAGCGTCGTCGCACGGAAGCCGCTGGGAGTAACGGCCTCCGCTGTCGTAGCGGTGTGGCCGTTAACGACGACACTGGTCTCTCTTGGAATCAGCGTCCAGAATCCAGGGCAGGCTACGCCCTGGCAGTTCTGGGTGTATCTGTCCATGCTCGTTTCGCTCATGTTCGGGCTGATTGCAGCGGTACAGGTGGCGCGCATTCGTGTAGTGGCCGCTCCGTGGAACTTGGCCCCGCTCTGGGCGCTTGGTATTCAAACTGTTGTATGGGTTGTCCCGCAGTTGATCAACGTCGCAGCGCCAGCGACCTTTGCGGAGATGGGTACCGTCATCCCTGCACTTGGGACCCTCGGTTTTCTGGCAACCACGCTGGGCCTTGGCGTCGTGGCAATAGTGCTCTCGAACCGTTCACAAGCAGAGTCGATCCTGGTGTTCGAGTCTTCGCCTCCCGAGTAGCCGTACGTCTGTCAGCCACTATGGCTCGTCACACTCCGCGGCCCCGGTGATGGGTTATGTGTGCGCTCTATATTCGAAGCACACCATACACACCACAGTCGTGGTGAGTTCACAGCGGAGCCGTGAGTGATTCTCGGGTCAGTGCCGTCAGAATCCTTCGGGTGGACCAGCGCGGGCTCGGGAGACGGCAGCAAGACCAGCGTACGCCGCCTCGACCCGGACGGTCGCCACGAGGTCGTCGACGGCGCACGCGACGAGCGTCGCTCCGGATGCCGCGGCCACCCGCGCTGCGAGCCCGCACGGCGCCTCATCGGTGACGATCGCACCGGATGCGGCGTCTGCTGCGGCGAGCGCCGAAGCGTCTGCGGCCCCCGCGACCCGCTGGGCAGTGACGGCGGCGCCGCCGACCGCGGCGAGTCCGACGCAGAGAGCGGCGGAGACCGCCAGCACACTCGCCGACAGAGCCGTGCCCGCCATCAGAGTCCCCCGGCGAGCGCGCAGCTGGAGGCGTTCAGCGGGATGCTGATCAGGGTTCCGACCTGCACATCGATCCGCGCACTCACGCAGATGAGGTCACCGCGGGTTTCGCTCCCCACCTGCGCTCCGGCCACCGCCGTCGACACCGCGGCGTGCGCCGAAGCCTCGCTCTCGCCGCGCCCGAGGAGGCGGGCGGCGTCGGCCGCGGCATCCTGCAGCGACACCTGCTGGGCGGCCGCGCCGAGCGCCCCCGCGCCGAGCAGCAGCGTGATCGCCACGGCCGGCAGCGCGAGGGCGAGCTCGGCGGCGACCGAGCCGCGTTCGGCATCTCCTCCCGAACGGATCATGTCCTCACGCCACGGTCAGGGCACGGCGCACGAGGTCGGTGAGGATGCCGCGCACCTCATCTGACCGCATGATGACGACCAGGAGGCCCGCGAAGGCCACCGCGGCCATCGTCGTGATCGCGTACTCCGCGGTCGCAGCTCCGGATTCGTCGGTGAAAAGAGAGACGGCACGGCGCCTCGTGAGGGTGGGGATGGTGCTCATGGGTTCCTTCTTTCTCGTGGTGCTGCCTCGAATTCGGCAGCGGGGGTCAGATCGACAGTGGGGTGGAGATGAGTACGGAGAGGATGAGGGGTGCGACCCCGAGCAGCAGGAACGCCGGCAGCGTGCAGACGCCGAGCGGGATCAGAAGCTGGGAGGACAACTTGGCCGCACGCATCCTGCCGCGCACCCGCGCATCGTGGCGGTCCTGCGCGGCGGCGGCACGCAGCAGCTCTCCCGCCGGAACGCCCGCAGCGCGCGACAGTTCGAGCACCTCGGTGGTGCGCTGCCCCTGCAACCGATCGCGGGCCGGGCTGTCGTCGACGATGCGCAGCGAGCGGACGATGGATGCTCCGCCCGCGAGCGCGACCGCCACGAGCTCGGCGTGCATGCCGGGGCTTCCGGGGTCGGGCTGCGCGCGCCGCAGCAGCCGGCGCGTCCACAGTCGTGCGCACAGCACCAGTGCGAGACCGGCGATCAGGCACGCCGTCCCCATCGGATTGCCGATGAGGACACCGACGGTGTCAAATCCGAGTGCAAAACCGAGCAGGAGTCCGGCCAACGGCATCCACAGCAGCAGACGCGCAGTGCCGGCGGGTTCTGCCAGCGCGATGCGCACGTCGTCGTCAGCGGATGCCGCATCGCGCATGGTCTCGGCCAGTGACCGCAACACTTCGGCGAGCGGCGCCCCGACGGTTGTCGCGACGTCCCATGCCGCGGCGACGTCGAGCCACGCTCCCCCTTCGGCCTCGATCGCCAAGATGAGCGGTGTACCCGCGTCGCAGCGTTCGACGATGTGCTGCGCCTGGGCGTCTCCGGATCCTGCCAGATGCCGCCAGGCTGTCATCGGCACGGCTCCGGCCTGCAGCAGGACCGCCAACGTCCGCACGGACACGGCCGCCGACTCAGGGTCGCCGCCGGCTTCGGCACGCCGGCGGAAGATCACCACGGCTGCACCTGCTCGATGTCCAGTCGTTCATCGTGCAGCCGGAAACGGCCGGCCTGCGCGAGCCGGCGGATGCCGTCGGTTCCGCGTGCGAGATGCACCACCACCGTGAAGGCGCTGACGGCCTGGCGGGCGAGGGCCACGGCATCCATTCCGGCGAGCGCCCCGAGCGCTTCCAGACGCGCGGGGACATCGGCGAGCCCGCTGGCGTGCAGCGTGCCCGCACCGCCGTCGTGCCCGGTGTTCAGCGCCGAGAGCAGCTCACGCACCTCTTCGCCACGGCACTCGCCGACGATCAGCCGATCGGGCCGCATGCGCAGCGACTCCCGCACCAGCCGGGCGAGGGTGATCGACCCTGCTCCCTCCAGGTTCGACTGTCGCGACTCGAGGGCGACGTGGTGCGGATGCTCTGGGTGCAGTTCGGCGACATCCTCGATCGTCACCACGCGCTCCGTATCCGGAACGGCGTGCAGCAGTGCCGTGAGCAATGTCGTCTTGCCGGTGCCGGTGCCGCCGGTGATGAGGATGTTCGCGCGCTCCATCACCAGCTGCTCCAGCCACGCGCGCTGTCGCATGTCGAACGCCCCGAGGGCGGCGAGCGCATCGAGATCGGCCGCGCCGACGCGCGGGATGCGCACCGAAATGGCCGTGCCCGATGTCGATACCGGAGACAGCACGGCATGCACGCGGATGCCGGATGCCAGCCGCACGTCCACGCACGGGGCCTGATCGTCGAGGTGTCGTCCTCCAGCACCGATGAGTGCGACGGCGAGGTCTCGAACTTCCCGCTCGGCTGCCGCCCATCCCGGCACTGGCTCCGCACCGGCGCCTCTGTCGATGAACAGCCCGCCTGCACCGTTGACGAAGATGTCCGTCACGAGCGGGTCAGCGCAGTGCTCGGCCAGCGGTCCCAGCGCAGCATCCACGTCCGGCGGCAGCGCCGCACGCCCCGCGGGCAGCGTCGGCGTCGTACGGGGCTGGATGATGAACGGCTGCGGCATGCCACGAAGCTATTCGCCACAGCATCCGCTTCGGGGCCGCAAACCCGCGTCCTGTGTGCAACTCGCGCCGCATCGCCCGCGGTGCAGAACGACTGCGCGTCGCCACGGAAACGGAGGAGGGCGACACCTCACGGGGGGAATGAGGTGCCGCCCAAAACGCACCACTGATATCGGGGAGAACGGGTGCGTCGAGGCCGGAATGAGTTTCGGCTGTCGTCGAGTGTACGTTGCGAAGCCACCCGTACAAAACCAACGCGCTACTCACTTTCGACGGTACTGCGAAGAATGGGGGCAGACTATGTTCGCAATGTGATTGTCGTGCCGTGTGCACGATCCGTCCCGCCGCAAAGGAGCGCATGCCATGAGCAGCCAGATCGACCACCTCCTCGACGAGACCCGGCAGTTCCCGCCCGCCGAGGAATTCGCCGCCGCCGCCGTCGCGAAGCCCGACCTCTACGAACGAGCCGCGGCTGATCGTGAAGGATTCTGGGGTGACCAGGCGCGCGAACTGCTGCACTGGCACAAGCCCTTCACGCAGGTGCTCGACTGGTCGACTCCGCCGTTCGCCAAATGGTTCGACGATGGCGAGCTGAACGTCGCCTACAACTGCCTCGACCGTCACGTCGAAGCGGGCAACGGCGATCGCGTGGCGCTGCTGTGGGAAGGGGAACCCGGCGACGAACGCCGCATCACCTACGCCGAGCTCACCGACGAGGTCAAGCGCGTCGCCAACGTCCTCGAGGATCTCGGCGTCGGCACCGGCGACCGCGTGGCCATCTACCTGCCGATGATCCCGGAGGCCGTCGCCTCAATGCTGGCCGTCGCACGGTTGGGCGCCATCCATTCGGTCGTCTTCGGCGGATTCAGCGCCGACAGCCTCCGCTCGCGCATCGATGACGCCGGCGCGAAGGTCGTCATCACCGCCGACGGCAGCTACCGCAAGGGCAAGGTCTCTCCGCTGAAGCCCGCGGTCGATCAGGCTCTCAGCGATGAGCGCTACGGAGCGCAGCAGACCGTCGAGCATGTCCTCGTCGTCAAGCGCGGCGAGAACGACGTCGACTGGGTCGAAGGCCGCGACCTGTGGTGGCACGAGGCCGTGCCCGCGGCATCCGCGGACCACGTCGCACAGCCGTTCCCCGCCGAGAATCCGCTGTTCATCCTCTACACCTCCGGCACCACGGGTAAGCCGAAGGGCATCCTGCACACCTCCGGCGGTTACCTCACGCAGGCGGCGTACACGCACCGGAACGTATTCGATCTGAAGCCCGAGACCGACGTGTTCTGGTGCACAGCCGACATCGGCTGGGTCACCGGGCACACCTACGTGACCTACGGCCCGCTCGCGAACGGCGCCACCCAGGTGCTGTATGAGGGCACCCCGGACACCCCGCACCCCGGCCGCTGGTGGGAGATCATCCAGAAGTACGGCGTGAGCATCTTCTACACCGCGCCGACCGCGATCCGCTCGTTCATGAAGACCGGCCGAGCGATCCCGCAGAAGTTCGATCTGTCGTCGATCCGCCTGCTCGGCTCGGTGGGCGAGCCCATCAACCCCGAGGCGTGGATGTGGTACCGCGAGGTCATCGGCGGAGACAAGACTCCGATCGTCGACACCTGGTGGCAGACCGAGACCGGGGCGATCATGGTGTCCCCGCTCCCCGGCGTCACGGCGACCAAGCCGGGGTCGGCGCAGACGCCGCTGCCCGGCGTCTCGATCGATGTCGTCGACGAGACGGGCAGCGAGGTGGGCAACGGCAATGGCGGTCTGCTGGTGGTGACCGAGCCGTGGCCCAGTATGCTGCGCGGCATCTGGGGCGACCCGGAGCGCTACAAGGAGACCTACTGGGAGAAGTTCGAAGACCAGGGCTACTACTTCGCCGGTGACGGCGCTCGCCTCGACGCCGACGGCGATCTCTGGCTGCTCGGGCGCGTGGACGACGTCATGAACGTCTCCGGCCACCGGCTCTCGACCGCCGAGATCGAGTCGTCACTGGTCGCGCATGAGTCCACGGCCGAGGCCGCGGTGGTCGGCGCATCGGACGAGACTACCGGCCAGGCCGTCGTCGCGTTCGTCATCATCAAGGAGAGCTACCTCGCAGCCCACGAGCCTGCCGGGCTCGCGACGCAGCTGCGCAGCTGGGTCGCCGAACAGATCGGTGCGATCGCCCGCCCGCGCGATGTCTACATCGTCGGCGAACTGCCAAAGACCCGCTCGGGCAAGATCATGCGTCGTCTGCTGCGCGATGTCGCCGAGGGCCGTGAGGTCGGCGACACCACGACACTGGCTGACACTGCCGTGATGAGCATCATCTCCGCCCAGGTGAAGTAATCGCTTCGTCCTGGCGTAGGCGCGAAGCCTTCTCGCTTACGCCAGGACGAACGTGACCTCGACCTCGACCGGGCTGTCCAGCGGCAGCACGGCGACGCCGACGGCCGCACGGGCATGCCGACCGGCATCCCTGAAGATCTCACCGAGCACCTCGCTGGCGCCGTTGATGACGCCGGGCTGACCGGTGAACGAGGGGGCGGATGCGACGAAGCCGCCCACCCGCAGGACCCCGCCGATCTTCTCGACGCCGCCCGCCGCAGCCGCGGCCGCGGCCAGCGCGTTCAGCGCGCAGGTTCGCGCGTGGGCATTGGCGTCCTCAGCCGTGACCTCGGCTCCGACCTTGCCGGTCGCCGGCAGGGCGCCCGAAGCGAACGGGAGCTGGCCGGACGTGTAGACAAGTCCGCCGTGCAGCACTGCCGGCACGTACGACGCGACGGGCGCGGCGACCTCGGGCAGTTCGATGCCGAGTTCTTCCAGGCGGGCGGTGACGGTCATACCGTATCGCCGTCGAACTGGCGCGACGCTTCTGCGGCCGCGGCGAGGCCGGCGCTGTTCGAGCCGTCATCCGACACCGGACGCTTGAAGTAGGCGACAGGCCCGCCTTCCGGCCCCTGCACCACCTGCACCAGCTCCCAGCCCTGCTTGCCCCAGTTGTTGAGGATCGCGGCCGTATTGTGGATCAGCAGCGGGGTGGTCACATATTCCCACGTGGTCATGACACTCCTGGTCGTCGTAGCGGACGGCGACGACGGTCGGCGCGCCGATCGTCAAAGCCGGTATTCAGGGAACTCCCCTACGATCTAGCGTATGCCTCTGAAGAATCGCACGACGACAGGTGTGCTCGGCGGACTGCTCGGCCTGGTCGGCCTCAGTGCCATCGCCGGAATCCTGGTGACCGCAACGGTCACCCCCGCCCTTGCCGTCGCCGGTGCCGCCGGGTCGCAGGCCCTCGACCTGTTCGAGAAGCTGCCGTCCTACCTCGAGATCGACGCACCGATGGAGCCGAGCCGGATCTACGGCACCGGCGAAGACGGTGAGCCGTTCGAGATGGCATCGTTCTTCGATCAGAACCGTACTCCGGTCACGTTCGACCAGGTCAACCCGGTCGTCTACGACGCGATCCTCTCCAGTGAGGACAAGGACTTCTACGAGCACGGCGGCATCAACGTCGGGGCCACCGCCAAGGCGCTGATCGACAACGTGCGCGGTACGTCGACCCGCGGTGCGTCGACGGTCAGCCAGCAGTACGTCAAGAACGTGCTCGTCCAGCGCTGCGAGCAGGGCGTGCTGCCCGGTGCAGAGAACTACGCCGACGACATCGAGCAGTGCTGGCTCGACGCCACGAACGCCACCGGAGTCGACGGCATCGAGCGCAAACTGCAGGAAATGCGGTACGCGATCCAGATCGAGAAGGACTACTCGAAGAACGAGATCCTGCTCGGCTACCTCAACATCGCCAGCTTCGGCGGCACCGTCTACGGCATCGAGGCCGCGGCGAACTACTACTTCAGCACGACGGCTGCAAAGCTCACTGTCGCGCAGGCCGCGACGCTCGCGGGCATCGTGCAGAACCCGAACACGTACCGCATCGACAGAGAAGGCGGTACGTCGACTGACAAGGACGGCAACGCCGTCAACTCGGCGGAGGACGGGTACAGTCTCACTCTGAAGCGCCGCGACTACGTGCTCACCCGCATGCTCGCCGACGGCAAGATCACCCAGGAGCAGTTCGACAAGGCGGATGCTTCGCCGATCACGCCCGAGCTCACCCAGCCGGCGCAGGGCTGCGCTGCCGCTGTGAGCAACGCGTACTTCTGCCAGTACGTGAAGACGAGCGTCCTCAGCGATCCGGCATTCGGCGACACCGTGCAGGAGCGCACGAAGGCCCTCTACCGCGATGGTCTGGAGATCTACACCACGCTCGACATGCGCGTGCAGGGTCCCTCGATCGAGGCCATGCACAGTCGGGTGCCCTCCAACTTCGACAGCCAGTACTTCGGCGGCGCCGGCGTCACGGTCGAGCCGTCCACGGGTCGCATCCTCGCGATGACCCAGAACACGGCCTTCCGCGAGACCGAGAGCGACGATCAGGCCTACACCAGCCTCGTGTTCGCCTCTGATGCCGCGCACGGCGGCTCTTCGGGTATGCCAGTCGGCTCGGCCTACAAGCTCTTCACACTGATCGACTGGCTCGAGACCGGTCACTCGGTAAATGAAACGCTCAATGGAAGCAACCGCACGATGCCGATGACGGCCTCCTGCGACGGAGGGTACTGGGACTTCAACACCAACGACGTCGGCAACTTCGGCGGCGGAGGCGGGTACACGGACTCCCCCATGCGCTTCACCAGGGACTCGCTGAACTCCGGCTACTTCGCTATGGCGTCCGAGCTCGATCTCTGCGACATCAACAAGGTCGCCGACCGGATGGGTGTGAACCTCGGCAACGGCGGCAAGACCACCGATCAGAACGTTCCCTTCGACGTTCTCGGTTCGAAGTACATCTCCCCCCTCGACATGGCCGGGGCGTACGCCACGGTGGCGAACAAGGGCATCCACTGCGAGCCCCGCGCGATCGACCGCGTCGTCACGCAGAAGGGTGAGGAGCTTCCCCTCCCCGACGCTTCCTGCACCCAGGTGATTCCGCAGGAGGTCGCGGCGACTGCCGCATACGCGTTGCAGGGCGTCATGGACAGCGGTGGAACCGGTTCTGCCGCCAACCCCTGGGACGGCACGCCGCTCATCGGCAAGACCGGCTCGCACAACGAGTACGGCACGATGATGATCGAGTCCAGCACCAACGCCGCCACCGCCGTCTACATCGGCCGCTGGAAGGGCGACGCCTCTATCTGGGGGCAGTGGTACAACGGCAATCCGCTGCAGAATATCCGGTACGACGTCGCCCGTGACATGCAGGCCGCCGCGAACGCTCTGCTCGGCGGCGAGGCTTTCCCGCCGCCGGACGACAACCTCACGCGCCGCGTACTGATCGACCTTCCGAGCGTTGTCGGACAGTCGGTCGCCGACGCGACCAGCACACTCCAGGCGGCAGGATTCGGGGTGAACGTCGGAAAACCCGTCGACAGCGACCTGCCGAAGGACCAGGTCGCCGAGCAGAACCCCGGAGCCGGTCAGGTCACCAGCGGCACGACCGTCACGCTCTCGCCGAGCAACGGAAAGCCGAAGGCCGCAGACGTCCCGGATGTCGTCGGTTCGAAGTACTCGCAGGCGAAGCAGGCGATCGAATCAGCCGGATTCTCTGTCGACGAGAAGAACTGCTCCGGCGGCGACGAAGTCATCGCGCAGAATCCCAGTGGAGGGTCGGCGAAGCCGGACTCGAAGGTCACCGTGATCTGCGCGGGCGGCGATTGACCGGGCGGGCCACCCGTCCGGTCCGCATCGCGCTCGGCGCAGCGGCGACCGTCGGCGCGGCATGCACCGTCTGGGGAGTCGGGATAGAGCGCTACCTGTTCACGCTTCGCGAGGTCTCCGCTGCGGCGCTTCCCGTCGGTTCGGCTCCGATCCGCGTGCTGCACGTCTCTGACGCGCATATGGCCCCGTGGCAGGGGCGAAAGCAGGCGTGGCTCGCGTCGCTGGCCGACCTCGAGCCCGACCTCGTCGTCAATACCGGCGACAACCTCGGTCACAGCGATGGGCTCGGCGCCGTCCGTCGCGCGTTCGAACCGTTCGCGGGCACTCCGGGAGTCTTCGTCCACGGCTCCAATGACGTGCACGGCCCCACGCCCCGCAATCCACTCCGCTACCTGGCCGGCCCCTCGAAACGACACACCCGGCCGGAGCGTCTCGACACGGCGGGGCTCGACCGCTTCCTCGGGGACGAGCTCGGCTGGGCAGACCTCAACAACGCCGCCGCACGCCTGCGGGTCGGCGATCGCGATATCGACTTCTTCGGTGTCAACGATGCGCACCGCGACTGGGACGACCTCGATGTGCTCCCCGAGTCGATCGCGGCGCTCGGCGCTCGGGATGCCGGCACCCCCGTGCTCGGGGTCACCCACGCGCCGTATCAGCGTGTGCTGAACAGGTTCACCGACCTCGGCGCGCAGGCGATCTTCGGCGGTCACACGCACGGCGGGCAGGTCTGTCTGCCGTTCTACGGCACCATCGTCGCGAACTGCGACATTCCCCTGAAGCAGGCCAAGGGCTTGAGCACGTGGACGCACGGCGGGCGCAGCATCCCGCTGAACGTCAGCGCCGGATGCGGGCACTCGATCTACGCGCCGGTGCGTTTCGCATGCCGTCCTGAGGCGACCTTGCTGACGCTGACCGCGACGGACACGCCCGCCTGACCACGGCCCGTCGCCGATTCGGCGCGCCACGCGTTTCGGGGTAGACTCGAACGGTTGCAACGGGGTGTGGCGCAGCTTGGTAGCGCGCTTCGTTCGGGACGAAGAGGCCGCAGGTTCAAATCCTGTCACCCCGACGTTTGCATGAAGGTCGCCCTCCGGGGCGGCCTTCTTCATATCCTGGAGAGATCATGACTGCGTCGCGTCAGACTGCCCCTCACCCGAAGCCCCCACGACTGGTCGCTTTCGACCTCGATGACACTCTCGCAGCATCCAAGAGTGCGATCGACCCACGCATCGCCGCCCAGCTGCGTGCCCTGCTGCGCGTCGTCGACGTCGCCATCATCTCGGGTGGCAACGAGGCGCAGTTCCGTTCGCAGGTCATCGCTCAGCTCGGCGATGCGGATGCTGCGCAGCTGTCACGTCTGCACCTGCTGCCCACCTGCGGCACGCGCTATCTGCGTCACGACGGCGACGACTTCGCTCCCGTCTACGCTCACGATCTCTCCGACGAGGAGAAGTCTGCGGCACTGCGGGCGCTCCGCGAGGAGGCCGAGCGGCTGGGTCTGTGGGAGCCGAACCCGTGGGGAGAGATCCTCGAGGATCGCGGGTCACAGA
This sequence comes from Microbacterium sp., assembly GCF_052102115.1. GTDB lineage: Bacteria > Actinomycetota > Actinomycetes > Actinomycetales > Microbacteriaceae > Microbacterium. The sequence continues at coordinate 81,946 of NZ_JBQDVP010000003.1, forward strand.
TCACGTTCTCGGCCCTCGGACAGCAGGCTCCCGGTGACGCCAAGCACGCCTGGGATCCCTCCGGCGAGAAGCGCCTCCGCCTGCGCGACGCTGTCGCCCCCCGGGTTCCAGGGCTCGAGGTGCGCGCCGGCGGGTCAACCTCGATCGACATCACGCGTGCCGGCATCGACAAAGCCCACGGAATGACGTCTCTCGCCGAGCACACCGGCATCCCGCTCGCAGACATGCTCTTCTACGGCGACCGTCTCGATGAGGGTGGCAATGACTACCCTGTATTGGCCCTCGGCGTGCCTTCGATCGCTGTCACCGACTGGCAGAACACCGCCGATGAGCTCGACGTGCTGCTGCCGACGCTGCAGCCGACGCTGGAGGACCGGCAGGTCTGATCCGTATCCGCATCTTCCCGGACGCGCTGTGCCATGTGTCCGGGAAGATGCAGGTCGCGGGACTCTACACCCGCAACTTCTCGGACATGCTCACCGGCGCGAGCCGCGTCAGTTGCGTGACGTGCGCCGGGGTGAGCTCGGCCAGCGACGCGACGCCGAGCAGACGCATGGTGCGCTCGATCTCGGTGCGCAGAATGTCGATCGTGCGGTCGACGCCCTGGCGTCCGCCCGCCATCAGGCCGTAGAGGTAGGCGCGCCCGATCAGGGTGAAGTCGGCGCCGAGCGCCACAGATGCGACGATGTCGGCACCGTTCATGATGCCGGTGTCGATCATGACGGTGAAGTCCTCGCCGACCGCCTGGCGAACCGTGGGCAGCAGGTGGAACGGGATCGGCGCGCGATCGAGCTGCCGACCGCCGTGGTTCGACAGCACGATGCCGTCCACCCCCGCGTCCTTCAGGCGCACGGAGTCTTCGACGTTCTGCACGCCCTTGATGACGATCTTTCCGGGCCACAGGTCGCGGATGACGGCGAGGTCGTCGTAGCTGATGGTCGGGTCCATCGCAGCATCCAGAAGTTCGCCGACGGTGCCGCCGGTGGTGCTCAGCGAGGCGAACTCGAGCTTCGGCGTGGTCAGGAAGTCGAACCACCACCACGGCCGCGGGATGGCGTTGATGATCGTCCCGAGCGTCAGCTGCGGCGGGATGCTGAAGCCGTTGCGCTTGTCACGCAGCCGCGCACCGGCGACCGGAGTGTCGACGGTGAAGTGCAGGGTGTCGAAGCCGGCCGCGGCAGCGCGGCGGGTGAGCTCGTAGGAGATCTCTCGGTCGCGCATCACGTAGAGCTGGAACCAGTTGCGCCCGTGCGGATTCGCCGCCTTGACGCCCTCGATCGACGTGGTGCCGAGTGTGGAGAGCGTGAACGGGATACCCGCTGCAGCAGCGGCCCCGGCCCCGGCGATCTCACCCTCGGTCTGCATCAACCGCGTGAACCCGGTCGGCGCGATACCGAACGGCAGAGCACTGGAGCCGCCCAGGATCTCGACACTGGTGTCGACGTCGGGAGCGGGCTTGAGGATGCCGGGGTGGAACTCGACATCCTGGAATGCCTGCCGCGCACGCGTGAGCGACAGTTCGCCCTCGGCGGCGCCGTCGGTGTAGTCGAACGCCGCCTTGGGCGTGCGCCGCTGGGCGATCCGCCGCAGATCGTCGATCGTCAGCGCGGCATCGAGGCGGCGCTTCCGACCGTCGAGCTCGGGCTTTTTGAACTTCATCAGCTCAAGGAGCTCTGCGGGATTGGGCAGCTGGCGCTGGACCATGGCGTTCCTTTCGGTCGGGTGCGGAATCAGACGGTGGACGGGGTGAGGCCGGTGGCGGCGTAGTACCCCGCGATGTGGGCGTTGACGAGTGCGCGTGCCGTCGTCGCGTCGCCGGCATCGATGGCCGCAACGATCGAACGGTGCTCGGCGCGCAGACGGGACGCCATGGCATCCCAGTCGGCGATCGCCTCGGCTCCGGTGAGCACGTACGACTCGATCGCCGTACGCAGACCCGACATCATCGCCGCGATCACGGTGTTGCCGCTGGACTCGGCCAGGGCCAGATGCAGCTGCGCATCGAGAGCGAGGAACTCCGCGGTACGGAGGCCAGGGGCGTCCATCGCGTCGAGGATGCGATGCGCGTCGACGAGATCGCGGGACTCGGATGCCGCGAGTGACACTGCGACCGCGTCTTCGAGCACGAGGCGGGTCTGTACGACATCGGTCAGTGGGAAGCCCTGTGCGGCGACCTGGAGCCGCAGTAGAGCGGCCAGCCCCCCGGAGGGCGTAGCGATCACGATCGCCCCGGACGCCGGCCCCGAGCCCGTCGCGGTGCGGATGAGCCCCATGACCTCGAGCACGCGTAGCGCCTCGCGGACGCTGGAGCGGCCGACGCCGAGGTCTGCAGACAGCTCGCGTTCAGAGGGAAGCCGGTCGCCGGGACCGAGCCGACCGTCCAGCAGGTCGCGCTCGATGTGCTCGAGCACGATGCGCCACGCGCGCTGCGGTGCCTCCTCCGACATCGGGCCTCCTGTGTGGTCTGACCACAGAATATCGCGTGTGGTCAGACCACGCAAACGCGCCAGCACGCCGCTCAGGTCGCGAATCACGCCGCTCAGGTCGCGAATCACGCCGCTCAGGTCACGAATCACGCCGCTCAGGTCGCGAATCACGCCGCTATCCGACGCGCAGAACGGCGAGGATTGCGACCCGAAGGGGGCGCCCTCAGCCCAGCCGCCCGCCGGATTCCTCGAGGTAGCAGTGGCCGCACAGCGATTCATAGGTGATGATGTCGGGGGTCGCGCCGCCCGCAGCGGCCTCGTCGATCGCCACCTGGTCACCATCGAAGACGAACGCTCCGCCGACGACGCGGCCGTTGAAGACGGCCTTGCGCCCGCAGCGGCAGATGGTCTTCATCTCTTCCAGCGCGTGCGCGATCGCCAACAGCCGCGCAGAGCCGGGGAACGCGTGAGTGAGGAAATCGTTGCGGATGCCGTAGGCCATCACAGGGATGCCGTCCTCCACCGCGATCCGGAACAGGTCGTCGACCTGCTCCGCGGTGAGGAACTGCGCCTCGTCGACCAGCAGGCAGGCGACGTCGACGGGATCGGCCGGGATCAGTCCCTCCGTGCTGCGCTGCCGCATTCGCTCGCGTTCCTGCCGGAACAGGGCGCGCGCGTCGCCGCCGGAGGGGATCAAGAAGTCGACCTGGCGGGTCACGCCCAGGCGGCTCTCGATCTGCGCGGCACCTTTGGTATCGATCTCGGGCTTGGCGAGCAGCACCTGCTGGCCGCGCTCTTCATAGTTGTATGCGACCTGCAGCAGTGCCGTGGACTTGCCGGAGTTCATCGCCCCGTAGCGGAAGTAGAGCTTCGCCACGGTGTGCCGCTACCTCGCGATGCCGAGTGCGTTCGCCGTCGCGGTCATCGACTCGTCGGCTGCGGCTTCGTTCTCGTTCAGCTTCTCGCCATAGGTCGGGATGAGCTCGCGAAGCGCCGGCTCCCATCCAGAGTACTGCTCAGGGAAGCAGCTCTTGAGAAGCCCGAGCATGATCGGCACGGCCGTCGAGGCGCCGGGAGAAGCACCGAGGAGGCCGGCGATCGAACCGTCTGCCGCCGAGACGACCTCGGTGCCGAACTGCAGCACGCCGCCCTTCTTCGGGTCCTTCTTCATCACCTGGGCGCGCTGACCGGCCTGGATGAGCGTCCAGTCCTCGTCCTTCGCGGTCGGCATGAAAACCCGCAGGCTGTCGACCTTCTTGCGGTGCGTCTTGGTCAGCTCACCGAGCAGGTAGGTGATGAGGTCGGGGTTCGCGAAGGCGACCCGGAGCATCGGCCACAGGTTGTGTGCGCGCACCTGCGAGACGATGTCGAACATCGACCCGTTCTTGAGGAACTTCGGACTGAAGGTTGCGAACGGACCGAACAGCAGCGATGCTTCGCCGTCGACGACGCGGGTGTCCAGGTGCGGTACCGACATGGGCGGGGCGCCCACCGACGCCTGCGAGTACACCTTCGCCTTGTGCTGAGCGACGACTTCGGGTGCGGAGGTCTTCAGGAACTGACCACCGATCGGGAACACGCCGAACCCCTTGATCTCGGGGATCCCGGCGCGCTGCAGCATCTTCAGAGCCCAGCCGCCAGCACCGACGAAGACGAACTTCGCGTTGATCCGCCCGGGCGTATGACCGAGACTGTTGCGGTACGTGATGTTCCAGCTGCCGTCCTTCTGCTTCTTCAGCGAGCGCACCTCGTGGTTCGTGCGCAGCTCGACACCGGCATCCGCCAGGTGGTCGAAGAGCTGGTGGGTGAGCGCACCGAAGTCGACGTCGGTACCGGCCGGCACACGCGTGGCAGCGAATGGCTCGCCCTTGCGGCGCTTCTGCATGAGCAGGGGCGCCCACGTGTTAATGACGCGGGAGTCCTCGCTGTACTCGATGCCCTCGAACAGCGGCTGCTCCTTGAGCGCCTCGTAGCGCTTCTTGAGGTAGGCGACGTCCTTCTCGCCGCGCACGAACGTCATGTGCGGGGTGGCGTTGATGAACGTCGATGGTTCGTCGAGCACACCCTTCGCGATGAGCGAGGACCAGAACTGGCGGCTCTGCTGGAACTGCTCGTTGATCGATACCGCCTTGGCGGGGTCGAGCGGCCCGTCGCCGGTGTTCGGCATGTAGTTCAGCTCGCAGAGGGCGGCATGGCCGGTGCCCGCGTTGTTCCACGGGTTGGAGCTCTCCTGGGCCACATCGGACAGCCGCTCGAAGGCGACGATCTTCCAGTCCGGCTGCAGCTCGTGCAGCAGAGTTCCCAGTGTGGCGCTCATGATGCCACCACCGATGAGGACGACGTCGACGGATTCAGTCACCCATCCATCCTAGTTCGCCCGCCGCTCCCCCTCGAACCGGCCCGAGACTGCAGTCCGCGGACGAGAAGCACAGGATTCCGCGCGGTCTCATCCGCGGAATGCAGTCTCGCAGGGCTGACGGATCGGCGAGGACGGGCAGCCGCGCGCGTCAGGATGCTACGGGGAGACGCGCGGCGACGAGCTCGGCGACCTGGACGGCGTTCAGCGCCGCGCCCTTGCGAAGGTTGTCGTTGCTGACGAACAGCACGAGCCCCTTGTTCTCGGGCGCGGACTGATCGGCGCGGATACGCCCGACGAAGCTCGGGTCCTTGCCCGCGGCGTACAGAGGCGTGGGAACCTCTTCGAGGACGACGCCGGGAGCGGATGCCAGGATCTCGCGCGCGCGGTCGGGGGTGATGTCGTCGGCGAACTCGGCATGGATCGAAAGCGAATGCCCGGTGAAGACCGGCACGCGCACACAGGTGCCCGCGACACGGAGCCCGGGCAGCTCGAGAATCTTGCGACTCTCGTTGCGGAGCTTCTTCTCTTCGTCGGACTCATTCAGTCCGTCATCCACGATCGAGCCGGCGAGCGGGATGACATCGAAGGCGATGGGGGCGACGTACTTCTCGGGCTCGGGGAAGTCCACCGCAGAACCGTCGTGCACGAGCCGCAACGTGTCACCCTGCGCCAGCACGCCCTCGACCTGGCCGAGCAGTTCTTGGGCGCCCGCGAGGCCCGACCCCGACACCGCCTGATAGGTCGAGACGATGAGACGCTCGAGCCCGGCCGCCTCGGCGAGCGGCTTGAGGACCGGCATGATCGCCATGGTGGTGCAGTTCGGGTTCGCGATGATGCCGCGGGGGCGCTCATCGATGGCGTGCGGGTTGACCTCGCTGACCACGAGCGGAACCTCGGGGTCGCCCCGCCAGGCGCTGGAGTTGTCGATCACGACGGCACCGGCCGCAACGAAGCGGTCGGCATACGCGCGACTGGCGGTCGCACCCGCCGAGAACAGCGCGATCTCGATGCCCGCGGGGTCAGCGGTCTCGACGTCTTCGACGATCACGTCGACGCCGCCGAAATCGATCGCCGTGCCCGCAGAGCGGGACGACGAGAACAGCCGCAGCTCGCGGATCGGGAACGCGCGCTCCGCGATGATCTCGCGCATCACGGTGCCCACCTGGCCGGTGGCGCCGACGATGGCTACGGAGTGTCCTTGATCTGAGATGCGGGTCATTTGCGTGCGGCCTTCCTGGTGGGGTGTGAGCGAGTCTACTGAGGCCGGCGTCGCGGCCCGAATCCCGGAGCCGTCTGCCTAGCGGCCGGTGCCGGCGTGGACGACGGCTTCGTTATCGGCATCCAGCCCGTACGCGGTGTGCACGATACGGGCGGCGTCGGCGAGATCGGTGTCTCGCAGCACGACCGAGATGCGGATCTCGGAGGTCGAGATCATCTCGATGTTGATGCCCGCGGTCGACAGCGCCTCGAACAGGGTCGCTGAGACCCCGGAGTGCACGCGCATTCCGGCGCCGACCACCGAGAGCTTTCCGATCTGGTCGTCGTGGATGAGGCCATCGAAGCCGACCTCGGTCTGCTCCGCCGCCAACGCCTTCAGCGCTGCGGAGGCATCCGCCTTGGGCAGGGTGAACGAGATATCGGCACGGCCGGTCGCAGCGGCCGAGACGTTCTGCACGATCATGTCGACGTTCGCACCCGACTTCGCCACGATCTTGAAGATCTCGGCGGCCTTTCCCGGCACGTCCGGCACACCGCTCACGGTGATCTTGGCCTGGCCCTTGTCTGTGGCGACGCCGGCGACGATCGGTTCTTCCATGACTTCTCCCTCAGCTTCGCGGGGGTTCTTCATGCCCTCGCCCAGAACGTACGTGCCCTCGCCCGACGAGAACGTCGAGCGCGCGTGGATGAGCACACCGTGGCGGCGTGCGAACTCGACGGCGCGGATGTACAGCACCTTCGCGCCGTTGGCGGCGAGCTCGAGCATCTCCTCGCTGGAAACATGGTCGAGCTTCTGCGCCCGCGGGATCACACGCGGGTCGGCGGTGTAGATGCCGTCGACATCGCTGTAGATCTCACAGACATCCGCGTTGAGCGCCGAGGCGAGCGCGACCGCCGTCGTATCGGACCCGCCGCGGCCGAGCGTGGTGATGTCGCGGGTGTCGCGGTTGAAACCCTGGAACCCAGCGACGATGACGATCGCCCCCTCATCCAGTGCCTCGCGCAGACGCACCGGGGTCACGTCGACGATGCGCGCGGACCCGTGATGGTCATCGGTGATCATGCCGGCCTGGCTGCCCGTGAACGATCGGGCGTCGAACCCCATCGAGTGGATCGCCATGGCCAGCAGCGCCATCGAGATGCGCTCTCCGCTGGAGAGCAGCATGTCCATCTCGCGCGGCGCGGGGATGGGAGCGACCTCGTCGGCGAGATCGAGCAGCTCGTCTGTGGTGTCGCCCATCGCGCTCACGGCGACGACGACGTCGTGCCCGGCGCGCCGGGTGTCGACCACGCGCTTGGCGACGCGTTTGATGCTCTCGGCATCGGCGACGGACGAGCCGCCGTACTTTTGCACAATGAGGGCCACGTTCACTCCCTGGGACGTCGGGCAGTTCCGCCCACGGGATATTCTACGTTCGTCGCGTATGCCCGCCTCCGCATGTGACGGATGCCGTTGCCGACATCTGTCTGCTCAGAGCAACCCCAGCCGCCGCGCTTCACTGGCCGCCGCCGCCCGACTGGCGACGCCGAGTTTCTCGAGGAGGTGCACGACGTGCGTCTTTACGGTGGACTCCGAAATGAAGAGCCGCGCGGCGATCTGCTTGTTGCCCGCACCCTCATCGACGACCAGCAGCACCTCACGCTCGCGATCCGTGAGCGTCACCCTCGGCGCACGGAGCGCAGCGATGACGCGAGCGTCTCCGCCGGGAGTGAGCACCATCGCACCGGCGGCGGCATCCGTGATCGCGGCGACGATCGTGTCGTTGTCGACGTCCTTGAGCAGGTACCCGGCGGCCCCCGCCTCGATCGCTCGGATGATCTGCGCATCGTGATCGAAGGTCGTAAGGATCACGACGGCAGGCGCGTCCGGCATCCGCCGCAGTGCAGCCGTCGTATCGACCCCGTCCATCCCATCGCCCAGGCGCAGATCGCACAGGACGACGTCCGGGTGCAGTTCGGATGCCATCTCGAGTGCTTCCTCACCCGTCGAGGCCTCCCCCACGACGGCGAATCCGCGCGTCTCGATGATGGCGCGGAGCCCGGCGCGCACGATGGGATGGTCATCGACCAGCAGGATTCTCGTCGCCATCAGCTGTCCCCTCCTGTCCGCTCCACGGGCACCGTCGCGGTGAGCACCGTGCCCTCCCCCGGCGCCGATCGCACCTGGAGGGTGCCGCCGAACTCGCGCAGTCGCGAGCGCATGGCCGATAGTCCGTACGACGTCGAGGTCGCCGTGGAATCCGACACCAGGAACCCGACGCCGTCGTCGGTCACACTCATCGCCACCTGACCCGCTGCAACCTCGAAGGACACTTCCGCGCGCGACGCTCGGGCGTGCTGGCGCACATTGGCGAGCGCCGATTGGGCGACGCGGAGAAAAACGACCTCCTGCGATGTCTGCATCGCAGGGAGGGCCGGATCGACCTGCAGCGCGGTCTCGATCCCGGTGTCGCGGCGCAGCGCTTCCAGCATCCGCTCGATCGCCGCGGCCAGAGCAGCGCCTTCGAGCTCGGCCGGTGCGAGCGCGGCGACGATCCGCCGCAGATCGGTCAGCGAGTGCTGCGCGATCGACTCGATCTGCGGCATCCGCTCAGCGTCGGCGGTGCGCGCCATCAGCACCACCGAGCTGAGCTCTTGAGCGATCGTGTCGTGCAGGTCGCGAGCGAGGCGCGTGCGCTCCTGTGTCGCGCCGGCGTCCCGCTGGGTGCGGGCGAGCTCCTCCTGCAGGGACGCCATCTCATCCTGCGTGCGCACGAGCGAGGCGATCAGTCGATCGCGTTCGACGGCGTCGCGCAGCAGTGCGTCGTAGCCGAGCGAGATCGCGAGTGCGAAACCGCCACCCAGCAGCGGGCCCGCGACATGGGCGAAGGTGATGGGCACCTGATGCACCACGGGGGCGACGATGGCCGCGATGAGCACCGGAATCGCGAAGGCGACGGACGGCCACTGGTGCAGGACGTGGCCGGCGAGCAGCAGCAGCGGGAACGAGAGCCAGACGAACTCGGCCGACAGCAGCAGCATCCCGAGCCACAGGATGCTGAGACCGCCCAGCCACCACCCGGTGAAGCGGCCGCGCGCGAATGCCGCGCCGGTGGCGTACCAGGCCAGGAAGACGCCGGCCATGAGCATCGCGGGCAGCAGGGGCACCCCGGTCGCAATCGCGCGGATCGCCGTCACCGCCGAGAGCAGCGCCGTGATCATATGCAGCGCGAACCGTGCGACCGTCAGCATCCGCCGGCGCGACGGGTCGGTGATGTGCGGCGACGACATGCTCCGATTGTCTCTCTTTCCGCAGACGAACGCGGGCACGGATGTCGATCTTTCGATGGATCTGCTTCCGGCGCCCGGGGCGGAGGGTGGAACCATGACCTCAGACACCACCACCCCGACCACGACGCGCGCCGTCTCGCGCTCCGCCCAGCTTCAGCTGCTCACCGCCGTCACCGTTTACGTCGTGCTCGGCCTCGCCGCCGGCCTCTTCTACCGGGAGTTCACCAAGGCGAACGGCTTCGAGGAAGGGCTCATGGGACAACTCGGCCTCGCTCACACGCACCTCCTCACGCTCGGCATGATCGTGCTGCTGATCGTGCTCGCGCTCGAGAAGTCGTTCCAGCTGTCGTCGAGCCGACTGTTCCGCTGGTTCTTCTGGATCTACAACGCGGGCGTAGCCCTCACCTCGGCGATGCTCATCTGGCACGGGATGCTGCAGGTGCAGGACCTGGAATCCTCGAAGATGATCGCCGGGATCGCGGGCCTCGGCCACATGCTCGTCGGCGCCGGGTTCGTGCTGCTGCTCGTGTCGCTGTTCTCTCGGATCCGCAAGGACTCGTAACGCGCACGCCGAAGCGGTCCGGCGGGGTCGTCCTCACAGCGTGCGACGCCCCTCGAACGCACGCCCGAGGGTGACTTCGTCTGCATACTCCAGGTCGCCGCCCACCGGCAGCCCGGACGCCAGTCGCGACACCGTGATCTGCATCGTCGTGAGAAGCCGGCTGAGATAGCTCGCCGTCGCCTCGCCCTCAAGGTTCGGGTTCGTCGCGATGATGACCTCTTGCACGGTGCCGTCGGCGAGCCGCGACATCAGCTGCGTGATGCGCAGGTCGTCGGGCCCGACGCCGGCGATCGGACTGATCGCCCCGCCGAGCACGTGGTACAGGCCGCGGAACTCGCGCGTGCGCTCGATCGCTGACACGTCCTTCGCGTCTTCGACCACGCAGATCAGAGCGGGGTTGCGACGCGGATCGCGGCAGATGCCGCACCGATCCTGCTCGGAGACGTTGCCGCAGATCTCGCAGAACCGCACCCGCGCGCGCACCTCGGTGAGCAGCTCGGCAAGACGGGCGACGTCGAACGATGGCGTCTGCAGGATGTGGAAGGTGATGCGCTGTGCAGATTTCGGACCGATGCCGGGGAGTCTGCCGAATTCATCGATGAGCTCCTGAACGATGCCGTCGTACATCAGGCGAACCTCGCCGGCGGCTCATACGGCTCTTCGCGCACGAAGGTCGCGCCGAGCACCTGTCGGATCACGGCTTCGCCGTAGCGCTGGACGCCGCCCGGTGCGCGATCTGCCACGGCAGGGGCGGTCCGCACCGACGGAGCGGATGCTGCCGGGGCCGTGTTCTGCGGCGCCGCGGACGCTGGCGCCCCCTGGCCCTGTGGTGCGGTGCCCGGGCCTGCCGAGCGCGGATCGTCCGGCGGCGCGTCGTACGGGGGCGCATCGTCCGACGGCGGCGCATCCTCGTCGTCGGGAAGCGGCGGCTCATCGCGGTCGACGAGACCGTCCTGCGGAAGCGGTGGTGCGGGCACCCCGACTTCGGTGGGCTCGTCATCGACGGGGAACTGCGGTTGCGGCGCAGCGCCGGGTGCGACGGCATCAGTCGAGAGTGCATCCGGCGCGGGAGCATCGGCGGGGCCGGAATCCGTCGGGATCGATGCGACTGCCCAGTCGGTGACTGCGGCCGTCTGGTTGTCGGGAGCCTGATTCTCGGAGCTCTTATTCTCGGCTGCTTGGTTCCGGGAGGGCCGTGGGGCGGTGCGGACCGGAGCCGAAGCAGCCGAATCCGACAGCGCCGCCGGCGGCAGCTGCGCCGGGCGGTACTTCACCTTCACGCCGAGTTCCTGCTCGATCGCGGCGCGCAGATGGTCCGACGGACCGCTTCCGGGGGTCGCTCCCTTGAACTTCGCGAGATCCTGCTCGCTCGAGAAGCCGATCGTGAGCACGTCGGTCTCTGCCGTGAAATCGAGCGGCTGCACCCCGGTGACGAGCAGCCACGAGGTTCGGCTGACACTCTCCAGACGCTTGAGGACAGCCGGCCACGCCGCACGGATGCGGTCGATGTCGACCGGGGTGGTGGATGCGGGGGGTGCTTCGGAAGGGGTTTCGGGGGTGGGAGACGCTTCGGGGGCGGGAGACGCTTCGACACGCTCCGCTCGCTCAACGCGTTTCGTCTCGCCTTCGGCTCGCTCAACGACCGGCGATGAGGTCTCGGCGGCCGCGGCTGCGGGCGCCGGCGATGAGGTCTCGGGGGCGGGAGCGGGCGCCGGTGATGAGGCCGCGGCTGCGGGCGCCGGCGAAGCGGGCTCGGCGACGGGAGCGGGAGTCGGTGAAGCGGCGGCGTTCGGGGCTGGGGCCGCAGGCGCGACGGGAGCGGAGCCGGTTCCGGCAGCGCTCAGCACACGCGCGATCATCAGTTCGAGGTGCAGTCGCGGTGACGTCGCCCCCGTCATGTCATCCAGCGCAGCGCTCACGACGTCGGCCGTGCGCGAGAGTCGCGCTGCGCCGAAGGCGTCTGCCTGCGCGCGCATGCGTGCGAGCTCGTCTTCGGCGAGGCCGCGGAGCACAGCGGATGCCCCGTCTCCCATCGCGGCGATCACGATCAGGTCGCGCAGTCGCTCGAGCAGGTCGTCGACGAACCGGCGTGGATCCTGCCCGGTCTGGACGACCCTGTCGATCGCGGGGAAGGCGGCCGCGGCATCCCCCGCGGCCAGCGCATCGACGATCTCGTCGAGCAGCGCGCCGTGCGTGTAGCCGAGCAGGGAAACAGCCCGCTCGTAGGTCACCGAGTCGCCGTCGGACCCGGCGATGAGCTGATCGAGCAGCGACAGGGTGTCACGCGGCGACCCACCGCCGGCGCGCACCACGAGCGGCAGCACACCCTGAGCGACCTGTACGCCCTCTTCGGCACAGAGCTTCTCGACGTACTCGAGCATCGCCGCCGGCGGCACGAGTCGGAACGGATAGTGGTGCGTGCGCGAACGGATCGTGCCGAGCACCTTGTCGGGTTCGGTCGTCGCGAAGATGAACTTGACGTGCTCGGGGGGCTCTTCGACGAGCTTGAGCAGGGCGTTGAATCCCTGCGGGGTGACCATGTGCGCCTCGTCGAGGATGAAGATCTTGTACCGGTCACGGCTCGGCGCGAACGTGGCGCGCTCACGCAGGTCACGGGCGTCGTCGACGCCGTTGTGGCTGGCCGCGTCGATCTCTACGACGTCGAGCGATCCGCCACCGGCGCGTGACAGTTCGACGCAGCTCGGGCACGTGCCGCACGGGGTGTCCGTCGGACCCTCAGCGCAGTTCAGACAGCGGGCGAGAATGCGCGCTGACGTCGTCTTTCCGCACCCGCGGGGCCCCGAGAACAGATACGCATGACCGACGCGGTCACCGCGCAGCGCCGTCATCAGCGGATCGGTCACCTGCGCCTGGCCGATCATCTCCCCGAAGGTCTCGGGCCGGTAGCGGCGATAGAGGGCTGTGGTCACTCGTCCAGCCTACGGTGTGCCACCGACACTTCGGCAGGCTCAGCGCATCGCACTTCGGCAGGCTCAGCGCATCGCACCATGCGCGCTGTCAATCCTCGAACGCCGTGTATACCGGAAAGCTGCTCGTGACCACCGGGACGGATGCCGAAATGCGTGTGCCGTCGTCGCGACGCGCCCCCTCGAACTGTCCGAGCCGCGGCCGCCCGGGCAGCACCGGTCCCTGATCGGCGAGGGGCACGACCGCCTCGGAGTCCGCCGACGCCCAGTACTCCGCGCCCCGCACCGTGAAGGTGACCGGATCACCGTCGCGTACACGCACGCGCAGCTCGTCGCGAGTGATCTTCACCAGCAGCGATGCCCGCTGCCACTGCATCCGGAACGAGAGCGACGGCCAGTCCTCCGGCAGACGCGGATCGAAGCTGAGCTCGCCGGCGTGGTCGCGCATCCCACCGAACCCCGACACGAGCGCCGTCCACACACCGCCCGCCGAGGCCACGTGCACACCGTCGGAGGCGTTGTGGTGCAGGTCGCCGAGGTCGACGAACAGCGACTGCTCGAAATACTTCCTCGCGAGGTCCTGGTAGCCGACTTCCGCGGCGAGCACCGACTGCACGACAGCCGAGAGCGTCGAATCTCCCGTGGTCAGCGGGTCGTAGTACTCGAAGTCGGCGCGCTTCTCCTCGGCCGTGAAGTGGTTGCCCTGCAGGAACAGTGCGAGCACCACATCGGCCTGCTTGAGCACCTGGAACCGGTAGATCACCAGCGGATGGAAATGCAGCAGCAGCGGATGCTGCTCGGCGGGGGTGTGCTCGAGGTCCCAGACCTCGCGTTCGAGGAACATGGCGTCCTGCGGATGGATGCCGAGGCTCTCGCTGTACGGGATGAAGATCGCCTCGGCGGCGCGATCCCAGGCATCCGGCTCTCCGGCATCCAGTCCGGTGCGCTCGACGATGCCGGCGTACGCCTGCGGATCGTCATGCTCGATCTCGCGCACGACGCGCGCGGCGTACCGCAGGTTGTACCGCGCCATGACGTTGGTGAAGAGGTTGTCGTTGACGACTGTCGTGTACTCGTCGGGCCCGGTCACGCCGTGGATGTGGAACGTCGCATCGCCGTTCGACCCGCGCCAGAACCCGAGCGTCGCCCACAAGCGAGCCGACTCGACGGCGATGTCGACGCCCTCACGCCGCAGGAAGTCCTCATCGCCGGTGGCGCGCACGTACTTGCCGAGAGCGAAGCTGATGTCGGCATTGATGTGGTACTGCGCGGTGCCGGCGGCGTAGTAGGCCGACGCCTCCTCGCCGTTGATCGTCCGCCAGGGGAACAGCGCGCCGGCCTCGTTGAGCTGCGCCGCACGGCGGCGGGCAGCCGGAAGCATGATCACCCGCGCGCGCAGGGCGTTGCGCGCCCACTGCGGGGTCGTGTAGGTCAGGAACGGCAGCACGTAGATCTCGGTGTCCCAGAAGTAGTGGCCGCTGTACCCCGACCCCGAGACGCCCTTCGCCGGAACGCCGGTGCCGTCGGCCCGCGCCGCGGCCTGAGCGAGCTGGAACAGGCACCAGCGGGTCGCCTGCTGCAGATCGTCATGCCCTTCGATGACGACATCCGAGCGATCCCAGAACTCCGCAAGCCACTCCCGCTGACGTTCGAACTGCATCGGTACGCCCTCGATCTCGGCACGATCGAGCGACCGACGGCACCGATCGACGAGCTCGCGCGCCGGAACGCCACGTGAGGTGTGATAGCTGACGAGCTTCGTGATCGTGATGGGAATCCCGGCCTTGGCCTGCACGCGGAACACGTTCTTGGCGATGTCCGGCTCGACCAGGGTGCGCGCACTGTACTCATTGTCCGTCGCGATGATGTGGTCGGCGACGAGCGCGACCGTCATACCGGAATCGGCCACCTGATACGACAGCGCCGAGCGCAGCCCGTCCTGCCAATATTCGACCGGTTCGAGCACGCGTTCGGTGATCTTCTCGGTCTTGCGCGGATCGAATCCAGCCTTCTTCTGCGCGGCGATCGGCGTGCCGCCGTACACATCGCCGCCATCCTGACGGTTCAGCAGCTGGCAGCTGATCGTCACGGGAGCGTCCGCGTTCTCGACCGTCACCTCGAGGCGCAGGATCGCGAGGTGACGCTCTTCGAAGCTCACCAGGCGCTCGTCGCGGATGCGGATGCGCTTGCCGGATGGCGTCTCCCACACGAAGCTGCGCTCGAGCACTCCGGTGCGCATGTCGAGCGTGCGCTCGTACTCGCGGACCTCGGCCTCGTCGAACGAGATCGGCTCGTCGTCGACGTAGACGCGCATGATCTTGGCATCCGGTGCGTTGACGATCGTCTGCCCGACCTCGGCGAATCCGTATGCCTGCTCGGCGTGCCGGATCGGCCAGGTCTCGTGCAGCCCGTTGAGGAATGTGCCGTGCTCGTGGGCACCGCGCCCCTCGATGTGGTTGCCGCGGAGTCCGAGGTAGCCGTTGCCGACCGCGAAGAGCGTCTCGGAGACGCCATCCTCTCCATAGCGGGTCTCGGTGAGGCGCCAGGGGTGCACCGGGAAGCGGTCGCGATCGATCATGCGCTCTCCTCGCTGTCGTCGGGCTCCGGGCTGAGGACCAGCTCGGCAAGGTCATCGACGATGCCGGTGGCGCCAGCCGCGCGCAGTGCGTCGGCACCGGCACCGCGGTCGACGCCGACGACGACGGCGAAACCGGCTGCGGCGGCCGATGCCACTCCCGCCAGCGCGTCTTCCACCGCGACGCTGGCACCGGGGGTCACACCGAGCGCGACGGCACCGGCGCGGAACATGTCCGGCGCGGGCTTCGAGGCGAGCGCGTCGCGCTCGGCGACCCGCCCGTCGATGACGATCGTGAAGAAGTCGCGGATGCCGGCTTTCTCCAGCACGGCCTCGGCGTTCTGGGAACTCGACACGATGCCCAGCGGGATGTCCTCCTCGTGCAACTGTCGGATGAGCTCCAGCGACCCCGGGTACGGCGCGATGCCTTCGCGGTGCAGCGCCGACGCGAAAGCCGCGTTCTTGCGGTTGCCGATCCCGCAGACCGAGTCGACCTCCGGCAGATCGCTCGCATCGCCCCATGGAATCTCGACGTTGCGGCTGCGCAGCACGCTGGCGACCCCGTCGTAGCGCTTTTTGCCGTCGACATGGGCGTAGTAGTCGGCTTCGGTGTATGCCGGGGTGATGCCCCACTGGGCGAACACCTCGTCGAACACCGCCTTCCAGGCGCGCATGTGCACTTCGGCGGTCGGGGTGAGCACGCCGTCGAGGTCGAACAGGACACCTTCGGCGCGGCGGAGATCGGGCAGGTTCTCGGGCACTCAGCACTCCAAGACGTGAGAAACAAGAATGATGCCGGCACCTCTCCGTGCCTTCTGCAAGCGTAGTGGTGCATCCGGCCCGCAGGAACCCAACCCACTCAGGTCAGGCTGAGCGCTTGCCGCGCGATCTCGACTTCTTCATCGGTGGGCACAACGAGGACGTCGACGGTGGACGAATCGGCGGAGATGCGTCGGATGCCGGATGCTCTGGCCTCATTGCGGGCGGGATCGATCTCGATGCCGAGGAAACCGAGCGTGGCCATCGACGCGGCACGCACTTTCGCGGCGTTCTCGCCCACGCCAGCGGTGAACGAGATGACGTCGACGCCGCCGAGTTGGGCGATGTACGCACCCGCGTACGCGCGCAGGCGGTGGATGTAGACGTCGAACGCGAGCGTCGCCGCTTCCTCGCCCGCATCGACGCCGGCGAGAATGTCGCGCATGTCGACGCGGCCGGCGAGCCCCAGCATCCCGCTCTGCTTGTTCAGGAGCGTGTCGATCTCGGCATTGTCGAGCTGCGCCGCCCGCCCGAGATGAAGTACGACTGCTGGGTCGAGGTCGCCGGAGCGAGTGCCCATCACGAGTCCCTCGAGCGGGGTCATGCCCATCGAGGTCTCCACCGATCGGCCGCCGTCGACCGCGGTGATCGAGGCTCCGTTGCCGAGGTGGAAGACGATCTGCTTCAGTTCGTCCAGCGGGCGGCCGAGGAAGGCCGCCGCCTGTTCGGAGACGTACTTGTGGCTGGTGCCGTGGAATCCGTACCGGCGGATGCGGTGCCGCTCGGCGACCGTGCGCTCGATCGCGTAGGTGTAGGCGGCCGGCGGCAGCGTCTGGTGGAAAGCGGTGTCGAAGATCGCGACGTGCGGCACGTCGGCGAACATTCGGCGCCCCGCGCGGATGCCGGCCACCGCGCCGGGGTTGTGCAACGGCGCGAGCACCGACAGATCCTCGATGTTGATCTCGACGAGGTCGTCGATGAGCGTCGGGGCGAAGAATCGGGCACCGCCGTGGACGACGCGGTGCCCGACGGCGACCGGCGGATGCTCGGTCAGCTGCGGCCCGTGCTCGGCGAACTGCTCGAGCATCACGGCCATCGCCTGATCATGATCTGCGACCTGCCGCTGCGTGCGGTGTGTGGAATCGAGCATCGTCGGGGCCGGTTCACCTTCGACACCGACGCGGCGGACGGTGTGGGAGATCTCGCCGGAATCCTGACCGATCCGCTCGATGAGGCCTTCACCGAGCGGCACCTCGCGCTCCATATCCATGAGGCTGTACTTCAGCGACGACGAACCGCTGTTGATGACGAGGACGACGCTCATGGGGCCTCCAGCCGACTATGGGTCGTTGAGCGAGCGCAGCAAGACGAAACGCGCTGAGCGAGCGCAGCGAGACGAAGCGTCATGCCGCGCCGCCCTGCGCCTGGATCGCGGTGATCGCGACGGTGTTCACGATGTCGTCGACCAGCGCACCGCGCGAGAGGTCGTTGATCGGCTTGTTCAGCCCCTGCAGCACCGGGCCGATGGCCACGGCGCCGGCCGAACGCTGCACTGCCTTGTAGGTGTTGTTGCCGGTGTTCAGATCGGGGAAGACGAACACCGTCGCTCGCCCCGCGACCGCCGATTCCGGCATCTTCGCTGCAGCGACGGCGGCGTCGGCCGCCGCGTCGTACTGGAGGGGTCCATCGACCGGCAGCTCCGGTGCTCTTTCGCGCACGAGCGCCGTGGCCTCGCGCACCTTGTCGACGTCCGCACCGGTCCCGGACGCCCCGGTCGAATACGACAGCATCGCGACGCGCGGCTCGATGCCGAACTGCTGCGCGGTCTGCGCGGATGACACGGCGATGTCTGCCAACTGCGTGCTCGTCGGATCGGGGATCACAGCGCAGTCGCCGTAGACGAGCACCCGATCGGCGAGGGCCATGAGGAAGACACTGGAGACGACCTCCACACCCGGCTTCGTCTTGATGATCTCGAACGACGGCCGGATCGTGTGCGCCGTGGTGTGCATGGCGCCGGACACCATGCCGTCTGCGAGGCCGAGGTGCACCATCATCGTGCCGAAGTACGACACATCGGTCACGGTGTCCGCAGCCTGCCCCAGCGTGACGCCCTTGTGCGCGCGCAGCCGTGCGTACTCCTCCGCGAACCTGTCCACGTACGACGGGTCGGTGGGGCTGATGATCTGGGCGGCGCCGATGTCGACGCCGAGCTCGGTCGCCCGGGCGCGGATTGCGGCCTCGTCGCCGAGGATCGTGAGGTCGGCGACGTCGCGCGCGGTGAGCGTGCCCGCAGCGCGCAGGATGCGGTCGTCCTCTCCTTCGGGCAGCACGATCCGCTTCCGATCGGCGTGGGCGCGCTCGATCAGGCCGTACTCGAACATGAGCGGGGTGACGACCTTCGATTCGGCCAGCCCCAGCTGCGTGGTCAGCTCGGTGATATCGACGTGCGTCTGGAACAGACCCAGAGCCCGGTCGTAGCGATGCCGCGAATCGGCTGCCAGCCGGCCGCGCGCCCCCATCACCCGCACGGCGGTGTCGTAGGTGCCGTGATCGGTGGCGATGATCGGCACCCGGGAAGCGAGCCCGTCGAGGAGCTTCTCGATTGCGTCCGGCAGCGGGAACGGCCCGTTGAGGATGATGCCGGCGATCGAGGGGAAGGTGCCGGAGGCATCGGCCAGCAGCAGCGCCAGCAGCACCTCGGTGCGGTCGGCCGGCACCACGACGACCGCGTCGTCTGTGAGCCGGGGAAGGACATTGACCATCGACATGCCCGCGACGACGACGCTGAGCACCTCGCGGGTGAGCAGATCGGCATCCCCCTTGACCAGACGCCCGTCGACGGCGGACAGGATGCCGCGGATCGAGGGGGCCACGAGCGTACGGTCCTCGGGAATCGCCCACACCGGCGTCGTCTGCTCCTGCACGCCCCGAATCGCATCGACAGTCGGCTGCAGGGCGTCAGGGTCGGCGCGGTTCACGATCACGGCGAACAGCTCGGCACGCTCGGCACGCAGTTCGGCGAGCGCGAGCGACGCGATCTGCCCCACCGCCGACGGTGTGCGAGCGGTGGAGGTGCCCAGCTGCTCTGCCCGTGCCTGTTGATCGCGTCCGCCGAGCACGAGCAGCACCGGAGCGCCGAGGTTCGCAGCGATGCGGGCGTTGTATCCGAGCTCGGCGGGGCTGGCGACATCCGTATAGTCGCTGCCGATGATGACGACCGCATCGCACTGCGCCTCCACCGCTTTGAAGCGACCGACGATCGTCCCGAGCGCCCGCTCCGGGTCGTCGCGGACCTCGTCGTAGGTGACGCCGACGCAGTCGTCGTAGTCGAGGTGCACGCCGTCGTGGGCGAGCATGAGCTCGAGCACGTAGTCGCGCTCTGCCGATGACCGCGCGATGGGGCGGAAGACTCCCACCCGCGGAGTCGCGCGCATGAGCGCGTCGAGCGCGCCCAGAGCGATGGTGGACTTGCCGGAATGTCCTTCGGCCGAGGTGATGTAGATGCTCCGCGCCACGGTGTCAGCTTACGACGTGTCCGCTCACGACGGGCAGGGTCCGGACAGCGCATCGACGATCGCGGCGGCATCCGTCTCGAACCGTTCGTAGTGACCGGGATCGGCATTGATCTGCACGCGATGGATCGCGATCGTGGGCTCCAGATCCTGCCACCCGCGGAGCCCCGCCAGGCGGGCGTAGAAGAGTCCGGCGGACGTCGCCGGGTCCATCCGCTCCTCGGCGCTCCCCCACCAATCCTGCTGCTGGAACAGTCCGATGCTGCTGGTGCGGGTGCCGTCGGGGTTGGTGATGCCGGAGGTCTCCCAATCGCCGTAGTCGATGTTGTGCAGGCTGCTCTCGCCCATCGCCGCCATCACTCCGATGATCTGGCCTTCACGCCCGAATCCCCGCGCCGTCGCGGTGCGCACGATGACGGCGGCGTTCTCGAGCTGTTCACCGTCCCACCCCTCGACCCCCGACGGGGGGAAGGACGCCGGTTCCGACACGCAGAGCTCCAGCGGTGCGCGCGAGGCCGCAAGCGGCACGAGCACCGCCAGCAGGACGATGAGTGTGGCGCCGCCGAGGAGGATGCCGGGGAGCCAGCCGCGGCGGCGGGCACGCCGGTGCGACCGGTCACGCCCGCTCACTCGGCCGCTGTTGCGCGGTCGCGGCCACCGAACAGGGCAGCAGCCGCGCCGCCGATTCCACCGAACAGGTGCGCCTGCCATGACACTCCGGCACTCACCCCGACGATGCCGGCCAGCATCGAGCCGCCGTAGAGCACGATGACGATGAGGGCGATGAGGGCGTAGACGATGCGATGGGCGATCGGCCGCGGCGAGAACACCCGCACGACGACGTACGCAAAATAGCCGAACACGAGCCCCGAGGCTCCGACGGTCAGGGTGCCGGGTGCGTTGACCAGCCACGTTCCCGCGCCGCCGATCACCGTGACGACAGCGGTGACGAGCCAGAACCTGCCTGCACCCTCGACGGCGACCAGGCATCCGAGCACGAGCAGCGGCAGCGTGTTGCCGATCAGATGCGGCCACCCGGAGTGCAGCAGCGGTCCGACCAGGATGCCCGGCAGACCGCCGAGATCCCATGAGCGCAGCCCGAATCCGGTGAACGAGCCCGGCAGGATCGCGTCCGCGAGTTGGATCACCCACATCAGGGCCACGAGCGCGATCGGAGACGCGAAGCGAGCGATGACGCTGGGACGCGAGCGGGCGACGGGAGTGGTCACACCACGATCCTCGCAGGTGAACCTGTGGAGCGTCAGGCATCCGCAGAAATGGTCCGCAGAAAGAAAAGGACTCTCCGCGCACCCAGCAGAGCCCGGTTACCCTTGCTACGTTTCCGTCCTGGGGGAATTGGCCTGGATGCTGCCACGCGGAGAGCCGCAGGCAAGTCTACCTGCACCGCGACGGCAACGAGAATCGGCTGCCCGGCGCCACTCCGGCGGGGTTACGATCAATGAACACCCGACGTCGGGCGAGAGGGAGCGCATGGACGACCTGCACGACACCGAACCCGGGATCACGGCCGAGCAGTTCGCGACGCAGACGGCAGCGATCCTGGCATCCGTCGGCGACGTGATCGATGGTAAAGCGGATGCCGTACGTAGCGCCCTGGTCTGCCTGCTGGCCGAGGGCCACCTGCTCATCGAAGATGTGCCGGGCGTCGGCAAGACGATGCTGGCGCGCGCGCTGGCGGCGAGCGTGGATGCCACGGTGCGCCGCATCCAGTTCACCCCCGACCTGCTGCCCAGCGACGTCACCGGCGTGTCGGTGTACAACCCGGTCGACCGGGAGTTCGAGTTCAAGCCCGGCGCGGTGTTCGCGCAGATCGTGCTCGCCGACGAGATCAACCGCTCTTCCCCCAAGACCCAGTCCGCGCTGCTGGAGGCGATGGAGGAGGGACAGGTCACCGTCGACGGGCGCACGCACATGCTCCCCGATCCGTTCCTCGTGGTCGCAACCCAGAATCCGCTCGAGATGGAGGGCACCTACGCGCTGCCGGAGGCGCAGCGCGACCGCTTCATGATGCGCATCTCGATGGGGTACCCGGATGCCGCGGCCGAAGCGCTCATGCTCCGCCAGCGCGACAGCGTGAACCCGCTCGCCGCGATCCGCCCTGTAACCGACGCCACCGCCGTCACGCGCATGATCGGCTGGGCGCGTTCGGTGCACGTCTCCCCCGCTGTCGAGGAGTACGCGGTGGCGCTCGCGCAGGCCACTCGCAATGATCCGAGCCTGCACCTCGGCGCCAGCCCCCGGGCGACGCTGCAGCTCGTCCGCGCCGCGAAGGTGTGGGCGGCTCTCGACAATCGCGAGTACGTCATCCCCGATGATCTCACCGCACTCATCCTGCCCGTCTTCGCTCACCGCCTGCTTCCGGCCCGCGGCGTGCATCGGGCCGGCGCGCAGCCCGTCGAGGCGGCACTGCATCAGATCGTGGAGCGCGTCCGGGTGCCGCTCACCGCCCGCGCCTGAGATCATGCGCTCCGGCAGACCTCTGACCCTCCGCGGCGTCGCCGCGCTGCTGACGGGGCTCCTGTGCGCGATCGCCGCCAACATGTTCGCCGCACCGATCCTGCTGTACGTCGCCGTCCTGCTGTTCGCCCTCGTGATCCTCGCGGCCATCGTGGTGCGAGTGCCGCGGCGCAGCGGTGCCGTCACCCGCCGCATCTCCACAGACCTGCTCACCGTCGGCGAGGAGTCTCAGGTGGCCGTGCGGTTCGATCTGCGTGCCCTTCGGGTGCCGTTCGGCACGTGGCAGGACACGCTTCCGGATGCCGTTGCCGGAGACGCCGAGGGCGAGTTCCCCACCGATAACGGCACCCACATCCGCTACAGCATCATCGGCGTTCATCGGGGCGTCTGGTCCGTCGGGCCGCTGTCGCTGCGAACCACCGACCCCTTCGGTCTTGCACAGCGCGTGCAGGAGTTCGGCGATTCCCGCACGGTGACGGTCGTGCCCGAGGTGGTGCCGCTCGCGCCGATGAGCGGTGACGTCGGCGCCGCCGGTGGCACGGCGCACACCGCCTCGTCGCGGCTCGGGCAGGGCAGCGACAACCTGTCGCCGCGCAAGTATGTGTCTGGGGACTCGATGCGCCGCATCCACTGGCGCGCCACTGCTCACCGCGGCGATCTCATGGTGCGCCAGGAAGAGGAGGAGGCGAGCCCTGACGCGATCGTCATCCTCGACCGCGCCGCTCGCCGATGGGAATCACTCGAGGCCAGCGCGGATGCCGCGTTCGAGGCCGCCGTGACCGCCTGCGCCTCCGTCGCGCTCCATCTCGTGCAGGAGGGTTACAGCGTAGACGTCCGCGACTCGGCGGGCACCATGCTCGGCGCGCTGCGCGGCCAAGAGGACGATCGCGATTCGCTCCTCGTCGCGCTCGCGATGGTGCGCCCGCAGGGCGAGTCCCGCGAGATCGTCGCCCTGCTCGACGGAACGCCCCCGGGTCCCCTCGTCGTCATCACCGGGAACCTCGACGAGGCCGATGCCGCCGAGATGCGGCACGGTGGCGCCGGCGCCCCGATCCTGCTCATCGCGGCGCCGCAGCCCGGGGCGGCCGCAGCCGCAGCCCTGCGCGGATGGTCGACAGCGGAGCTCGATGACGACGTATCGAGCACGTGGGATGACGCCCTGGCCGGACACGTGGCACCGGGAGGCGGCCATGTTCCGCGCTGAGGCCCGGGCCACGGGTCGCACGCCGATCGACTTCGAGGCGCGCACGAGGCGGCGCGATCGCACCCTCGCGGCCGCCCTGCTCTCGGTCTGCGCAGGCCTCGTGGTGCTGTGGCCGTACACCGCGGTGATCGCGGCCGGTCCGTGGTCGCTCACCAGCGTGATCCTGATCGTCCTGGCCGTCGCGACGGGCATGACCCTGCGGTTGGTGCGCAGGGGTCGGCTCGCCGACGGTCCGTGGCCCGTGCTCGCTCAGCTGGCCGTGAGCATCATGGCCGTGACCCTGCTGCTGGTCCCGCAGGGGGCGCTGCTGGGCGTCATCCCGACCGGTACGACACTGTCGACTCTCGCCCAGCTGGCCACCGATGCCCTGGAGCAGGTGCAGTTCGGCACGGCCCCGCTGGCCGACACGCTCGCGCTCCGCACCGTGCTCGGCATCGGCTTCGCGGTGATCGCGATTCTCATCGACCAGCTCATCGCGGCGCGGTTCGCCCTGCCCACGATCGTCCTCGTCGCCGTCGTCGGAGCACTCCCGATGATCATCACCGTCGGCGACGCGAACCTTCCCTGGTTCGTGCTGCTCGCACTGCTGGCACTGTTCCTGCTGCGGCACAGCATCCGTCATGGCGATCAGCGGCAGCGGCGGACCTCCGCGGGCGTCACCCTCAGCGTCGGCGCTGCAGCGATCGCGGCAGCGCTCGTGGTGACGCCGGTGCTGCCGATCTCGTCGACCTGGGTCGGAGCGGGCACGAGCGCGCGGATCGATCCGTCGCTGAGCCTGGGCGAAGACCTCCGGCGCCCGACCCCGTTCACGGTGATCACCCTCGCAACCGACGCTCCCGCCGCGCCGTACCTGCGCGTGGCGAGCCTCTCAGACTTCGACGGTTCGACCTGGAGTCCCGATGAGAGCGACCTCCAGCCCGTCTCGGACGGTTTCGGCACCCCGGACTGGTCGGAGCAGATCGAGACCGAAGAACGCCGCACGTCGATCCGCGTCACCGGCATCTCCGGTTCGCTGCTGCCTGTCCCCTACGCCGCCACGAAGGTCGTCGGCCTGACGTCGGGATGGCAGGCGATGCCCTTCAACCGCACCGTGACGTCGGAGAGTCGGGATGCTGCGGACGAGGACTACACGGTGACCTCTCAGATCGTGGAGCCGACGCAGGAGCAGATCCAGGCGACGTCGGCGTCACCGCGGAGCGCTGTCGATGTGCCCGACTTCATCGCTGCGACGACGCGCGAGGTCACCGCCGACGCCACGACCGATTACGACCGACTCGTCGCGATGCAGAACTGGTTCCGCTCGCAGTTCGAGTACTCGCTGGAAGCCCCGGTGGACGGCGACTTCGACGGAACGGGCACCGACGCGGTCGAACAGTTCCTTCAGGTGCGCTCGGGCTACTGCATCCATTTCGCCGGCGCATTCGCATTGATGGCGCAGTCGCTCGACATGCAGGTGCGGATCGTGGTCGGCTACCTGCCCGGGTCTCTCACGGACGAGCGGCGCGGCGACGAGTCGATCTACACCGTCAGCAGCGACCAGCTGCATGCCTGGCCGGAGGTGCACTTCGATGGCATCGGCTGGGTGCCGTTCGAGCCGACAGCGTCGCTGGGAGTTCCGACCGACTACCTGCCTGCCACGACCGAGGGCGGCACGACGACGGATCCGAATGAACCGGAACCGTCTGCGGAGCCGTCCGCCGCGCCGTCTCGCGATCCCGCGCTCGACGAAGATCCGGATGACGTGACGGCGACGGGAGCGGATCCGCTGCGGCAGCTCGATCCGACACCGGTGGTGCTCGTGGCGGCCGGCATCCTGCTGATCCTGCTGCTGCCCCTGTTCGTCCGCATCGGCGTTCGCGCCGGAAGGATGCGGCGCGCACGTCGCGGCGACGCGGCATCCGCCTGGCGGGAGGTGGAGGCGACGATGCTCGATCTGCGGATGCCGGTGTCCAATGCCGACACACCCCGCACGCGCGGCGCGCAGCTGGTGGAGCAAGGGGCGGATGCCGCAGACGTCGGCCGGCTCGTGGATGCCGTGGAGCAGGCCAGCTTCGCCCGATCGGCCGATGCCTCCGGTGACCTCGCAGCGGCGCTCGGGCGGATCGCAACTGCCCTGCGGCGCAGCGTCGACACCCGTGACCGGTTCGGCGCCACGATGCTGCCGCGGTCGCTGTTCGTGTCCGAACCCGCGCGCGCCTCGGCGCCGGGTTAGCCGCGGCGCCGGTCAGGCGTTCTGCCGAGGGAATGCCCCCACGTGCTCGTCACAGGCGACGGCATCGCAGGCCTCGCACACCACGAACTGGCGGCGGCAGGAGAGGTCGGGGCAGTTCGCTGTCCGGTTCGTGGCGGCGCCGCATCCGGCGCACTGCCCGACGACGGCCGTGTGGTCGCTGAAGTCGACCGATCCGCGTTTGTCGAAGACGTACAGCGATCCCTCCCAGAGACCGTCGTCGCCGTACTTCTCGCCGTAGCGGACGATGCCGCCGTCGAGCTGATACACCTCGCCGAAACCGCGCGAGACCATCAGGCTCGAGAGCACCTCGCAGCGGATGCCGCCGGTGCAGTAGGTGACGACCGGCTTGCCCTTGAGGTCGTCGTACGCACCGGAATCGAGCAGCTGTACGAAGTCGCGGGTCGTTTCGGTGTCGGGCACGACTGCACCCTTGAAGCGGCCGATCTCAGCTTCGAGCGCGTTGCGTCCGTCGAAGAAGACGACGTCGTCGCGGGATTCGACGAGTTCGTGGAGGTCTTCCGGGGAGAGGTGGGTGCCGCCGCCGACGACGCCATCCTCGTCGACACGCAGCTCACCGGGAGCACCGAAAGAGACGATCTCGTCGCGCACCTTCACGCTGAGCTTCGGGAAGTCGAGGCTGCGCCCGTCGGCATCCAGCCCCGTGCCCGCGCTCCATTTGATGTCGGCCTCCGTGAAGGCCGCGTATGAGCGGAACGAACGGACCCACTTCTTGAGGACCGGGAGGTCGCCGCCGAGGGTGCCGTTGATGCCGTGCTCAGAGATGATCACGCGCCCGCGCAGCCCGAGCGCTTCGCCCAGGTCGCGCTGCCAGACCTTGATCGCCTCGGGGTCGGCGAGGGGCGCGAAGGCGTAGAACAAGACGATCTTGGGGGTGCTCACCCTGCAATTTTAGGCTCGTGCTGGTCGTTCTTCTTCTCGTTGCGCCGCGCCCAGGCGCCGGCGGACTCGCTCGAGAGGCACAGCAGGGTGATGCACTGCACGGATGCTGTCGCCAGTGCCCAGTCCAGCCCGAGCACCGTGCTTCCGTCGAGATAGTCGATCGCCATGAAGACGATCGTCAGCGTGACGAGCACGATCAGCACGGCCCGAGACCGGCGCCCGCGCCTGAGGACCATGCCGGCGAGGAACAGCTGCGCGAGCATGAACAGGAAGAACACGATCAGCGCCGCCGAAGCCACGACGACATCGTCAGAATCGGCGCTGTCCAGAGACCGCCACAGCTCAGCGTCGGTGAATACGTCGAACAGCTGCAGCAGCGAGACGACGACGACGAGCGCGACGGCGGCGGCCACGCTCAGCGGCACGCGGGCGATGACCGGCGCTGGCGCCGGATGCTGCTCGACCGGCATCCGATGCTCGACGCCGGTGACATCGATGATGGGCAGATTCCCGTCAGTCACGAACCGGTCTCCGCCGCCGTTTCGGGAGTGATAGCCGGTCGTGAAGTCGTGCAGAATGCGCATCGTGACCGCGGGGGTCGCCTCGTTGACCGTGGAGACGACGTGATCGCGCTCGACATCGGTGTTCTCATCGATGCGGTGAGTCACCTGGAGGGTGAAGAACGAGATGCCGACGTCGGTGTCGTAGGTCGCAGCCCCCAGCCAGTCCGCGTGCCCACCGCCCGGCAGCAGCCATCCGGGCGGGCAGTGCCAGAATCGCACGTGGTGGCGCTGCTTCGGGTTTCCAGCGACCTCCTGCTGATAGGCGACGTCTTGTCGGCGGCCGAACAGCATGAGCGGCGACACCGGCGCGGTCGGGTAGCTGCGCCGGGTGAGGGTGGAGGTGATGATGCGCCAGGTGGATGCCGCGGTGATCTCGTCTGCGTGGTGCCATCCGGCCGCGGCCATGGCCTCGTCGAGCTGGGCCGCCGAACCGTCGATGCCGAGGTTCACCGGGTCGCCGAGCAGACCGTCGCTCGTGCGGGTGCGTCCGAAGAAGTAGTCCGGCACGTAGAGGTCCGACAGCAGCCGGTGCAGTCGCGGCAGGACGAGGTACGCCGTGATCGCCCAGATCGGGATGAACCATGCGAGCGCCCACGGGGTGCGAACCCCCTGGATCGCGATGATGACGGCCAGCCAGATCGCCGCCGCAGCCCCGACGAGGAACGCCGCCCGGTCGAACACGGTCGCAGGCGGGACAGGCTGCTGCATCTGCAGCATCCATTTGCGGCGGTGCGATGGCTCGGTCACGTGCTCTCCTGTTCGGGTCCCGCCCGGTGCCTCCACTTTAGGGGTCGTCTGCGCTGGCGCGGCGCGCGGAATCGATCGGATAGACTGTTCAGGTTGTTCCTGGTGACGTGTCCGAGCGGCCGAAGGAGCACGCTTGGAAAGCGTGTGTTGTGCAAGCAACCGAGGGTTCGAATCCCTCCGTCACCGCCAAAATGCTGAGGGCTCCCGCGCAGCGGGGGCCCTCAGTCGTTCCCGCCCCCATGTTCAGGTCGCGAAAGTCGCCGTTTTCCCCGCGCCAGAGCGGCAGAGATCGCGACCTGGACAGGTCAGAACCGCACGCCGAACTGCAGTCCGTCGTCCGATGAAGGCAGCTGCTGCATCCCGATCCGCTCGTAGAACTTCACCGCGCCGGCGTTGTCGGGGTTCACGCCGAGGTGGACTCCGGGCACCCCGCGTCTGCGCAACTCGGCGAACAGCGTCTCGACGAGCGCGCGCCCGAGCCCCTGGCCCTGCGTCTCGGGCAGCAGATCGATGTGCAGGTGCGCCGGGTGCGCTGTCGCGTTCGGCTCACGCCCCGGCCCACGTCCATAGGCGTACTCGACGATGTGCTGCTCGCGCGTCTGCGGCTCCTCCGGCCGAGGAAAGCGCTCGGCGAACTGCGGCCACCAGTCGTCGCGGAACCACCGCTCGAACGCATCCGTGTCATCGGTCGCGACGATGTAGCCGATGACCCGCCCGTCATCCGCCTCGACGACCCACGTCAGACCGGGGTCTCGTTCGGCATAGGGCACCGCGAAGATCAGCCCCCACAGGTCGTCATCGTCGAAGAGCCCGGTCGCGTCGCGCCCCGAATCGGCGGTTCGGACGCAGACATCGAACAGGGCGGCACGGTCCGAGGCGCGGAACGGACGGATGCCGGTCATGCGCCAGGCTCCGCGCGCGGCAGATCCGGCTCCGCGCGCGGCAGATCCGGCTGTGCGCCGCGCGATCGCGCCCAGGTGAGCACGAAACCGGCCATCACCAGCGTGACGCCGGTGCCGATCAGCATCCCGCCGATCGTGTCGCTCAGCCAGTGCGCCGAGACGACGGTGCGCGAGAGCGCCATGGCGAGCGTCCAGGCGATAGCGACGATCAGCACCCACAGCCGCGGGAGCAGCAGCACCGCGAGCGTCGCCAGGGTCGCCGCGTTCGCTGTATGCCCGCTGGGGAATGAACCGAAATCTGAGGTGACGAGCATACTCTCGGGGCGCGCTCGCGCGAACATTCCCTTGAGCAGCTGCACCGCGGCGACGCTCACCAGCAGCGTCGCCGCGACGAAGATGGCGGCTCGCCAACGCCGCGCCAGCAGCAGTGCGGCGAGGATCACGAGCGGGATGAGGTAGCTCGCGATCCAGCCGCCGCCGATGCGGTCGAGCACGCCTGCGGCGCCGATGAGGAACGGACCGCGCACGTCGACCATCAAGGCGTTCCAACCACTGTCGATCGCCGGGGCGATCGGACCGGTCACGACGATGCCGACGACGATGGCCGCGAGGATCGCACCGATCCCCCACCACAGCAGAACCGGACGAGTCATCCGGCTATTGTGCCCGATCCACGCGTCGTCGGCGAGCACCGATCAGCGGGCGACGCGCTTCAGGCCCTGGTCGAGGTCGGCGAGCAGGTCGGCGACGTCTTCGATCCCGACCGACAGCCGCACGACGTTCTCCGGGACGGCGAGCTCCGTGCCGCGCACCGACGCGTGGGTCATCTCGGGCGGGTATCCGATCAGCGATTCCACTCCGCCGAGAGACTCCGCGAGCTGGAACAGCTCGGTCGACTCGGCGAATGCCCGGGCGGCATCCGCTCCTGCGGCGAGCCCGAACGACAGCATCCCGCCGAATCCGCTCATCTGTCGAGCGGCCACCGCGTGACCCGGGTGGGACTCCAAGCCGGGGTAGTACACCGTCTCGAACTCGGGGCGTCCGGCCGCCCACTCCGCGATCGCCTGTGCGTTCGCGGAGTGCTGGCGCATCCGCACCGCGAGCGTCTTGATTCCGCGTGTGGTCAGCCAGCCGTCCAGCGGCGCCGAGACCGCGCCGACGGCGAACTGCTGGAACTTCACCTGCTCGACGAACCGGTCGTCGGCGAAGATCACCGCTCCCCCGAGCACGTCGGAGTGCCCGCCGAGGTACTTCGTCGTCGAGTGCACGACGATGTCGGCACCGAGAGCCAGCGGATTCTGCAGCGCCGGCGAGGCGAACGTGTTGTCGACGACGACCAGCGCACCGGCCGCGTGCGCGTATTCGACGGTCTGGGCGATGTCGATGATCTTGAGCAGCGGATTGCTCGGCGTCTCGATCCAGACGATCTTCGTCTCGGGTCGGATCGCGGCGCGCGCAGCATCCACATCTCCGAGTTCGACGGTGGACGTCTCGATGCCCCAGGCGCTGTGCACCTGGGTCAGCAGGCGGTGCGTGCCGCCGTAAACGTCATTGCCGAGCAGCACGTGGTCGCCGGGGCGCAGGATGCCGCGCAGCAGCGCATCCTCAGCGGCGAGGCCAGAGGCGAATGAGAGTGCGCTGACGCCGCCCTCGAGGGCTGCCAGCTGCGTCTCCAGCGAACTGCGCGTCGGATTGCCCGCCCGGTTGTACTCGTAGCCCGATCGGAAGCTGCCGATGCCGTCCTGCACGTGCGTGGAGGCCTGGTAGATCGGCGGGATGATCGCACCGGTGAGCGGATCGGGATCCTGACCGGCATGGATGGCGCGGGTGGCGAAGGCGTGATCGGACATGCCCTCAGCCTACGTCTCGCCGATTCTCCGCATCGCCGTGTTACCTCCGACGACGCAGCGCCCACTCCGTGCGCGCTCAGCGCGCGAGGTAGGCGACGAGATCCTGCCGGGTGACCACCGTGTGGGGGCGGCCGTCGGCCGTCACCAGCAGCGCGTCGGCGTCGGCGAGCGCGGCGCGCGCCTGCTCGACCGAGGCGTGGATGCCGATGAGCGGCAGCCGCTGCCCGACATGCGCGCCGACGGCATCCGCGGGCTTCGCCGCGTCTCGGAACAACAGGTCGAGCAGGCCGCGCTCGTCGACCGTGCCGACGACCTCACCCATCATCACCGGCGGCTCGGCGCTGAGCACGACGAGCTGCGAGACGCCGAACTCCGTCATCATGCTGATCGCGTCGTGCACAGTGTCGCTGGGGTGCGCGTGGACGAGATCCGGGATCGCACCCGGCGACAGGCGCGCAGACCGGCGCGCTTCGAGCACGTCGGCCACGGTCTCGGCCTCTTCGACCGCGCCGAACCCGTACGAGCGCATCCACGAGTCGTTGAAGATCTTCGACAGGTACCCGCGCCCGCCGTCGGGCAGCAGCACCACCATCACGGCATCCGCGGGGAGCGTGGCGGCGACGCGCAGCGCGCCGGCCACGGCCATGCCGCTCGACCCGCCGACGAGGATGCCCTCTTCGCGGGCGAGACGGCGCGTCATCGCGAACGATGCGGCGTCGTCGACCGGCACGATCTCGTGCGGGACGGCGGGGTCGTATGTGCCAGGCCAGATGTCCTCGCCGACGCCCTCGACGAGGTACGGGCGCCCGGTGCCGCCGGAGTAGACGCTGCCCTCGGGATCGATGCCGATGATCCGCA
The DNA here is from genome assembly GCF_052102115.1 of Microbacterium sp. Taxonomy (GTDB): domain Bacteria; phylum Actinomycetota; class Actinomycetes; order Actinomycetales; family Microbacteriaceae; genus Microbacterium. Next base: position 113,292 of record NZ_JBQDVP010000003.1, read on the forward strand.
CCCGGTCGTCGGAGATGTCGCGCAGGTAGCGCCCCGTGCCCGTTATCGTGCCGCCGGTGCCCACCCCGGCGACGAAGTGCGTGACCGTGCCGTCGGTGTCGCGCCAGATCTCCGGCCCCGTGGTCTCGTAGTGGCTGCGCGGGCCGTTCTGGTTCTCGTACTGGTTCGGCTTGAACGCTCCGGGGATCTCACGCGCGAGCCGATCGCTGACGCTGTAATACGACTCCGGGCTGTCGGGGGCGACGGATGTCGGGGTCATGACGATCTCGGCACCGTACGCGCGCAGCACGTCGATCTTGTCCTCGCCGACCTTGTCGGGCAGCACGAACACGCATCGGTAGCCGCGCTGCTGCGCGACGAGTGCGAGGCCGACCCCGGTGTTCCCGCTGGTGGGTTCGACGATCGTTCCGCCGGGCTTCAGCTCACCGGATGCCTCGGCGGCGTCGATGATTCGCGTGGCGATGCGGTCCTTCGACGAGCCGCCCGGGTTGAGGTACTCGAGTTTGACCAGCACCGTGCACGCCACACCCTCGGTGACCCGCTGCAGTTTCACCAATGGCGTGTTGCCGACGAGGTCGACGATGTGCTCGGCGTAATCCATGGTTCCAGCGTATGGCGATCGCCCGGATCCGCGCGCCGTGCTACCCCTTCGTCGATCCCGCGAGCAGCCCGCGCACGAAGTACCGCTGCAGCGCGAAGAACACGATCAGCGGCACGATGATCGACACGAACGCCCCGGCGGTGAGCAGGTGCCAGTCATTGCCGCGCGTTCCTGTGATCTCGGCGAGCAGCTTCGTGATCGGTGCCGCGCCGCCATCGGCGAACACGAGAGCGACCAGCAGGTCGTTCCACACCCAGAGGAACTGGAAGATCGCGACCGATGCGATCGCCGGCATCGTCAGCGGCAGCACGATCCGGAAGAAGATCTGCCCGCGCGATGCCCCGTCCACCCGCGCCGCTTCGATGATCTCGTTCGGAATCTCCGACATGAAGTTGTGCAGCAGGTAGATCGCCAACGGCAGCGCGAACATCGTGTGCGCGAACCAGACCTGCGCATACCCGCCGGAGGCTCCCAGCGGGAGCGTGACCTGCAGGCCGAAGATGCTCAGGCCGCGCGAGAACGTGCTCAGCAGCGGCACCAGGGCCATCTGGATGGGAACGATCTGCAGCGCGAAGATGAAGATGAACAGGAAGTTGCGGCCCTTGAAGTCGATCCACGCGAACGAGTAGGCCGCCATGGAAGCGATCATCAGCGGGACGATGGTGGCCGGGATCGTGATGGCGATCGAGTTCACGAACGACTCGAGCATCGTCAGCTGAGTGGTGCCCGATGCCAGCACGTCGACGTAGTTCTCCCCCGTCACCTGCGGGTTCAGGAAGAACTCCCACCAGCCGCTGGTGAGGATCTGGTCGCGCGGCCGGAACGACGAGATGAACAGTCCGAGCGTAGGGATCGTCCACAGCACGGCGATGACGATGGATGCTGCCGAGGCCCACGGGCGCGAGAGCCGCTTGCGGGTGCGCGCGGCCGATTTGCTCAGCCTGCCCTCCGTGGTGATCGCAGCCGTTTCGAGGTCGGGGCTGCTGAGTGTGTCGCTCATCGGATCTCCCGCTGCTTCTGAATCTGGCGTGCGTTGTAGATGACGATCGGCAGCACGAGGATGAACAGGATGACGGCGAGCGCAGCGCTGCGCCCGGCCTCGAACTTCGAGAACTGCGTGTACATCTCGTTGGCGAGCACGCTGGTCTCGTAGTTTCCGGCCGTCATCGTGCGAACGATGTCGAAGACCTTCAGCGAAGCGATCGAGATCGTCGTCAGCACGACGATGAGGGCCGGTCGGATCGCGGGCACGGTTACCGATGTGAATCGCTGCCAGGCGTTCGCGCCGTCGAGTTCGGCAGCCTCGAGCAGCTCCATCGGCACGCCCTTGATGGATGCCGACAGAATCACCATCGCGAAACCGGTCTGCACCCAGATGAGCACGATGATCAGGAAGAACGTGTTCCACGGCGCGTCGAGCAGGAACTGCTGCGGCTCGCCGCCGAACCAGACCAGGATCTGGTTGAGCAGACCGATCTGCGGATACTGCGGGCCGCGGTACTCGTACATGAACCGCCAGATGATGCCCGCGCCGACGAACGAGATCGCCATCGGCATGAACACGAGCACCTTGTAGATCTTCTCGCCGCGGGTGCGGTCGATGAACACGGCGTAGGCGAGACCGACGATGGTCGACACGGTCGGCACGACCAGTACCCAGACGATCGTGTTCAGCACGACGCGGACTCCGTCGGGCTGCCCGAATATCCAGAGGTAGTTGGCGACGCCGACGAAACTCTTGCCCGATGAGTTCATGAAGGATGCCACGAACGTCTGCAGCGACGGCAGGATGAGCCCCACCATGAGCAGCAGGACCGCCGGGGCCATGAACGCCACCAGCTGGATGAGATAGCCCTTGCCGGTCTTGGACCGGTAGTCGAGCAGGAAGAAGACCGCCCCCACCACGACAGCGACGCCCATCGCCCAGTAGTACGAATTGAAGAACCACATCACCGCGAGCGGGATGAGCAGGCACATCGCCAGGCGGGCGACGGTGTACCACCTGCCGCTGCGCGGGGCGATGTCGACGAGGAACAGGATGGCGGCCACCACCACGGCGAAGGCGATGACGACGATCACCGCCTGCAGCACCGACGGCAGCGTCCCGATCCATTGGAAGAAGTCCGTGGCAGTCACTTCAGCCCCTTTGCACGATCATCGGTGGTCCGGGCGACATCGCACGGACCAGAGCGGGTGGGCCGCCCGGAGTGAGTTCACCCCGCGACGCCCCACCCGGAGGCGGGTCACCCCTCGGGCCAGCCCGTCTCGATCTGCTCGAGCACCTGATCGGTCGGGTCGCCGTTGACCCAGGCGACCATTCCCTTCCAGAACGTGCCCGCACCGACAGCGCCCGGCATCAGGTCACTGGCGTCGAAGCGGAACGTGGTGTCGGGGTCCTGCAGGATCTTGATGGTCTCCTGGAGGATCGGGTCCTGCGCGTTGGCCGGGTCGAGGCCGTTGTTCGCCGAAGTCACGCCGCCGAGGCTGACGCGGCTGTTCGCCCATTCGGGGCTGGACAGGTACGCGAGCACCTGCTGCGTCGCCGCGGAGTCGCTGAACGCGCCGACGATCTCACCGGCACCCGTGACCGCGCTGTCATCCGCGCTCTCGCCCGGCAGCATGAACGCCCACACGTCGCCGTCCTCGGCGATGTTCGTCCCCTCGGGGAAGAAGCCCGACAGGAACGATGCCTGGTGCGTCAGTGCGCACTCGCCCCCGGCGAGCGCCGGGGCGACATCACCGAACGCCGTCGAGTTGATCGAGCGGACGTCACCGAATCCGGCGTTCACGTTCGCCGGGTTCAGCAGGATCTCGCCGACCGAGTCGAACGCCGTCTTGATCTGCGGGTCGGTGAAGGTGACCTCATTGGTCACCCACTGGTCGTAGACCTCGGGGCCGGCCTGCCGCAGCACGTAGTCCTCGATCCAGTCCGTGCCCGGCCATCCGGTCGCGGTGCCCGATTCGAAGCCTGCGCACCACGCCGGGTCGCCGGTCGAGGACTGGATCGTGTCGGTGAGAGTCTTCAGGTCATCGAGCGTCTCGGGGACCTCGACCCCCCACTCGGCGAACTTCGTCGGGGAGTACCAGATCCAGCCCTTGACGTTCGCCATCAACGGCGCACCGTAGAAGGTGCCGTCGTAGGTGCCGTAGTTGACCCAGTCCTCGGTCCAGTACTCGTTGGCGTTCGACTCGACGTCTTCCGGTGCCGGCTTGAGGAAGTCGCGAGAGGCGAAGTCGGCGAACAGACCCGGCTGCGGGAAGATCGCGATGTCGGGCGGGTTGCCGCCCTGTGCGCGCGTGCCGAGCTGCGTCTCGAAGTCCTGGCTGCCCTCGTACTTGATCTCGATCCCGGTCTCCTCCTCGAAGTCCGCCCAGGACTCCTGGAGCAGCTTCGCCTCGTCGTCGACGATCGTGCCGTAGATGGTGACCGTCTCGCCGGAGACATCCTCGCCGCCGCCGTCGCCGCCACCGTCCGGTGCGCCGGGGGCGCCGCATCCGGCCAGGGCGATGCCCGCCGCCCCGAGCAGGGCGAGCGGCGCCAGGCGCCGATAACGCTGTGACTGTGCCATGTGAGTTCTCCTCTTCGAGTTCACGTCCCCGTGCGTTTCCGGTGCGCTGAGGCAGTCGGATCGGGAACCGCTTCCAGGCCCAAACATACTGGCCGGAAGTGCGCGGCACAATGCTCCGAGATCACAAGCTGGCAACCTTTCCTCTATCGGCGCCACGCGGGATGGGAGCGCTACCACGTTGGCGCACATGGAACCGGTTCCCTTTTGTCGATCGTGCGGCTACGCTGTGCTCTGACGCATGGATGTGCCGCACGCCATCGAGGAGGATGCATGAGCACGATCGCGGATGTCGCCGCACGTGCCGGTGTCTCGAAGGCCACCGCCAGTCGCGCACTGAGCGGCCGCGGCTATGTGTCCGCGGACACCCGATCACGCGTGGAGCAGGCTGCCCAAACCCTGTCGTACGTCGCACACTCCTCGGCGACGAGCCTCGCCACGGGGCGGACCCGGACCATCGCGGTGGTCGCCCCCTCGATCAGTCGATGGTTCTTCTCAGAGCTGCTCGCAGGAGCGCAAGAGGTGCTCCTCGAGCACGCGTACGACCTCACGCTGTTCGCCGTTCCCGAGCAGTCCGACGAGCGCAGGCAGGTGTTCGACGAGGTGCTTCCCGGGCACCGCTACGACGGAATGATCGCCGTCGGAATCCAGCCCGGTGCCCACGAAATGGCGCAACTGACCCGCGTCGATCGGCCGGTGGTATACGTTGGCTCCCTCGTTGACCACGTCGACAGCATCTCCATCGACGACGCCGCGGCCGCGGCGGTCGCCACCGAGCACCTCATCGATCTCGGGCACACCGAGATCGCCTTCATCGGAGGCGCGGACGGCACCGAGACGGCGAGCTTCGGCGATGCCCGCCGCCTCGAGGGCTACCGATCGGCGATGGACGCCGCGGGCCTCGGCTCGCGCGCGCAGGTGAGCCCGGCCCCCGGCAGCATGCCCAGCGGGTACGAGGCCGCCGTCGACCTGCTCGGCAATCGGCGCACCCGCCCGACGGCCGTCGTCGGGGTGTGCGATGAGGTCGCGATCGGCACGATCATCGCCGCACGGCGCCTGGGCATCGCCGTGCCCACCGAACTCAGCGTGGTCGGCGTCGACGACCACCAGAATGCGGAGATGTTCGCGCTGACGACGATCCGGCAGCAGCCGCGCGAGCAGGGCCGCGAGGCGGTGCGGATGCTGATGCGCCGGCTCGATGACCCCGATGCCGCGCGCGAGCGGGTGGTCACAGCATCCGCTCTGGTCGTGCGCAACTCCTCCGCGGCCCCGCGGTAGGCGCACGAATGCCCCGGACATCAGCCCGGGGCATTCGTATGAGTGCGGCGGTCGACCCGCCTCAGATCACTTGAGCGTGACGGTGGCGCCGGCAGCCTCGAGGGCTTCCTTCGCCTTGTCAGCGGTCTCCTTGTTGGCGCCCTCAAGGACAGCCTTCGGAGCACCGTCGACGACGGCCTTGGCCTCGCCGAGGCCGAGCGAGGTGAGCTCGCGGACAGCCTTGATGACCTGGATCTTCTTGTCGCCGGCAGCCTCGAGGACGACGTCGAAGGAGTCCTTCTCCTCAACCTCTTCAGCGGGGCCTGCGCCACCGGCGCCTGCAGCGGCGACGGGGGCGGCAGCGGTGACGTCGAACTTCTCCTCGAACGCCTTCACGAAGTCGCTGAGCTCGACGAGGGTCAGGTCTGCGAACTGCTCGAGCAGCTGCTCAGTGGTGAGCTTAGCCATGATGTATCTCCTAGATTGATGGGGTTTGTGGAACGAGATCGCTGGTCGCTTATGCGGCCTCTGCGGTCTCCAGCTTTTCGCGAAGCGCGTCGATGGTCGCGGCAGCCTTGCCCATCGTCGCCTTCATCATGCCCGCTGCCTTCGCCAGCAGAACCTCACGGCTCTCGAGCGATGCATACTTGTTGACCTCTTCGGCAGTGAGGGGGTTGCCCTCGAATACGCCGCCCTTGATCACGAGAAGCGGGTTGGCCTTGGCGAAATCACGAAGCGCCTTCGCGGTGGCGACGAAGTCGCCGTGCACGAACGCGACGGCCGACGGACCCTTGAGGTCGTCGTCCAGCGCAGAGATGCCGGCCTTGTTGGCGGCGATCTTGGTCAGCGTGTTCTTCACCACGGCGTACTCGGCGTCCTGACGAATAGTGCCCCGCAGCTCCTTGAGCTGAGCAACCGTCAGACCGCGGTACTCGGTCAGCAGGACGGCGTTCGAGTTCTCGAATGACTTCGTGAGCTCGGCGACCGATGCATCCTTCTGCGCCATGGTCTCTCCTTGATGGGTACGAGATGCCTCACGTCCGTCAGGCATCGACCTGGACCGCTCACAAACAAAAACGCTCCGGCGCAGGCGACGGAGCGTGGAATCCAGTTTCCTGGAGAACGTTCATGTTCCTGCGCGGGCCCCTGCAGTGCAGTGCTTCAATCGCTTCACGTTTGCACGCTCAACGATGACCAGCGGTCTTCGGTTATCTCTACTGTACCTCATCGCGCATCCCGCCCGAAATCCACGTGCCGGCAATCACTTCTGCCGCATGAGTCTGCAGCTCAGTGGGAGGGTTCGTTCTCCGGCGCGGGCCTCGTATCATTCGACATCGTCATGGCAGTGATCGGTATTCTTGCCGCCATCGGGGGGCTGTGGATCCTCATTCGACTGCATCTATCGTCGCGGCGAAGCGATGAGGTCTGCCGCTGGGTGGGCGCAGGCGCGGACCGTGAACTTCGAGCCGCCGATCTTCGCGCGCATCACCACGTGATCGCTCCTCGCTCATTTCGGGCTGCTGGGCATCTGCACGGGGCTAACGCCGATCGGCGGCACGCCCCGCGTGCCCTCCCAGCGCGTCCGCCGCGCGGACGAGCGTGAGGTGTGAGAGAGCCTGCGGCATGTTGCCGACCTGCCGTGTACCGTCGACGTCGTACTCCTCCGAAAGCAGCCCGACATCGTTCCCCAGAGCGACCAGGCGATCCATCAGCTCTCGCGCATCTTCGATCCGGCCGCTCGCCGCGTACTGCTCCACGAGCCAGAAGCTGCACGCGAGGAACGGATGCTCCCCACCGTCGAGTCCGTCGACTCCGGAGGATGTGCGATAGCGCATCAGCAGCCCTTGGCGCATGAGGGTCTGCTCCATTTGCTCGACCGTGCGCAGCATCCGCGGGTCATCTGCCGTGCAGTATCCGACCTGCGGGAGCGTGAGCAGCGAGGCGTCCACTTCATCGCTGTTGTAGTGCTGCACGAAATAGCCATCCGCATGCACGCCGCGCTCATCGATTTCGGTGCGCAGTCGCTCGCGCATCTTCTCCCAGCGCTCGGCGTCACCCGAGAGTCCGTGCTCGCGCACCGCGCGCACACCACGATCCAGCGCCGCCCACATCATGACGCGGGAGTGGGTGAACCAGCGCAGCGGGCCTCGAATCTCCCAGATGCCGTTGTCTTGACGGTCGACACCGGCGATCACGCGGTCGATCAACGCGCGCTGCAACGGCCAGGAGAACTCGGTCTCGTCGAGCCCCGCCATCCGCGCCGCTTCCAGCGCGACCAGCACTTCACCGAGCACATCGCCCTGATACTGCTCGACGGCGCCGTTGCCGACGCGCACCGGTGCCGCGCCGTCATAGCCGGGAAGGCTCGGCAGCTCTCGCTCTGTGAGATCCCGCTCCCCGGCGATCCCGTACATGATCTGCACCTCGGCAGGATCTCCGGCAACCGCACGCAGCAGCCAACGCCGCCAGTGATGCGCCTCTTCCAGGAATCCGTGAGCGATGAGCGATTCGAGTGTGAGCGCGGCATCTCGCAGCCACACGTAGCGGTAGTCCCAGTTGCGCGAGCCGCCGAACTCCTCGGGCAGCGACGTCGTCGGGGCGGCGACGATGCCGCCGGTGTCGCGGTTCGTGAGAGCACGCAGCACCAGCAGCGAGCGCACCACGGCGTCGCGATGCGGCCCGTCGTGCGCGATCGGGCTCGCCCAGCCCTGCCACCAGGAGCGCGTGCGTGCGATGGCGTCTTCGACGTCGAGCGCCTCTGGTGCGCTCTCGTGCGAGGGATACCAGGTGAGCACGAGCTCACGGCGCTCCCCCGCCGTCACCGTGATCTCGGCGGCGTGCACGTGGTCGGATGCCGCGAGCGCGACACCGCGCACAACGGACCGCGTCTGGTCCGGCGATCGCGCTCAGTGCCGGCTCATCGCGCGTGCCGACCTGTCGCACCCACGGCAGAGCGCGGGCGTAATCGAAGTGCATTCGCAGTTCGGTGCCGAACGCGACGGTGCCCTCGATGCCGGTTACCCGGCGGACGACATCCGTCCGATCGTCCGTCATCGGCATGAACTCCTGCACCTCTGCGACGCCGTCCGCCGTCTCCCAGCGCGTGACAAGGATGAAGGTGTCGGGCAGGTACCACCTCCGCGCCGTCGCCGATGGGTCGCTCGGGCGGAGGGTCCAGCATCCGTGAGTGGGATCTCCCAGCAGCGCACCGAAGATCGACGGAGCATCGAAACGCGGCAGGCAGAGCCAGTCGATCGATCCATCGAGCGAGACGAGCGCAGCGGTGCGGCAGTCGCTGAGCAGTGCGTAATCCTCGATTGAAGCAGGCATCGCCCGATTGTCGCATGCCCCTGGTCGGGATGCACGGGCGCGCGTTACGGTGTGCGCATGGATGCTGCTGCCACCACCCTCGTCGTCTTCGGAGCCACCGGTGACCTGGCTTCGCGCCTGCTGCTGCCGGCATTGGGCGACCTCATGGTCGCCGAGCCCGATCGGCGGGTGCGTCTCATCGGCGCGGGTATGGAGGACTGGACCGCGGACCGGCTCACGAAGGTGGTGCGCGCGTCATTCCAGACAGCGGATGCCGATGCCGCCCTCGAACGCGTCGAGATCGAGTACCACCAAGCCGACATCACGAAGGCCGCAGACCTCAAGAAGTTGCTGAAGGGCCTGAGCGGCCAGGTCGCCCTGTACTTCGCCGTACCTCCGGCGATCGCTGCGCGCGCCTGCGACGCGATGACGCCGGAGATGCTTCCGGATGGCGTGATGCTCGCGCTGGAGAAACCATTCGGCATCGATGAGACCGGTGCTCGGGAACTGAACGCGCGGGTCGCCGCCCTCGTGCCCGAGACGCAGGTGTTCCGTGTGGATCACTTCCTCGGAAAGTCGACCACGCTGAACGTGCTCGGCGCCCGGTTCGCGAACCGCATCCTCGAGCCGCTCTGGTCGGTCGAGAACGTCGAGTCGGTCAGCATCGTGTACGACGAGAAGCTCGGACTCGAAGGCCGGGCGGGCTACTACGACGGTGCAGGGGCCCTCGTCGACATGATCCAGAGCCACCTGCTGCAGGTGCTCGCGGTCGTGGCGATGGAGCAGCCGACCACGATCGGCGAGGCGGACTTCCGCGAAGCCACCTCGGCCGTGCTGCGCGCCACCCGCGTCTGGGATGACGACCCCGCCGAATGCTCACGACGTGCCCGTTACACGTCCGGAAGCATCGACGGCGATGAGAAGCCGTCGTACGTGGACGAGCCGGGCGTGGACCCTGCCCGCGGTACCGAGACGCTGGCGACCGCGACATTCGAAGTGCGCAACGCCCGCTGGAGCGGGGTTCCATTCACCCTGCGCTCGGGCAAAGCGCTCGGCGACCCGGCGCGTGAGATCGTCGTTCGATTCCGAGCGGTGCGGCATGTGCCGGAGGGGCTGCGCGGTTCGTCCGACGGGGCCGTGCTGCGCTTCTCGCTCGGGCCCGACCAGATGTCGCTCGACCTCAATCTCAACGGAGCGAATGACCCGCTGGTCCTCGAACGAGCGACGCTCTCGGCCGACCTCGGGCCCGGGCAGCTCATGGCGTACGCAGAGGTACTCTCCGGCATCCTCGACGCCGACCCGATGCTGTCCGTGCGCGGGGATGCCGCCGAGCACTGCTGGCGGATCGTACAGCCGATCCTGGACGCCTGGAAGAACAACGAAGTACCGCTCGAGCACTATCAGGCTGGTTCGCACGGACCAGCTGCCTGGCCGTTCCTCGGCTGACAGCACGGCGTCCGCAACGAATGCGGCGCGGCAGCGTCGGCGAGGTCGGAGCCGCGGGGTAACCTCGAATGGTGACCCCGGAACTTCAGGCTCGAATCATCGCGGACTCCCGCGATCGGGTCGCCTGGCTCCGCGCACGCGCCAGGGGAATCACGGCGACCGATGTCGCCGGGCTCTCCAGCGATAGGTCGATCATCCGTGCCGCGGATTCGAAACTCGGCAATGGCGCGCGCTTCGGGGGCAATGCCTACACCGACCACGGGCGGCGACGTGAGCCCGAGATCGCGGCGTGGGTCGCGGCGACACATGGCATTCGTCCGTCGTCGGCGCTCTTCCGTGCCGAGATCGAGCAGCGCCACCTCGCCACCCCGGACGGCATCGTTCAGGATGCCGACGGGCGCATCCTGCTCGCCGAGATCAAGACGACGAACAAGAACTGGCGCACGATCCCGCGCACCTACCTTCGCCAGGTGTGGTGGCAGCAGCACGTGCTCGGCGCCGAGCGCACCCTGTTCGTGTGGGAGGAGCACGACGACTTCCGCCCCGTCGACGACGAACCGCGTTGTGTGTGGATCGACCGCGATGATCGCGAGATCCGGCAGCTGGTCGGGCTTGCGACGCGCCTCATCGACGAGCTCTACCACCGCACGACGGGGCAGCGCCCGCCGAGCACGAATGCGGACACAGCTCCCAGCCGTCGCGATTCGCTGCGCGAACGCGACGCTTTCCGCGCGCTCGCCCTCGCCGACTGAATCGCACTTGAGCGAGCGACGAGCGCTCGGTTTCAAGACCCCAGCACGCGTGCAGCCTCGTCGGCGACCTCGGCGGCCACCGCATCGAGCAGACTCGAGCGCAAGTTCCACTGCTGCCAGTACAACGGCACCCTGGTCGGGTCGCCTCCGAGTGACACGACGGCGCCGGATGCCTGAGCCGACGTCAGCTGCGATCCGGGGAGCATTCCCCACCCGAGACCGAGCGTCACGGCCATCGCGAAATCATGGGACGCCGGAACGTAGTGGCGAGGCACGCTGTCAGCATCGACGCCCTGAGACGCCAGCCAGTCGCCCTGCAGAGCGTCACGGCGGTCGAAATCCACGAACGGGGCGCGACGCAGGGCATCGGCACTCACGCCATCGGGGAACCAGCGTTGTGCGAACACCGGCGTCGCGACCGCCTCATACGATAAGACGCCCAGTGGAGTGACGGTGCACCCGGTGACCGGCGTCGCCTCAGACGTCACCGCGGCCATCACCTCCCCCGACTCGAGCAGTCTGGCTGTGAAGTTCTGATCATCGCGGTGCACGTCGAAGTCGATGTCATGCGCGGCGCTGAGACGCGCGAGCGGCGCCAGGAACCACGTGGCCAGGGAATCGGCGTTCACCGCCAAAGGCACGCTCGCCCGCGCCTCGGCGTCGTCCAACCCGAGACCCAGCAGCGTTTCGTGCTCGAGCAGCGCGACCTGCCGTGCCATCCGGACGACCGCTTCTCCTGAGGGAGTCGCCGTCGCCGGTCGACCGCGAACGACCAAGACGCGCCCGATCTGCTGCTCAAGCGTCTTCAACCGCTGACTCACAGCCGAGGGAGTGATGCTGAGGCTGCGAGCGGCGGACTCCAGACTTCCACCGTCGACGATCGCTGCAACGGTCGAGGCGAGTTCGGGCGAAATGGATGCCATGAAGCGATGCTAATGGAACCTAAGATATGTGCGCTGGCGCTTACAATCCGCTCACCGTAGCGTCGTAGCGTGCTCACCTTCCTCGCTGGCCTCGGTCTCGGTCTCTCGCTCATCATCGCCATCGGTGCGCAGAACGCGTACGTTCTGCGCCAGGGCATCCGACGAGAGCACATTCTGCTCGTGGTCGCCATCTGCGCGGTGTCCGATGCGGTGCTGATCGCCGCAGGTGTCGCGGGACTCGGATTCCTGGTCGAGCAGATGCCCTGGCTCCTCGTCATCGCGCGCTGGGTCGGTGCGGCGTTCCTACTGGTCTACGGTCTGCTGGCTGCGCGCCGAGCGCTGAGCGGAACAGGCGAGACGTTGACCGCGGACGGTCCGGCGAACTCTCGCCCCACCGGACGGACCATAGCGGTGGTCCTCACGACGCTGGCGCTGACATGGCTCAATCCCCACGTCTATCTCGACACCGTAGTGATGCTCGGGTCGGTCGCCGCGACACATGGGGATGACCGCTGGGTGTTCGCAGCCGGTGCGATCGCAGCCAGCATCCTGTGGTTCGCGGCACTGGGATACGGCGCGCGCCGTCTAAGCAAGCGTCTCAGCACCCCGCGTTCCTGGCGCATCGTCGACGCGATGATCGCACTGATCATGATCGGCATTGCGGTGAGCCTGGTCGTTCAGGCGATCTGGTCATGACGGAAAGCGCAGCAACCGTTCACGCAGAATAATCGCCCGCGTTAACGCAGAATGGCCACCCAGCGTTGGGTGGCCATTCTGTTTAAAGGGAGTCC
>NZ_JBQDVP010000004.1:0-124620 GCF_052102115.1 Microbacterium sp.
TCTCGCAGAGCGTGCTCGACTTCGCCGAGGAGTTCGGCGTGTCCGGTGTTACCTGGGTGCATTCGATCGCGATGCCCGTGCCGCACACCCGGCCGATCAGCACGACCGTGAGCGGCAACCGCAAAGAGATCACGGCGAGCCTGTCGGTATGGCGGCCGCGCACGCAGGTGCCCGGCACGGTGGGGCATCTGCTCGAGTACCGGTTCGCCGAGCGCGGCGACCGCGTCGTCGGCTTCGTACTGCTGGTTCCGCACTATCTGGCAGAGACTGAGAACCCCGACGCCGTCATCGCCGCGGCCGATCGCGTCATGGGATCGACGGGCCTGATGCTGAACATCGATGACCTGCGCGCGAACCGCGACGAGTACCTGACGAAGGTCAATGACCAGGTCGAGAACAACGACGAGCTGCGTCAGATGCTGCAGACGCTCGAGACCCGATACGACTCCTATATGGCCGGACGCGATCCGGATGACACCGACCGGTTCGACGAGGGCGGATTCGACGAACGCGATCTGCCCAGTGCCGACGAGTTGGCGGCAGAGCTCGAGCGCTACCTCGCCACCCGGCCCCCCGGAGACGACGAGAAGCGCGGCAGATCCTGATCCCGCCGCGCCCATGACGCCGCCGCGGCCGCGCGACGCCGGTGGCTGTGAAGTGTGAGATACTGGTTATCCGACCCGTTGTCAATGGTCCGTGCTCAGGCGCGGGGCTTGACAAGGGTCTTACTAGTGTCCGAAATGTCCCGGGGTGGCTATGTCGCCCCGTGAAAGGCGAAACGTGACTCCTGCCGCGACCAAGAACTCCCGGACGAAGACGAAGACCACCGCAGAGACCGACGCGGTTGAGACGGACGAGACCGTCTCCGCGGCTGCGGCGAAGAAGCCTGCCGCCGCGAAGAAGCCTGCGGCGAAGAAGGCCCCGGCGGCGAAGCCCGCAGCCGAGAAGGCCCCCGCAGCGAAGCCCGCAGCAAAGAAGGCTCCGACCAGACGCAAGAAGGCCGATGACCCCGTCGCCGAGGCTCAGGCCTCCGAAGACGTCGTCGAAGAGGTCGAGGACGACGAGAGCAAGAAGCCGGCGTTCACCGAACCGCTGCCCACCGGCGCGATCGTCCTGACGACCAAGGACGAGGACGACGTCCCGGTCTACTCGACGCAGATCACGGGCGCCACCGCCGACCCGGTCAAGGACTACCTGAAGCAGATCGGAAAGGTCGCACTGCTGAACGCGGCCGAAGAGGTCGAGCTCGCCATGCGCATCGAGGCGGGCCTGTTCGCCGAAGAGAAGCTGTCGAACATGACGGCGGCCGAGAAGACCGGCCAGCTGGGCTTGGACCTGCAGTGGGTCGCCCGCGACGGCCAGCGCGCCAAGAGCCACCTGCTCGGTGCGAACCTCCGCCTCGTCGTCTCCCTCGCCAAGCGCTACACCGGCCGCGGCATGCAGTTCCTGGACCTCATCCAAGAGGGCAACCTCGGCCTCATCCGCGCCGTGGAGAAGTTCGACTACACCAAGGGCTTCAAGTTCTCGACCTACGCCACCTGGTGGATCCGTCAGGCGATCACCCGTGCGATGGCGGACCAGGCCCGCACGATCCGGATCCCCGTGCACATGGTCGAGGTCATCAACAAGCTCGCCCGCGTGCAGCGCCAGATGCTGCAGGACCTGGGCCGCGAGCCCACGCCGGAGGAGCTCAGCCGCGAGCTCGACATGACGCCTGAGAAGGTCGTCGAGGTGCAGAAGTACGGCCGTGAGCCCATCTCGCTGCACACACCGCTCGGCGAGGACGGCGACAGCGAGTTCGGTGACCTCATCGAGGACACCGAGGCGGTCGTTCCGGCCGACGCCGTCGGCTTCACCATGCTGCAGCGTCAGCTCGAGCAGCTGCTCGACTCGCTCTCCGAGCGCGAGGCGGGCGTCATCCGCATGCGCTTCGGCCTCGGCGACGGCCAGCCCAAGACGCTCGACCAGATCGGCGACACGTTCGGCGTCACGCGCGAGCGGATCCGCCAGATCGAGTCGAAGACGATGGCGAAGCTGCGCCACCCGAGCCGCTCGCAGTCGCTGCGGGACTACCTCGAGTGAGCCAGGCGAACGAGGGCAAGGCGCTCGAGACGAGCATCGACGGCCGCACCTACGCCCGCATTCCGCTGCGCACCCGCGTCGTCATGCCTGACGACGATCTGGATGCTGTGATCACCGAGTACGCGGCCGACGCTGTGCAGCCCGGCGACCTGCTTTTCGTGACCGAGAAGATCGTCGCGATCACACAGGGTCGGTCGTACCGACTCGATGAGATCAAGCCACGGCGCCTCGCGCTGTTCCTGTCCAAGTACGTCACCCGCACGCCCTACGGCATCGGGCTCGGCATGCCGGAGACGATGGAGATGGCGCTGCGCGAATGCGGCACGCCCCGCATCCTGTTCGCCGCCGCCGTCTCGGCGGTGACCAAGGCGTTCGGGCGCAAGGGCGACTTCTACCGGATCGCCGGCGACAAGGCTCGTGCAATCGACGGTCCGACCAAGCACACGATCCCCCCGTACAACGAGGCGGTCGTACTCGGGCCGAAGAACCCTCGTCAGGTCGCCACGCACGTCAAGGCTCTGATCGGCGGCACCGCCGACGTCGCCGTGGTCGACATCAATGACCTCGGTGGGAACATCCTGGGATCCACGCTCGACAGGCCGGGCGAGGCGCGTCTCCTGCGTATCCTGAAGGACAACCCGCTCGGGCAGGGACGCGAGTCAACGCCCATGGGCATCATCCGCGCCGTCTGAGGCCTCGGACCCGCGTGGTCCGCGCTCAGGCGATGACTCAGAAGGGCGTCGATGGGAATCGGTCGTGCCAGTGCCGTGATAGCCGGCGGGACGCTGGTATCCCGGCTGTCCGGACTGCTGCGTGCGGTCGTACTCGTCATGGCCATCGGCTCGGTGGGCATGGCGCCGGACGCCTTCGCTGTCGCCAATCAGCTGCCCAACAGCATCTACCAGGTGATCTCGGCCGGTGTGCTCACCGGCGTGATCGTGCCGCAGGTCGTCAGAGCCAGCGCGCAGAAGGACGGCGGACACGCCTTCCTCGCCAAACTCCTCACGCTCGGCGTGCTGATCGTCGGTGCGATCACCCTGGTCGCGACCATCGGTGCGCCGCTGCTGATCGACCTCTACTCCGACTTCGGTGCGGAGCAGACGGCGCTCGCGACCCAGTTCGCGTACTGGTGCGTGCCGCAGCTGTTCTTCTACGGCATGTTCGCGCTGCTGGGCGAGATCCTCAATGCGCGACGCGTTTTCGGTCCGTACGCCTGGGCTCCCATCGTCAACAACGTGATCTCGATCGCCGGGTTCGCGCTGTTCATGGTCCTGTTCGGCCAGAGCCGCACTGCGCTCGAAGGCTGGAACAGCGAGATGATCACGCTGCTCGCTGGTACGGCCACCCTCGGGGTCGTCGCGCAGACTGTCGTGCTCGTCTTCTTCTGGCGCCGCATCGGCATTCCGTTGCGGTTCGACTTCCAGTGGCGCGGCATGGGCCTCGGCCGCATGGGCAAGCTCGCGTTCTGGACCTTCCTGACCACGCTGGCCGGACAGGTCGCCGGACTGGTGCAGTCGAGGGTGGTCACTCCCGCGTCCGGCGAGAACGCATCAGTCGCCGCATCCGGTTACGCCTGGCTGGTGTTCATGGTCGCGTACTCCACGATCGTCATCGCGATCGGCACGCCGTACTTCACCAGGATCAGCGAGCAGGCGGCGGCCGAGAAGCACGATGAGCTGCGTGAGACGGTCCGACAGTCGCTGCGCATTCTGGGACTGCTCGTCATCGTCGCGACGGCTGCGATCGGCGTTGCGTCGATCCCCGCGGCGCGCATCTTCAGCAGCAGCGGCGATGAAGCCGTGCTCGTCGCACCACTGCTGCTCGCGTATCTGGTGAGCCTGCTGCCGCTCGCGGTGCTGTTCATCGTCCAGCGCACCTTCTACGCCTACGGTGACGCGCGCACGCCATTCGTCTACACCCTGATCCAAGCCGCACTGCTCGTCGTGCTGACTCTTGTCGTCGCGGCGGCCACTCCGCTCGATCAGCGTGCCGCGGCTGTCGCCCTCGCGCAGTCGCTGGCGAGCACAGTGCAGACCGTGATCGCCGTGATCCTGCTGCGTCGCCGATTCGGCTCGTTCGGCCTCGGTCGGACGATGTTGGCTCTGGGCCGGTTCGTGCTGCTCGCCATCCCCGCGGCTGCCGCCGGCTGGGGAGCGTTCCTCCTGCTCGGCGGAGTGGACAGCTGGATGCTGGACAGCATGCTGCAGGGCGCGCTGGGAGCCGCGATGATCGCCGGTGTCACCGGCATCGCTTTCGTCGCCCTGCTGGCCCTATTCCGGGTGCCGGAGCTCAGCACCGCGATGCGCATGCTGCGCCGGCGCTGAGTCGAAGCCGCAGCTGTGGATCAGAATCCGATCGCCGCGCGATAGCGCGGCTTGTGTCCGGTTCGAATGCCGGACACGGACGGCTTGTTCTCGTACACGCCGGCGCCCCAGTTGCCCTCGACGAGCGCGGGCCCGTCCGGGCCGATCACGACGTCCCAGCCCACGTACTGGATCTGGGGAACAACGCGGGCCGCCCTGTCGATGAAGGCGACCATCTCGTCGTACAGCGGCAGCTGGAACTCCTCGATCCGGAACCCGGAGTCGGGGTGGTCGACGTGCACGTGCCCGTGCGAGTCATAGCCGGCTGAGCGGGCGTGCCCGGTCTCATCGAGCATGGTGTAGAAACCGCCGAAGGACATCTGATCGCTCACCTCTCCGCGCCCGAACTTCTGCGCGACGGCGAGGATATGGGTCTTTTGCCCGTCGAAGAACGCGGTCACGCGGGTGGTGTTGACGGTGCCCGGGCAGACGGCCGCGAGATCGTCGTGCTGCACGAGCACCTGCTCGATGAGCTCCTCGCCGCGCTGCAGCAGTCCGCGGTGGAACTCCGCCCAGTCGGCGACATCTGCGGCGTGATACCGCTTGACGCCGCTGCCGGCCTGACCCCGGCGCGTCTTGGCGATGATGGTGCCGTGCCGGCGAGTGAACTCCTCAAGCTCGGCGGCGTTGCCTTCCTGGACGTGCATCCACTCGCGCTGCAGGAACTCGCCGAAAGCGCGGTTGAATTCGAGCTTGTCGTGGAAGAAGTGCCGATACGGCTCGGCGTCGTACTGCTGCGACAGCTGGTTGGACACCGGGTGCGTCATGTAGGTGGCGCGCTCCGCAGCATTCAGCATCGCGAAGTCGAAGTCGACGTAGTCCTGGAAACCGACGTTCTTGAACCCCGCGCTCCACAGCATGTCGACGACCACCGCCGGCACCGCCTTGCCGTGCTGGTCGCGTACCTCGCGGGCGCGCGTGAACACCGATCCGACATCGATGCGGCGGGCGCGGTCGGCGAGGTAGCGCAGTCGGGGCATGACGCCCAGGCCGTTGGCAGGCATTCGGTCTCCAGATTCGTTGCGGACACACCATTCTAGGCGGCGACCGGCGTGCAGCCGTCTTCACCGGCGGCACGGTTCTCGGCCCGTAGACTCGATGGGTGGTCACTCCTCGCAGCACGGCGACTCGCGCCGTGATCTCTCGTTCTGCGCTGGTGGAATGCGCCGCCGCCGCCGTGGCAGCTGGAGGAGAGATCGCTGATCTGCGCCGTGATGCCTATGGCCACGGCGTGCTCCCGGTCGCCCGCGCTGTGCTGGCCGCAGGGGCTCGGGCGGTTCGCGTCGATGGCGCTGAGCAGGCGCGGCTGTTGCGCTCCGCCGGTCTCGCGGCGACGGACGCGGATGTCCCGGATATCGACGCCGAGCTGCTCTACGGGTTGCCGGGGGATGGTCAGAGCGCTCCGAGTCCGGTGATGCGTCTGACGGGCACGGTGATGTCGATCAAGCCGCTGCGCCGCGGTGAGGCCGTCTCGTACGGCTACACCCACCGGGCGACGGCCGATACCACGCTCGCGCTCGTGACCGGCGGCTACGCGCAGGCGATCGTCCGTGCACTCGGAAACCGCGCGCACGTCGAACTGCGGGGCCGGATGGTTCCCATCGTCGGACGCATCGCGATGGATGTCTGCGTCATCGATCTGGGCGGTTCGCCGGTGCTTTCCGACGTGCCGGCCACGGAGGGCGATGAGGTGACGTATTTCGGGGGAGCGGGCCCCGCGCGGGCGGAGTTGCGCGCGTGGGCGGCGGCCACGGGGCTGACTGCCGCCGAGCTCGTCTGCGCTGCGGGTCTGCACGCGAGCAGGGTGGAGGGAGACTGATGACAGCACGCCTCGAGATCTCCACTGACCGTTTCCTGCGCAACATCGACGCCGTCACCGCGCGGATAGCCCCCGGTGAGCTCATGATGGTGACCAAGGACGATGCCTACGGTCACGGCCTCGAGTGGGCGGTGCCCGCGGCGCTGTCGGCGGGCGTGCGGTGGTTCGGCTCGTACGATGTCGCGTCCGCTCTGGGCATCCGAGGTCTGTCGCCCGACGCGCGCGTTTTCGCCTGGGCGACATCCGCGGCAGAAGACGTCGCCGAGGCGATCCTCGCCGACGTCGACCTCGGTGTCGGCACGAGCGATTACCTGCGGCGGGTCATCGACACCGCCGGGCGCCTGGGGCGTCGAGCGCGGGTGCACCTCAAGATCGATACCGGTCTGCACCGCAACGGGATCCGGCCCGAGGAGTGGCCGGGCGCCGTCGCCGTTGCGCGCCGTGCCGAGGAGGCCGGACTGCTGCGGGTCGCCGGGGTCTGGAGTCATCTCGCGGAGGCGAGCGATGCCGAGGATGACCGCGCGCAGGGAGAGTTCCTCTCGGCCGTCGATGTGCTGCGCGCCGCCGGCGGCACGCCGCGCCAGTTGCATCTCACGGCCTCAGCGGCATCCTGGTGGCGTTCGGAGTTGCGCGGCACGCTGAGCCGCATCGGAGCCTTCTGCTACGGCGTCCGCTCCGCCGACGGCCCGGAGCTCGATGGCATTCGGCCGGTGGCTGCGCTGCGTGCGGACATCGTCGACGTGCGTGACGGCCGCGCTCGGATCGACATCGGCGCGCTCGACGGGCTGCCGTCGAATCTGGTGGGCGCATCGATCGGCGATCGTCGATCGCACATCATCCGGGTCGAGCGCACGTGGACGGAGATTTCTGCGGGCGAGGATGAGCGGCCGGGTCAGACCGTCACGGTCTTCGGCGCCGACGGCGTCAGCGCGACCGATCTCGCCGAGCGCATTGACACGGTCGGCGAGGAGATCCTCACGCGGCTCTCTCCGCTGATCGAGCGCCGATACGACTGATGCCCGGACCATCGGCCCGGGCATCGACGTGAAAAGTCTGGTGCGTGCAGTCAGACGGCGTCGACGAGACGCGCCGTCTCGTCGTGCCAGGACGTGGCGACGTCGCGGAGCTTCTCTTCGTACTTGCGGCCGTGGTGCGCGCAGAACAGCAGCTCCGAGCCGTTGACCTCTGCGGCGATGTAGGCCTGCGCTCCGCACGAGTCGCACCGGTCCATCGCGGTCAGACGGTACTCGACGGTGGAGGTCTCACGTTCGGTTGTAGCGTTCATCTCGGTGCCTCCTCGGGTATCGGCTTCCGTTGGGGAATGTGCTCAATACAACCACGCTCCGCTGAGAGTCATGCCCGGAAGGCGGCGTGTTTCGCTCACCGCGTACGCCCGTCGCTCCGGAGCGCGGATATCGGGGAGTGTCTGCCGCCTCCGGGGCCCGCCGGAGAATAGAATCGATCCTTGTGACCGCCGAGTATTCCGCCCATCATCTTCAGGTGCTAGAGGGGCTCGAAGCGGTCCGCAAGCGCCCCGGCATGTACATCGGGTCGAACGGATCCCCGGGGCTGATGCACTGCCTGTGGGAGATCATCGACAATGCCGTGGACGAGGCTGTCGGCGGCAGCGGTACGAAGATCGACACGATCCTGCACGAGGATGGCAGCGTCGAGGTGCACGATCGCGGCCGCGGCATCCCCATCGACGTCGAGCCGCGCACTGGACTGACCGGCGTCGAGGTCGTCTTCACCAAGCTGCACGCCGGGGGAAAGTTCGGCGGCGGATCGTATGCGGCATCCGGTGGTCTGCACGGTGTCGGCGCGTCGGTCGTCAACGCGCTCTCCGAGCGTCTGGACGTCGAAGTCGATCGCGGGGGAAAGACCTACGCGATGTCGTTCCACCGCGGAGAACCCGGACTGTTCGCGGATTCGGGGGAGAAGCGCCCCGACGCCCCCTTCACACCGTTCGAGAAGAGCAGCGAGCTGCGCGTCATCGGAAAGGCGCCGCGTGGTGTGACCGGCACGCGGGTGCGTTACTGGGCCGATCGTCAGATCTTCACGAAGGATGCCGCGTTCCAGCTCGGGGAGCTCGAGACGCGCGCCCGGCAGACCGCCTTCCTCGTACCGGGTCTCGAGCTCGTGGTGCGTGATGAGCGTGCGGCGTCGGCGGGCGAGGACGGCGAACCGACGGAGACGTCGTTCCACTACGAGGGCGGCATCGCCGAGTTCGTCGATTATCTGGCGATGGATGCTCCGATCACCGACACCTGGCGCATCCAGGGATCCGGCACTTTCAAAGAGACCGTTCCCGTTCTGCAGCCCGATGGCCATATGACCTCCACCGAGGTGGAGCGGGAGTGCCGCGTCGACCTCGCTATGCGGTGGGGAACCGGCTATGACACGGTCACCCGCTCGTTCGTGAACATCATCGCCACGCCCAAGGGCGGCACGCACCAGCAGGGCTTCGAGCAGGAGCTGCTCAAGGTGCTCCGCGCGCAGGTCGAGCAGAACGCCCGCCGCCTCAAGGTGGGAAACGACAAGCTCGAGAAGGACGATGTGCTCGCCGGGCTCACGGCCGTGCTGACCGTCGAGGTTCCCGAACCGCAGTTCGAGGGGCAGACCAAAGAGGTGCTCGGCACTCCGGCGGTGCGCCAGGTCGTAGCGCAGGTGCTTCGCAAGGAGCTCGGCGCTCGGTTCAGCTCCACCAAGCGCGACGACAAGAACCAGGCCGGTCAGCTGCTCGACAAGGTCGTCTCCGAGATGAAGGCTCGCGTGTCGGCGCGTGCGCACAAAGAGACCCAGCGGCGGAAGAACGCGCTGGAGTCCTCGTCGCTGCCGGTGAAGCTCGTGGACTGCCGCTCGAATGACGTTTCGCGCAGCGAGCTCTTCATCGTCGAGGGCGATTCCGCGCTCGGCACGGCGCGCCGTGCGCGCAACAGCGAGGTGCAGGCGCTGCTGCCGATCCGCGGCAAGATCCTCAACGTGCAGCGCGCGTCGATCGGAGACATGCTCTCGAATGCCGAGTGTGCCGCGATCATCCAGACGATCGGCGCCGGATCCGGGCGCACGTTCGATCTCGAGCAGGCCCGCTACGGCAAGATCATCCTGATGAGCGACGCCGACGTCGACGGCGCGCATATCCGCACCCTGCTGCTCACGCTGTTCTTCCGGTACATGCGGCCGCTGATCGAGGAGGGGCGCGTGTTCGCCGCGGTGCCGCCGCTCCACCGCGTAATCGTGATCAACCCCGGCTCGAAGCCCAACGAGACGATCTACACGTATTCGGAGCAGGAGTTGCACACTCTGCTGGCGAAACTGCGAAAGCAGAACAAGCGCTGGCACGAGCCGATCCAGCGCTACAAAGGCCTCGGCGAGATGGATGCCGATCAGTTGGCGAATACGACCATGGACAAGGGCGGTCGCCTGCTGCGCCGCGTGCGCATGGAGGATGCCGAGGCCGCCGGCCGCGTCTTCGAACTGCTGATGGGCAACGAGGTAGCCCCGCGCCGCGAGTTCATCGTCGACTCGTCGGATCAGCTCTCACGGGAGTCGATCGACGCCTGAGTCGGTGAGCTGCTGCGGAGTCGGCGGCTTCGACTCCGCCGCTTCGCGACTGCGCTCACCCCGTTTCGTCTTCGGCGGCTGCGCCGCCTCCGCTCAACGACCCGCAACGGACCCCGCCCCTGCGGGCGTTGAGCGAGCGGAGCGAGACGAAACGGGGTGAGCGAGCGTGAGGCGAGTCGAAGCGTCCCGCGCCTCACGCGACCGGGCGACCGATCGAGCCGATGACGCCGTCGATCGGCTGACCGGACGCGTCACGCTTGGCCGGAGCTTCGGGGAGCTTGCGCACGGCACCGTCGGTGCCCACGGCGTAGGCGGGGGCAGGCCCTGCCCACGCGACCGTGAGCCGGTCCTCGCCCCGGAGGAACGAATGCGCCCGGACTCCGCCCGTACCGCGCCCCTTGGTGGGGAACTCCGCGAAGGCCGAGACCTTGGCCCGACCGGCATCCGTTCCGGGGATCACGCCGTCGGCGCCGGAGACCGTGGCGACAGCCGCCTCATCCGGCGCAGTCACGGCGCTGAAGAAGAGGACCGCGGCGTCGGCGCCGAGCTTGATGCCCGCCATGCCGCCGGCCGCCGCGCCCTGCGGACGGACCGCGGAGGCCCCGAAGCGCAGCAGCTGTGCGTCGGTCGTGATGAACACCAGGTCGACGTCGTCGGGCGCCGCGGCCGCTCCGACCAGGGCGTCTCCGGGCTTCAGCGCGATGATCTCGACTTCCGGCCGCACAGGCAGCGCTGAGGGAACGATGCGCTTGACGGTGCCCTGCGCGGTGCCCAGCGCCAGCGGTACATCCGACGACAGATCGACCACTGCGAGCACCTTCTCAGAGCGCGAGGTGATGCCCAGATAGTCGCGCAGCGGGGTGCCGGCAGCGAGCTGCACAGACGTGCCGGGGACGGAGGGCAGATCGACGGGGGAGAAGCGCAGCAGGCGCCCGGCGGTGGTGACGGCGCCAGCCTCTCCGCGCACCGTCGTGGTCACGGTGGAGGCCATCGCATCGTGCTTGCTGCGGCGTGCCGGGCGGCTCAGCTCCTGGCCCTCGGCGAGGTCGACGCGCACCGCCCGCCCGGTCGTCGACAGTGCCACCACGGTGGGCGCGTCGGCGATCTGCAGATCGGCCTCGCCCGGCTTTGCCCGCCGCGGAGCGGCCGGCTTGCCGTTCATCAGCAGCGTGCGTCGCGGTGTGCCGTACGCATCGGCCGCGGCATCCAATTCGCTGGCGACCTGCGCGCGCAGCAGCACCTCGCTCGCGAGGAGCTCACGCAGCTCCGCGATCTCGGCCAGCAGCTTGTCTCGCTCGGTCTCGAGCTCGATGCGGGAGAACTTCGTCAGGCGGCGCAGCCGCAGCTCGAGAATGTACTCGGCCTGCGGCTCGGAGAGATCGAACACCGTCCGCAGCCTCGAACGTGCCTGATCGGAGTCTTCGGACGAGCGGATGACCTGGATGACCTCGTCGATGTCGAGGATCGCGATGAGCAGCCCCTCGACCAGGTGCAGTCGCTCTTCGCGCCGTGCCAGACGGAATCGACTGCGGCGGGTGACCACTTCGAGCCGGTGCCCGACGTAGACGCTCAGCATCTCCTTGAGGCCGAGCGTGCGCGGCTGGCCGTCGACGAGTGCGACGTTGTTGATGCTGAACGAGTCTTCCAGCGGAGTCAGACGGTACAGCTGCTCGAGCACCGCGCTCGGATCGAACCCGGTCTTGATGCCGATCGCGACGCGCAGGCCGTGCTGACGGTCGGTGAGGTCGTTGACATCGCTGATGCCCTGCAGCTTCTTCGCCTGGACGGCATCTCGGATCTTCTCGATCAGACGCTCCGGTCCGACCATGTATGGCAGTTCGGTGACGATGATGCCGGTGCGTCGCGGGCCGAGCGACTCGACCGACACCTTGCCACGCACGCGCAGCGCGCCGCGCCCGTTCGTATAGGCGTCCTTGACGCCGTCGAGGCCGGTGAGAATCCCGCCGGAGGGGAAGTCGGGCCCTGGCACGTACTCCATGAGCTGCTCGACCGTGGCATCCGGGTTCTCGAGCAGATAGGTCGCGGCGGCGACGACCTCGATGAGGTTGTGCGGGGCCATGTTGGTGGCCATGCCGACGGCGATGCCGCTCGCGCCGTTCACGAGCAGATTCGGGAACGCGGCTGGCAGCACGGACGGCTGCTGGAACTGGCCGTCGTAGTTGGGGATGAAGTCGACGACGTCCTCGTCGAGGCTCTCGGTCAGCGCGAGGGCGGGCGGCGCGAGCCGGGCTTCGGTGTACCGGGATGCTGCGGGGCCGTCATCGAGCGAGCCGAAGTTACCGTGACCGTCGACGAGCGGAACGCGCAGCGCGAAGTCCTGCGACAGGCGCACCAGTGCGTCATAGATCGCGGAATCGCCGTGCGGGTGGAGCTTACCCATCACCTCGCCGACGACGCGCGCGCTCTTGACATGCCCCCGGTCGGGTCGCAGGCCCATCTCTGCCATCTGATAGAGGATGCGGCGCTGCACGGGCTTGAGACCGTCGCGCGCATCGGGGAGGGCACGCGAGTAGATCACCGAATAGGCGTATTCGAGGAACGAGCCCTGCATCTCGCTGGACAGTTCGATGTCTTGGATGCGCTCTTCGACGGGCTCGGCGGATTCGGTTCGGGGCATGGATTTCCTGGGACGTTGCTGAGCCTGTGGAAGACTGGCTCGGATGTCTCCGATTCTACCGACCGTGCCCGCGTCGGCCCGGCATATCCGCGGGGTGGCGGGCGACCTGCTGGCCTCGCTGGCGGGCGAATCCGGAGCCCTGGCTCCCGCACGATCGGCGGTGGTGGTCGTCGTCGACGGGCTCGGGGCCATCCAGCTTCGCGGGCACGCGGGCCACGCCCGCCATCTGACGGCGGGCGTCGGACGCAAAGACGTCGCGTACTCGGTGTTCCCCACCACGACCGGTGCGGCGCTCACGAGCATGCTCACCGGCGTCGATCCTGGCAGCCACGGACTGGTGGGGTACAGCGTGCTCGACCGCGAGCAGGATCGTCTGGTCAACCTGCTGTCGGGCTGGGAGTCGGACGGCATCGATCCGCTCGTCTGGCAGCCACGGCCGACCGTATTCGAAACCGCCGTCGCAACTGGACACCCCGCCTACGCGATCGGCGTCGCTGCCTACGCGCACAGCGGATTCACCAGAGCGACACTCCGCGGTGCCGAATTCGTCGCGGCGAAGTCGCCGGCAGAACGCGTCGCGGTCGCTTATCAGCTCGCCGCGGACCACGCGGGTGCACTCGTCTACTGCTACCTGCCGGAGATCGACAAGGCCGGGCACCGACATGGCGTCGACTCGCCGGAGTGGATCGTCGCGCTGGAGGACGTCGATCAGGCGCTCTCGGTTGCTCCGCCGAAAGATGTTGGAGTACTCATCACTGCCGACCACGGCATGGTCGACGTCCCGACGTTCCGGCACGTCGTGCTGGAGACCGGCGACGTGCGTCTCGACGGTGTCCGTCATCTCGGCGGAGAACCGCGCATGTTGCACGTCTACCTCGAGCCGGATGCCGACCCGGCGGCGGCGCTGGATGTGTGGCGGCGCGCGAGCGACGGCGAAGGCGACGTGCTCAGCCGTGCTGAGGTCATCGAGGCGGGGCTGTACGGCTCCGAGGTGACCGCGGATGCTGCCGATCGGATCGGAGACCTGGTCGTCATATCTCGCGGCAATAGGGCGTTCTACGACGGCACGGCGGCGGATCAGCGTTCACGCGGAATGATCGGTCAGCACGGCGCCCTGACTCCCGAGGAGAGAATCGTGCCGTACATCCGACGCGGTGCATTCATCACGGGCGGCTGACCGCTCGGCTGCCGGCGTCAGTCGTCGGTGCGGGCGCCGAAGACGATCTCGTCCCAGGACGGCATGGCATTGCGGCGGCGACGGCGGCTCGACACGTCCTGCGATGCATCGTTGGACGCTTCGCTCCGCTCTGACGCGTCTGCGGGGGAGTCGGGTTCGGGTTCGAGGGCGTCGAACAGCGCGATCGGGCTCGATGAGTGGGCGTGCTCGTCGCCACTGTTCCCGAAGTCGTCCGCGGCGGGTGCGCTCTCCCGCTGGCCGCGGCGGCGCCGCAGCGCCTCCAACAGGTCGGCGGTCTCAGCACTCGTCTGAGGCTGGTCCGGCGCGCGGTTGATCGCGGCGGCCTGAGCAGCCGGATCCGAACGCTCGGGTATCAGCAGCTCATCGGCATCTGCATCCGTTTCCGGCAGCAGTCGCGGGCCGAAAGCGCCGGAATCGAACCGGGTGTCGTCCTTGTACGGCGACTCCGGGCGTGTACCCTCGACGGCGCGCAACCGGGGGATCAGCCCTTCGGGAAGTGAGCCCTGCCGGGACAGTTGGGTCGCATCGGCATTCAGCGGGGAGAGGGCGCTGCGTCGCGGGTCGAAGCTCCAGCGGGCGTCGTGGGCGACGTCGGCGGCCGTGAACTCCAGCTTGACGATCCAGCCGGACTCTTCCTTCCAACTCGCCCAGCGCTCGGCGCTCGCATGGACATCTGCCAGTTTCGCGCGGATGGCGGCGCCGAACGTCGGCTGCGCATCCGGCTCGACATCGCTGCCGATGAGGACGGGGACGGCGAGAGCCTGACCGACGATGTGTTCGCGCTCAGCGAGCACCGGGCTTTCGAAGCGCTCGACGTGCTCGATGCCGATTCCGAGGAGCTCAGCGGTCTCGGCGGTGGACAGTCCTGAGCGGATGTGCGCTTGGATCTCGCGCGGGCTGACAGTGGGACGAGGCTTCTCATCATCATCCCGACGGCGTGCCCGGCGGATCTCCCGTTGCAGCACATCGTCGATCGCGAGAGCGAATCGCTCGCCGGAACCGGTGGCGAGGATCAGCAGGTCGTCTTCCGTGCCGACGATCGTGACGTTTTCCATGCGAATGCCCCTCTGATGGCTGTTGATTCATGGTGCCACGCGCGAGCCGGGGGAACCGGGAATACACCGGGCGCGCCGCCAGTTTGACCTGTGGCACGGAATGGCATTTGCGAAACGCGCCATGATCGTGCAAACTATGCCCGCCGCGTACCCGACGGCACACCGACCACTCGCACCATGAAAGTGGAGATCTACCGC
The DNA here is from genome assembly GCF_052102115.1 of Microbacterium sp. Lineage (GTDB taxonomy): Bacteria > Actinomycetota > Actinomycetes > Actinomycetales > Microbacteriaceae > Microbacterium. The sequence goes on from NZ_JBQDVP010000004.1 coordinate 14,918, forward strand.
ATGGCAACCGATTACGACGCCCCTCGAAAGAGCGAAGACGACTCCGAGTCGATCGAAGCCCTGAAGGAGCGAGTGCCGGACAAACTGTCCGGCACGACCGGGGATGAGGACTCGGACAACCCCTCGAGTTTCGACCTTCCCGGAGCCGACCTCTCCGACCTGGAGCTCGACGTCGTCGTGCTCCCCGCGCAGCAGGACGAGTTCACCTGCATGAGCTGCTTCCTCGTGAAGCACCGCTCGCAGCTCGACCATGAAGGCGCGGAGGGTCCGATCTGCAAGGAGTGCGCTGCCTGATCGCAGACGCACTCACGTTCGTGCGCCCCGGCCGTTCGGCCAGGGCGCATCGTCGTTCTCGGGGACCGTGTCAGCGCGCGTCGGCCGCTGCGGCCCGGATCGCCGCGGCCAGACGGTCGGGCGTGCGCGTCGAAATCGTCCAGCTCGTCGCGGGATCGGCGGGGTCGGTGTTCTGCACGACCACCAGCCCGTCGATGCCCCCTCGGATGAGGTGCCAGCCGCGGGCGGGCAGATCTGCTCCGCGCGCGGCGCGTGCCTCCTCACCGGTGTGCTCGACGACCTCACCGAGCCAACGCGCGTCGATGTGTGCTCGCCCGGCGTGCAGCACCGTCCCCTCGATCCGGATCGCGGGGGAGCCGGCGACCATCAGGATGAGCAGGACCAGCGCCGCGGCGACCCCGATCAGCAGCGCGACGAGCGATCCCAGCGGCGTGAAGGTCAACATGAGCATGGGGGCGGCTACGGCCGCGGTCACCAGCATCCACAGGCTCGGCGAAAGACGCTCGCGGTAGCGAACGCGGGTGTCGGCGGTGGGGTTCTGCATTAGCCTCGTGGGGTGAGCGATTCCGTTGATCTTCCCATTATCGCGTCTGTCCTGCCCGCGTACGCCCACCCCGGCGACGCCGGCGCCGATCTCGTCGCCGCGGAGGCCGTGCGTCTCGAGCCGGGAGAGCGTGCGCTGGTGCCGACGGGTGTGCGCATAGCGCTTCCGGACGGATACGCCGCGTTCGTCGTGCCGCGCAGCGGCCTGGCAGCCAAGCACGGCATCACGATCGTGAACGCGCCCGGAACAGTGGATGCCGGGTACCGCGGTGAGATCAGAGTGAGTCTGCTCAATACGGACAGCTCGAGCGCGTACGATGTGGCGGTCGGAGACAGGATCGCTCAGGTGATCATCATGCCGGTGATCCGGGCGAACTTCATCCCGGTCGACGAACTCGACGACAGCGCACGCGGTGCCGGCGGTTTCGGATCGACGGGGTACCAGGCAGAGAACAGTGCCGAGCAGGCAGGAAACGCGAAATGACCGAAGAGAACACCCAGCCGACGTCGAAATCGGCGCCTACGAGTCGCCCGACCGATGGCCCGTTCGACGAGGCCGAAGCCAACCCCGTGCGTCCCTACATCGACCTCGGCGGCATCAAGATCCTTCCGCGCGAGGGACTCAACCTCCGCCTCGAGGTCGAGGAGCAGTCCAAGCGGATCGTCGCCGTCGGTCTCGACTATGCCGACTCCACGCTCCAGGTGCAGCCTTTCGCCGCACCGCGCACACTGGGGCTGTGGCACGAGACGCGGATGCAGCTCGTCGACCAGGTTCGTCAGCAGGGCGGACGCGTCGAAGAGCGCGAGGGCCCGCTGGGCAAGGAGCTCCTGGCTGAGGTGCCCGGTCCGGCATCCGAAGGGTCGAGCCTGCAGCTCGCCCGCTTCATCGGCGTCGACGGACCGCGCTGGTTCCTGCGCGGGGTGATCGGGGGGGCGGCAGCGTCCGACCCCGAAGCCGCCGGCAGGATCGAAGACCTCTTCCGGTCCGTCGTCGTCGTCCGCGGCAACTCGCCCATGCCGCCGCGCGACCTCATTCCGTTGAAGATGCCCGCCACCCCAGGATCGGCGTGACCGACCCGGACGGGAAGCGGCCTGATTCGGAAGCCGCTTCGACCCCAGACGTCCTGGGTGCCGCGCTCGGCGGCGTCGCACGCAGGGCAGGTCTCGATCCGAACGAGGACGCCAGCACGCAGAAGGTCGTGTGGTCCGCGATGGGCGGCTGGCGCGGCATCCTCGAATCCGTGCTGCCGAGCCTGGCGTTCGTCACGCTGTTCACGATCAGCCCGGAACCGCTGATCCTGTCGCTGGGCGTATCCGTCGGACTCGCCGCCGTGTTCACGATCGTCCGTCTCGTGCAGAAGTCCCCGCCGTCGGCCGCGCTCGGCGGGCTGATTGCCGCGGCCGCCGCCGCGGCGCTCGCGCTGTTCACTGGTCGCGGCGCGGACAACTTCGTCCCCGGCCTCATCACCAACGCCGTCTACGGCACCGCGTTTCTCGTCTCGGCCCTGATCGGCTGGTCGCTGATCGGTCTCGCCGCCGGCTTCCTGATGGGAGATGCGACGGCATGGCGCGCGGACAGGCGCAAGCGCCGTGCGTTCCGCTGGCTCGGCATCGCGTGGGCCGTGCTGTTCTTCGCCCGCCTGGCGGTTCAGCTGCCGCTGTATCTGACTGATCAGGTCACGGCGCTCGGAACCCTCAAACTTGTCATGGGGCTGCCGCTGTTCGCGCCCCTGATCGCTGTGACCTGGCTGGTGGTGCGTGCACTCTACGCGCGCGCGTCGCCGACGTCCGAAGCATCCGAGGCGTGATAGATTTATCTTGATATCAAGATAAATTGACGTCTTTCGTGACGGCTTCAGAAGGCGCAGACTGTTAGGTGCACCTTGCTGGCAGCCGACGACGCAGGCGAGCAAGATGGAAGCGCGTGTCGCGCCCATCGGATGAGAAGGAGACGGATTCGTGTCCACGGTCAACAGCTTCGGTGCCAAGAGCACCCTGACAGTCGGCAGCACCGACTACGAGATCTTCAGGATCGATACTGTTCCCGGCTTCGACAAGTTGCCGTTCAGTCTGAAGGTGCTCTTGGAGAACCTGCTTCGCACCGAGGACGGCGCGAACATCACCAAGGCGCAGATCGAGGCGCTCGGGTCCTGGGATGCCGCGGCAGAGCCCAGCACCGAAATCCAGTTCTCGCCGGCCCGCGTGGTCATGCAGGACTTCACCGGCGTCCCCTGCATCGTCGATCTGGCGACCATGCGCGAGGCGGTCACCGCCCTCGGCGGCGACCCGAACAAGATCAACCCGCTGTCTCCGGCCGAGATGGTCATCGACCACTCCGTCATCGCCGACCTGTTCGGCAGTGAGAACGCGCTGGAGCGCAACGTCGAGATCGAGTACGAGCGCAACGGCGAGCGCTACCAGTTCCTGCGCTGGGGCCAGACGGCGTTCAACGACTTCAAAGTCGTCCCCCCGGGCACCGGCATCGTCCACCAGGTCAACATCGAGCACCTCGCAAAGGTCATCTACGACCGCACCAACGGCGGCGTGCTCCAGGCATACCCCGACACCTGCGTCGGCACCGACTCGCACACCACGATGGTCAACGGCCTCGGCGTGCTCGGCTGGGGCGTCGGCGGCATCGAGGCCGAGGCGGCCATGCTCGGCCAGCCCGTCTCGATGCTCATCCCGCGTGTGGTCGGCTTCAAACTGACCGGTGAGATCCCGGCCGGCGTCACGGCGACCGACGTCGTCCTCACGATCACCGACATGCTCCGCAAGCACGGCGTGGTCGGCAAGTTCGTCGAGTTCTACGGCGCAGGCGTGGCCTCCGTGCCGCTCGCCAACCGCGCCACAATCGGCAACATGTCGCCGGAGTTCGGTTCGACCGCCGCGATCTTCCCGATCGACGACGTCACGACCGAGTACCTGCGTCTGACCGGCCGCGACGAGCAGGCCATCGCCCTCGTCGAGCAGTACGCGAAGCAGCAGGGTCTTTGGCACGACCCGGCCAACGAGCCCACCTTCAGCGAGTACATGGAGCTCGACCTCAGCACCGTCGTGCCGTCGATCGCCGGCCCCAAGCGCCCGCAGGACCGCATCCTGCTCTCCGAGGCGAAGTCGCAGTTCGAGCAGGACATCGTGCACTACGCCGACCCGTCGACCTCCGACTCGCTCGTCGACCTCGAGTCCAAGCACTCGTTCCCGGCGTCCGACCCTGGCGCCGGCCCCGGCGACGAGGACCACGACACTCGCCCGGTACACATCTCCAGCGGGGTCAACGGCACCTCCAAGCCGGTCCCCGTGACCACGCCCGATGGTGAGAGCTACATCCTCGACCACGGCGCGGTGACTCTCGCGGCCATCACCTCGTGCACGAACACCTCGAACCCCTCGGTCATGATGGCCGCGGGTCTTCTCGCACGTAAGGCGCGCGAGAAGGGTCTCAAGCAGAAGCCCTGGGTCAAGACGACGCTCGGCCCCGGATCGAAGGTCGTCACCGACTACTACGAGAAGTCCGGTCTCGACAAGGACCTCGAAGGCCTCGGCTTCTACACCGTCGGCTACGGCTGCACGATCTGCATCGGCAACTCCGGCCCGCTGATCGATGAGGTATCCGCTGCGGTCAACGATCACGACCTCGCCGTCACGGCTGTCCTCTCGGGCAACCGCAACTTCGAGGGTCGTATCAGCCCCGACGTCAAGATGAACTACCTCGCATCTCCTCCGCTCGTGGTGGCGTACGCGCTGGCAGGTTCCATGCACTTCGACTTCGAGGCCGACGCGCTCGGTCAGGACGGCGAGGGGAACGATGTCTTCCTGAAGGACATCTGGCCCACTCCCGCCGAGATCCAGGACGTCATCGACTCCTCGATCTCGCGTGAGCAGTTCATCAAGCAGTACGCGACGGTCTTCGACGGTGACGAGCGCTGGACGAGCCTGCCGACCCCGACCGGTCCGATCTTCGAATGGGACGACAAGTCGACCTACGTGCGTCGCCCCCCATACTTCGAGGGCATGACGATGGACCTGACCCCCGTGTCGGACATCACCGGTGCGCGTGTCATGGCAACGCTCGGCGACTCGGTCACGACCGACCACATCAGCCCCGCGGGAAACATCAAGATCGGCACTCCTGCGGCGAAGTACCTTGAGGAGCACGGTGTGCGCCAGAAGGACTTCAACTCCTTCGGCTCGCGCCGAGGCAACCACGAGGTGATGATCCGTGGCACGTTCGCGAACATTCGCCTGAAGAACCAACTGGTCCGCGCCGTCAACGACGGTGCCGAGGTCGAGGGCGGCTTCACCCGCGACTTCACCCAGCCGGATGCACCGCAGTCGTTCATCTTCGACGCCTGCCAGAATTACGAGGCCCAGGGCACCCCGCTCGTGGTCTTCGGCGGCAAGGAGTATGGCTCCGGTTCGTCGCGCGACTGGGCGGCGAAGGGCACCAGCCTGCTGGGCGTCAAGGCGGTCATCACCGAGAGCTTCGAGCGCATCCACCGCTCGAACCTCATCGGCATGGGCGTGGTTCCGCTGCAGTTCCCCGCCGGTGAGAGCTGGGAGTCGCTGGGCCTGGACGGCACCGAGATCGTCTCGATCACGGGCGTGGAAGAGCTGAACAACGGCACCACCCCGAAGACGGTCCGCGTCACGGCCGAGCCGAGCGAGCACTCGTCCGAGGGCAAGAAGACGGTCGAGTTCGACGCGGTCGTCCGCATCGACACACCCGGTGAGGCCGACTACTACCGCAACGGCGGAATCCTGCAGTACGTGCTGCGTTCGCTGGTCTGATCAGAACCCAGGGAGGCCCGGGTGCTCCGGCATCCGGGCCTCTTCGCGGTTCATGTTCGGCTGATTCCCGGGCCGCGGCGGTAATATCGAATAGTCGTCGCCCGCGCCAGGGGAGGCGTTCGGTGAAGACGTTCAGGAGGTGCTGATGCCCATTCTTCCCGGCATCCACGGACCGCGCGATCTCGACGGGCTCAGCCCCGCGCAGCTGGCAGAGCTGGCCGATGAGGTTCGCGCGTTCCTCGTCGAGAACGTCTCGCGCACCGGTGGCCACTTGGGGCCGAATCTCGGCGTCGTCGAGCTCACGATCGCGCTGCACCGCGTGTTCGAATCGCCCGACGACCCGTTCGTGTTCGACACCGGGCACCAGTCGTACGTGCACAAGCTGCTTACCGGCCGCCAGGACTTTTCTGCGCTGCGTGTGCGTGACGGCCTCGCCGGCTACCCGCAGCGCAGCGAGAGCGTCCACGACGTCGTCGAGTCCTCGCACGCGTCCAGTTCCCTGAGCTGGGCTGACGGCATCTCACGTGCACTCTCCGCCACGGGTCGCGACGACCGTCATGTCGTCGCCGTCGTCGGCGACGGGGCCCTCACGGGCGGAATGACCTGGGAAGCGCTCAACAACATCTCCGACGACAACGACCGCAACCTCGTCATCGTCGTCAACGACAACGGACGCTCCTACGCGCCGACGATCGGCGGCATGTCTCGCTATCTGAACCGGGTGCGCACGGCTGCGGCGTACAAAGACCTGCATCGCAAGTCTGACCGATTCTTCCGGGTGTTCGGTGCGGTGGGCCGCGCGACGTTCCGCGGCATCCGCGGCGGCACCCACGGTTTCCTCTCGCGCTTCACCAACAACGAGGCCCTGTATTCCAACCTCGACATCAAATACCTCGGTCCGGTCGACGGACACGACATTCCAGCGCTCATCGAGACGCTGGAACTGGCGAAGTCGTATGGTGCACCGGTGATCGTCCACACGATCACCGAGAAGGGCCGCGGCTACCAGCCGGCGCGCGACGACGAGGCCGACCAATTCCATGCCGTGAACCGCATGGACCCGGCGACCGGCGAGCCGCTCGGCAGCAGCACGCGGGGCTGGACCGATGTGTTCTCGGACGCCCTCGTGCGCGTGGGCGAGCGCGACCCGCGGGTCATCGCCATGACCGCCGCCATGCTGCGACCGACCGGTCTCGCGCCGTTCGCCGAGCGCTTCCCCGACCGGGTGTATGACGTCGGCATCGCCGAGCAGCACGCCGTGACCTCCGCCGCAGGGCTCGCCTACGGCGGTCTGCATCCCGTCGTCGCCCTGTACGCCACGTTCATGGGGCGTGCGTTCGATCAGGTGCTGATGGACGTCGCTCTGCACAAGGCGGGCGTCACGTTCGTCCTCGATCGCGCCGGCGTCACCGGGCCCGACGGTCCCAGTCACCACGGCATGTGGGATCTGGCGATGCTGCAGATCGTGCCGCACATCCGCATCGCCGCGCCTCGAGACGGTACGCGGCTCGCAGAGGCGCTCGATGAGGCCGTGGCGGTCGACGACGCTCCCACCGTGATCCGTTTCCCCAAGGGCGGGGTGGCAGACGACATCGACGCCGTCGAACGACTGGACGACGGCGTCGACGTGCTTTCGCGCGGCGAGTCCGAAGACGTCCTGATCGTCGGTATCGGACCGTTCGCGGCGCTGGCGATGGATGTCGCTGCGCGACTGCGCGCCCAGGGCATCGGAGCCACGGTCGTCGATCCTCGATGGGCGATCCCCGTGCAGCCGTCGATCATCGAGCTCGCCGCGCACCACCGTCTCGTGATCACGCTGGAGGACGGCATCCGCGTGGGTGGGATCGGCACGCGCGTGCGTCAGGTGCTGCGCGAAGCAGGCATCGACACGGCGGTGGACGAACTCGGACTTCCGGATGAGTTTATCGATCACGCCTCACGTGATCAGATCCTGGCGGATGCCGGACTCACGGCTTCGAAGATCGCGCAGGATGTCGTCGCGCAGGTGCTCGGCACACGGATTCCGGTTGCCCGCAACGCGGGGGAGACCGGCGCGATCGACCTGCCGCTGCACGAGCGGCGCTGACGGGGCGACGACCCCTTTCGACTCGCTCCGCTCGCTCAAGGCGTTTCGTCTCGCTGCGCTCGCTCAACGACCCGCGAGCGTCCGCCGGAATGGCGTCGCGCCCGGGCACCGCGAAAGTCAGCCGGAACGACGTCGGGCCCGGGCACCTGAGGTACCCGGGCCCGACGCTTTCGTTCAGTTCCCGATGCCGCGGATCTGCGGCGTGTGGAACGACCCGCCGAACGCACGCTCTGAGGCACCCTCGCGGTCCAGGTACGGCGAAGCACCACCGTCGATGAAGGGCCAGCCGGCGCCGAGGATCAGGCACAGGTCGATGTCTTCGACCTCGGGGACGACCTTCTCATCGAGCATGAGCTTGATCTCCTGCGCGAGACCGTCCTGCACACGGGTGAGGATCGTCTCGGCCGACGCGGGCGCGGAACCCACGGCGCCCTTGAGAGCCTTCTCAGCCGCCTTGGTCCAGCCGGTCACGCGACCGCCCTTGTCCTTCTCGACGACGTTCTCGAGCTCGGCGAGAGCGTGGAAGTTCTCGTTCGCATAGAACCGGTCGGGGAAGTGCCGCACCATGGTGTCCTGCACGTGGGCTGCGACCTTCCATCCGACGAGGTCGATGAGCTGGAACGGCCCCATCGGCAGCCCCAGCGGCGCGAACGCCTGCTCGACGTCGGCGATCGGCGTACCTTCGTACACCGCGCGCGCAGCCTCCCCCATGACCTTCGCCAGCAGACGATTCACGACGAATCCGGGAGCATCGGCGGTCAGGACGGCGTTCTTGCCCAGTCCCTTCGCGACCACGAACGCCGTGGACAGGGTCTGCTCGTTCGTCACCGGTGTCTTCACGATCTCGATCAGCGGCATGACCGCGACCGGGTTGAAGAAGTGGAAGCCGACCAGACGCTCGGGGTGGGTGAGCTGTGAGCCGATCTCCTCAACCGACAGCGACGAGGTGTTGGTCGCGAGGATCGCGTCCTCGGCGATGATTTGCTCGATCTCGCCGAACACTTGCTGCTTGACCCCGACCTCCTCGAACACGGCCTCGATGACGAAGTCGCAGTCTGCATACAGCGATTTATCGGTCGTGCCCGTGACAAGGGCCCGGAGTCTGTTCGCCGTGTCGGCGTCGAGTCGGCCCTTCTGCTCGAGCTTGCCGATCTCCTCGTGGATGTACGCCACGCCTTTGTCGACGCGCGTCTGATCCAGGTCGGTGATCAGTACCGGCACCTGCAGCTTGCGAAGGAACAGCAGCGCGAACTGGCTGGCCATCAGGCCGGCCCCGATGATGCCGACCTTGGTGACCTTCTTCGCCAGTGTCTTGTCGGGGGCGCCGACGGGGCGCTTGGCCCGCTTCTGAACGAGGTCGAACGCGTACATGGATGCCGCGAACTGATCGCCAGAGACGAGCTCGGAAAGCGCGGCATCCTCACGTGCGAAGCCCTCGGCGCGGTCCTTGGGCGACGTGCCGCTTCTGGCCTTGTCGAGCAGGTCGAGCGCCAGGTAGGGCGAGCGCGGCATCGTGCCGATCTTCGACTCCAGCATCCCGCGGGCCATCTTGATGGCGATCGGCCACTTGGTGAGACGCTCGATCTTGCCGGGCTCGTTCTTGCGCTCGACCTTGACCTTGCCGCTCAGCACGCCGTCCGCCCATGCCAGCGAGTTCTCGAGGTAGTTCGACGCCGGGAAGATCGCGTCCATGATCCCCAGGTCGAACGCCTGTTGCGGCTTCAGCACCCTGTTCTGCTTGAGCGGGTTCGAGATGACGACCTCGAGGGCGTTCTCGATGCCGATGAGGTTCGGCAGCAGGTACGCGCCGCCCCAGCCGGGGATGAGCCCCAGGAAGACCTCGGGCAGTGCGATGGCCGCGGCCGAAGCATCCACGGTGCGATACGTCGAGTTCAACGCGATCTCGAGCCCGCCGCCGAGCGCGAGGCCGTTGACGAACGCGAAGGAGGGGACACCGAGATCGCCGAGCGAACCGATCACCTTGTGGCCGAGCTGCGCGATGAGCAGGGCCTGATCCTTCGAGGTCACCTTGGTGATGTCCGAGAGGTCTGCACCGGCGGCGAGGATGTACTGCTTGCCGGTGATGCCGACGGCCTGGATCTCGCCGGCGGCGGCACGGGCCTTGACGCGAGCGATCGTCTGACCGAGTTCGGTGAGTGTGGCTGGTCCCAATGTGTTCGGCCTGTTGTGGTCGCGCCCGTTGTCGAGCGTGATAAGGGCCAGCACCTTGCCGGAGGCGAGCCGGACGTCGCGCACCGTGGAGTGCGTGACGACCTCGTCGCCGGCGAGGTCGACGATGGGCGAGAAATCGATCTTTTCGTAGTCGGTCATTCCGGCACTCACTTCCGCTTCTTGCCGTCGTAGAACGGGTTCTCCCAGATGACCGAACCGCCCTGGCCGAGACCGACGCACATGGCGGTCAGTCCGTAGCGGACGTCGGGACGCTCGGCGAACTGCGCCGCGAGCTGGATCATCAGACGCACACCGGATGCCGCGAGCGGGTGCCCGACCGCGATCGCGCCGCCCCACTGGTTCACCCGCGGGTCGTCGTCGGCGATGCCGAAGTGGTCGAGCAGCGAGATCACCTGGATAGCGAACGCCTCGTTCAGCTCGAACAGGCCGATATCGGAGATCTTCAGCCCGGCCTTCTTCAGAGCCTTCTCGGTCGACGGGATGGGACCGATGCCCATGATCTCCGGCTGCACGCCGGCGAACGCGAACGAGACGAGCTTCATCTTCGGCTGCAGACCGAATTCCTTGACGGCACCGCCACCGGCGAGGAGCGACATGGTCGCCCCATCGGTGAGCGGAGAGGACGTGCCGGCGGTGACCCGGCCATGCGGACGGAACGGGGTCTTCAGCGCCGCGAGATCTTCCATGGTCGTCTGCGGGCGGCGTCCCTCGTCTTCGGTCGCCAGGCCCCAGGCGCCCTCGGCATCCTTGACCGCGACGGGAACGAGATCCGGCTGGATCTTGCCGGCGTCGTAAGCGGCCTGCACCTTGTGCTGGCTGAGCATGCCGAAGCGGTCGGAACGCTCCTTGGTGAGGTGCGGGAACCGATCGAAGATGCGCTCAGCGGTAACGCCCATATTGAGGGCGCCGGGGTCGACCATCTTCTCCGCGACGAAGCGCGGGTTCGGGTCGGCGTTGGCGCCGATCGGGTGGTGACCCATGTGCTCGACGCCGCCCGCGAGAGCGAAGTCGTACATGCCGATGCCGATGGATGCCGCCATCGTCGTCACGCTGGTCATCGCCCCGGCGCACATGCGCTCGACGGCGAGACCGGGAACGGTGTTGGGGAGCCCGGCCAGGATCGCGACCGAGCGGCCGAGGGTCAGGCCCTGATCGCCGGTCTGCGAGGTCGCAGCAATCGCCACGTCATCGACGCGGTCTGCGGGGACGGCGGAGTTCCGCTCCATCAGGCCGATCGTCGCCTTCACAGCGAGGTCATCTGCGCGGGTGTTCCAGTACATGCCCTTTTCGCCGGCGCGCCCGAACGGGGTGCGCGTGCCATCGACGAAGTAGACGTCCGATATCTCGGCCACTCTGCCTCCAAAGGTTGGGGAATGCCTTCAGCCTAGGAGGCGCGGAGAGGCGCCGGGAATCGGTTGGTTCGAACCTACGATTCCGGAGCGACGGTCGGGTCGGGCGATTGCGCGGCTTCTACAAAGGCATCCACGATCTTCTGTGCAGTCTGGTCAATCTGCCACGGCCGAGCTCCGAGGCCGGCAAGGGCGGAGGCGACAGCATCCGTCGTCAGCGCGGGCGGCGTCCACGCGAGGCGGCGCAGCATCTCCGGCTTCAACAGGTTCTCGGTCGGCATGTGCAGCTCTTCGGCCACCGCCTCGACAGCTGGGCGTGCGAGCTTGAGACGCGCGTCGGCCTCGGGGTTGCGATCCGACCACGCACGCGCCGGGGGGAGAGAATCGGTGGACGCCCGTGCTCGTGGGAGATCTTCTGTCTCGCGCCCGCGCACGATGGCGGCCCACCAGCGGTCCAGTTCCGAACGACTCGCGCGACCGTTGAATGCCTGAACGCCCGCGAGCGCCTGCTTCGACTGGGGATTCGCGAGCACCGCGGCGACCAGCGACCGGTCGGGCACGAGTCGCCCTGGCGAGGTGTCCTGTTCCTGCGCGTACTGCTCCCGCGCCTCCCAGAGCGAACGGGCGATGGCGAGGTTGCGCGCGCCCTTGACCTGGTGCAGCCCGCTGAGCCGGCGCCAGGGGTCTTCGCGCGGCGCACGCGGCGGCTGCGCCAGCGTCGCTGCGAACTCCTGCGCCGCGAATTCGGTCTTCGACTGCTCGTTCAGTTCTTCGGCGATGTGATCACGTACGTCGACGAGGTGCAGGACGTCCAGCGCTGCGTACTCGAGCCACGAATCCGGAAGGGGACGAGTGGACCAGTCCGCCGCGGAGTGCTCCTTCTTCAGCGTGATGCCGATGGTGTCTTCGACGACGGCCGCGAGTCCGACACGTTCATGCCCCAGCAACCGGGCAGCCAGCTCGGTGTCGAACAGCGTCGCCGGCTCCAGTCCGATCTCGCGCAGTGACGGCAGATCCTGGCTGGCGGCATGGAAGATCCATTCGGCATCGCCGATCGCGGCCTGCAGCGGCGTGAAATCTCCGAGCGCCGGCGGATCGAACAAGAACACGCCGGCGTCGCGGCGGAAGACCTGCACGAGGTACGCGCGCTGCGAGTACCGGAACCCGGAGGCACGTTCGACATCGACGGCGACAGGACCAGTCCCTGCGGCCAGCGTGCGGCATGCTGCTTCGAACTGGGAGAATTCGTCGATGACGGCGTACTCAGTCACGACCTGCCTTTCGCGCGCCGAACACGGCGATGTTCTCGGAACCGGGCGGAAGGCCGGCGAGCATGCCGACCAGTTCCGCCCACGCTTCCGCGTGCGGCCGGAATGGCGCTTCCGGCGTCCAGGAAGAGCGTAGTTCGATCTGCGCGCCATCGCCTTCAGCGGCGAGCGATCCGAACCCCTTCGAGATGGTCTTCGTCGAGGTTCCGGATGCCGAGTGATAGCCGGCGTCGCGGGAATCGAGCGCGTCGATGAGCCACGACCAGGTGACATCGGCGAGCAGCGGATCGGTACCGATCTCGGGCTCGAGCGGAGCCTGGGCGAACGCGACGATCCGCCAGGGGCCGCCCCATGCCGGCGGTTCGTCGGGATCGTGCAGCAGCACCAGCCGACCGGTGCCGTAGATGGAGCCGCCGTTCTCGTCCGGGCGGACGTCGGCCGCGAGGGCGACCGAGAACGGCGCGAGCCCTTGCGGGGCGGTGATCTCGCGCACCACGATGTCCGTGCGGAACGTCGTCGCACGCAGTTCGTCGGCTACGCGTGCGAACTGCGCTCCGGCGTCGGGGTGTGCGCTCACGGTGACAGGCTAGAGTCAGGAAGCGATGAAGAGTCTCAGGCACGCCGTTGCTCTGCTCCTACCCGCACTTCTGGCGTTCGCCACCGGTGCGGCGCTGGTGGTGTTCTCGATCGGCCGTCGCGTCGTGACTCCCAAGGGGCGCGTGGCGGACACCGAGATCATCGCCGTCGACACGGGCGCGCAGACCATCGAGCTCACTCGAACCCCCGACACCGAACTGCCCGGCCGCTATGGCCTGTTCACCACCGGCACGTACGGGTATGTGAAACTCGGCGCCGTGCTGAGTGCCGATGCCGTGCGGGTGCGGCGTAAGCTGCTCACCCAGATCGAGCCGGGTGCGAAGATCGATCGCGCGGCCGGCTTCAGCGGCTGGTACTACGCCTCGCCGACGGAACTGCACCTGCCGTGGGAGCCGGTGCTCATCGGCTCACCCGCGGGCCCGTGCCCGGCCTGGTTCTTCCCGGCCGAATCCTCGATCTGGGTGATCCAGGTGCACGGACGGGGCGTCACCAGGGCCGAGTGCCTGCGCGCCGTTCCGGTCTTCCATGCCCTGGGGCTGCCGAACCTCCTCGTCTCGTACCGCAACGACGGCGAGGCCCCGCGCAGCCGCGGCGGCTCGTACGCGCTGGGCGCGTCGGAATGGCGGGATGTGGATGCGGCGATCTCGTACGCCCTGCGTCATGGCGCCGAGCGCGTGCTGCTGATGGGCTGGTCGATGGGCGGGGCGATCGCCCTGCAGACGGCGGTGTCATCGGGAAACCGGCAGGCGATCGCCGGTCTCGTGCTCGATTCACCGGTCGTCGACTGGCGGACGGTGCTGAAGTTCCAAGCGCACCTGTCCGGGATCGTCGACCCGCTGCCGGCGCTGGCGATGAACGCACTGTCGTCGCCGCTGACGGCACGGTTCAGCGGCTCGGAGGACGCCATCCCGTTCGATCGCCTCGACATGGTCGCCAGGGCCGACGAGCTGACCGTCCCGATTCTGCTGCTGCACAGCGACGACGACGGATTCGTGCCGCCGGATGCCTCCCACGCCCTGGCCGACGCCCGCCCGGATATCGTCACGATGCCGCGATTCGCCGGTGCCCGGCACACCAAGATCTGGAACTACGATCAGGTCGGCTGGACCGCCGCGATCACCGACTGGATGAGCGCCAACGGATTCGGCGCGGCTGACTGATCAGCGTCTCTCGGTGATCTGGCGCTTCACGCGCATCAGCATGCCGGTCATCCCCGCGATCCGCAGCGGCGAAACTGCGCGGGTGAGGCCGATCGACTGCGGGTAGTCGTCCGGGATGGCGAGCACATCATCGGCCGTGAGTCCGCTGATGCCCTGGGCCAGGATGCTGGCGAATCCGCGCGTTGTCGGCGCCTCCGGCGGAGCGGTGGCGTGCATGGTCACGATGTCGTCGCGCACCTCGACGTAGATGTAGACGGGGGACTGGCACTCCGCGACCCGTTCGCACATCTCGGGGTGATTCGCGACCTCGTCGGAGACCGGTGGGAGCTCGTTCGAGAACTCCAGCAGCAGCTGGAGGCGCTCGGCCTCGGGCAGCGCGAGGAAGTCGTCGCGGATCTCCGCGAGAGTGTCTGGAACGTGCGTGGTGCTCATCCCGGCAATTCTCCCACGGTCAGCGCGAGCCGGGCTCCGACCCTGTGACGATCGGCACGCGCACGGCGCTGCCCCATTCCGTCCACGAGCCGTCGTAATTGCGAACGCTGTCGAACCCGAGCAGGTGCTTGAGGACGAACCAGGTGTGACTGGACCGCTCGCCGATACGGCAGTACGCCACGATGTCGTCGCCGTCGGAGATGCCGGCGCCGTCGCGATAGATCGCGTCGAGCTCAGACCGGCTCTTGAACCCGCCGTCTTCGGCGACCGCCTTCGCCCACGGAACACTCTGCGCGGTCGGGATGTGGCCGGCGCGCAGCGCGCCCTCCTCCGGGTAGGCCGGAGCCGTGGTGCGCTCACCGCTGTACTCCTCGGGCGAGCGCACATCGATCAGAGGGCCGGACCCGATGAACGCGACGACGTCGTCCTTGTAGGCGCGCAGCACCGAGTCGTCGCGCTCGACGACCGGGTATTCGGTGCGAGTCGGGTTCGGAGCATCGGTCGTGATCTCGCGGCCCTCGGAGATCCAGCGGTCGCGGCCGCCATCGAGCAGGCGAACGTCTTCGTGGCCGAACAGCGAGAACACCCACAGCGCATAGGCGGCCCACCAGTTGTTCTTGTCGCCGTAGATGACGACGGTGTCGTCGCGCGAGATTCCCTTGCGGCTGAGCAGATCGGCAAAACCCGCGCCGTCGACGTAGTCGCGCACGACAGGGTCGTTGAGTTCGGTGTGCCAGTCGATCTTCACAGCGCCCGGGATATGCCCGGTCTCGTAGAGCAGCACGTCCTCATCGGACTCGACGACGACCAGCCCGGGCTGCCCCAGGTGCGCGGCGAGCCACTCGGTGCTGACGAGTCGTCCGGGCTCGGAGTACTCGGCGAACTTCGGAACGGACGTGTCGAACTCGATGGTCATGCGGCTCCTCGGGTGAATGGGGCTCTATGGGGAACGGCGTAGTGTTGAGCCGTCCCTTTCGACATTAGAGCCGTTCGGTGCGCCCGGCGCCGGATCCGTAAGACTTCGACACAGGAATCGTATGACAGAACCGATCCACCTCACTTCGCGTGAGCCCGTCGTCACCGGTCCCGAGATGCTCGCAAGTCTCGTGCCGCCGCCGCAGTTCGACGGTGCCACCTTCGAGAGTTACCGCTCGGATGACGCGTATCCGTCTCAGGCTGAGTCGAAGGAGCTGCTGCAGCGGTTCGCGGGGCGCGGGGCTCCTGCCAAGCGGGGCGGATTCTTCAGTCGGGCGAAGAAAGAGCCCGAGATGAAGCCGGGCGTGTACCTCGACGGTGGTTTCGGGGTCGGAAAGACCCACCTGCTCGCATCCATTTATCACGCTATGCCCGCGCGCCGGAAGTACTTCGGATCGTTCATCGAGTACACCGCGCTGGTCGGAGCGCTCGGCTACAAGAACACCGTCGATCTGCTGCGCGGCGCCGACCTGCTCTGCATCGACGAGTTCGAGCTGGATGATCCCGGCGACACCATGGTCATGACACGCCTGCTCGGAGAGCTGGTCGCCTCGGGGACCAAGCTCGCCGCGACATCGAACACCCCGCCGAACGCGCTCGGCGAGGGGCGGTTCGCCGCCCAGGACTTCCTGCGCGAGATCCATGCCATGTCGGACAGTTTCGCGACGATCCGCATCGACGGCGTCGACTTCCGGCAGCGCGCGCTCGATGGCAAGGCCGTCAGCATGTCGGATGCCGAGTACGAGAACGCGATCGCGTCGGCAGCCGGTACGGCATCCGATGACGTCTTCGGCGATGTCGTCCGTCATCTGGCGAAGGTGCATCCGTCGCGCTACATCCGCCTGATCGATGGGGTCTCTCTGGTGGGACTGCGCGATGTGCACGTCCTCACCGATCAGTCAGAGGCGCTGCGCTTCGTCGCTTTCGTCGACCGGGTGTACGACGCGCAGGTGCCGATCGTCGCCAGCGGCGTCAGCCTCGACCAGGTGTTCGCCGAGGAGATGCTCGGGGGCGGATACCGCAAGAAGTACCTGCGCGCCATATCCCGACTGAACGCATTGACGCATTCTGCGCAGCTCCAAAGCGCCCCGTAACGCGATGTTCACGCGGCATCCCCCGGTGTAACGCGGTCGAAACAGATCACGCGCATCCCGGAAACGCGGCCTCGCCACACTGAAGCTCTCAACTACTTCGGATGTGAGGTTTTCCTATGGATGCTCCCGGCAACATCTCGTGGGGTATTACCGCGACCGCGCTCGTGCTGCTCATGACGCCCGGTGTCGCCTTCTTCTACGGCGGACTCGTCAAGGCGAAGAGCGTCGTCAGCATGATGATGATGAGCTTCGGCTCCATCGGGCTCGTCGCGGTGCTGTGGATCCTGTTCGGCTTCTCGATGAGTGCGGTCGACAGTCCGACCGCTTTCGCCGGCAACCCGTTCGCTGACTTCGGGCTCGGCTCTCTCGCGGCAGGGGAGGGCTCGAACGTCGCCCTGATCGGCGTCGCCTACGGTGCGACCTTCGCGATCATCACCGTCGCGCTGATCTCGGGTGCCATCGCGGATCGAGCGAAATTCGGCAGCTGGCTGATCTTCGCCGGCGTATTCGCCACGGTCGGGTACTTCCCGATCGCCGCGTGGGTATGGGGCGGCGGCTGGATCATGGAGCTGGGCACGACGCTGTTCGGTGCAGACAGCGGCATCGGCGTGATCGACTACGCTGGCGGCACCGCCGTGCACATCAACGCGGGTGCTGCGGCTCTGGCGCTGGCGCTCGTTCTCGGCAAGCGCATCGGCTTCCAGAAGGGCATCCTGAAGCCCCACAACGTGCCGCTGACACTGCTCGGCGCCGCGCTGCTGTGGTTCGGATGGTTCGGATTCAACGCCGGTGCCGAATGGCTCTCGGAGGACATGGGCGGCGTCGGCCTCATCGGACTGAATACCCTCGGTGCGACGGCGGCTTCGATCCTCGGCTGGATCCTGATCGAAAAGATCAAGGACGGCAAACCCACCTCCATCGGCGCCGCGTCGGGTGCCGTGGCCGGTCTCGTCGCCATCACCCCGGCCTGCGCGAATCTGACCCCCGGCTGGTCGCTGCTGCTCGGTGCCGTCGCCGGTATCGTCTGCGCGCTGGCGGTGGAGCTGAAGTTCCGGCTCGGTTTCGATGACTCGCTCGACGTGGTCGGCATCCACCTCGTCGGCGGTCTCATCGGAACGCTGTACCTGGGCCTGTTCGCCACCGGCACCGGACTGTTCGTCGGCGGCGACGCTCGCCAGCTCGTCGTCCAGTTGATTGCCGCGCTCGGGGTGCTGATCTACTCCTTCGTCGTCGCGTTCATCATCGGCTTCGTCATCCAGAAGACGATCGGATTCCGCATCACCAACGAAGACGAGATCGCCGGTGTCGACGCGGTCGTGCACGGCGAGGAAGGGTACGCGCTCATCGACGCACGATAGGTCGGCACGCAATAGGTCGGCAGTATGCCGGTCGATAGTGTGACGGGGTGAGTTCTTCTCAGAGCATCCTTCGTCAGTTGGCAAACCTCGTCATCAGGGCACTGTCGAACAGTTCGTCCCGGACTCCGAAACAGGAGCCGGGACGATCTGGCGCGTCGGCTCAGTCGGAGTCGGGGCGCGGGCAGGGGAGTGAGACAGTTCAGATCGACCCCGAGCGCATCCCCGGTCTGCAGGTGGACTATTCGCCCGCGAAAGACGGCGCGCCGGATTCCGGCGAGGTCATCTGGACGTGGGTGCCGTATGAGGAGAACGACGGTCGTGGTAAGGATCGCCCAGTGCTGGTGATCGGCAGGCATTCCGCCGATCGCGTCTACGCCGTGCGGATGACCAGCAAGGCGCACGATCGTGATCGCGACTACCTGTCCATCGGCAGCGGCGGCTGGGATTCGCAGGGGCGCGAGTCGTGGGTCGACATCGAGCAGTTGTACAGCGTGCACACCGACGGAATGCGGCGCGAGGCGGCGATCCTCGATCGGAAGCGCTACGACCGCGTCGCTCACGCACTCGTGCAGCGCTATGGATGGGCCCGCCGCTGACGAGTCAGACGCCCCGGAGCGCGACGGTATTCGAGAGCGCAGGAAACGCCTGCAGCACCATCTCGACGAGTTCGTCCGACGGACGTGTCAGTGGGTCTGTCGCCGGGACGGCGAGATCGAGTTCGATCTCATCGATCGCCGCAGCGAGCTGCCCGTCAGTGAGATTCTCATGGTTGATGGTCACACCGATCACCTTGGTGTCAGCGAACGCTTCGATGAGCGCGACCTCGTCGGCGACCTTTGGCATCGGCATCATCGGAAAGTCTCCGAGGACGTGCCGTCCGGGGGCATGCTGAACGATCACGCCTTCGGGGCGGCTCCCGCGCAGGATATGCGCAGACGTGAGATACGCGGGGTGGCTGAGCGCCCCCTGACCCTCCACGATGATGATGTCGGGGTCCTCGCCCTCGAAGGCCGCGACGACCTGATTCTCGACCTCTCCGGAGCAGAACTGTGGGACGAGGGCATCCAGCGCCACGCCGTAGCGGCCGCCCTGGATGATCGTTGTCTGGCCGGTGCCGACCATGACCGCGCGGATGCCGCGATCGTTCAGCGCTCGGACGAGAAGGGTGGCCGTGGTGCGCTTGCCGATAGCTCCGTCGGTTCCGAGGATGGCGATCCGTGGACACTTCACGTCGAAGATGCGCCCCGAAAACAGATGAAGGTCTTTCTTCTCCTTCGGGCGGCGCACATCAGTGATCGTGACCGAAGCGAGTACGGCCGCTGCCGCGAACTCCGCATCGTCGTTGAGAAACTCGTGCAGTCCGTTGATGATGTGCATGCCGCGCGCGATGCCGTCGAGAAGCACGACGCGCTGCGCTTCGGAGAGCAGCCCGTCGGCCGGCGCGACGCCGCAGATGAGATAGTCCGGAGTCTGTCCGGCGTGCGCGATGGCTTCGCGAAGGTTGTTGAGTATGGGGATGCCGTTGGCGCGACCGTCGAGGAAGGATCCGGCATCAGCGCCGGCGTTTCGACTGTCGATGACACCGAGGATCTCGTATTTCTCAGAGTGGCGGACCAGACCGTTTGCGGTCTTGCCGTCCTGCTCGCCGAACTGCGCTTCGCAGTAGACGATTGCCGTCGAACCGACGGGCAGGGCGGGGGACAGGGATTGCGCATACATGGAATCGGGGCTCCTCGAGCTCACACAGAGGAGGCGACGGAGAACGAAATGGCTGGGAGCAGCCCGTTGGTCGACAAGAAGTCTTCCCTGAAGTCGGCGAATTGCCGAGTTTGCTCACCGTAGCAGTGGTGGATGCACACCCCAGACCGGGGTGCGGATTCCGATCCGATTCACGGAGCGCACCGAACCTTCTGTGTCAGCCGCTTCTCGCGGCCTCACACAAGGAGGAAATCATGCGCTTCATCCCCACCAAGGTCCACGGCGTCCTCGACTATCTGGTCGGCATCGCTCTGATCGCCGCGCCCTGGATCTTCGGATTCGCCAGTGTCGGCGGCGCTGCCGTCGTGATCCCGATCGTGCTCGGCATCGGGCTCATCGTCTACAGCCTGTTCACGAAGTACGAGTGGGGACCGTTCGGGTTCATCCCGATGCCCGTGCACCTCGTCTTCGACATCGTCGCGAGCCTGTTCCTGGCGTTGTCGCCGTGGATCTTCGGGTTCGCCGGCGAGGCGATGAACGTGTGGCTGCCGCATGTGGTCGTCGGCGTCGTCGTGATCATTGTCGTGATCTTCTCGAAGCCGCAGCCGGCGGAGCCGAAGGTCGCCCGCGCCTGAGAGCGGATGCTGAGGTGCGTGCGGTCGTGCCTCAGCGGGAGTGCGAGTCCCTGTGCGGGCTCGTACTCCACACCGTCCAGACGATCAGGACGGGCTGGAGGAACAGCCGGACGAACCTCTTGGCGTCGGTGTCGAGCAGTGGTGCCGACCACCGCCGGCGCCACTGCTGCACGTTGCCGGGGAACACCGCGACGAAGAAGGCCGCTGTCGCCCATCCGACGCGCCGCCGTTCTTTCGGGAGCGCGACGAGACCTGCGGCGAGCCCGAGTTCGACGGCGCCGGACGCAATGACGATGCCGTCTTCGTCGAGTCCCGTGGCCTTCTTCGCCCACTCGGGGATCAGGCCGCGAAAGCCTTTGGTCTGGGTGAAGTGGAAGACTCCCATGAGCGCGAGGCCCACTGCCAATGTCCATCGCGCGATATGTCGGATCATCTGATCACGCTACTCGCTAAGTGGTGGGCGATGCCGGACTCGAACCGACGACCTCTTCCGTGTGAAGGAAGCGCGCTACCAGCTGCGCCAATCGCCCATGACCCTGGGGTCGAGAATCGATACTACCGGAACGAACCGGCGGTTCTGGACCACGCGCATTGACACGCGCGAGATCGGCGTCTGGTTTTGCGAGGCGAGAATCTTCGGCTAATGTTTTACAAGTGCCCGGGACGCCGGAACACGAAATGCGGATGTAGCGCAGTGGTAGCGCATCACCTTGCCAAGGTGAGGGTCGCGAGTTCGAATCTCGTCATCCGCTCGAGTGCAGAGAGTCTCTTCGAGAGGTTCACCGCACGTGGGGTCAATCCACACGGTGGCGTGGCCGAGCGGCTAGGCACCGGCCTGCAAAGCCGTTTACACGGGTTCGAATCCCGTCGCCACCTCACCACACAACTGAAAAGCCCCATTGGGCGCGATTGGCGCAGCGGTAGCGCGCTTCCCTGACACGGAAGAGGTCACTGGTTCGATCCCAGTATCGCGCACCACCTCAAAACCCCCGGATTTCCGGGGGTTTTCTCGTTCCTGGAGCATATCGTGGGCTCGCAGCACGCACAGCCGACCCCCATCGGGCGAGTAGCCTAGAAGACGACCCAGATGGAGTGACCTGTGCCTGAAATCGACGAGTCGAACGCCGCCGCCCGCGACGGCTTCGCCCTGTTCTCTGATCGATCCGTCGTCGCCATGCGCGTGAACGGCGAACTCAAGGATCTCGCGGCCACCGTGACCGAGACCGATGACGTCTCGCCGGTCACGATCGACAGCGAGGATGGCCTGGCGATCCTGCGCCACTCCACCGCCCACGTTCTCGCCCAGGCCGTGCAGCGCATCAACCCGCAGGCGAACCTCGGCATCGGCCCGCCGGTCACCGACGGCTTCTATTACGACTTCGGCGTCGATACCCCGTTCACGCCCGAGGATGTCAAGGCGATCTCGAAAGAGATGCAGCGCATCGTCCGGGAAGGACAGCGTTTCGTCCGCCGCGTCGTGACCGCCGATGAGGCCCGCGCTGAGCTCGCCGACGAGCCGTTCAAGCTCGAACTCGTCGAGCTCGCCGGCGGCCCCGGTTCCGGAGCAAACGCCGCTGAGGGCGCATCCGCCGAGATCGGCGCCGGCGAGCTGACGATCTACGACAACACCACCAAGGACGGCGAGGTGGTCTGGAAGGATCTCTGCCGCGGCCCGCACCTGCCCAGCACCCGCATGATCGGCAACGGCTGGGACCTCACCCGCATCGCCGCCGCCTACTGGCGTGGCAGCGAGACGAACCCGCAGCTGCAGCGCATCTACGGCACGGCGTGGCCCTCGAAGGACGAGCTGCGCGCCTACAAGGAACGCCTGGAGGAGGCGGCCAAACGCGATCACCGCAAGCTCGGCAAGGAGCTCGATCTGTTCTCCTTCCCGGAAGAGATCGGCTCGGGCCTGTCGGTCTGGCATCCGCGCGGCGGCATCGTCCGCGGTGAGATGGAGCAGCACGCGCGCAAACGCCACATCGAGGGCGGATACACCTACGTGTACACCCCGCACATCTCCAAGGAAGACCTCTTCCTCACTTCCAACCACCTCGTCACCTACAAGGACGGCATGTTCCCGCCCATCGTCATGGACGAGGAGCGCGACGAGAACGGCGAAATCACCAAGCAGGGGCAGGACTACTACCTCAAGCCCATGAACTGCCCGATGCACATCCTGATCTACAAGGAGCGTGCGCGCAGCTACCGTGACCTGCCGTTGCGTCTGGCCGAGAACGGCACGGTCTACCGCAACGAGCTCTCCGGCGCCCTGCATGGCCTCACCCGTGTGCGCGGCTTCACGCAGGATGATTCGCACCTGTTCGTGACGCCCGACCAGCTTGAAGAAGAAGTCCAGAAAGTGCTGGAGTTCATCCTCTCGATGCTCCGCGACTTCGGACTGACGGACTTCGAGCTCGAACTCTCGATGAAGGACGATGAAAAGTCCAAGTGGATCGGCTCCGATGAGTTCTGGGAGTCCTCCACCGACGCGCTGCGACGCGTCGCCGTGGCATCCGGTCTCAAGCTCACCGAGGTACCGGGCGAGGCGGCCTTCTACGGACCGAAGATCGACCTCAAGACCCGCGACGCCATCGGCCGCACCTGGCAGCTGTCCACGGTGCAGGTCGACCCGAACCTGCCCGAGCGGTTCGAACTCGAGTACATGGACAAGGATGGGCAGAAGAAGCGTCCGATCATGATTCACCGCGCGCTGTTCGGCTCGATCGAGCGCTTCTTCGCAATCCTGCTCGAGCACTACGCCGGCGACTTCCCGGTCTGGCTCTCACCCCTGCAGGTCGTCGGCATCCCCGTGGCAGAAGACTTCGCCGACTATCTGGGGGACGTGATAACCACCCTGCGCGAGAACGGTGTGCGCGCCGAGCTCGACGCCTCGGATGACCGGATGCAGAAGAAGATCCGCACCCACACCACCGGCAAGGTGCCGCTGATCCTCATCGCGGGGGAGAAGGATCGGGATGCCGGAACGGTCTCGTTCCGGTTCCGTGACGGCACGCAGCAGAACGGCGTACCGATCGCGGATGCCGTCGCCCGCATCCGCACGGCGATCGACACCCACGCGCTCGTGCACACCGGGGAGGACCTCGCGTGAGCCACGACGGAACCGCTGAGGCGGCCGGAGACTTCGCTGGCGTGCCCGACGAGTTCCAGCGGCTCTGGACGCCGCACAGGATGGCCTACATCGCAGCCGGGCCCGAGCCGCTGCGCGAGGAATGCCCGTTCTGCGAGGCACCGAAGCATCCCGACGAGGAACGGCTGGTTGTGGCGCGGGGTAAGACGGCCTACGTGCTGTTGAACCTGTTCCCGTACAACTCCGGGCACCTGCTCGTGTGCCCCTACCGGCACATCGCCACGTACGATCAGGCGACGCCGGAAGAGGTCGCCGAGATCGGCGCACTCACGCAGACCGGCATGCGGGTGCTGCGCGAGGTGTCAAAATGCGATGGCTTCAACCTGGGGATGAACCAGGGAGCCGTGGCTGGCGCAGGCGTCGATGCGCACCTGCACCAGCACATCGTGCCTCGGTGGAAGTCCGACGCGAACTTCTTCCCGATCATCGCCAAGACGAAGGC
This sequence comes from Microbacterium sp., assembly GCF_052102115.1. Lineage (GTDB taxonomy): Bacteria > Actinomycetota > Actinomycetes > Actinomycetales > Microbacteriaceae > Microbacterium. The sequence goes on from NZ_JBQDVP010000004.1 coordinate 38,984, forward strand.
GCTCCCGCAACTGCTGGGCGAGGTGCGGGAGGCCGTCGCCAAGGCGTGGCCCGACGCCTGAAGATCAGCGCAGCGGAGCGACGTTCTCGCGGTGTGCGATGTGCTCCGGCCGAGACGCCGGTGCGGCATACGGATGCACGAGCTCATTTTCCACACTGTTGAACACCATGAAGATGTTCGACCGCGGGAACGGCGTGATGTTGTTGCCCGAGCCGTGCATGATGTTGGAATCGAACCAGAGCGCGGAGCCTGCGGCTCCCGTGAACTGATCGATGCCGTACTGCTCGGCGAGCTGGCTGATGTCCTCTTCGCTGGGCACCCCGACTTCCTGCGCCTGCAGTGACGAGGCGTGGTTGTCCTCGGGGGTCTCGCCGACGCTCGACACGAACGTTTTGTGCGAGCCGGGCATCACCATTAGCCCGCCGTTGAACGGGTAATTGTCGGTGAGTGCCAGGGAGCAGCTGACCGCGCGGGGGATGGGCATGCCATCCTCCGCGTGCCACGTCTCGAAGTCCGAGTGCCAGTAGAAACCCGTCCCACGGAACCCGGGCATGTAGTTGATCCGCGTCTGGTGGAGGTACACGTCACTGCCGAGCAGCTGACGTGCGCGGTCCAGCAGACGGGGATCACGCGTCAGACGATCGAGCTTCTCGCTCAGGTGGTGCACCGCGAAGACCGACCGCACGGCGCCGGTGCTGCGCTCACGGATGACGCGCTCGTCGGTTGCGAGCTCCGGAGCATCCGAGAGCCGCAGCAGCTCGGCGGTGTAGTCGGTCACCTCGCCCGCGCCCAGGAAATCGTCGATCACCGTGTAGCCGCGGGCTTCGTGCGCGTCGAGTTCATCTCGGGTGAACGGACCCGACGCATCACCCCAAACGGCAGGATGCTCGCGTTTCAGAGGCGGTCTCGGCTCCGTGAGCCGACTCGGGTACAGGTCCTGGTCGGTGCCTGTCATCGTCATCGTCATTCTCCTGTTCTCTTCGATGGGCCGTGAGAGTCACCACGGCGGCTCTGGGAGATGGTGTCAGCCGACGGGCTCCGTCACCAGGGGGTAGACACCGTTCTCGTCGTGGACTTCGCGTCCCGTGACCGGAGGATTGAACACGCACACGGTGCGGATATCGGTGCGCGGGCGCACCCGGTGCCGATCGTGGTCGTTCAGCAGGTAGAGCGAACCGGGACGCAACTGATGCACCTCGCCCGTCGCCATGTCTTCGATTTCGCCCTCTCCCTCGACGATGAAGACGGCCTCGATGTGGTTCTGGTAGCAGAACTCGGATTCGGTGCCGGCGTACAGGGTGGTTTCATGCACTGAGAATCCGACGCCCTCACGGGCGAGGATGATGCGCTTGCTGCGCCAGTTCTCGGACTTGATGTCTGCGTCGGTGTCGGTGATGTCATCAATCGTGCGAATGAGCATGAAGAATTCCTTGTCTGTCTGTTCGAATGCTGGGGCCGGGGCGCGCTCAGGCCGCGAGAGCGTCGGCGACCGAGGCCTCGATGATGTCGAGTCCGCGGTCGAGCTCGTCATCGGTGATCGTGAGGGCGGGCAGGATCTTCATGACCTCGCCGCTCGGTCCTGAGGTCTCCATCAACAGACCCCGCTCGAAGGCCGCGGCGCAGACCGCGTCGGCGATGTCACCGTCGGCGAACTGCAGGCCGCGGGCGAGGCCGCGACCCTTGGCGACGATCTCGGCATCCTGGAACTTCGACACGATCGCGTTGAAACGGCTCTCCACGCGGGCGCCCTTCTCGATCGTGGCCTTCTCGAGTGCGTCATCCTGCCAGTAGGTGCGAATCGCCTCGGTGGCCGTGGCGAACGCCGGCGCGATCCCGCGGAACGTGCCGTTGTGCTCACCCGGCTCCCAGATGTCGAGATCGGGACGAACGAGTGTCAGCGCCATCGGCAGGCCGGAGCCGCTGATCGACTTCGACAGGCAGACCATGTCGGGCACGATGCCGGCTTCCTCGAAGCTGAAGAATCCGCCGGTGCGTCCGCAGCCCATCTGCACGTCGTCGACGATGAGAAGGATGTCGTGCCGACGGCACAGATCTGCGAGGCCGCACAGCCATTCGGCGCGCGCGGCGTTGATGCCACCCTCGCCCTGGACGCTCTCGACGATCACAGCGGCCGGAAGGTTCAGTCCGCTGCCGCTGTCGGTGAGCAGCCGCTCGAAGTAGAAGAAGTCGGGGTAATCCTGGTTGAAGTAGTCGTCGTACGGCATCGGGGTGGCGTGCACGAGCGGCACACCGGCGCCTCCGCGCTTGAGCGAGTTGCCCGTGACGGACAGGGCACCCAGCGTCATCCCGTGGAACGCGTTCGTGAAGTTGATCACCGATTCGCGGCCGGTCACCTTGCGGGCCAGCTTCAGCGCGGCCTCGACCGCGTTAGCTCCGCCCGGGCCGGGGAAGACGACGCGGTAGTCGAGATTGCGCGGCTTGAGAATGCAGTCGGAGAACGTCTGGAGAAAGTCCCGACGCGCGGTGGTGAACATGTCCAGCGAGTGGATCACGCGGTCGTCGGTGAGATAGTCGATCAGCACCTTCTTCAACGCGGGGTTGTTGTGGCCGTAGTTGAGCGCTCCGGCACCGGCGAAGAAGTCGAGGTACTCGCGCCCCGACTCGTCGAAGATGGTGCTGCCGACGGCGCGGTCGAACACGACCGGCCAGGACCGCGAGTAGCTACGGACTTGAGACTCGAGCGACTCGAAAATCTCGGTGTCTGCTGTGATGGAAATGGACATCTGTGCCTCCTGAGGCGTGCGTACGCTCCGGCGTACGCGGCAGCTCGGCGCCGGGTGGACGTCGAGGCTGGGAAGGATTCCCAGACTGGATCGGTCGTCACCCTCGCTGGTGCGAGGGGAACGGTCCGATCCGATGCAACCGTTCCGCGTCATGCGAATCGGGAAAATGATGTGCTTCGAACAGTGGCTCAGTCGTCAACGGCGCGTTCCGGCGAGCTGCGAAGCTCGCGAAGAGGCGCTGCGACGCCGTGTTGTCGTCGGTGATCGTCGTCTCGAGGTGCGTCACGGTCGGCGCAGCACCGGGAGCGGCATCGAAGAGGTCGTCGAGGAGACGACCGGCCAGCCCCGCACCGCGGTGGCTCTCGTCGACAGCGATCTGCCAGACGAACAGGCGATCCGGATGTTCGGGTCGCCGGTAGCCGAGCACGAAGGCGACGACGTCGTCATCGACCAGTGCGACTCGGCAGGTCTCCGCGAAATCACGCGCGAAGAGCAGATACATGTACGAGGTGTTCAGATCGAGATCACCGGAAGCTCCGGCGACCCGCCACATACCGGCACCATGCGATGCGGCAGGGGCGACGATCCGGGCCCTCGCGGGCTCGGGGACAGGGGCATGGGGTACTTCGTTGAACGAGAGCATGCGTCCCCGACGCTAACGAGAATGCGTGCCAACGGCAAACCGCGGCGTGTCTGGGCGCGTACTCAGAGAACTTCGGAAAGATGCGTCCACGCGCGCGGGATCAGCGAACCCGGCGTGCTCCGAACTGTATCTGCGGGTGCGCGTAGGACTCCTGTGCCTCGATGAGCTGCAGCTCGCGTTCTCCCGAGTCCAGCGTCAGCTGCAGCAGGTCGAACACGCTCGACGCCGTGCGCTCCAGTGCGACCTGGGCGCTGCCGGATTCGACGTAATGCGCCGTGAACAGCGCCGCGGTGACGTCACCCGACCCGTTGGCCTTCATCGGCAGGAACGGTGTCTGCACGATCCACGCGCCGTCGTCGTCCACCGCGAGCATCTCGATCGTGCCCTCCTCGCGGTCGGGACGCTCGACACTGGTCACCAGCACGGCGCTCGGGCCCATGGCGCGGGCCAGGTCGACAGAATCCAGCGTCGATTCGAGCGCGTGGGGTTCGGTGCGGGTGAGGAAGCCGAGTTCGAACTGATTCGGGGTGATGATGTCGGCAACGGGCACGACTCGCTCGCGCAGCAGCTCGGGGATCGCCGGTGCGACGAAGCATCCCGACTTCGCATTGCCCATGACGGGGTCGCAGGAGTACAGCGCGTCGGGGTTCGCCGCCTTGACCCGTGCGACGGCATCGATGATGACATCGCCGATGCCCTCGCCGCCCTGATAGCCCGAGAGCACGGCATCCACCTGGCCGAACACGCCGCGCTCCTCGATCCCGGTGATGACGTCGCGGACGTCGTTCGGGTCGATGAGCGGTCCGCGCCACGCACCGTAGCCGGTGTGGTTCGAGAAGTTCACCGTGTACACCGGCAGCACGTCGACGCCGATGCGCTGCAGGGGGAACACCGCGGCGGAGTTGCCGACATGTCCGTAGGCGACTGCGGACTGGATCGAGAGGATCTTCATCCCCCGATCTTCTCACCCGCCGGCGTCGATCATCGCGCGGCGGCGGTGATGTCGGCGACGAGACGTCCGGCGTCGGCATCGTTCAGATCGTGCACGGTGAGCCGCAGGTGCTCCGACGGTGCCGCCTTCTCACCGAGCAGGAACTCGTCACCCGTGCGCACGAGCCAGCCACGCCGAATCAGCTTCTCGGACACCACGCGGGCCGTCTGCGGAAGCCGCACCCAGAGGCTCATGCCGTCGACGTACTCTGCGGCGATGCCGCTGGCGCTGAGTCGTTCGGCGAACGCTCGGTTGCGCTGTGCGTAGTGAGCACCGGCCGCTCTGATCGTCGCCCGTGCGTCGTCATCGGTGAGCATGCCGAGTGCCAGCCGCTGCAGCAGGTGGCTCACCCACGTCGTTCCGGGGCGCAATCGCATCGCGAGCCGTTCGGCGGTCTCGGGGTCGGTGGCGGCGAGGGCGAGGCACATGTCCGGCCCGAGGAACTTCGAAACCGATCGCAGCAGCGCGTATCGGCGGTGTCGAGGACCGATGAGGCTCTCATACGGCTGCTCGGACAGCATCGAGAAGTGGTCGTCCTCGATGATGAGGACGTACGGATGCTCGGCGAGGAGCTCGCGCAGGGCCGCGGCGCGTGCAGGGGAGAGGCTGACGCCGGTCGGGTTTTGGGCGCGCGGCGTGCAGATCACGGCTCGCACACCGGCATCCAGAGCGGCGCGCAGCCCATCGATGGTCATTCCCTCGTCGTCGACCGGCACCGGGACGGCCCGGTACCCGCCGAGGCGGACCGTGTGGATGCTGGCGAGGAAGCACGGATCCTCCAGGGCCACCGCGTCATCGCGCATCAGGGCCTGGGCGAGCAGACGCTCGACGGCATCCACGGCACCACTGGTGACCGTGATGCGGAAATCGGATGCCGGCAGGTCGCCCGCGACCCACGTGCGCGCCCAGGCATCCAGGCCAGGATCGATGACGGGCTCGCCGTACAGCACCGGCCGGCCGACCACGCCCGACAGCACCGCCGAGGGGTCGGGGATCAGCGCGGCATCGGGGTTGCCGGTGCCGACGTCACGCAGCACGGTATCCGCCGCGAAGCCCTCCTGCGCGACCGGGTCGTGTTCGACGAGCATGGTGCCTGCCCGACCACGGCTGACGACGATGCCGGCTCGGGAGAGCTGTCGGTACGCGGCGACGGTCGTGTTGCGGTTGACGCCGAGACGCGCCGCGAGCTCGCGGACCGGCGGCAGAGCAGCGCCGGGCCCGAGCACACCGCGTTCCCGGAGCTCGCGGACGCTGCCGGCGATCTCGGCGGCCGTGCGACCGGTGATCAGCTCACTCATGACACCTCCTGATCTCTGAGTCTACGGGCGCGTCCTGCGGTGGTATCTTTTGGCATAGATCAAACACTTCATTGGATGCACGGAAGGTTTCACCATGACCGCAGAAGGCAACACCACCACCGGATCGGCACGCGTCAAGCGCGGGCTCGCCGAGATGCTCAAGGGCGGCGTGATCATGGATGTCGTCACCGCTGAACAGGCGAAGATCGCCGAGGATGCCGGGGCCGTGGCAGTTATGGCGCTCGAGCGCGTCCCTGCGGATATCCGCGCGCAGGGCGGGGTGTCGCGCATGAGTGACCCCGACATGATCGACAGCATCATCGACACCGTCTCGATCCCGGTGATGGCGAAGGCGCGCATCGGCCACTTCGTCGAGGCTCAGGTGCTGCAGGAGCTCGGCGTGGACTACATCGACGAGTCCGAGGTGCTCTCGCCCGCCGACTACGTCAATCACATCGACAAGTACGGGTTCACGGTGCCGTTCGTGTGCGGTGCGACGAACCTCGGCGAGGCGCTGCGCCGGATCAACGAGGGCGCCGCGATGATCCGTTCCAAGGGTGAGGCCGGCACCGGCGACGTGTCCGAGGCGATGAAGCACATCCGCAAGATCCGTGGTGAGATCGCCGCCCTCGGCGCACTGGCGAAGGACGAGCTCTACGTCGCGGCCAAGGAGCTGCAGGCACCGTACGAACTCGTCGCCGAGATCGCCGAGACCGGCAAACTCCCCGTCGTGCTGTTCGTCGCGGGCGGTGTCGCGACCCCGGCGGACGCCGCGATGATGATGCAGCTCGGCGCCGACGGCGTCTTCGTGGGGTCTGGCATCTTCAAGTCCGGCAACCCGGCCGAGCGTGCGAAGGCGATCGTGAAGGCGACCACGTTCTACGACGACGCGAAGGTCATCGCCGAGGTCTCGCGCGGTCTCGGCGAGGCGATGGTCGGCATCAACGTCTCCGACCTCGCCGCACCGCACCGGCTCGCCGAGCGTGGCTGGTAACCGCACCGTCGGCATCCTGGCCCTGCAGGGCGACGTGCGCGAGCATGAGCACGTCCTGCACGGGCTCGGGGTCTCGACCGTGCGGGTCCGGCGGCCCGAAGAGATCGCGACGATCGACGCTCTGGTCATCCCGGGCGGCGAATCCACCGTGATCGACAAACTGTCGGTCGCTTTCGACCTTCGCGAACCGATCCGTGATGCGATTCGAGAAGGCCTGCCGGTGCTCGGCACGTGCGCCGGCCTCATCATGCTCGCCGATAGGGTCGTGGACGCGGCGGCGGGGCAGCAATCATTCGGCGGGCTCGACGCCGTGGTACGGCGGAATGCCTTCGGACGGCAGGTCGATTCCTTCGAGGCCGAGCTGCAGGCTCCCGCGATCTATGGCGACCCGGTGTGGGCGGCGTTCATCCGCGGGCCGGTGATCGAATCCGTCGGCCCGCGCGCGACGGTGCTCGCCCAGCTCGAGGACGGGCGCATCGTCGGCGTGGAGCAGGGCGCACTCATCGGCTTGAGCTTCCACCCCGAGATCAGCGGGGAGCCGCGGTTCCACGAACGCCTGCTGCGCACGCTGTAGCGTGGGCGCATGCGACGGTCGATCGGGTCTACAGGAGTCAGCGCGAGCGGCGGAAGCGTGACGCTCATCGGTCGTCGAGGTGACGGCTGGCAGCGCGTGGCCGAGAGCGAGATGAGCCTGGCCGAAGCGGTCTCGTTGCTGGAATCCGACGGCCACGAGGGCGCCCACGTCGACCCGGCGTTCGACGACGCGATCGCCTCGGACCAGGCGGGAGCTCCGCGGTTCGCCCCCGGTGACGAGATCCTGTGGCGCTATGGACGGCACATCGAGACCGCACGGGTGATCCGCGATGACGCGCGCGGGTTGGTGGTGTGGATACCGGTCGGCTCCGCCCGGCTCGAACCCGTGCCCGCGGACGGACGCCGACACCGCGACGTGCCGCTGGCCGAGCGATTCCGCACGCCCTGGGTGATGGCCGAGAAGACCTGGACGGGGGCTGGGATCGTGCGTGTTGCGCCGGCGGGACGGCCCTGGTCGGTCTGGTTCTTCCGAGACTCCGACGGAACGCCCGCGGGTGCATACGTCAATCTTGAGCTCCCGCATCGCCGAGTCGCCGGCGAGACGCAGGGGATCTTCTCGCGGGATCTCGTGCTGGACGTCTGGATCGACGCGGAGAATCCCGGGTCCGAGGACATCTGGCTGAAGGATGCCGACGAGCTCGCCGAAGTCGTGGAACAAGGTCGCTTCACCGCCGCGCAGGCCGAAGCGGTGCGCCGCCTCGCCGACCTCGCCGCTCACGAGTTCATCGCGTCGGGCGATTGGCCGCTCGATGAGGGATGGGACCGCTGGATGCCGGATCCGGCGATGGATCAGCCGGTGCCGATGCCGCCGGCTGCAGCCATCGACGCTGCGCGACGGAGGTCTGGCAGCGCAGTTCGTTAGGATGGACGATGCCTTTGGCGCTGCCAAAGGGCGGAAGCGACGAGCGGAGATATATGTCCGGGCACTCCAAATGGGCGACCACGAAGCACAAGAAGGCCATCATCGACTCCCGGCGCGCGAAGTCATGGGCCAAGCTCATCAAGAACATCGAGGTGGCCGCGAAGCTCGGCGGCGCTGATCTGGCCGGCAACCCCACCCTCTACGACGCCGTGTTCAAGGCGAAGAAGATGTCTGTCCCGAAGGACAACATCGACCGCGCGGTCAAGCGTGGAGCAGGCATCGGCGGCGAGGCCGTCGAGTACACCTCGATCATGTACGAGGGCTACGGTCCCAACGGCGTGGCGCTGATGATCGAGTGTCTGACCGACAACAAGAACCGCGCGGCCGCCGAGGTGCGCACGGCGCTCAGCCGCAACGGAGGCAACCTGGCCGACCCCGGCAGCGTCGCGTACAACTTCACCCGCAAGGGCGTCATCGTCGTCGGAGCCGAGGGCACCACCGAAGATGACGTGATGGAGGCGGTGCTCGAGGCGGGCGCCGAAGAGATCGAGCCGCACGGCGACGGTTTCGGTGTCATCACTGAGGCCACAGACCTCGTCACCGTTCGCACGGCGCTGCAGGAGGCCGGTATCGACTACGAGTCGGCTGACGTCGAGTTCGTGCCGAACGTCAAGGTCGAGATCGATGCCCCGACCGCGCGCAAGATCTTCCGACTCATCGATGCGCTGGAAGACAGCGAGGACGTGCAGAACGTCTACAGCAACCTCGACCTCACCTCCGAGGTGCAGGCCGAGCTCGAGAACGACGACGACGAGTAAGGCGCGCCGCCCGACCCGTCGCTCCTCCGGCGCGTAGCCTGGGGGCGTGGCGGCCACTTCTCTGCGCATACTCGGAATTGACCCGGGTCTCACCCGATGCGGTGTCGGCATCGTCGATGTCGACCGCTCCCGCCGCGCCGAGCTCGTGCATGTCGGCGTCATCCGCACGCTGCCGGACACTCCACTCGGAGAACGACTCGCTGCCGTGGCGGATGGCATCCGCTCGGTGCTTGCCGAGCATCGCCCCGATGCCGTCGCCGTCGAGCGCGTCTTCGCTCAGCACAACAGCCATACGGTGATGGGCACAGCGCAGGCCAGCGGAGTCGCCCTCCTGCTCGCAGCCGAGGCCGGTCTGCCCGCAGCGACCCACACGCCGAGCGAGGTCAAAGCTGCTGTCACCGGGTACGGCACCGCCGACAAGAAGCAGGTCCAGGCCATGATCGCGCGCATCCTGCGGCTGGATGCGCCCCCACAGCCGGCGGACGCCGCCGACGCGCTGGCGATCGCACTCTGTCATGCCTGGCGCGGTGGTTCCGCTGCACCGGCGGAATCCGGCTCGCTCACGCCGGCGCAGCGCGCCTGGGCGGATGCCGAGCGTGTCGCTCGAACATACATACGATCGGGATCGTAGGCTGAGAGGATGATCTCCTCCCTGCACGGTTCTGTGCTGACCGCCGGCGCCGACCACGTCGTCATCGAGGTCGGCGGGGTCGGCTTCTTCGTCTTCGTGCCGGCCGATGTGGCGCACACGGCGCGCATCGGTGAGAACCTGCGCCTGCACACCAGCCTCATCGTCCGCGAAGACGCGCTGACGCTCTTCGGATTCGCCGACGCGGTCGAGCTCGAGGTGTTCACCCAGTTGCTGAGCGTCACCGGCGTCGGACCGAAATCGGCGCTCGGAGTGCTGGGGCACCTCACCGTCGATCAGATCGCGTCCGCGGTTGCGGACGACGATGATGCGCCGTTCCGACGCGTCTCGGGTATCGGGCCGAAAACGGCCAAGCTCATCGTGGTGCAGCTGGCGGGCAAGCTGCAGCCCCCGACGTCCGCGCCCAGCGGTCGATCGGTCTCTGCCGCCGACGCCGTCGTCTCGCAGGTGACCGCCGCGCTCGTGGGACTCGGTTGGTCGGAGAAGGTCGCCGGCGACGCGGCCGCAGAGACGGCGGAGTCTGCGAGCGAGGCCGACCGGGCATCCGTGCCCGCGCTCCTGCGCCAAGCCCTGGCGGCACTGGGGCCGGCCAAGGCCGGAGGCGGACGTGGCTGAGGACGACTTCGTCGAGGGTCGCAACCCAGCCGAACCTCTGGATGAGACGGAACTCGCGATCGAGGGGGCGCTGCGTCCCGCGAGTCTGGGCGAGTTCGTCGGCCAACCCAAGGTGCGAGGACAGTTGCAGCTGCTGCTCGACGCCGCACGCATCCAGAACCGTCCTCCCGACCACATCCTGCTTGCCGGCCCGCCCGGGCTCGGCAAGACCACGCTCGCGATGATCGTCGCCCACGAGAGTGAGCGACCGTTGCGGCTCTCCAGCGGCCCGGCCATTCAGCACGCCGGCGATCTCGCCGCGCTGCTGTCGAGTCTCGTTCCCGGTGAAGTTCTCTTCATCGACGAGATCCACCGGATGGCGCGATCGGCCGAGGAGATGCTCTACCTCGCCATGGAGGATTTCCGCATCGACATCATGGTGGGGAAGGGCGCTGGTGCCACCAGCATCCCGCTGGATCTCGCACCGTTCACCCTGGTGGGAGCGACGACCCGATCCGGCCTGCTGCCCAACCCGCTGCGCGATCGCTTCGGATTCACGGGGCATCTGGAATTCTACGACGAGGCCGACCTCGAGAAAGTGATCCGGCGCTCGTCGAACGTGCTCGAAGTCGAGATGCCCGACGACGCGCGCCACGAGATCGCACGGCGGTCGCGAGGCACGCCGCGCATCGCGAACCGCCTGCTGCGGCGTGTGCGCGACTACGCACTGGTGCACGGCAGCGGGCGCGTTGCGACCATCGACGATGTCGGGGCCGCGCTCGACCTCTACGACGTCGACCCGATCGGCTTGGACCGACTGGATCGTGCGGTGCTCGACATGCTCGTGCGCCGGTTCCGCGGGGGCCCGGTAGGGCTCAGCACCCTCGCCGTCGCCGTCGGCGAGGAGGCCGAGACAGTCGAGAGCGTCGTCGAGCCGTATCTGGTGCGGATCGGCTTCCTGGGCCGCACGCCGCGCGGGCGCGTCGCCATGCCGGAAGCCTTCCGGCACCTGGGCGTGCAGCACCCCGAGGGCGCCGCATTGTTCGATGACCTATAATCGCTGGAGACTTCACCCGAATCCCCCTGCAGACCGCCGAGTTCCGGCGTGCACATTGTGAAAGGCTCCGCCTGATGGAAATTGTCCTCTTCGGCCTCCTTGCCGTCCTCCTCATCTTCATGTTCTTCAACACGCGCAAGCGTCAGAGGCAGATGAAGGCCGAGCAGGAGGAGAAGGCCACGAAGACCGTTCCCGGCGCCAAGGTCCTTCTTCAGGGTGGTCTCTACGGCACGATCGTCGCCTACGACCCCGCTGATCTCGACACTCCTGCGCTTGTCGAGATCGCGCCCGGAACGGTCATCGAGGTGCACAGCCAGGCCATTCTCCGCGTCGTCGAGCCGAAGGATGACATCACCGAGGTCGACGCCGACCTCGATGTCGACGCTCACGACCGCGTGATCGAAGAGGTCGCCCCGGAAACGCCGTTGGAGACTCCGGAGGAGACACGCGCTCGTCTCGATCGCGACTCCGACAGCAAGTAAGCTCTTCGCTGGTCCTGACTGGTCCGACCGGTATCGCAGAAAGCTGAACATCCGTGGCCTCATCCTCTCCCGTCCGCCATGCCTGGAAAGTGCTGCTCGGTCTCCTTCTGGTGACCGCTGCGCTGTTCGGCGTGAACTCTCTCGGCGTCTACGGATTCCAGCAGAGCTCCTGGGCGCCTGAACTCGCCCTCGACCTGCAGGGAGGTACGCAGATCGTTCTGAGCGCCGTCACCGAGGACGGCGCGGATCCGACTCAGGAGCAGCTCGACCAGGCAGCCGCCATCATCCGCCAGCGCGTTGACGCCTCGGGCGTCGCGGAGGCCGACATCACCACCGAGGGTGGTCGGAACATCGTCGTCCAGATCCCCGGGGTCGCCGACCAGGAGACCAGGGACCGGATCGAGGCGAGCGCCCAGCTCGAGTTCCGTGCCGTGCTGTTCGCCGGTGACCCGGCAACGGAGTTCGTCGGCGAGGACGGCAACGCCACGCCGTACCCGACTCCCGATCCGTCTGCGAACGCAGAGCCGACGGCGAAGCCCACCGACGGCAGTGACATGTCGTGGATCACCGAGAAACTGCAGTCGGAGTTCCTTGCGTATGACTGCGCGGATCCCGAGAGCGAGAGCGCCGCGGCGAATGCACCGGAGGACCAGCCTCTGATCACCTGCGACGACACGCGCTCGGTCAAGTACATCCTCGGACCGATGGAGCTCTCGGGCGACTCGATCGATGACGCGAGCAGCGGTCGCGACCAGCAGTCCGGCGCCTGGACGGTCAACCTCACCCTCGACGGCCACGGCACCGAGGTGTTCGGCGAGATCAGTCAGCGCCTGTACCAGAACCAGCTCGAGGGCCTCAGCCCGCGCGACCAGTTCGCGTTCGTGCTCGACGGTTCGGTGATCTCCGCCCCGCGGATGAACGCCCAGATCCTTGACGGACGCCCGAGTATTTCGGGCGACTTCACCCAGGAGACCGCCGAGGCTCTTGCGGACCAGCTCAAGTACGGCGCCCTGCCGCTCAGCTTCACCACCGAGAGCTCCGACACGGTCTCGGCAACCCTCGGCAGCCAGCAGCTTCAGATCGGCCTCATCGCCGGCCTGATCGGCCTTGCTCTGGTCGCCCTCTATTCGCTGATCAGTTACCGGGCACTCGGGACGGTGATCATCGCGTCGATCGCGGTGATGGGGGTGCTCACCTACATCGTGATCTGCATCCTGGCATGGCGATTGGGCTTCCGACTGTCGCTCGCGGGGGTCGCCGGTCTGATCGTCTCGATCGGGTTCACCGCCGACTCGTTCATCGTCTACTTCGAACGAATACGAGATGAGCTGCGAGACGGGAAGTCGATCACCGGAGCCGTCGAGGACGGGTGGGGACGAGCCAAGCGGACGATCTACATCTCGAAGTCGATCAACATTCTCGCGGCGGTCGTGCTGTACATCCTCGCCGATTCGACGGTGAAGGGATTCGCCTTCACGCTGGGGCTCACGACGTTGATCGACGTCTTCATCTTCGTCATCTTCACGCACCCGGTGATGCAGATCCTCGCCCGCACGAAGTTCTTCGGCGGGGGACACAAGCTGTCGGGGCTCGATCCGTCGGCCCTGGGTGCCGTTTACCACACGCGGTCGCAGTTCCGTCAGGTCACGCCGGCCACCGGCGGTCGCGCGGCGAAGAGCAGCCGCTCCCGCGGCGAGGCCGAGCGTCGCCAGACCATTGCCGAGCGCAAACGCGCTGAAGCCCTGACAGGGGAGAGATCCACGGATGCCGGAAGCGAGGGAGAGCGCTGATGGCCTCCATGAATGAGTTCGGCAACAACCTCTACACCGGGAAGACCTCGTTCCCGTTCGTCGCGAAGCGCCGGGTGTGGTTCATCATCGCGATCGCCCTCGTGGTCGCATCCGCTCTCGTGCCGCTGCTGCGCCCGGTCCAGTTCTCCATCGAGTTCACCGGCGGTTCGCAGTTCACCGTGCTCGCGCCGGATTCCACGGATCAGGGGACGGCGACCGAAGCTGTGCAATCGATCGTTCCCGAGGCCGCCGCCAAGGTCGCGATCGTCAACAACTCCGATGTGCGCGTGCAGACCTCGCAGATGACGCCCGACGAGACGCAGTCCGTCGCCGGCGCGCTGGCAGAGGCGTACGACGTCCCGGCCGAGGAAGTCACCTCGTCGTTCATCGGACCGGTCTGGGGCGAGAGCGTCACCCGGCAGTCGCTCTGGGGGCTCTCGATCTTCCTCGCGCTCACCTTCCTGATCCTGGCGATCTACTTCCGCACCTGGAAGATGTCGGTGGCGGCGATCATCGGTCTGCTCGACGTGCTCGTCATCACGGTCGGCGTGTACGCGCTGGCAGGATTCGAGATCTCGCCCGCGGCGGTGATCGGATTCCTGACGATCCTCTCGTACTCCCTCTATGACACGACTGTGGTGTTCGACAAGATCAGAGAGAATACGACCGAGGACGGGGAGAACTCTGCCCGAACGTTCGGGGAGTCCGTCAACCTGGCCGTCAACCAGACGCTGATCCGGTCGATAAACACCTCGATCGTCGCGGCCTTGCCGGTGGGAGCGATCCTGTTCATCGGCTCGTTCTGGCTCGGCGCCGAGACCCTCACGGACATCTCGCTGTCGATCTTCGTCGGCATCCTCGTCGCCACGTATTCCACGCTCTTCGTCGCCGCTCCGCTGTACTCGCTGTTCCGCGAGAAGGAGCCGCAGATCGTCGAGCGCGACCGCCGCGTGCTCGAGCTCCGGGAGCGCTCGAGCGTCGACGCCTGAGCCGTCCCGCACGGTGAAGCCGGGGCAGGCCCGGACGCGTAGGATGATCTGACCCGGAGGTGAATCGATGGCGGAGGCGCCCGCGCAGACGCAGGGATCGAGCCTGAGAAGACTCGTGCCCCGCATCTTCTCGCGCGCGCCTCGGATCAACGATCTCGACAATCTGATCCGCTCGGTGCGGGTGAACCATCCACGGGGCGATCTAGCCATCATCGAGCGTGCGTACAAGGTTGCCAAGGACAAGCACGAAGGGCAGAAGCGGCGCAGCGGTGAGCCGTACATCACTCATCCGCTGGCCGTCGCGCAGATCCTCGCAGAACTGGGGCTGGGCCCGCGCGCGATCGCCGCGGCGCTCCTGCATGACACGGTCGAGGACACCGGCTACGCGCTGTCGGAATTGACCGAGGCGTTCGGCGACGAGGTCGCGATGCTCGTCGACGGCGTCACCAAGCTCGACAAGGTCAAGTACGGCGAGAGCGCACAGGCCGAAACCGTCCGCAAGATGATCGTCGCGATGTCGAAGGACATCCGTGTTCTGCTCATAAAACTCGCCGACCGGCTGCACAACGCCCGCACCTGGGGGTTCGTGCCGCCCGAGAAGGCGGAGCCGAAGGCGCGCGAGACGCTCGAGATCTATGCGCCGCTGGCCAACCGGCTCGGCATTCAGGCGATCAAGTCCGAACTCGAGGACCTCTCGTTCGCTGTGCTGCACCCGAAGATCTACGCCGAGATCAATAGCTTGATCGCGCAGCGCACACCGCAGCGCGAGAAGTACCTCGGGCAGGTCATCGAGTCCATCAACGAAGACCTCCACGATCTGCGCATCCGCGGCAAGGTCGGCGGCCGACCAAAGCAGCTCTACTCCGTGTATCAGAAGATGGTCATTCGGGGTCGCGAGTTCGACGACATCTATGACCTCATCGGCATCCGTGTCCTCGTAAACTCGGTGCGTGACTGCTACGCCGTGCTCGGTGCCATCCACGCACGGTGGACGCCGCTGCCCGGCCGGTTCAAGGATTACATCGCGACGCCGAAGTTCAACCTGTACCAGTCGCTGCACACCACGGTGATCGGGCCGAACGGACGCACGGTCGAGATCCAGATTCGCACGCACGAGATGCACAAACAGGCCGAGTTCGGCGTCGCCGCGCACTGGATGTACAAGGAGCGGATGAACGGCGGGAAGGCCGTCGACGGACCGACCGACACCGACATGACCTGGCTCGCGCACATCTCGGACTGGCAGGCCGAGACCGCCGATCCCAGCGAGTTCCTCGATTCGCTGCGCTTCGAGATCGGCGCGAAAGAGGTGTACGTCTTCACCCCGAAAGGCCGGGTGATCGGGCTCCCCGCCGGTGCGACCACCGTCGACTTCGCATACGCCGTACACACCGAGATCGGGCACCGCACCATGGGCGCCAAGGTCAACGGGCGCCTCGTGCCGCTGGAGACGGTGGTGCGCACCGGAGACGTCGTCGAGGTCTTCACGTCCAAGAACCCGGATGCCGGCCCCAGCCAGGACTGGCTCTCGTTCGTCAAGAGCACGCGCGCACGCAACAAGATCCGCGGCTGGTTCACCAAGGAGCGCCGCGAAGAGGCGATCGAGCAGGGCAAGGAATCCATCGCCCGTGCGATGCGGCGTCAGAACCTGCCGCTGCAGCGGGTGATGAATCAGGATTCGTTCGCCGACGTCGCCCAGCAGCTGCACTACGAGGACGTCTCCGCGCTGTATGCGGCTGTCGGAGAAGGGCATGTGTCGACGCAGTCCGTGCTCGAGAAGGTCACAGCTCTCGTCGCCGCGAACGACACCAGCACGGGAGCCATCGATCTTCCCTCGCCCACGCGCGCCCCGGAGCCCCGGAGCGGAGACTCCGGTGTCCTCGTCCGCGGCGCCGCTGACATCCTCGTCAAACTCGCCAAGTGCTGCACGCCGGTCCCGGGCGATCCGATCGTCGGTTTCGTCACGCGCGGCAGCGGAGTATCGGTGCACCGCAGCGACTGCGTCAATGTGAAGGCGCTCAGCGACCAGGAGCAGCGTTTCGTCGAGGTGGAGTGGGCCCCGACCACCAAGAGCGTGTTCCGCGTGCAGATCCAGGTCGAGGCGCTCGATCGTGGTGGACTGCTCTCCGACGTGACCCGCGTGCTCAGCGAGCATCACGTCAATATCCTTTCGGCGACCGTCCACACCAATGACGAGCGACTGGCGATCAGCAAATTCGTGTTCGAAATGGGTGATTCGGTCCACCTCGATCGCGTACTCAATGCCGTGCGGCGCATCGAAGCCGTGTACGACGTGTACCGGGTCACATCCTCATAGCCTGTAGCTCGGCGATCCTCGCCAGAGCCGCACGTTTTCCCGGCATCCGCTCGCGGGCGGCGATGATCGCCTGGACGCGGGGGAGGAGGTCGGATGCCGCGGTCGCGAATCGTCGCATCCACTGCTCTGCCTCTGCGTCGACGCCGCCGCCGAGCACGAGATCGGTGAGCGTGCGCAGGCGGGTGGTGATCGCTGCCCTCCCGACGAACGCCAATTCCGCTCGCCCGATCAG
The DNA here is from genome assembly GCF_052102115.1 of Microbacterium sp. Classification (GTDB taxonomy): domain Bacteria; phylum Actinomycetota; class Actinomycetes; order Actinomycetales; family Microbacteriaceae; genus Microbacterium. The sequence goes on from NZ_JBQDVP010000004.1 coordinate 56,038, forward strand.
TCGGTCGTGGAAGACGACGCCCGGCATGGTGCGAACGCGAGGTCGTCTCTCTGACACGCGCTGCAGATGATGACAGGACGGCGGCGCGTACCCGACACCGTGCACCCAGGCCGCCGTCGGCCCGCACAGCGCGTACCCCGGCGGATGGATCAACGTCAGTGAGGCCGCTCGCGCCTCTGCGCTCTCGGGCAGATCGGGTGGCATATACCCGTCGCCGACCTCGATGAGTACGCCGTCGAGGCGGGCAGAACTCAATTCCGACTGCGAAAGCAGCACTCCGGGGTGGAAGATGAGCGACGGATGCACACGTTCAGTGTGACCGTTCGCCGCACCGCCCGAGCCGGACTGTGGATAACCTCAGCCGCCGAGGGCGCCGAGCCAGGCGCGACGCGCCTCGAGCGCGTCGGCGGCCTCCTTGATGGCCTTCTTGTCGCCGGCCTTCTCCGCGGCGGCGAGCTCGGTCTCGAGCTTGTCGATCGCGTCCTGGAGCTGCTGGCTCATGTCGTTCGCTCGGGCCTTGGTCTCCGGATTGTTGCGCTTCCAGTCGACCTCTTCGCGCGACTTCAGCCCCTGCTCGATCACGCGCAGTTTGTCGTCGAGTGTGCGCTCCTGGTCCCGCGGGAAGATGCGGCCGACCTCGTCCCACTGGCGCTGGATCTTCGTCAGCATCGCGCGGGCCTGCTTGAGGTTCGACTCGTCGGCGACGGCCTTCGCCTCTTCGAGCAGCGCCTTGCGCGCTTCGATCTTCGGCGCCGACTCCGCCTCCTCGGCAGCGGACTGCTCAGCACGTGCGGCGTACAGCGCGTCGCCGGCGGCCTTGAAACGCGCCCAGAGCGCGTCATCGGCCTTCCGACCTGCGCGTCCGGCGGCCTTCCAATCGTCCAGCAGACCGCGATAGGCGGGGATGCCGTCGGACCCCTTCGGCGCGAGGGCCTCGGCGCGCTCGATCAGCGCATTCTTACGATCGCGCGACGCCTTATGGGTTTCATCGAGCTCGGCGTAGAACGCGCGTCGCCCCTTGTCGACCACGGCGCGAGCGTCGCGGAAACGCTTCCAGAGCTGCTGGGAGATGCCCTTGGGCAGACGGGGACCCGTCTGCTGCTGCGCCTGCCAGGTGTCGAACAGCGTGCTCACCTCTTCGGTGACCTGCTTCCACTGCACCTTGCTGAGGTCGCGTGCGGCGATGGCCTCGATGCTCTCGACGACGACGGTGCGATCGGCGATGGCCTGATCCACCTGCTCCTTGGCGGCCTTCGTCTCGGCTTCACGTGCCTCGGCGAGTGCCTCGGTGAGCGTCGACAGCCGTGTGCGGAGCGAAGCGAGATCGCCGACCGCTGCGGCATCGGTGACCTCGACGACGAGCTTCTCCGCCTGATTCGTCAGGTCGCTTGCCGAGGCGCCACCGGCTTGGTGGCGCTGCTCGAGCGTGTGGACCTTGAACGCCAGGTCGTCGAACTTGCGGACGAAATAGGCCAGTGCCTCCTCAGAGGTGCCATCGGGATACTGACCGACGACACGCCAGTCATCACCCTCGCGGACTTCCACCGTGCCGTCGTCGGTGACGCGCCCCCACTCTGCCGAGTCGGCTGCGGCGACCGGGGACACCGGGGCCGGAGGAGCTGCGGCCGGAGCCGGCGTGCGCGGAGGCATCGGCACCCGCGGCGGCGCGGGGACGGGTGGGGTCGGCTTCGGCTTCGGGGTCTCGTCTGCAGACACGATGTGCTCCTTGCGCGGTCAGCCGCGTGAGGGTGGAAAGGACTTCGTTCAGCCTACTGGGCTGTTCCCTCGGGCGAGAACAGTTCCGAGAACGGGTTCTCCATCGGCGTCGGCGTGGACGTCTGGGTCGGCTCGGGCTCCGGGGCGGTCACGGCGGCGTGCACCGACTGGCTGACCACGGCGCCGACGATGATGAGGCCGCCGATGATCCCGGCCACAGCGTTGTCGCGGACGCGTCGGCTGATCTGACCCTCGTGCCAGGACGTCCGTGCGGCGTACAGGCGTGCACGCTCGGTCGCGGCTTTCGAGCGCTGCGCGTTCTTGGGTCCACGACCTGCCATCATCATCCTTCCTCGGGCGCGCCTCCGCGGCGCCTCAGGTGAGCCTACCGGTGAGCATGTCAGCAGTGCGCATTAGCCTGGAGGAATGACATCCGCGCCACTGCTCTCGGGCCAGACGCCCCTGGCCGTGCGTATGCGACCGGTGTCGCTCGACGAAGTCGCGGGTCAGCAGCACCTGCTGCGCGCGGGGTCGCCGATCGTCGCGCTCGCTGATCCGGATGCCGCCTCTCCCGGTGCCGTCTCGATCATCCTGTGGGGTCCGCCAGGAACGGGAAAGACGACGCTGGCGCAGGCGATCGCCCGCTCCTCTGCGCGTCGATTTGTCGAGCTCTCCGCCGTCACCGCCGGGGTGAAGGACGTCCGCGAGGTGATGCAGGAGTCGATCACCCAGCGCGATCTGTACGGGCAGACCACGATCCTGTTCCTCGACGAGATCCACCGATTCACCAAGGCGCAGCAGGATGCGCTTCTGCCCGGCGTCGAGAACGGCTGGGTCATCCTCATCGCCGCGACGACCGAGAACCCGTCGTTCTCGGTCATCTCGCCGCTGCTGTCCCGGTCGCTGCTGCTGACACTGCAACCCCTGACCGACGATGACATCGCACTGCTCATCGATCGCGCCATCACCGACGCCCGCGGCTTGAACGGCGCCGTCGACATCGACGACGCTGCGCGGGCAGCGCTCGTGCGGCTCGCATCCGGCGACGGCCGCCGCGCGCTGACCGGGCTCGAGGCGGCCGCCGCGGTCGCCGCCTCGAATGCGGAGGGCGACTCGACACCGGCGATCAGCGCGGACGACGTCGCACAGGCTGTCGACCGAGCCCTCCTGCGGTACGACCGGCAGGGCGACGAGCACTACGACGTGATCAGCGCGTTCATCAAGTCGATCCGCGGCTCCGATCCCGATGCCGCGCTGCACTACCTCGCCCGCATGATCGAGGCGGGGGAGGACCCGCGTTTCATCGCCCGACGCCTCGTCATCTCGGCGTCCGAAGACATCGGCCTCGCCGATCCGCAGGGCCTCGTGATCGCGACGGCAGCAGCCGACGCCGTGGCCTTCATCGGGATGCCGGAGGGGCGGATCCCGCTCGCCGAGGCGACCGTATATCTTGCAACCACCGCGAAATCGAACGCGGCGTATGCGGGGATCGATGCGGCGATCGCGGATGTCCGCGCCGGCGCATTCGGCCGAGTGCCCCCGCATCTTCGAGACGCGCACTACCCGGGGGCGAAGCGCCTCGGCCACGGCAAGGGCTACATGTTCCCGCACGACAACGAGCACGGCATCGTCCCCCAGCAGTACCTTCCCGATGAGCTCGACGGCCGGCGCTACTACCAGCCGAAGAATCTGGGTGCCGAACGAGACGTGTCAGCGCGCCTGGAGCGCATCCGACGCATCCTCGACGGTCGCTGATCTGGCGCGCTACGCGGTCTGTTAGACTTGACCGGCTCGAAACCGTGTTTTCGGGCATCCCTTCGTTCACACTCCACCTTCTTCGCGCCCCGGCGTGCGCGATCCAGGCAGAACGCGGGAGATACGTCCGTGAGATGTGAAAGACACGTCCACGTCATCGGAAGGAACGCTTCGTGGTTACGAAGTCCCAGGACCGCCGCAAGGTCCGTCTGTCCCGCGCCCTCGGCGTGGCACTCACCCCCAAGGCCGCCCGCTACCTCGAGAAGCGTCCCTACGCTCCGGGTGAGCACGGCCGCACCAAGCGCAAGGCCGACAGCGACTACGCCGTCCGTCTGCGTGAGAAGCAGCGTCTGCGCGAGCAGTACGGCATCCGCGAGAAGCAGCTGCGCATCGCCTTCAACGAGGCACGTCGTGTCGACGGCCTGACCGGTGAGAACCTGGTCGAGCTGCTCGAGATGCGTCTGGACGCCCTCGTGCTGCGTTCGGGCTTCGCCCGCACCACCGCACAGGCCCGTCAGATGGTCGTGCACCGTCACATCATGGTCGACGGCCAGCTCGTCGACCGCCCGTCCTTCCGCGTGAAGCCGGGTCAGCTCATCCATGTCAAGGCTCGCAGCGAGGGCACCGAGCCCTTCCAGGTGGCCGCAGCCGGCGGCCACGCCGAGGTGTTGCCCCCGGTTCCGGGCTACCTCGAGGTCGAGCTCGACAAGCTGCAGGCACGTCTGGTCCGTCGTCCTAAGCGCGCCGAGGTCCCCGTGACCTGTGAAGTGCAGCTGGTCGTCGAGTACTACGCAGCTCGCTGATCTTCATCAACTGAGTTCGCTTCGGGAGGCGTCGGGGGAGACCCCGGCGCCTCCCGTCGTACGATGGGCCGTTTCCGCCTACGATGGAATGGCCGCGTGCTGCGGCCAGATCGCGAGGATGACGACATGAAGACTCTGCTGTGGTTCCTGATCGGCGTGATCGGCGGGTTCGTCGCTGCTCACTTCATGAACAAGGACCCCCGCGGCCACGACATGCTGGCTGACGTCGACGCGCGCATCACCGAGTTCACGGCGATCCTCGGCGACGCCTACCGTGACCAGGAAGCACGACTCTTCTCAGACAAGGACACGCAGTAAGCCCATGAAAACGGCGGAAATCGCGCAGCGCTACCTCAACTATTTCGAGAAGAACGACCACACGATTGTTCCCTCCGCGTCGCTCGTGAGCGACGACCCGACGGTGATGTTCACGATCGCCGGCATGGTCCCCTTCATCCCGTACCTGACCGGCGTGGTCCCGGCTCCGTACTCCCGCGCCGCCGATGTGCAGAAGTGCATCCGTACGAACGACATCGAAGAAGTGGGCAAGACGGTGCGACACGGCACCTTCTTCCAGATGCTCGGAAACTGGTCGTTCGGCGACTACTTCAAAGAAGGGGCGATCACGTTCGCGTGGGAGCTCCTCACCACCAGCGAGGCCGACGGCGGCTTCGGATTCTCGGAGCGCGACTTCTGGGTCACCGTCTACGAGACCGATGACGAGGCCGCGGATATCTGGCGACGCGTCATCGGGCTGCCCGAAGAGCGCATCCAGCGGCTCGGTCGCGAGGACAACTACTGGCACACCGGTCAGCCCGGCCCCGGTGGTCCCGATTCGGAGATCTTCTTCGATCGGGGTCCGGAGTTCGGACGCGACGGCGGCCCCGCAGCGGATGACAACCGCTACATGGAGCTGTGGAACCTCGTGTTCATGCAGGAGCTGCTCAGCGACGTGCGCTCCCAGGTCGACTTCGATATCGCCGGCCCGCTTCCGCGCAAGAACATCGACACGGGCATGGGCCTGGAGCGCGTCGCCTTCCTCAAGCAGGGCGTGCACAACATGTACGAGACGGACCAGGTGCGTCCGGTGCTCGATCGCGCCGTCGAGCTTTCCGGGAGGCGCTACGGCGCCGCGCACGAGGATGACGTCCGCTTCCGCGTGATCGCCGACCACGTGCGCTCCTCCCTCATGCTGCTCTCCGACGGAGTGAAGCCCTCGAACGAGGGCCGCGGCTACGTGCTCCGCCGTCTCATGCGGCGCACCGTCCGTGCGCTGCGACTGCTCGGTGTGGACGCACCGGTGTTCCCGGAGTTGTTCGCCGCCTCCCGCGATGCCATGAAGACCGCTTATCCGGTGCTCGAGACCGATTGGTCTCGTCTCTCGGGTCTGGCCGTCGCCGAAGAGGAGACGTTTCTGCGCACGCTCGCCCAGGGCTCGACGATCCTCGACCTCGCACTCGCCGACACCAAGAAGTCCGGCAAGCAGACCCTCGCCGGTCCTGAGGCGTTCCTGCTGCACGACACTTACGGCTTCCCGATCGATCTCACTCTCGAGATCGCCGAGGAGCAGGGACTCAACGTCGACCGCAGCGCTTTCGACGAACTGATGACCGAGCAGCGCACCCGCGCGAAAGCGGATGCGAAGAGCCGCAGGCGCCAGCTGGCCGACGTATCGGTGTACCGCGATTTCCGCGCTCTCGGCGAGACCGCTTTCACGGGATACACCGACCTCGAGACCGAGTCGCGCGTGCTGGGCATTCTCATCGACGGACAGCCGGCGACGACGGCCACGGAGGGACAGATCGCCGAGATCATCCTGGCCGAGACGACGCTGTATGCCGAGTCCGGCGGGCAGGTCGCCGACAAGGGCGTGATCGTCGGTCCGGGCTACGAGCTCGAGGTCCTGGACGTGCAGAGGCCCGTCCCCGGACTCGTCAGTCATTCGGTACAGGTCACCACCGGATCCGTCGCGATCGACGATCGTGCGACGACGGTGGTGGATGCCGCGAATCGCCGTTCCGCGCGTCAGGCGCACTCCGCGACGCACCTCGTGCATGCGGCGCTGCGCGACACACTCGGTGCTGGGGCCGCCCAGACGGGCTCGCTGAACCGTGCCGGCTACATGCGCTTCGATTTCTCCTGGTCGCAGGCGCTGTCGACCGACACGCGCACCGAGATCGAGGACATCACCAACCGGGCCGTGCAGGACGCCCTCGAGGTCACCACACGCGTCCTCTCCCTCGATGAGGCGAAAGAAGCCGGCGCCATGGCTTTGTTCGGTGAGAAGTACGGCGACGTCGTGCGCATGGTCGACATCGGCGGCCCCTGGTCCCGTGAGCTGTGCGGCGGAACGCATGTCAGCACCAGCGCCGAGATCGGGCTGGTCAGCGTCGTCGGGGAAGCCTCGGTCGGCGCCTCAAACCGCCGTATCGAGGCCCTTGTCGGTCAGGATGCCTTCCGCGAGCTGGCGGCCGAGCGCGCCATCGTCTCGCAGCTCACCGCGGCATTGAAGACGCCGCGTGAGCAGCTGCCGGACCGAATCGCAGAGATCGCCGCGAACCTCAAGACGGCGGAGAAGCGGATCGCGCAATTCGAGGCCAAGGAGCGCGAGGGCCGCGTGCCGGCGATCGCCGAATCCGCCGAACGCGTCGGCGCCTTCCGGGTCTCGGCGGTGTCCGTGGGAGAGATCGCCTCCGGAGACGACCTGCGCGGTCTCGCCCTGAGCGTTCGCGAACGCCTGGGTGCGGACTCCGCGGTGGTGGCTCTCGGCGGCATCGTCGGCGGACGGCCGATCGTCGTCGTCGCGACCAACGATGCGGCCCGCGCTGCCGGTGCGAAGGCCGGGGCGCTCGCGAAGCGCGCCGCCGGGGTGCTCGGCGGGGGCGGAGGCGGACGCGACGACGTCGCCCAGGGCGGCGGCACGGAAGCTGCCGCACTGCCGGCCGCCTTCGAGGCCATCACGACAGACCTGCGCACCGCGTGACGGGTTTTCGTCGCGGCGTACGCCTCGGTGTCGACGTCGGCAGAGCACGCGTCGGCGTGGCGCGCTGCGACCCCGACGGCATGCTCGCCGTTCCCGTCGAGACCGTGCCGCGGTCGGATGCGTCACTCGCACGCTTGGCGGAGATCGCCGGCGAGTACGAACCGCTGGAGTTCGTCGTCGGCCTGCCGGTGAACCTGCAGGGCAACGACACGCCGTCGACCGACGATGCCCGAGAATTCGCCGCCGCGCTGCAGCGTCTCACGACGATTCCGGTACGTCTCGTGGATGAGCGGTTGAGCACCGTATCGGCACACGCCGCACTGCGTTCCTCTGGTAGAACCCAGCGGAACTCTCGTAGCATTGTCGATCAGGTCGCCGCAGTGGTTCTGCTGCAGCACGCGATCGACACAGAGAAAACCACCGGCACCCCCGCCGGCTCCGTGATGCCCCCGACCGAGGAGCCCGCCTGAGCATGTCCGAACGTGAGAACCCAGAGCCGAGTTCGCACAGCCTGTCCGACGAGCTCTTCTCGCGACTTCCCGAACCGACTCATCAGGTACCGTCGGTCGATTCCGAAGCGCCCGTTCCCGGATCCCGTCGCGCTCGGCGCGAGGCTGCGCAGTCCGGCGAGAAGGCTCCGGATTCTGCTCCAGAGGCGCCGACACAGACTGAGCCTCCGACGGACACGCCAACAGTTGAGCCCGTGGCCGAAGCGCCGGCCGCTGCCGCCAAGCCCGCTGCGCCCACGCTCGACGATCTCTTCGAGGCGGAACAGGTTGAACCCGCGCACGGCAGGACGAAGAAGAAGCGCCGCACGGGGTGCATCGTCGCACTCATCATCGTCCTGGCAGTGATCGGAGGCATCGTCGGCGCCGGGTTCTGGGCGGTGAACACCTACGGTGACCAGATCGGCGAGGTGATGGGGTGGGGCGAGCCCGAAGACTGGGAGCCGGGCCAGGCCACCGGCGAAGCGCTGGTGACGATCCGGGAGGGCGACACCGGTGCCCCGGTGTCGACCACGCTGCACGAGGCAGGCGTCACCCGGACCGACAGCGTGTTCTACGACTATCTCGTCAGTGAGAACATCGCCGTGACGTTCTACCCCGGCGTCTACCGGCTGGAGCAGAAGATGACCGCCGCCGCTGCGCTGGAGGCGCTGGAGAATCCCGAGAACAAGGCGGACAACACGGTGAGCATCCCCGAGGGAGGCACGATCGAATCGTCGTTGCCGCTCATCAGCGAGAGCGTGGGCATCCCCATCAAGGATCTCGAGGCGGCCGTGAAGGATCCGAGTGCCTACGACGTCGCCGCCGATGATCTCGAGGGCTGGCTGTTCCCGGCTGTGTACACCTTCGACCCCGACGCCACGGCGACCCAGGTGATCCAACGGATGGTCGACCGCACACGCGAATCCCTCAGCGCCGCCGGTGTGCCCGCCGAGGACGAGCAGCGCATCCTCACGCTGGCCTCGATCATTCAGCGAGAAGGACGCACCGACGACTTCAGCAAGGTCTCGCGCGTCATTCAGAACCGGCTCGACGATGGCATGAAGCTGCAGATGGATTCCACGGCCCAGTACGGCTATGGCGAGCTGCACGCCGGTTCGGTCAGCACGTCGGAAGAGGCGCAGTTCGATGACAACCCCTGGAACACCTACGTCGTCGACGGGCTTCCCGTAGGCCCCATCGCCAACCCGAACGACGCGGCCATCGACGCGGCCATGCACCCCGAAGAGGGGCCATGGATCTACTTCGTGACCATCAACCCGTCGACCGGCGAGACGGTGTTCTCGACGACGTACGAAGAGCATCAGTCGGCGATCGCGACCTGGCAGGAGTGGTGCCGCGAGAATCCCGATCAGGGGTGCTGACGTGGTGAAGCGGCATCGTCTCGCGGTCTGGGGGGACCCGATCGCGCACAGCATGTCCCCGGTACTGCATACCGCCGCGTACCGGACGCTGGGTGTGAGGTGGGAGTACGACCGCCGCCGGGTCGATGCTGCCGGATTCCGCGACGCTTTCGACGTACTCGACGCTTCGTGGCGCGGTCTGTCCCTGACGATGCCGCTGAAAGAGCAGGCGTTCGCCGTCGCCGCCGTCCGCGACCGTCACGCTGAACTCACCGGAGCCGTCAACACCCTGCTGCTCGGCGATCGTCCCGCCGGCTTCAACACCGACGTCGGCGGGATCATCGACGCCCTCGCGGAGCACGCCATCACCGCTCCGCACGCCGTGCGCATCCTCGGGGCAGGGGCGACCGCGGCGTCTGCTCTCGTGGCCGTCGCCGAACTCGGTGCTGCCGTGATCGACGTTCGCGCCCGTCGCCCCGAGCGTGCCGTCGCCCTCGCCGGACTGGGGGAGCGCCTCGGCGTCACGGTGACCGCCGACACGTTCGATGCGGCCCCATCTCCGGTCGATCTCACGATCGCCACGCTTCCCAGCGGCACGGAGCTGGAAGCGCCGATTGCCCGGTCGCTTGCTGCCAGCGGCGGGGCACTGTTCGACGCGGCGTATGCGCCGTGGCCATCCGCACTTGGTTCCGTCTGGGGCGACGCTCCCGTGATCTCCGGCCGAGGGATGCTGCTGCACCAGGCGATCCGGCAGGTGCGGGTATTCCTTCACGGCGACCCGCACACGGTCCTTCCCGCAGAGGACCGGGTACTGGCGGCCATGCGCGCCGTCGGCTGAGCCGGGCGTTATACGGGCGAGCGACGTCTCTCAGGCATGGGAGACTGGAGCAATGCTCCGCGTGCTCACCGCCGGCGAATCGCACGGCCCCGAACTCATCGCCGTCATGGAGGGACTGCCCTCCGGCGTCCCGATCTCCTCCGACGCGATCCAGGCCGACCTGGCGCGGCGCAAGCTCGGCTACGGCCGGGGCTCGCGCATGAAGTTCGAGCAGGACGAGCTGACGATCTCGGGCGGTGTGCGCCACGGCAAGAGCCTCGGCAGCCCGATCGCCCTGCGCATCGGCAACACCGAATGGCCGAAGTGGGTCGAGGTGATGAGTCCCGAACCGGTGGAGATCACCGACAAGTCTCGCGGTCGATCGGCTCCGCTGACCCGCCCGCGTCCGGGGCATGCCGATCTCGTCGGCATGCAGAAGTACGACTTCGACGAGGCCCGTCCCATTCTCGAACGAGCCAGTGCCCGCGAGACCGCCGCGCGCGTCGCCCTCGGTGCGGTCGCACGCTCGTTCCTCGGTGAACTCGGCATCCGCCTGGTCAGTCACACGCTGTCGATCGGGCCGGTCCGCGCGCCGGAGGATGCCACGCTGCCGACGCCGGATGACGTGGATGCTCTGGATGCCGATCCGCTGCGCTGCTTCGACACGGAGACCTCGGCACGCATGGTCGATGAGGTCGACGACGCCCGCAAGGCCGGCGACACGCTCGGCGGCGTCGTCGAGGTGCTTGCCTACGGGCTGCCGCCCGGACTGGGCTCGCACGTGCACTGGGACCGTCGCCTTGACGGCCGCCTCGCTCAGGCGCTGATGAGCATCCAGGCGATCAAGGGCGTCGAGGTCGGCGACGGGTTCGAGACGACCCGCCGTCGCGGCTCAGCAGCGCACGATGAACTGTTCGTCGCCGACGACGGCATCACCCGCGGGTCGGATCGCGCCGGGGGCACCGAGGGCGGCATGTCGACGGGAACTGTACTGCGCGTCCGCGCCGGCATGAAGCCGATCGCCACCGTGCCGCGTGCGCTGCGCACGATCGACACGGCCACCGGAGAGACCGCCAACGCGCACCACCAGCGCTCCGATGTGTGCGCCGTTCCCGCCGCGGGCGTCGTCGCCGAGGCCATGGTCGCCATCGAGCTCGCCCGCGCTGTGCTCGAGAAGTTCGGCGGCGACAGCATCCGTGAGACGCGCCGGAACCTCGATGGGTACCTCTCGTCGATCCCGGCAGAGCTCCGCACGGCGCCGGCCTCCGAGGCGGCGCTGATCGCTCACGATGAGCACTCCTGAGCCGCTGACACTGGTGCTCGTCGGCCCGATGGGTGCGGGTAAGACCAGCATCGGGCGGCGGGTCGCCAAGAAGCTCGGCGTCGGGTTCACAGACACCGACCGGCGCATCATCGCCGAGCACGGTCCGATACCGGAGATCTTCGCCGCGCATGGCGAGGAGCATTTCCGCACGCTGGAGAGCGCTGCCGTGGCCGCCGCGCTCGAGACGGGCGGGGTCATCTCGCTCGGCGGCGGAGCCGTCGCGTCCGAACAGACGCGCGACCTGATCCGACGGCGTCCGGTCGTGTTCCTCACGGTGAGCCCGGAGTCGGTGGCGGCGCGCATCTCCGGCGGTGGGCGTCCCCTGCTCGCGGGCGAGGACGATCCGCTCACACGGTGGAGACAGATCTTCGAGCAGCGCCGGGGCTGGTACGAAGAGGTCGCGGATGCGACGTTCGACACGTCTCGTCGGCCGATGCAGCGCATCGCCGAAGAAATCGCAGCATGGAGGAGGCAACACGCATGAGCAGCACCACGATCAGCGTCAGCGGGCAGAGCGCCTACGACATCACGGTGGGTCGCGGCATTCTCGATGCAGCGTCGGCGGCACTGGATCCGGCCGTCCGCAAGGTTCTCGTCGTGCATCCGCCGACGCTGGCCGCGCGTGCCGCCGAGTTCCGCGACCGGCTCCTCGCCGACACGGCGAACGGTCAGCGCGAGGTGCTGCTCGCGGAGATTCCCGACGCCGAACAGGGCAAACGCATCGAGGTCGCCGCGTTCTGCTGGCAGATCATGGGTCAGTCCGACTTCACGCGCACCGACGCGGTGATCGGCTATGGCGGGGGAGCGGTCACAGACGTTGCCGGTTTCGTCGCAGCGACGTGGCTGCGCGGCATCCAGGTCGTGCAGGTGCCGACGACCGTGCTCGGCCTCGTCGATGCGTCGGTCGGCGGCAAGACCGGCGTCAACACCGCTGAGGGCAAGAACCTCGTCGGCGCGTTCTGGGCGCCTCGCGCGGTGATCGGCGATCTCGACGAGCTGAGCAGTCTCAGCGCGCACGAAGCGACCGCCGGCTACGCAGAGGTCGTCAAGGCGGGATTCATCTGGGCACCGGAGATCCTCGACATCATCGAAGCCGATCCGGCACGTGCGGTGGATGCGTCGACAGACGAGTTCCGCCGCACGATCGAGCTCGCGATCGGCATGAAAGCCACGGTCGTCTCCGAGGACTTCCGCGAGGCGGGCCAGCGCGAGATCCTCAACTACGGGCACACGCTCGGGCACGCCATCGAACACGCCGAACGCTACCGCTGGCGCCACGGCGCGGCGATATCGATCGGCATGATGTACGCCGCCGAGCTGTCGCGGCTGGCGGGTCGGCTGTCGGATGCCGCCGTCGATCGGCACCGCTCGATCCTCGAGTCGCTCGGACTGCCCACCACCTACCGGGCAGGCGCGTGGGCGACGCTGCTCGCGACCATGCAGCGCGACAAGAAGGCCCGCGGCGGAATGCTGCGGTTCATCCTCCTCGACGACATCGCCAAGCCGACGGTGCTGCAGGCCCCCGACGAGTCGCTGCTGTTCGCCGCGTACCAGGAGGTCGGGGCATGAGTGTCGTGGTGCGCCGCGTTCGGGCCGACGAATGGGAACGGGTGCGTGATCTGCGTCTCGACGCCGTTCGCGACCCCGCTGCCCCCGTCGCGTTCCTGCACACGCACGCGGAGGAAGCAGCTCACGAAGACGCGTTCTGGCAGCAGCGTGCTGCGGGAGCGTCGGAGGGCGATGCCGTGGCGCAGTTCATCGCGGAATCCGATGGTGAGTGGATCGGCACGGTGACAGTGCTGCGCTGGGAGGCGGGTGCCACAGACCATCACGGCAGGGCGGTGACCGCACCGCGCGGCGACGTCGTCGGCGTGTTCGTGCGCGCCGAGAGTCGTGGCCGAGGAGTCGTGGATGCGCTGTTCGCCGCCGCCGCGGACTGGGCAGCGTCGATGGGGGATACGCGGCTCGTGCTCGATGTGCACGTCGACAACGACCGAGCCAAAGCAGCGTACCGTCGGATCGGCTTCTCCGAGACGGGTCTGCGTTTCACCGGGTCGATCGGGCCGGAGGCGGAGATGGCACGGCCGCTCAACGTGGCGGCGACGCCGCGTCTCCTGCTCGTGAACGGACCGAACCTGAACCTGCTCGGCATCCGCGATCCGGCCGTGTACGGCACGGCGACCTTGGCCGACGTCGAGAAGATCGCCGTCGATGCCGCTGCGGAAGCAGGCTTCGAGGTGCGCAGCATCCAGAGCAATCATGAGGGCGTACTGATCGACGCGATCCACGCCGCGCGCGAGGACTGCGCGGGCATCGTCATCAACCCCGGCGGGTTGACGCACACGTCCGTCGCCCTGCGCGACGCGCTTACGGGCGTCGCCCTCCCCTTCGCCGAGATCCACATCTCGGATGTGAACGCGCGGGAAGAATTCCGACGGTTCTCGTATCTGCACGACGTCGCCGCCGTCCGTGTCATCGGCGAGGGGGTGGCTGGTTACGCGTCGGCCGTGCACGCGCTCACGTCCCTCCTCGACCGCCCGTCCTGACCGCAGAACCCTACATCCGTCCGGCGATCCCGTAGAATCGGACGTCGGCCCCCATCGGTCGCACCCGAACAACACGAAACGGAACCCGCACGCATGGCATCCACTGCAGACATCAAGAACGGCGTCGTCCTGAATCTCGACGGACAGCTCTGGACCGTTGTGGACTTCCAGCACGTCAAGCCCGGCAAGGGCGGCGCGTTCGTACGCACCAAGCTGAAGAACGTCGTCACGGGGCGCACCAACGACAAGACCTTCAACGCCGGCGCCAAGGTCGACATCGAGAACGTCGACCGCCGCGACTTCACGTACCTCTACGCCGACGGTGACGGGTTCGTGTTCATGGACTCCACCGACTACGACCAGATCACCCTCAGCGACGTGGTCGTCGGCGACGCCAAGAACTTCATGCTCGAGAACCAGCAGGTCACCATTGCCCTCAACAACGGCAACCCGCTCTACATCGAGCTGCCGACGTCGGTCATCCTCGAGGTGACCTACAGTGAGCCCGGTCTGCAGGGCGACCGCTCCTCGGCCGGCACGAAGCCTGCCACGGTGGAGACCGGGTACGAGATGCAGGTTCCGCTGTTCGTCGAGACCGGCACGAAGATCAAGGTCGACACCCGCACCGGTGATTACCTCGGCCGCGAGAAGTAAGGCGTGAGCGCCCGGACGAAGGCGCGCAAGCGCGCACTCGACATCCTGTTCTCCTCGGATGTCCGCGGAGACGACATCGCCGTGACCCTCGCCGCAGAGGCCAAACGCGCGGCCAACGAGCCGGCACGCGAAGCATCCTGGCTGTACGCCCGCGAGATCGTCGACGGGATCGTCGATCACCGCGACGACATCGACGAGAGCATCGTCACGCACAGCCGCGACTGGAAGCTCGAGCGGATGCCGGCCGTCGACCGCGCACTGCCGCGCATCGCCGCGTGGGAGATCCTCTACAACGACGAGGTGCCCACCGCGGTCGCCATCGACGAGGCCGTCGAGCTCGCCAAGGAGTTCTCGACGGACGACTCCGGCGCGTTCGTGCACGGCGTGCTGGCGCGGGTGGCGCGCGCCAGCTGATCCACGGCACGGTATGCCAGCGCCGCACCTCGATCCCGCACTCATCCGCCGACTGACCGACGACGGCGGCTACCGCCGAGGTGTGTCGTACCAGCGCTCCGGCATGGTCACCCGCACGTCCTGGGACGAGACCGAGCGGGTTCTCACCTCGGTGGTGGCTGGTTCTGCCGGCCACTCCTACCGGTGCACGATCCGCTTCACGACGACGGGGATCACGGACACCGTGGCGGCGACCGCCTGCAGCTGTCCGGTCGCGCACGGGTGCAAGCACGTCGTCGCGACGCTGCTGGTCAGCAACGACGACGCCCTGCTCACGGCGGCCGACAAGCCCGCGAGGCAGGCGCCACCCGCATGGCGGAGCCTGGTTCCGGCGGCGACGACGGAGACCGGTGCGGCGATCGCGCTCGGCGTCGAACTGCGCCAGCGCTCGAGCACCGGCGCTCATCAGTGGTCGCCGCGCCCGGTGCGTGCGGTCACCCCGCGCGATCTCGCTCGGGGGACGGGCGAACTGCTCCTCGGCATCCGCCCTCTTATGCGCAGCGCGTCCACCGGTTCGTGGATCCAGGGCGATGTCTCCTGGGACTCCGTGCGACGTTCGGCCGGGCTGTTCGGCCGGGAGCGCGTGCGCTGGTTCGCCGACCTGCTCAGCCTCTCGCGCGATTCGCTGCTGTCGGGCACGGCGGGGGACTGGCTCGCGATGGATCTCATCGAATCGGCGCTGCTGTGGGGGCATCTGCGTCAGGGAATCGCCCTCGGCATCCCCCTCGTCTCGACGCAGAAGAGCACCACTGTCGCGCTCGGCGAGACGGCATCGGTGTCTGCGGAGGTCGAGCGGGCCGTTGCCGGCGGCCTGGCCATCAGCGCCGAAGTCGTCATCGATGAGCGCGTCGTGCCGAGCGCGTCTGTGCGCGCCATCGGACATTCCGGCCTCTACGCCGCCGAATCGATCGGCAGCCGCATCGCTCTGACGCTGGCAGAGGTTCCCCTCAGCGACCCCGTGCACACTCTGCTCAGAGCACAGGAGCCGATCATCATTTCACCGGCTGATGAGCAAGCATTCCTGCGCGAGGCCTACCCGGCACTGGCCAGACAGACCCCGATCCGTACCGTCGGCTCCGTGAAGCTGCCCGCCGTACCGCAGCCGCAGGCCACCCTGCTCGTGACCTATCGTGCCGGTGACACGATCGACTACGCGTTCGAGTGGACGTACCCGGGCTACGAGCGGTTCCCCTTCGGGCCGACGTCGGATGCCGTGCGCGACACCGCCGCTGAGCGTGAGCGTCAGAGCGAGCTCGAACAGGTCTGGCGGGGGCTCTCCGACTCCGTCTTCGCCGCCTCTGGCACCCTGCGCGATGTCGATGCCGCCGAGTTCGTCGCCCATGTCGTCCCCGTTTTCCAGACGGCGGGAGTCCTGCTCGTGGAGAGCGGCAAGCGCAAGGACTACCGCGAGCTCACCGGCGCCCCGGAGATCACCGTCTCGACTGTCGAGAGCACCGACGCAGACTGGTTCGACCTCGGCGTCCTCGTGAAGATCGACGGGCGGACCATCCCGTTCACGCCGCTGTTCACGGCGATGACCAAGGGGCGACGCAAACTGCTGCTCGTCGACGGCAGCTACCTGTCGCTGAACCACCCCGCGCTCGACCGGCTGCGCGAACTCATCGACGAGGCATCCGAACTCGAGGAATGGGAGACGGGGCCGCGCATCAGCCGGTATCAGACCGACCTCTGGGAGGAGTTCGAAGATCTCGCCGACGAAGCCCTGCCTGCCGTGAGCTGGCGCGCCACGGCAGATGGGCTGCGGCAGGCCACGGGTGTTCCGTCGGCGCCCGTACCCGCGGGGCTCACCGGCGAACTGCGACCGTATCAGAAGGCCGGGTTCGACTGGCTCGCGTTCCTATGGGCTCACCGGCTGGGCGGCATCCTCGCCGATGACATGGGGCTGGGAAAGACCATCCAGCTGCTCTCGCTCGTGCTGCATGCGAAGGAGGCGGGGGACGACCGCCCGTTCCTCGTCGTGGCGCCGACCTCGGTGCTCGGATCGTGGCAGAGCGAAGCTGCCCGTTTCGCGCCCGGCCTGCGCGTTCGCGTCATCGACAGCAGCAGCGCGAAGCGCGACGCCATGGCGGATGCTGCGGAGCATGCCGACCTCGTCATCACCTCGTACACCCTCGTGCGCCTCGACGAGCGGGAATTCGCCCAGACTCGATGGGCCGGCCTCATCCTCGACGAGGCGCAGTTCGTGAAGAACCCGCAGACGAAACAGCACCGCGCCGTCGCGGCGCTGAACGCCGATGTGGTCTATGCCGTGAGCGGCACCCCGATGGAGAACAGCCTGACCGACCTGTGGGCGCTGCTGAAGCTCGCAGCCCCCGGACTCTTCGCCTCGGCGCGGAAATTTCGCGAGGAGTACGTGCAGCCGATAGAGAAGGGCAAGGTGCCCGAGAACGAAGAGGGCGGCGAATACCGTCGGCGTCGCCTCGAACGACTGCGTCGACGGATACGTCCGCTGATGCTCAGACGGACCAAGCAGCTCGTCGCGTCCGAGCTCCCCGACAAGCAGGAGCAGCACCTGCACATCGAGCTCAGCCCCGCCCACCGGGCGCTGTACGACACGGTCCTGCAGCGCGAACGGCAGAAGGTGCTCGGGCTGCTGGCCGACCTCGATCGCAACCGCTTCATCGTGTTCCGGTCGCTGACGATGCTGCGGCTGCTCAGCCTGTCTCCGGGTCTCGTCGATCCGGCCGACGCGAAGATCGGCTCACGCAAGCTGGACGCCCTGCTCGAACACATGCAGGAGCTGCGCGCCGAAGGGCACCGCGCGCTCGTCTTCAGCCAGTTCACGTCGTACCTGCGGGAGGCAGCGGAGCGTCTCGATCAGGCCGGCATCGCCTACGCCTACCTGGACGGCTCGACCCGGTCGCGCCGCGCGGTCATCGACGGGTTCCGGTCCGGCGAGCAGCCCGTGTTCCTCATCAGTCTGAAAGCGGGCGGTTTCGGTCTCACCCTCACCGAGGCCGACTACGTGTTCCTGCTGGACCCCTGGTGGAATCCGGCGGCAGAGGCACAGGCGGTCGACCGTACGCACCGGATTGGTCAGCAGAACCCGGTGATGGTGTACCGAATGATCTCCGAGGGCACGATCGAGGAGAAGGTCCTCGCGCTGCAGGAGCGCAAGGCCCGTCTGTTCACGGCGGTCATGGACGACGAGGAGATGTTCGCGCAGTCCCTCACCGCAGACGACATCCGCGGACTGTTCGAAGACTGAGGGCTTCCCGGCCGCGCTCGGCCGGCGCTGAGGAGCCCGCCGGTAGAATCGAGTGGTTCACCTCTGGAGGAATGCAATGCGGATCACCGGACTCGGCCACGCCGGGATGTTCATCGAGACGACGGGCGGAAACATCATCTGCGACCCCGTTCTCGGGCCTTCGTTCTTCGGCTCCTGGTTCCCGTTCCCCGACAACCGCGGTCTCGACTGGGAGCGTCTCGGCCGCGAAGCCGACTTCCTGTACGTGTCGCATCGGCATCGCGATCACTTCGACCCGAAGCTGCTGCAGCGTTACATCCGCAAGGACATCGAGGTGCTGCTGCCCGAGTACCCGATCGACGACCTCGAGCAGGACCTCCGTGCGCTCGGGTATTCGAACATCACCTACGCACCCGCCGGTCAGGTCATCGAGCGCGGCGAGCTGAAGATCATGATCACGCCGCTCCGTGCCCCCAGTGACGGTCCGATCGGCGACTCCTCGCTCAGCGTCGACGACGGCACGGCATCCGTCCTGAATCAGAACGACGCGCACCCGCTCGACCTCGACAAGCTGCTGCACTTCGGCAAGCCGGACGCCTACTTCACGCAGGTGTCCGGCGCGATCTGGTGGCCCATGGTCTACGACCTGCCGCTGGATGCCAAGCAGAACTTCGCGAAGCTCAAGCGCGATGCGCAGAACAAGCGGGCGATGTACTACATCGAGAAGGTCGACGCGCCGCACGTGTTCCCGATGGCCGGCCCGCCGATGTTCCTGCGCGACGAGCTGTTCGATTTCAACGGCCTGGGGCGCAACGGCGAATCGATTTTCACCGACCAGAAGCAGTTCCTCGCGCACATGAACGAGCTCGCACCGCAGTACGACGGCCAACTGTTCGTGCCGGGCACCGTCGTCACCCTCGAGAACCGCGAACTCGTCTCGATCGAGCAGTCGCTGTACACCGAAGCCGAGATCGCCCACATCTTCGACGAGAAGTGGGACTATCTCGAAGAGCAGCGCGCGAGCCGCCAGCAGGAGATCCGCGACGAAGAAGCCGAGCGGGCAGAGCCCCTGCCGGCCGCTGAGATCCTCGCCGAGCTCAAGGCCTGGTGGGAGCCGCTGCTGAAGAAGTCGCGCACCATCCGTCTCGGCGTGGGCGGCAACGTCCGCTTCCGCATCGGCGACCTGGACATGGTGGTCGATTTCCCCAAGGCGAAGGTCCGGGAGTACGCGGGGGAGGAGTGCATCTACTGGTACACGATCCCAGCCGACCTCGTCTCGACGAACATCCGCGACCGCGAGATCGACTGGTCGAACTCGATCTTCCTGTCGATGCAGTTCTCGGTCGGACGCAGCGGCAAGTTCAACGAGTTCCTCACCACGTTCCTCAAGTGCCTCTCGGTGGACCGCATCGAATACGTCGAGAACTGGTACTCCGAGCAGACCGATCAGACCGAGGATGCTGAGATCGGCGACTGGATCGTCCAGCGCCGCTGCCCGCACCTGCGCGCCGACCTCACCAAGACCGGCAAGGTCGACGAGGAGGGGATCCTGACGTGCAGCATGCACGACTGGAAGTGGGATCTGAAGACCGGCAGGTGTCTGACTACGACCGGCCACGAGATCCGCTCAGAGCGCTGCCCCGTCACCGATGAGGCGCTGAAGCTCGGCGCGTGATCAGAAACCCCACAAGCGGGTTCAGCACGATGAGTATCAGCCAGCTGAGCTTCGCGGTGTCCGCATCGACGTACAGTGCCACCGGCACAGAGGCGAGGAACACCACCGGCGTGACCAGAGCTCCGAGCGCCTCCAGACGATTCTGCCGGTCAGGCCGGGGCGGCACCTCGAGTCCCCGGGCACGGGCGACCTGATACATGATCGTCTGGGTCAGCGATACCGCCGCAATGTTGATGGCATAGAGCGCGGTCGGCACCGGCATCTCGGTGGTCACCGGATCGCTGATGCCCTGCGTGGTGAAGGCGATGAGGATCACCAGCGCGGTGGCGAGAAGGTTCAGCGCAGTGACCGGTCCGTCCATGCCGGAGAGCCGGCGCATCAGCCGCACGTTCGCCCGCCACACGACCGCGATGACGACGAAACTCAGCGCGAATCCCAGCAGCTGCGTCCCGGCGCCCGACGCGAGGAGGGCGTCGATACTCTCCCAGGCGGCGGCGGGCGGCGGATCGATATTCGCGATCAGGAGGGTCATGGCGAAGCCGTAGACCGCGTCGAACAGGGACACCCCGCGGCTGAACGGCATCGATTCCGTCGTGTCGACATCGATGGTTCGACGACGCGACGACGCGGCCCTGCTCTGCGAGACCTTGTCGTCGCTCATGCCGACAGCGTGGCAGTACACTGGCAGTGCAAGCAACCTTTAACACCGTCCAGAGAGGCGGAGAAGGGAGCGGCTGATGAGCGCACGCACCGTGCTGCACGACGCCGATATCTCGCGGGCGCTGACCCGCATCGCTCATGAGATCCTCGAATCCAACAAGGGCGCGGCCGATCTGGTGCTGCTGGGAATCCCCACGCGCGGCGTCGCTCTCGCCCAGCGCCTCGGCGCTCTCATCGAGTCGATCGCTCAGATGCCGGTGCCGATCGGCTCCCTCGATGTCACGCTGTTCCGCGATGATCTGGCCAAGCACCCCACCCGATCTCCGCAGCGCACCGAGATTCCGCCCGGGGGTGTGGACGGCAAGACGGTCGTCCTCGTCGACGATGTGCTCTTCTCCGGTCGCAGCATCCGCGCAGCACTCGACGCGATCCAGTCGATCGGGCGCCCCGCGATCGTGCGGCTGGCGATCCTCGTCGACCGCGGTCACCGCGAGCTGCCGATTCGGCCAGACTTCGTCGGCAAGAACATCCCGTCGGCCCGCACCGAACGCGTCAACGTGCGCTTGAGCGAGAACGACGGCGTGGATGAGGTGACGATCGGAGAATGAGACACCTTCTCGACACCCAGACCCTCGACCGCGCGACGGCTCTGCGCATCCTCGACGTCGCCGAGGACATGTCCGACACCCAGTCCCGCGAGGTCAAGAAGCTCCCGACCCTGCGCGGCAAGACCGTGGTGAACCTCTTCTTCGAGGATTCCACCCGCACCCGCATCTCCTTCGAAGCGGCCGCCAAGCGGCTCTCCGCCGACGTCATCAACTTCGCTGCCAAGGGTTCGAGCGTGTCGAAAGGCGAGAGCCTGAAGGACACCGCGCAGACGCTTGAAGCGATGGGAGCCGACGCCGTCGTCATCCGCCACGCCGCGTCCGGTGCCCCGCGCACACTCGCCACGAGCGGCTGGATCTCCGCCGGAGTCGTGAACGCCGGCGACGGTACCCACGAGCATCCGACCCAGGCGCTGCTGGACGCGTTCACGATCCGCAAGCGCCGGTTCGGTGCCGCCAGCCGCGGCCGCGATCTCGCCGGCATCCGCGTGGTCATCGTCGGCGACGTGCTGCATTCCCGCGTCGCCCGATCGAACGTGTGGCTGCTCGCGACGCTCGGCGCCGACGTCACTCTCGTGTCGCCGCCGACCCTGGTGCCGCAGAACATCGCGCACTGGCCGGTGCGCGTGCTCTACGACCTCGATGAGGCCCTCGCCGACGCACCGGATGCCGTCATGATGCTGCGCATTCAGCTCGAGCGCATGAACGCCGCGTATTTCCCGAGTGAGCGGGAGTATTCCCGCACCTGGGGGCTCGATGCCGTGCGCGCGGCGTCCCTGCCGAGCGATAGCATTGTGATGCACCCGGGGCCCATGAATCGCGGACTCGAGATCTCCTCCGAAGCCGCCGATTCACCCCGCTCCACGGTGCTCGAGCAGGTCACGAACGGAGTATCCGTGCGAATGGCAGTGCTCTACTTGCTGCTGGCGGGCGAACGAGACGACGAACGAGGGAGAGACCTGTGACCGAGACCCTCCTCATCACCGGTGCCGAGCTCGTCGGCACGGACAGGGCAGACATCATCGTCGAAGACGGCTCCATCGTCGAGATCGGCACGGGCCTGAGCCGCACCGGCGCACGGGTCATCGATGCCGACGGCCTCGTCGCCCTTCCCGGCCTCGTCGATCTGCACACGCACCTTCGCGAACCCGGCTACGAGGCCTCCGAGACGATTCTCACCGGAACGCGCGCGGCGGCAGCCGGCGGCTTCACGGCCGTCTTCGCCATGCCGAACACCTCTCCGGTGGCGGATTCCGCCGGCGTCGTCGAGCAGGAACTCGCACTCGGCGAGGCCGCGGGCTACGCCACCGTGCAGCCGATCGGCGCCGTCACCGTCGGGCAGCAGGGCGAGCGCCTCGCCGAACTCGGTGCGATGGCGAACTCCCGCGCGAAGGTCCGCGTCTTCAGCGACGACGGATTCTGCGTCTTCGACCCCCTGATCATGCGCCGCGCCCTCGAGTATGTGAAGGCGTTCGGCGGCGTCATCGCCCAGCACGCGCAGGATCCCCGCCTCACCGAGGGAGCCCAGATGAACGAGGGCGTCGTGTCGGCAGAGCTCGGTCTCGCCGGGTGGCCTGCGGTGGCCGAGGAGTCGATCATCGCCCGCGATGTGCTCCTCGCCGAGCACGTCGGCTCGCGCCTGCACGTGTGCCATCTCTCCACCGCCGGCTCGGTCGACATCATCCGCTGGGCCAAGAAGCGCGGCATCCAGGTGACCGCCGAGGTCACGCCGCACCACCTGCTGCTGACGGACGAACTCGTGCGCGGCTACGACGCGCGCTACAAGGTCAACCCGCCGCTGCGCCGCGAAGAGGACGTGCTCGCCGTCCGCGAGGGCCTGGCCGACGGCACGATCGACATCGTCGCCACGGACCACGCACCGCACCCCAGCGAGAGCAAGGCATGCGAGTGGCAGGCCGCGGCGAACGGCATGGTGGGCCTGGAGAGTGCCCTGCGCGTCGTCCACCAGTCGATGGTCCAGACCGGGCTGCTGGAGTGGCGTGACGTCGCCCGCGTGATGAGCACCGCTCCCGCACGCATCGGCATGCTCGATGGGCACGGCACCCCGCTCGAAGTCGGCCGCCCCGCGCAGATCACTTTGTACGACCCGAGCGTGAACGGCACGTTCACCGCCGACGACCTGCGCGGTCGCAGCGAGAACTCGCCGTACCTGGGGCGTGAGCTGCCGGGGCGCGTGGAGTGGACGATCCACGGCGGCGTCGTCACCCTGGCCGCCGGAACCGTCGCCGCGGAGCTGAACGGTGCGTGCGGTGCACTGAGCGACCGGAGGGTGTCGAAGTGAGCATGCGCGATATCGCCATCGCCATCACGATCGCCGTTGCCGTCCTCGTGCTGCTCACGATGCTGTTCGCCTGGCGTCGCCGACTGCGACGCGACTCGGTGCATACCGCACCGCTGGGCGTTCCCGAGCACGCCGAGGTCCTCAGCAGGCACGAGGTGCTCTACGTCTCGACGACGCGTCACGGAGAGCCCCTTGAGCGGCTCGCGATCAGGCCGCTGGCGTACCGGGCGCGCGGCGAGCTCGCCATCACCGATCGCGGCGCCGCCCTCTGCCTCGACGGTGCACCCACGGTGTTCCTCGCGAACGACCGGATCGCCGAAGTCGATCGCGCCACCGTCACGATCGACCGGGTCGTCGAGTCGGGCGGACTCGTCCGCATCGCGTGGCATGTGGATGCCGACACCATCGTCGACTCCTACCTGCGCCCCGCAGCAGGCGCACCGGACACCCTCATCTCTGAACTTCAGCGGCTCATCCCCGCACATGACACAGGAGCACCTTCGTGACCAGCGAAACACCTTCGAACCGGATGCCGGCAGCAGCCGTGCTCGTGCTGGAAGACGGCACCCGCTACCCCGGACGCGCCTACGGCGCGGTGGGCACTTCGCTCGGCGAGGTCGTCTTCGCGACCGGCATGTCCGGCTACCAGGAGACCCTCACCGATCCGTCGTACGCCGGGCAGATCGTCCTGCAGACCGCCCCGCACATCGGCAACACCGGGATGAACGACGAGGACACCGAATCCCGCCGCATCTGGGTCGCCGGCTATATCGTGCGCGACCCCTCGCGTGTCGTGTCGAACTGGCGCGCGAACGCCTCGCTCGATGACGTGCTCGTCCGCGACGGCATCGTCGGAATCTCCGGCCTCGACACCCGCGCCGTCACACGCCGCATCCGCTCGGACGGTTCTATGCGCGGCGGCATCTTCTCCGGCCCCGACGCCGACCTCGAGCCCGAGGAACAGCTGCGCCGCGTGCAGCGGGCCCCTGCGATGAGCGGCCAGAATCTGTCCGCTCAGGTGTCCGTCGACGTCGCCACCGTCACGACGGCCCTGGGGGACCGCATCGGCAACCTCGCCGTCCTCGACCTCGGCGTGAAGCAGGCGACTATCGACAACCTCGCCGCCCGCGGTTTCGAGGTGCATGTGTTGCCGCAGACATCCACGATCGACCAGATCCGGGCGATCGACCCTGTGGCGGTGTTCTACT
Organism: Microbacterium sp.; assembly: GCF_052102115.1. GTDB lineage: Bacteria > Actinomycetota > Actinomycetes > Actinomycetales > Microbacteriaceae > Microbacterium. The sequence goes on from NZ_JBQDVP010000004.1 coordinate 80,596, forward strand.
CCAACGGGCCGGGCGACCCGGCGGCATCCGGCGACCACGTCGAGCTGCTGCGGGCGGTGCTCGACGACGGGCTGCCGTTCTTCGGCATCTGCTTCGGCAACCAGCTGCTCGGCCGCGCCCTGGGCCTGGGCACCTACAAGCTGCCCTTCGGTCACCGCGGCATCAACCAGCCCGTTCTCGACAAGTCCACCGGGAAGGTGGAGATCACCGCCCACAACCACGGCTTCGCCGTCGAGGCGCCCCTGGAGGGCACGTTCGACAGCCCGAACGGCTACGGCCGCGTCGAGGTCAGCCACATCGGACTCAACGACAATGTCGTCGAGGGGCTCCGCGCCCTCGACATCCCGGCGTTCTCCGTGCAGTACCACCCCGAGGCTGCCGCCGGCCCGCACGACGCCAACTACCTCTTCGACCGGTTCGCAGACCTGGTCCGCGACAACAAGGACAGCAAGTAATGCCCAAGCGCGACGACATCAACTCCGTCCTCGTCATCGGCTCCGGCCCGATCGTCATCGGTCAGGCCTGCGAGTTCGACTACTCCGGCACCCAGGCGTGCCGCGTGCTGCGCGAAGAGGGCGTGCGCGTCATCCTCGTCAACTCCAACCCGGCCACGATCATGACCGACCCCGACTTCGCCGACGCGACCTACATCGAGCCGATCACCTGGCAGGTCATCGAGACGATCATCGCCAAGGAGCGTCCTGATGCGATCCTTCCCACGCTGGGCGGACAGACGGCTCTGAACGCCGCCATCGAACTCCACAACCACGGCATCCTCGAGAAGTACGACATCGAGCTGATCGGGGCGAACTTCGAGGCGATCAACAAGGGCGAGGACCGCCAGATCTTCAAGGAGCTCGTCCTCGAGGCCGGTGCCGACGTCGCGGCATCCGTCATCTGCCACACCATGGATGAGCTCATCGACGGTGCCGAGAAGCTCGGCTACCCGCTGGTCGTCCGCCCGAGCTTCACCATGGGCGGGCTCGGCTCCGGCTTCGCGTACGACGAGGAGGACCTCCGCCGCATCGGCGGCGCGGGCCTGCACGACTCGCCGACGAACGAAGTGCTGCTCGAGGAGTCGATCCTGGGCTGGAAGGAGTACGAGCTCGAGCTCATGCGCGACACGGCCGACAACACGGTCGTGGTCTGCTCGATCGAGAACGTCGACCCGGTCGGGGTGCATACCGGCGACTCGATCACCGTCGCTCCGGCTCTGACGCTGACCGACCGCGAGTACCAGAAGCTGCGCGACATCGGCATCGACATCATCCGTGCCGTCGGCGTCGACACCGGCGGCTGCAACATCCAGTTCGCGGTGAACCCCGAGAACGGGCGCATCATCGTCATCGAGATGAACCCGCGCGTGTCGCGCTCATCCGCTCTGGCCTCCAAGGCGACCGGCTTCCCGATCGCCAAGCTCGCCGCCAAGCTCGCCCTCGGCTACCGCCTGGACGAGATCCCGAACGACATCACCGGCGTGACGCCGGCGAGCTTCGAGCCCACGCTCGACTACGTCGTCGTGAAGGTGCCGCGCTTCGCCTTCGAAAAGTTCCCGGCGGCGGATGCCACGCTCACGACGACCATGAAGTCGGTCGGCGAGGCGATGGCGATCGGCCGCAACTACGCCACTGCGCTGCAGAAGGCACTGCGGTCGCTGGAGAAGCGCGGTTCCAGCTTCCACTGGGGCGAGGAGCCCCGCTCGGTGGAGGAGCTGCTCGAGATATCGAAGACCCCGACCGACGGACGGATCGTCGTGCTGCAGCAGGCGCTGCGCAAGGGCGCGACGATCGAGCAGGCTTTCGACGCCACGGCGATGGACCCCTGGTTCCTCGACCAGATCGTCCTCATCAACGAGGTCGCCGAGACCGTGCGCACCGCGGGCGAGCTCAGCGCCGACGTGCTGCGGTACGCGAAGGAGCACGGCTTCTCCGACAGCCAGATCGCTCAGCTGCGGGGGGCGGACGAGGCAGAGATCCGCGGCGTCCGTCATGGCCTCGGCATCCGCCCGGTCTACAAGACGGTCGACACCTGCGCCGGCGAGTTCCCGGCGCTGACCCCGTACCACTACTCGAGCTACGACTTCGAGACCGAGGTCGCACCGTCCGAGCGCACGAAGGTGGTCATCATCGGCTCGGGACCGAACCGCATCGGGCAGGGCGTCGAGTTCGACTACTCCTGCGTGCACGCGTCGTTCGCGCTCTCGGATGCCGGCTACGAGACCGTCATGGTCAACTGCAACCCCGAGACCGTGTCGACCGACTACGACACCTCCGACCGCCTGTACTTCGAGCCGCTGACGCTCGAAGACGTGCTCGAGGTGCTCGACGCCGAAGCCGCCAGCGGCACCATCCTCGGCGTCGTCTGCCAACTGGGTGGCCAGACGCCGCTCGGGCTCGCGAAGGGCATCGAGGCGGCGGGCTACGCTGTCCTCGGCACCAGCCCCGCCGCGATCGACATCGCCGAGGAGCGCGAACTGTTCTCGCAGCTGCTGAACTCGGCCGGACTCATCGCCCCGCGGCACGGCACGGCGATCGATGCGGACGGCGCCGTCGCGATCGCCGAGGACATCGGGTACCCGGTGCTGGTGCGCCCGAGCTTCGTGCTCGGCGGCCGCGGCATGGAGATCGTCTACGACACCCCGAGCCTGCGCGACTACTTCGTGCGCACGGCCGGCGAGGTCATCGTCGGACCCGGTACGCCGCTGCTCGTGGACCGCTTCCTCGATGACGCGATCGAGCTCGACGTCGACGCCCTCTACGACGGACACGAGCTGTACATCGGCGGCGTCATGGAGCACCTCGAAGAGGCCGGCATCCACTCCGGCGATTCAAGCTGCACACTGCCGCCGATGTCGCTGGGACGCAGCGATATCGACCGCGTCCGCGAAGCGACGCTCGCGATCGCCGAGGGCGTCGGCGTCCGGGGCCTGCTGAACGTCCAGTTCGCGATCAGCGCCGGCGTGCTCTACGTCATCGAGGCGAACCCGCGCGCCAGCCGCACGGTGCCGTTCGTGTCGAAGGCGCTCGGCATTCCGATGGCCAAGGCCGCCAGCCGCATCATGGTCGGCGCCACGATCGCCGAGTTGAAGGATGAGGGGCTGCTGCCCGCCGCCGACGGTTCGCGTGTTCCGATGGATGCGCCGGTGTCCGTCAAGGAGGCCGTGCTGCCGTTCAAGCGGTTCCGCACCAAGGACGGCAAGATCGTCGACTCGGTCCTCGGTCCGGAGATGCGCTCGACCGGCGAGGTCATGGGCATCGACAAGGACTTCCCGACCGCGTTCGCGAAGAGCCAGGCTGCAGCCTACGGCGGCATGCCGACTTCGGGCACCGTGTTCATCTCGGTCGCCGACGCCGACAAGCGCGCCGTGATCCTTCCGGCCCACCGGCTGCAGCAGCTCGGCTTCACGCTCGTCGCGACCGAGGGCACCGCCGAGATCCTCTCGCGCAACGGCATCGCGGTGAAGGTCGTCCAGAAGTACAGCGAGACGCAGCACGAGGGCGGCGGCGAGAACGTCGTGGATCTCATCAACGACGGGAAGATCGACATTGTCGTGAACACGCCCTCCGGGGGAGCGGCGCGCGCAGATGGCTATGAGATCCGGGCGGCCGCGGTCGCGGCGGACAAGGCCCTGTTCACGACGATCGCTGTGCTGGGCGCCGCGGTCGGCGGGATGGATGCCCTCGACGAGGGTTTCGCGGTCAGGAGCCTGCAGGAGTACGCCCTCGACCGTCAGGCCGCCCTGTGACCCAGCGACAGACGACGCCGCGATTCGGCGAGCGCATCCGCGCGGCACTGGCAGCTCGGGGGCCGCTCTGCGTCGGCATCGACCCGCACGCGGCGCTGCTGACGTCATGGGGACTGCCGGATTCGGCGGCGGGCGTGCGCGAATTCGGCCTGCGGACCGTGGATGCGGCGGCATCCCGCGTCGGCGTCGTGAAGCCGCAAGTGTCGTTCTTCGAGCGCTTCGGATCAGCCGGATTCACCGCCCTAGAAGATGTTCTGCAGGCAGCGCGCGACGCAGGACTCCTCGTGATCGCTGATGCGAAGCGGGGCGACATCGGGACAACGATGGACGCCTACGCGTCCGCCTGGCTCACCCCCGGTTCGCCGCTAGAAGCGGACGCCCTGACGGTGAACCCCTTCCTCGGAGTCGGCACTCTCGACAGCACCTTCGCGCGCGCGGAAAGCAGCGGCAAGGGCCTCTTCGTGCTCGCCGCGACGAGCAACCCCGAGGCATCCGATGTGCAGCAGGCTCAAACCGGCGCGTCTCAGACCGTTTCCGCTGAGATCGTTGCCCAGGTGAGCACCCGCAACGCGCAGAGCACCCCGTCCGGAGAGTGGGGGAGTCTCGGGTTCGTGATCGGGGCGACGGTCGACTGGACCGATGCCGGCCTCACGCCCTTCCGCCCCTCAGCGCCCATCCTGGCCCCCGGCTTCGGCGCCCAGGGCGCCGGCGCCGCCGACCTGCGGGCACGCTTCGGCCCCTCTGCGGGTATGGTCGTCGCCGCAGAGAGCCGCAGCATCCTCTCCGCTGGTCCGGAAGGCCTCGGCGCGGCGATCGAGACACGCATCGCTGACTATCGGAAGGTGATCGATGTCTGAGCGGCCTGATTCCGCACCTCCTGCTCAAGAGCGCACCGTCCCGGAGGTGGATCGGGCGGCAGCAGCCCGCCGTGCCGTAGAGCGCCGCCGCGCACGTGCAGCGCTCAAGCGCGACTTGACCACACGGGTGATCAGCCCGCAGACGGTCGCCGCCCGCGCCTTCGACGATGCGGACTCGGTGTCGGGATCCATGCGCATCACCGACTTCCTGCTCGCGCTCCCGGCGATCGGCGTCGGCAAGCGCGACCGCATTCTGCACGATCTGGACATCTCGCCGGTCAAACGCCTCGGCGGGCTCGGTGTGCGCCAGCGCGCGAGCTTGATCCACTGGTTGGACGAGCGCTTCCCGGCGTCTCCGCCGCGCACAGGCCGCAGCAGACTTCTCGTGCTCGCCGGTCCCACGGCTGTCGGCAAGGGCACGGTCGCCGGTCACATCCGCGAGCACCACCCCGAGATCCACCTGTCGGTCTCGGCCACCACCCGCGCGCCGCGCCCCGGCGAGATCGACGGAGTGCACTACTACTTCGTCGACGACGTCGAGTTCGACCGGCTCATCGACGACGGTGAGCTCCTCGAGCACGCCGTCGTCCACAACCGCTCGCGCTACGGCACGCCACGCGCGCCCATCGACGCGGCACTGGCGGCCGGAAAGACCGTGCTCCTCGAGATCGACCTGCAGGGTGCACGGCAGGTGCGAGCCGCTGAGCCCTCGGCGACCCTCATCTTCCTGCTGCCGCCTTCGTGGGACGAACTGGTCCATCGCCTCGTCGGCCGCGGCACCGAAGATGAGGAAGAACGCGCGCGCAGATTGCGCACGGCGAAGGTCGAACTGGCCGCTCAGAACGAGTTCGATTACCGCATCGTGAACCAGGACGTCGCCGCAGCAGCGCGGGAGGTCGTAGAATTGTCTGAGGCGACTGCGCGCTGAACGTTCTCGCGTGCCCGCCGATTCGACTTCGCGACGAACCCGTCGCCTGATCTGGAGGTCCCACCATGGCCGGACACCACACCAAGGGCATCATCGATCCGCCCATCGACAACCTGCTCGACCGCGTCGAGTCGAAGTACGAACTGGTCATCTACGCGTCCAAGCGCGCACGCCAGATCAACGACTACTACGCCGACCTCCACGAGGGAAACCTGTTCGACAACGTCGGGCCGCTGGTCGACTCTTCTGTTGAGGACAAGCCGCTGACCATCGCGCTGCACGAGATCAACGAGGACAAGCTGCGCCTTCGCCACGTCGAGTGAAGCAGCGTCCTCGATGAGCGCGCTGCGTCTGTTCACGTCTGAATCCGTCACCGAGGGCCACCCCGACAAGATCTGCGATCAGATCTCGGACAGCATCCTCGACGGTCTGCTCGCCAAGGACCCCGCCTCGCGCGTCGCGGTGGAGACTCTCGTCACCACCGGTCTCGTGCACGTCGCCGGCGAAATCCGCACCGAGGCGTACGTCGATATCCCGACCATCGTCCGCGAGGTCGTGAACGGCATCGGGTACACCTCGAGCGAGACCGGGTTCGACGGCGATTCCTGCGGCGTGAGCGTCTCGGTGGGGGAGCAGTCCGGTGACATCGCCCACGGTGTCGACCTCGCCAGGGAGCATCGCGACGGCAGTTCGAGCGACGTTCTCGACGGACTCGGCGCCGGTGACCAGGGCATCATGTTCGGTTTCGCGACCGTCGAGACCCCCGAGCTCATGCCGATGGCCGGGCATACGGCGCATCGGATCGCCGAGCGCCTGACCGAGGTGCGCCGTTCGGGCGAACTCGGCTTCCTGCGTCCGGACGGCAAGACGCAGGTGACGCTGGGCTACGAGGGCTTCACCCCGAAGACGATCGACGCGGTCGTGCTGTCGACGCAGCATCACCCCGACGTGACGCAGGCTGAGCTCAAGGAGCAGGTGCGCAGCCTCGTCATCGACCCGGTGCTCGAGAACACGGGCCTGGAGATGCCGCCCGCCGATCGCTACTTCATCAACCCCGCAGGACCCTTCGTCACGGGCGGTCCCAAGGGGGATGCCGGACTCACCGGCCGCAAGATCATCATCGACACCTACGGGGGCGCCGCCCGCCACGGCGGCGGGGCGTTCAGCGGCAAGGACCCGTCGAAGGTCGACCGCTCCGGCGCCTACGCCATGCGCTGGGTCGCGAAGAACGCGGTCGCCGCAGGTCTTGCCGATCGGCTCGAGGTGCAGGTCGCCTACGCCATCGGCGTCGCGCGCCCAGTCGGGCTCTACGTCGAAACGTTCGGCACAGGCAAGGTCTCCGACGAGGTGATCACGAGCGCGATCCGCGAGGTCTTCGATCTGCGTCCGCAGGCGATCATCGAACAGCTCGACCTGCTGCGTCCGATCTACCGGCAGACGGCGGCGTACGGTCATTTCGGTCGTGAGCTGCCCGACTTCACCTGGGAGCGCACCGACCGCGCAGACGAGCTGCGCCGCGCCGCGGGGCTGTAGTGCACGGCCGCGGGGCGCACCGGTGCGGGTACGGAGCCCGGCGTTGAGCCGGCGCATCGCACGGGTGCTGCTGGATTCGCCGCTCCCGCAGTTGGACCGACTGTTCGACTACGTGCTCCTCGATGAGCTCGGCGACGTTCCCCTCGGCGCGCGGGTGCGCGTTCCTCTGCGCACCGCCGGTCGCCTGGTCGACGCCTACGTCGTCGAGATCGCCGAGGAGGACGACGCCGAGCGAGCGCTCTCGACTGTCGAGGCCGTCACCTCGACGGTGCCCGTTCTGCCCGAGCACCTGTACCGTCTGGCGCGGCGCGTCGCAGACCGCGCGGCCGGCTCCGCCTCCGACATCCTGCGGCTGGTGATTCCGAAGCGTCAGGTGCGGGTCGAGAAGGCTTGGAAGGCGGATGCCGTGGCCGCCGACCCGTCCGCCGAAGATCTCGACCGGGCCGGGGCCGTGCTGGCGGAGTACGCCGGGCTCACCGAGCTGCTCGACGACCGCGGCCGGGGAGCCGTCGAGGCCGTTCCCGGCATGCGGGATGCGGTGCTGCCGTGGACGGAACTGCTCGCCGCGGCAGCGGCGCGCGTGCTGGCATCGGGCTCTTCTGCGATCATCGCCGTGCCCGACCACCGCGACCTCGATCGGCTGTTGGCCGCACTGGAGACGTTCGTGCCGGCCGAGGCGATCGTGCGCCATGATTCCCGGCAGACCAATCCGGAGCGCTACCGGGGGTTCCTGCGAACGCTCGAACAGGCCCCCTGCATCGTCGTCGGCAACCGCTCGGCCGTGTATGCGCCGGTGCGGGCGGGCCTGGTGGCGATCTGGGATGACGGCGACCCGCTCTACAGCGAACCACTGGCTCCCTACGTGCACACCCGCGATGCCGTGCTGGTGCGCCAGGAACAGGAGGGATCGGCGCTGCTGTTCGCCGGACACACCCGCACCAGCGACGTCGAACGGCTCGTGCAGCGCGGTTGGGCCGCCGATATCCGGGCCGAGCGGCGCGTCACCCCGCGCGTCGTGCTCAGCAGTCCCCAGGAGATGGAGCAGCCCGCCCAGCGCGTGCACTCCGGCGCTTACGGCGCCGCCCGCGCGGCCGTCGACGAGGGCCCGGTGCTCGTCCAGGTCGCCCGACCGGGGTTCGCCCCGACGCTGGTGTGTGCGGAGTGCCGGGCTCCCGCGCGCTGCGCGCACTGCGGTGGACCGCTCGGCGCCGCGCATCGCGGTGCCGTCCCGGTGTGCGGATGGTGCGGCAGATCTGCGCGGGCCTGGCACTGTCCCTCCTGCTCATCGACGAAGCTGCGTCTTGCCGCATCCGGCAGCGAACGCACCGCCGACGAGCTCGGACGCGCATTCCCCGGTGTGCGCGTGATCATCGCCGATGGCACCCACCCTGTCGAGAGCGTAGGGCCGGAACCCGCCCTCGTGATCGCTACGCGCGGTGCAGAGCCCGTCGCCGTGGGCGGGTATCGTGCTGTGCTGCTCCTGGATGGTCCGCGGATGCTGCAGGCACCCGATCTGCGCATCGGCGAGTCGTGTCTGCGGTGGTGGTCCAACGCCGCAGCCCTCGCCGCACCGGGAGCCCCGATCCACCTGGTCGGCGTCGACGGGCCCGTCGGCCGCGCACTGGCCACGTGGACGCAGCCCGCTTACGCCCGCTCCGAGCTCGAGAGTCGAGCACCCCTGCATCTGCCCCCGGCGACGCGGGTCGCGCTGGTCGAGGGCCTCCCGGCCTCCGTTTCGCGGGCCCTGGACGCGCTGCGCGCCCTGCCGTTGCCGGGCGATGCGATCCTCGGCCCGGTGCCCCTCGAAAGCGACGAGGGCCGCGTGCGTGCGCTGGTGCGCTTCGAGTACGGGGCCGGTGCAACGGTCGCCACGACTCTGCGCGCCGCCGTCGTCGCCGAAGCGGTCAAGCGTCGCCGAGGCCGCGGCCAGGGCAACCGGATCCCGCTGTCCGTCCGCCTCGATATGCTCGATCCTGAGCTTTGAACTTTCCGAGCTGTCATCCATCCGGAGCACTTTCATGCGACTCGTCTTCGCCGGCACCCCGGCGGCCGCCATTCCGACACTTCGCACCCTCGCCGAAGCGCACGATATCGCCGCGGTCGTCACCCGGCCCGATGCACCGCAGGGCCGCAAGCGCGTGCTGACGCCGTCGCCCGTGGCGCAGGTCGCCGCAGAACTCGGCCTTCCCACCATCAAAGCGGCCCGACTCGACGACGAGGCCACCGGACGAATCACGTCGCTGCGTCCGGAACTCGGGGTGATTGTCGCCTACGGCGGTCTCGTCCGCGAGCCGCTGCTGTCGACCCCGGATCACGGCTGGATCAACCTGCACTTCTCCTTGTTGCCGCACTGGCGGGGGGCTGCACCCGTCCAGCGCGCGCTGATCGCCGGCGACACCGACCTCGGCGCCAGCGTGTTCCAGCTCGTGCGGGCGCTGGACGCCGGTGACGTGTTCGCCATGCGCACGGTCGACGTTCCCGCCGATGCCACCGCCGATGTCGCCCTCGAAGTGCTTGCCGAAGACGGGGCACGTCTCACCGCCGACGTCGTCGCGGGCATCGCTGACGGTACGGCCGCAGCCCACCCCCAGGAGGGGGAGGCGACTACGGCTCCCAAGCTCAGCATCGAGGACGGCGCGTTGGATTGGAACGAGCCGGTGGATGCCGTCTACGCCCGCTTCCGCGGTGTCACGCCCGAGCCGGGCGCGCACACCACCGTCGGCGGGCTGCGGGTGAAGATCCTCGCTGCGACGCCGGCGACCGTCCCCACAGGCGACGCACCGTCACTCGCGCCGGGCGAGATCACCGCCACGCGCGAGGCGATCCTGATCGGCACCGCCACCCGTCCGCTTGCCGTCGCTCGGGTTCAGCCGGCGGGAAAGCCCGCGATGAACGCGCCCGACTGGTGGCGCGGACTCCGCGCAGACGACACCCTGCGAGCGGGCGTATGAGCGCTCCGCAGCGCCGACCTGCCCGTCGGCCGAACGGTGGTGCGGCCCCCGCCCGCCGCGTGCAGCCCGCACGCCGCGTCGCATACGACGTACTGCGCGCCGTCAGCGATGACGACGCCTACGCCAACCTCACACTGCCCGCGGCGATCACCGCGGCATCGCTGAGCCCGCAGGATGCGGCACTCGCCACCGAACTCACGTACGGTGCGCTCCGTCGCCGCGGTACCTATGACGCGGTCATCGCCGCGGCCGCGGCGCGCCCCACCTCAGACATCGACCCCGCCGTCCTCGATGCGCTGCGCTTAGCGACCCATCAGCTGCTGGCGACCCGCGTCGCCAGTCATGCCGCGGTCAACGAGTCTGTGAACCTCGTCTCCGCCGAAGTCGGCAGGGGCCCGGCGGGTTTCGCGAATGCGGTGCTGCGGCGCATCTCGCGCGACACGCCCGGGCAGTGGCAGGAGCGCATCGAGCAGGGCGCACGTTCCGACGATGAGCGACTGGGGCTGCGCACGGCGCATCCGGTCTGGATCATCCGCGCCATGCGGCGCGCTCTCACAGCCGAGGGACGCGCCGACGAGCTCGAAGCGCTGCTGGAAGCCGACAACGTCTCACCAGAGGTCACTCTGGTCGCCCTTCCCGGACTCGCCGAACCGGGAGAACCCCGCCGCCCGTACGCGCCGACAGCTTTCGGTTCACCGGGCGGCGATCCGCACACGATCATCAGCGCCGCCGGCGGCACCGTACGCGTCCAGGACGAGGGTTCACAACTGGTGGCGCTGGCACTGGCTGCGGCCCGACCGATCGCACCGGGCGAGCGGTGGCTCGACCTGTGCGCGGGCCCCGGCGGCAAGACGGCCCTGCTCGCAGCCATCGCCCACGAGAATGACGTCGTACTCGAAGCGAACGAGCTCATCCCCACCCGCGCCCGTCTCGTCCGGAGCGCGCTGAAAGCCGTTCCCGGCGACATCACTGTGCACGAGCAGGACGGCCGCGACCTCACCGCGGTCCATCCCGGCCGCTACGACCGGATCCTCGTCGATGCCCCCTGCACCGGACTCGGTGCGCTGCGCCGCCGACCGGAGGCGCGCTGGCGCAAGGCGCCGAGCGATGTCGCCGAGCTCGCGGCGCTGCAGACACAACTGCTCGCCGGAGCCCTGGATGCGGTCGCCCCCGGCGGCATCGTGGCGTACGTCACCTGCTCGCCGCACCTCGCCGAGACCTCCGCCATCGTCGCCGAGGTGCTCCGGGGCCGCGACGATATCGTCGAGCTGGATGCCGGTGCCGTGCTCTCCGAGGTCGCCGAGAGCCCCCTCGATCTGGCATCCGATGGCACCGGTCGCGTACAGCTGTGGCCGCATCGGCACGGCACCGACGCCATGTTCCTCGCGCTCCTGCAGCGCACGGAGCCTTCTCACCCGAGACCTTCTCACCCGAGCGAAGGAGACTGATCCGATGACACTTCCCGGAGCGCCGCGCATCAATCCCAGCATCCTGTCGGCCGATTTCGTGAATATGCAGCGCGATCTCGCCCGCATCGCCACGGCCGACTTCGCGCACGTCGACGTCATGGACAACCACTTCGTGCCCAACCTCACGTTCGGCCCGCAGATGGTCGAGAGAGTCCAGGCCACCAGTCCCATCCCGCTCGATGTGCACCTGATGATCACCGAGCCCGACCGCTGGGCGCCGGGCTACGCCGAGATCGGCGCGGCGAGCGTCACCTTCCACCTCGAAGCGGCCTCCGACCCGGTGGCTCTCGCGCGCCGGCTCCGTGACATCGGCGCCCGCGCCGGCATCGCGATCAAACCCGGAACGGCGGGGGAGAGCCTCTACGAGATCCTCGACGAGTTCGACCAGGTGCTCGTGATGACGGTGGAACCCGGCTTCGGCGGCCAGGGATTCATGGCCGAGACCATGCCGAAGCTGCGCGCGCTCGTCTCGGAGGCACGACGCCGCGACGTGAACACGTGGTTCCAGGTGGATGGCGGCATCTCCGATGCCACCATCTCCCAAGCCGCAGAGGCGGGAGCCGACACTTTCGTGGCCGGATCGGCCGTCTACGGGGCAGACAGCGTCGAGGCTGCGATCGCCGGGCTTCGAGACCGCGCGCGAGCCGCTAGCCTGGAATCGTGAAGAATTTCGACGAGCTGTTCGCCGAGCTCCGTGCCAAGGCCGAGACCCGCCCAGAGGGTTCTCGCACCGTCGTCGAGCTCGACGCCGGTGTGCACGCCATCGGCAAGAAGATCGTCGAAGAGGCCGCCGAGGTGTGGATGGCTTCCGAGCACGAATCGGATGCCGCGGCCGCCGAGGAGATCTCGCAGCTGCTGTACCACCTCCAGGTCATGATGATCGCGAAGGGCCTGAGCCTCGAAGACGTGTACCGACATCTCTGATGCGCTCCGTCTCGTTTCTCTGATCTGAAAGTTCTCCCATGCTGCGCATCGCTGTTCCCAACAAGGGCTCGCTCGCCGAGACCGCCGCCGACATGCTCGCCGAGGCCGGATACGCCGGCCGCCGCGACTCCAAAACCCTGCACGTGATCGACGCCGCGAACGGCGTCGAGTTCTTCTTCCTCCGCCCGCGCGACATCGCGACGTACGTGGCATCCGGCGCCCTCGATGTGGGCATCACGGGCCGCGACCTGCTGCGCGACGTGCCCCAGCCCGCGCGCGAGATCGAGGCGCTCGGCTTCGCGCAGTCGACGTTCCGGTTCGCAGCACCGGCCGGGAAGTTCCACACGCTGGAAGATCTCGCCGGCGTTCGGGTGGCATCCGCCTATCCGGGCCTCGTCGATGCGTTCCTCCGTGAGAATGGGGTCGAAGCCACGCTCGTGCCGCTCGACGGAGCCGTGGAATCCGCCGTGCAGCTGGGCGTCGCCGACGCGATCGCCGACGTCGTCGAGACGGGCACGACGCTCCGTCAGGCGGGGCTCGAGATCTTCGGGCCGGTGATCATCGAGTCCGAAGCCGTGCTCATCAGCCGCCCCGGAGACGTCGAGGGCACCGAACGTCTGCTCCGGCGTCTGCGCGGCGTGATCGTCGCCCGCCGCTTCGTGCTGCTCGACTTCGATCTGCCGGCGGAGCTCGTCGAGAAGGCCGCCGCGATCGCCCCCGGACGCGAGTCGCCGACGATTTCACCGCTGCAGGACCGGGACTGGGTGGCCGTACGCGTCATGCTCCCGCGCACCGGCATCAACCAGGTGATGGACGACCTCTACTCGATCGGCGCGCGCGCTCTGCTGGTCACCGCGATCCACGCGGCGCGACTGTGATGCGGAGGCTCAGATGACTCTCACCAGCCGCGTCATCCCGTGCCTGGACGTCGCCGCGGGCCGCGTCGTCAAGGGGGTGAACTTCGAGAATCTGCGCGACATGGGCGATCCCGTCGAACTCGCCGCGCACTACGCCGCCCAGGGCGCCGATGAGATTACCTTCCTCGATGTGACAGCAACCGTGGACGACCGCTCGACCACCTACGACGTCGTGCAGCGCACCGCAGAGAACGTGTTCGTTCCGCTCACCGTCGGAGGCGGAGTCCGCAGCGTCGAAGACGTCGCACGACTGCAGGCGGTCGGCGCCGACAAGGTCGGCGTGAACTCCGCCGCGATCGCGCGCCCCGCCCTCATCGGTGAGATCGCCGACCGCTTCGGCGCTCAAGTGCTCGTGCTCTCACTCGATGTGAAGCGTGCGCCGACCACGGCCTCGGGTTTCGTCGTCACCACTCACGGCGGCCGCACCGAGACCACGCTGGACGCGCTCGAATGGGCGCGCGAGACGATCGAGCGCGGTGCGGGAGAGCTCCTCGTGAACTCGATCGATGCCGACGGCACTCGCGACGGATTCGACCTCGAACTCGTCGGTCTCATGCGCGAGGTCTCGTCCGTGCCGGTGATCGCCTCCGGCGGTGCCGGCGCCGTCACCGACTTCGCTCCGGCGATAGCAGCCGGGGCGGATGCCGTGCTCGCAGCGAGCGTCTTCCACTCGGGTGCCCTCACCGTCGGCCAGGTGAAGGACGCCATGCGCGCAGCAGGAATCCTGGTCCGAACCGGGCCAGAGAACGAGCGGAGGGAATCGACGTGAGTGATCTCGAGACGAAGATCTCCCAGGTCGCCTGGAACGCCGACGGTCTGACTCCCGCGATCGTGCAGCAGTGGGACACCCGCGAGGTGCTGATGCTGGCGTGGCTCGACGCCGAGGCGCTCCGGCGCACGCTGACCACCGGTCGTGCCACCTACTGGTCGCGCTCCCGCCAGGAGTACTGGCGCAAGGGCGACACGTCGGGCAACATCCAGCGCATCCATGAGGCGCGCCTGGACTGCGACGGCGATGCCATCCTGCTGCTGGTGGATCAGACCGGCCCCGCATGCCACACCGGTACGCGCACCTGTTTTGATGCGACGGACCTCGAAGCCGTCGACGGCGTCACCGGATGAGCAACGCGCGCATGAGCATGGCACGACGCGGCCGCAGCATCTCTGTGATCGGACTGCTGCTCGCGGGCGGCATCGGCATCATCTCGTCGACGCAGACCTGGCTGACCGTGATCCGCGCCGATGCCGGCGAGCCGATCGTCGTCGCCGGAGCCGATGCCCTCGCATTGCTCGCACCGCTCAGCCTGGCCGTTCTCGCGGTCGGTGCAGCGCTCGCCCTCGTCGGCAGGGTGCTGCGGTACATCTTCGCCGCTCTCGCCCTGCTCGCCGGCGCGCTGCTGGCATGGTGGACCGCCGAGATCCTGTTCTCGACGCCCCTCTCCGCCGTCGCACCGACGGTGACCGAAGCGACCGGCCTCGCCGGCAGCGATACCGTGGCCGATATGATCGCCGCGATCGAGCCCTCGGCCTGGCCCGCGATCGCACTGATCGGCTGGGCGATCCAGATCGTCACTGCCGTCTTCGCCCTGGTGACTGCGCATCAGTGGAAGAGCGGAGGGCGCCGGTTCCGCACTGAAGCTGCCGCCTCCGATGAGCACGACGGCCCGGTGGACGCCATCGATTCCTGGGACGACCTGTCGCGTGGCACCGACCCCACCCGGTGACCCCGATAGACTGGACCGAACACCCACGACCGCCTCGGAGGAGAACATGACCAACCCGATCGCTGACCCCGGCCACGGACACTCGCCGGCGGCCTGGACCGCTGTGATCGTCATGCTGGTCGGCTTCGTCGCCGGCACCGTCGCGTTCTGCCTTGAGCAGCCGCTGTTCGTGTGGGTTTCGGTCGGCATCATCGTGGTCGGCATCCTCCTCGGCTGGATTCTCGCCAAGGCCGGTTACGGCGTCAACGGACCCAAGTACGCGCCGAAGGGCCACTGATGGTCCTCGCCGACCTCACGGCCGGCGCAGTGGAAGACGCAGAACGTCGTGCGCTGACCCGTCCGATCGCCGAGGTCGAGAAAGTCGCTCTGGCACGCCCGGCCGCGCGCAACGTCCTCGCCGCGCTAGCCCCGGCACGCCGCGTCAAGATCATCGCCGAGGTGAAGCGGGCGAGCCCCTCTCGCGGCGCCCTCGCTGAGATCCCCGACCCTGCGGGCCGAGCGTCACTGTACGAGACCGGTGGGGCGTCGGCGATCAGTGTCCTCACCGAAGAGCGCCGTTTCGGCGGATCGCTCGCCGACCTCGAGGCCGTAGTCTCGCAGGTATCGCTGCCTGTCCTGCGCAAAGACTTCATCGTGACGCCGTACCAAGTGCTCGAGGCGCGTGCTGCCGGCGCTGATCTCGCTCTGCTGATCGTCGCGGGGCTCGAACAGTCGGTGCTTCAGGAGCTCTACGCACTGATCCTCGAGCTCGGCATGACGCCGCTCGTCGAGACGCACTCGGCAGAGGAGCTCGAGGTCGCCATCGACCTCGGAGCGGCACTCATCGGTGTCAACGCCCGCAACCTGTCGACTTTCGAGCTCGACCGCGACCTGTTCGGACGCCTCGTCGACCGGATTCCCGACGGCACCATCAAGATCGCGGAGTCCGCCGTGCTGAAGCCAGCCGATGTCACGCACTATCGTGCTGCCGGGGCCGACGTCGTGCTCATCGGCGAGGCTCTGGTCACCGGCGACCCGGTCGCCACGCTGGAGAGCTTCCTCGCCGCGGGCGACCTCGAGGGGAGCGGATCGAGATGAGTCTGCGTGACCAGCACGGCCCGTTCTTCGGAGAGTACGGCGGGCGCTTCATGCCCGAATCCCTCATCGCGGCGATCGACGAGCTCACCGCCGCCTACGAGGCCGCCGTCATCGACCCGGCGTTCCGTGTCGAGCTGGCCGGTCTGCTGAGCTCCTACGCCGGCCGGCCGTCAGCCCTCACCGAGGTGCCCCGGTTCGCAGCCCATGCCGGGGGAGCGCGCGTGTTCCTCAAGCGCGAAGATCTCAACCACACCGGCAGCCACAAGATCAACAACGTTCTCGGGCAGGCATTGCTCACCCAGCGCCTCGGAAAGAACCGTCTGATCGCCGAGACCGGCGCCGGACAGCACGGGGTCGCCACGGCGACGGCAGCGGCCTTGTTCGGCATGGAATGCACGATCTACATGGGTGAGGTCGATACGGAGCGTCAGGCGCTCAACGTCGCACGCATGCGTCTGCTCGGCGCCGAGGTCGTGCCGGTGACCACCGGATCCCGCACGCTCAAAGACGCGATCAACGAGGCGTACCGCGACTGGGTTGCGAGCGTCGAGACCACGAATTACATCTTCGGAACGGCCGCGGGCCCGCATCCGTTCCCCGCCATGGTGCGCGACTTCCAGAAGATCATCGGCGAAGAAGCGCGCCAGCAGCTCCTCGACGAGGTCGGGCGGCTCCCGGATGCCGTCGTGGCCTGCGTCGGCGGCGGCTCCAACGCGATCGGCATGTTCGATGCCTTCCTCGATGATGATGAGGTGAAGCTCTACGGCGTCGAGGCGGCCGGCGACGGCGTCGACACCGAGAAGCACGCGGCATCCATCGAGCGCGGCCGCCCCGGCGTGCTGCACGGCGCGAGGACATACCTCCTGCAGGACGAGGACGGCCAGACCGTCGAGTCGCACTCGATCTCCGCCGGACTCGACTATCCGGGTGTCGGGCCCGAGCACTCCTGGCTCGCCGACATCGGCCGGGCCGCGTACATTCCGGCCACCGACGACGAGGCCATGCAGGCGCTGCGGCTGCTCAGCCGTACCGAAGGCATCATCCCGGCGATCGAATCGGCTCACGCCCTCGCCGGAGCCATCAGGCTCGGCCAGGAGATGGGCGAGGATGCCGTGATCGCCGTGTGCCTGTCCGGACGCGGCGACAAAGACATGGACACCGCTGCGCGTTACTTCGAGCTGTATGATGCCGATACCGCGGAGGAGGCCGGATGAGCCGCGTCGACGCTGCTATCCAGAAGGCGAAGGACGCCGTGCGCGGAGCCTTCATCGGGTACCTCCCCGTCGGCTTCCCCGATCTTGCGACCAGCATCAAGGCGGCCATCACCCTCGCCGAGAACGGCGTCGACATCATCGAGCTCGGGCCGCCCTACAGCGACCCGGTGATGGACGGGCCCGTGATCCAGCAGGCCACCCAGGCGGCGCTTGCGAACGGGTTCAGAATGCGCGACCTGTTCACAGCGGTCCGTGAGATCACCGCGGCCACGGATGTGCCCGTCGTCGTGATGTCGTACTGGAACCCGGTCATGCAGTACGGCATCGACCGCTACGCAGACGATCTGCTCGCGGCCGGTGGGGCCGGACTCATCACCCCCGACATCACGCCCGACGCCGCCGCGGAGTGGATCGCCGCGAGCGAGCGCACCGGGCTCGACCGGATCTTCCTCGCGGCACCATCATCGACCGACGAACGCCTCGACCTGGTCGTGAAGTCCTCGACCGGCTTCGTCTACACCGTCTCGACGATGGGGATCACGGGGGAGCGCGCCGAACTCGACAAGGCCGCGCGCACCCTCGTCGCGCGGTTGCGGGAGCACGGCGCCCGCCACGCCTGCGTCGGCATCGGCATCTCCACAGCCGCTCAGATCGCCGCCGTCACCGATTACGCCGACGGCGCGATCGTCGGCACGGCCCTGGTTCGAGCGCTCGGCGACGGGGGCCTCGACGCCCTCGCCGACGTCACCAGGAACCTCGCTGCAGGCACGCCGTCTGCAGTCCGCTCACACGAGAACTAGAATCGCACTCATGTCCCTCGCGCTTCACACCGCCATCAGCGGCGTGCTCACCAGCATCCCGAGCCCTCCCGTCAGCTACTTCGACGTCGGGCCGCTGCGGATCCACTTCTACGCGCTGTGCATCATCGCCGGCATCATCGTCGCCACCCTGATGACGAATCGCCGCCTCACCAAGCGCGGAGCAGAGCCCTGGGTCGTCATCGACATCGCGATCCTCGCGGTCCCGCTCGCGATCATCGGTGCGCGCATCTTCCACGTGCTCACCCACCCGAACTTCTACTTCGGCGAGGGCAAGAACACCTGGAACCCGTTCGAGCCGGGCTCCGTATGGGCCATCTGGGAGGGCGGGATCGCCATCTTCGGTGCGCTCCTCGGCGGTGCGGTCGGTGCGTACCTCGGCTGCCGATGGACCGGCATCCGCTTCTGGACCTTCGCCGACGCGCTCGCCCCCGGCATGCTGCTGGCACAGGCCCTGGGCCGCTTCGGCAACTGGTTCAACCACGAACTCTACGGACTGCCCACCGATCTGCCATGGGGCCTGGAGATCGCATCCGACAACCCGGCCTTCCCGCCCGGACTCGCCGATGGCACCCTGTTCCACCCGACGTTCCTGTACGAGGTGATCTGGAACGTGCTCGGCGTGCTGTTCATCCTGTGGATCGGGCACCGCCTGAAGCTGCAGTGGGGCAAGCTGTTCGCCGTGTACCTCATCTGGTACAGCGCCGGCCGGATCGTCTGGGAGTCCATCCGCATCGACCCGAGCGAGATCATCCTCGGGCTGCGCAGCAACGTGTGGGCTTCGATCATCGGCGTCATCGTCGGCATCGTCATCATCATCGTCCAGACGCGCCGTCACCCCGGCGTCGAGCCGAGCCCGTACATGCCGGGCCGCGGGCGTAAGGACGACGGTGCTGATGTAGAATCGCAAGACGATCTCGATGATTTCGTCGACGTGAGTGAGCCTCCCGCCGAAGTCACCGTCGGAGCCACCGCCACAAGCACTGCTCCCAGGAGCGAGGACAGCTCCCGATAAGCCTCCTCGTCGAGTGAGGAACCCACTGCACTGAACGAGCGGGCCGACGGCGTCCCCGGTGTCACCTGATTACCTGAGGACGGTTTCAGATGTACTTCCAGCCTCCCTATGGCGCCTCCGGCGCTTACCCCCCGAAGCAGGGTCTGTACAACCCGGCATTCGAAAAGGATGCCTGCGGCCTGGCCATGGTCGCCACCCTCCGGGGTACTGCAGGACACGACATCATCGCGCTGGCGCTTCAAGCGCTGCGCAACCTCGAGCACCGAGGTGCCATCGGCTCTGACGCCGGCACCGGAGACGGTGCGGGCATCCTCACCCAGATGCCAGACGCATTCTTGCGTGAAGTCACAGACTTCGAACTGCCCGATGTCGGCGAATACGCCGCCGGGCTCGCCTTCCTCCCGCTGCAGGCCTCTGAGCGCCGCAGTCAGAAGGCCGGCGTCGAACGGATCGCCCGCGACGAGGGTCTTGATGTTCTCGGCTGGCGCGTCGTCCCCACCGCGAACGAGAACCTCGGCAAGCTCGCCGACGAGGCACGGCCGGCGTTCGAGCAGCTGTTCGTCGCAGCGCCCTCCGAGCCAGATGGCCGCCTCGCGGGCATCGCCCTCGACCGCGTCGCCTACCGCCTCCGCAAGCGCGCCGGCCACGAGCTCGGCGCCTACTTCGTCTCACTGTCCAGCCGCACGCTCGGTTACAAGGGCATGGTGACCACGTTGCAGCTCGAACCGTTCTATCCCGACCTGCAGGACGAGCGCTTCGCGTCTGAGCTCGCCGTCGTGCACTCGCGCTATTCGACGAACACGTTCCCGTCGTGGCCGCTCGCGCAGCCGCTGCGGATGCTGGCCCACAACGGCGAGATCAACACCGTCGGCGGCAACCGCAACTGGATGCGTGCCCGCCAGTCGCAGCTGGAGTCCGAACTGCTCGGCGACATCCGCCCGCTGCTGCCCATCTGCACGCCCGGAGCGAGCGACTCGGCATCATTCGACGAGGTGCTCGAACTGCTCACTCTCACCGGTCGCAGCCTGCCGCACGCGATCATGATGATGGTCCCCGAGGCGTATGAGAAGCAGGCCGACCTCTCGCCGGAGCTGCGCGCGTTCTACGATTACCACTCGAATCAGATGGAGCCGTGGGACGGCCCGGCGGCGCTCATCTTCACCGATGGTATCCACGTCGGCGCCACCCTCGACCGCAACGGCCTGCGCCCCGGGCGCTGGACCGAAACTACGGACGGCCTGGTCGTCATCGGCTCGGAGACGGGGGTCCTCGAGTTCGAGCCCGAGCGCATCAAGCGCCGCGGCCGCCTGCAGCCGGGCAAGATGTTTCTCGTCGACACCGCGGCGCACCGGATCGTCGAGGACGACGAGATCAAGCACGAGCTCTCGACGCTGCACCCGTGGCAGCAGTGGCTCGACGAGGGCGCTGTGCGTCTGGCAGACCTCCCCGAGCGCGAGCACATCGTGCACCCGCCGGCATCCATCACCCGCCGCCAGCGCACTTTCGGATACACCGAAGAAGAGGTGCGGGTGCTGCTGACCCCGATGGGGCAGACGGGCGCCGAACCGCTCGGCGCCATGGGGTCGGACACGCCGATCGCGGTTCTCAGCGACCGGCCGAGGCTGCTGTTCGACTACTTCACCCAGCAGTTCGCGCAGGTCACCAACCCGCCGCTGGATTCGATTCGCGAAGAGGTCGTCACGAGCCTGCGCTCCTCGCTCGGGCCGGAACGCAACCTGCTCGCCTGGGGGCCGGACCACACCCGGACCGTCGCCGTGGACTTCCCGGTGATCGACAACGACGAGCTCGCGAAGATCCGGCACATCGACAAGGCCCTGCCCGGCCGCTCGACGGTCACGATCAGCGGCCTCTACCATTTCGACGCCGGCTCGCACACGATGCAGGAGCGTCTCGAAGAGATGTGCGCCGAGGCGGATGCCGCGATCGAACAGGGTGCGGAGTTCCTCATCCTCTCGGACCGCGATTCGAACAAGGATCTCGTCCCGATCCCGTCACTCCTCATGGTCTCGGCGATCCATCACCACCTGATCCGCCGTGAGAACCGGATGAAGGTCGGGCTCATCGTCGAGGCGGGTGACGTGCGAGAGGTTCATCACGTCGCAACGCTCATCGGCTACGGCGCGTCTGCCGTGAATCCCTACCTCGCGATGGAGACCGTCGAGCATCTGGTGCGCACCGGCTTCATCACCGGCATCAGCGCTGAGAAGGCCGTTCGCAACCTCATCTATGCGCTCGGCAAGGGCGTGCTGAAGATCATGTCGAAGATGGGCATCTCGACGGTGTCCTCCTACGCGGGTGCCCAGGTGTTCGAGGCGATCGGGCTCAGCCAGCAGCTCGTCGACGCGTACTTCACCGGCACCGAGACGAAGCTCGGCGGCATCGGCATCGAAGACGTCTTCGCCGAGAACCAGGCCCGTCACGACTACGCCTACCCCGAGGATGCCGCCGCGCGCGCCCATGAGCGGCTGTGGACCGGCGGCGAGTACCAATGGCGTCGCGACGGGTCCCCGCACCTGTTCAATCCCGACACCGTGTTCCGGCTGCAGCATTCCACACGCACCCGCCGGTACGACATCTTCCGCGAGTACACCCGTCTCGTCGACGATCAGGCCGCCGAGTTGAAGACACTGCGCGGGCTGTTCCGCCTGCGCACCGGCACGCGCCAGCCAGTGCCCATCGACGAGGTCGAGCCGGTGAGCTCGATCGTCAAGCGGTTCTCCACCGGCGCGATGAGCTACGGCTCCATCTCACGCGAAGCTCACGAGACACTCGCCGTCGCGATGAACCGCCTCGGCGGAAAGTCGAACACGGGGGAGGGCGGCGAAGACATCGATCGCCTCCTCGACCCCGAGCGTCGGAGCGCGATCAAGCAGGTGGCCTCCGGCCGGTTCGGCGTGACGAGCCTGTATCTGACCGAGTCCGATGACATCCAGATCAAGCTCGCGCAGGGTGCGAAGCCGGGGGAGGGCGGTCAGCTGCCGCCCACCAAGGTGTACCCATGGGTGGCCCGCACCCGTCATGCGACAGCGGGCGTCGGGCTCATCTCGCCCCCGCCGCACCACGACATCTACTCGATCGAGGATCTCAAGCAGCTCATCTTCGACCTCAAACGCGCGAACCCGAACGCCCGCATCCACACCAAGCTGGTCAGCCAATCCGGCATCGGTGCGGTGTCTGCGGGCGTCGCCAAGGCGCTCAGCGACGTCATCCTCGTCTCCGGCCACGACGGCGGCACCGGTGCGAGCCCGATGAACTCGCTAAAGCACGCCGGCACCCCGTGGGAGCTCGGACTGGCCGAGACGCAGCAGACGCTGATGCTCAACGGCATGCGCGATCGCGTGGTCGTGCAGGTCGACGGGCAGCTCAAGACGGGCCGCGACGTGATCATCGGTGCGCTGCTGGGAGCTGAGGAGTTCGGCTTCGCCACGGCGCCCCTGGTCGTCAGCGGCTGCATCATGATGCGCGTGTGCCACCTGGATACCTGCCCCGTCGGCGTCGCCACGCAGAATCCTGCGCTGCGCGACCGGTTCACCGGCAAGCCGGAGTTCGTCGTGAACTTCATGGAGTTCATCGCCGAAGAAGTGCGCGAGCTGCTCGCAGAACTCGGCTTCCGCTCGCTCGATGAGATCGTCGGCCGCGCCGACCTCATCGAGGCGAACGCGGCCATCGAGCATTGGAAGACCGACGGTCTCGATCTGACGCCGATCCTGGAAGGACCGCTGTTCCCCGCATCCGAACCGCGCCGCCACGCGCGCGCCCAGAACCACGAACTCGAGCGGCACTTCGACGTGCAGCTGATCGACATGGCCCAGGATGCGCTGCAGGAGCGTGCGCCGGTGATCATCGAGTTGCCGATCCGCAACACGGAGCGCGCGGTGGGCACCATGCTCGGCCATGAGGTGACTGCCCGTTTCGGTGCCGAGGGACTCGCTCGCGGGACGATCGATGTCACACTGCACGGAACCGCAGGGCAGTCTCTCGGGGCGTTCCTGCCCGCCGGCATCATGCTGCGGCTCGAGGGCGACGCGAACGACTATGTCGGCAAGGGGCTCTCCGGTGGCGACGTCGTCGTCCGGCCGCCCCGCGGTGCCCACATCGCCCCGCACGAGAACGTCATCGCCGGCAATGTGATCGGGTACGGCGCCACCTCCGGATCGATGTTCATCTCGGGTGTCGTCGGCGAACGATTCCTGGTGCGCAACTCCGGCGCAACGGCCGTGGTCGAGGGCGTCGGAGACCACGCGCTCGAGTACATGACCGGGGGAATCGCGGTCATCCTGGGCACGACGGGGCGCAACCTCGGCGCCGGCATGTCCGGCGGCGTCGCCTACGTCCATGCCCTGCCGACGGACAAGGTGAACCAGCAGTCCCGTGATACCGGAGAGCTGCGCCTCGAACCGCTCGACAGGGCCGACCTCGAGGTGCTGCGCAGCCTGCTCGTCGAGCACGCCGAGTGCACCGATTCCCCGCGCGCGGCACAGATGCTCGCGGACTTCGACACTGTCGCACCCGAGTTCGTCAAAGTGCTGCCGCGTGATTTCGCAGCGGTGCAGACCATGCGCCTGGAGGCGGAGGCCTCCGGCATCGACCCCGACGGCGACGCCGTCTGGAACCGCATCCTGGAGGTGACCGGTGGCTGACCCCAAGGGCTTTCTGAAGGTGACGGAGCGCGAGCTTCCCGCACGCCGTCCCGTCCCCGTGCGCATCATGGACTGGAAAGAGGTCTACGAGCCGGGCGACAAGAACGTGCTGCGCCGTCAGGCGGGGCGCTGCATGGACTGCGGTGTGCCGTTCTGCCACCAGGGGTGCCCGCTCGGGAATCTCATCCCGGAGTGGAACGACCTCACCTGGCGCGGTGAGGATCGCTCGGCGATCGAGCGTCTGCACGCGACGAACAACTTCCCGGAGTTCACCGGCCGGCTCTGCCCGGCCCCGTGCGAGAGCGCGTGCGTGCTGGGCATCAACCAGCCGGCGGTGACCATCAAGCAGGTCGAAGTGTCGATCATCGACGAGGCCTTCGCGAAGGGATGGGTCGAGCCGCAGCCGCCCGAGCGTCTCACGGGCAAGACCGTCGCGGTCGTCGGATCCGGCCCCGCCGGCCTGGCGGCGGCTCAGCAGCTCACGCGTGCCGGGCACACCGTGGCCGTATTCGAGCGCGACGACCGCATCGGCGGGCTGTTGCGCTACGGCATCCCGGACTTCAAGATGGAGAAGAACCAGCTCGAAGCCCGTCTTCGTCAGATGCAGGAGGAGGGCACGCGGTTCCGCGCCGGTGTGGAGATCGGCACGGACATCACCTGGGCAGACCTGCGGGCGCGCTACGACGCTGTCCTACTGGCCACCGGATCGACTGTGCCGAGGGAGCTGTCCATCCCGGGCCGCGACCTCGACGGCGTGCACTTCGCGATGGAGTTCCTCGTCGAGTCGAACAAGGCCGTTGCCGGCGACGCCGTGCCGAACCAGATCACGGCCGAGGGCAAGCACGTCATCGTCATCGGCGGCGGAGACACCGGTGCCGACTGCATCGGCACGGCTCACCGTCAGGGTGCGCTGAGCGTGACCAACCTCGCGATCGGACAGCAGCCAGGAGATGAGCGCCCGGAGCATCAACCCTGGCCGATGATGCCGACGATCTTCGAAGTTCAGTCCGCACACGAAGAGGGCGGCGAACGCCACTATCTGGCATCCACGGTGGAGTTCCTCCCGAACGACGCCGGCGAGGTGCGCTCGCTGCGCGTCGCCGAGACCGAGTACGTCGACGGTCGCCGCGTGCCCAAGAGCGGCACAGAGCGCGAGATCCCGGCCGACCTGGTGCTGATCGCGATGGGATTCACCGGGCCCGCGACCGAGAGCTTCACCGACGAGGTGCGTCCCGAGATCGGCGACCGCGGTTCCTTCGCGCGGGACGACGCCTACAGGTCATCCGTCCCGGGAGTGTTCGTCGCCGGGGATGCCGGCCGCGGGCAGTCGCTCATCGTCTGGGCGATCGCCGAAGGCCGCGCCGCGGCCGCGAGTGTGGACCGGCATCTGATGGGGGCGTCGGTGCTTCCCGCGCCGGTGCGCCCCTCAGATGTCGCAATCGGTCTGCAGCCCGCGTAGGCTGGCGACGGCACTGTCGCCACTATTCCCCCGTCCTCTTACCCTGGAGACATCTGTTGAGACGCGCGAAAATCGTCGCCACGCTGGGCCCGGCCACATCGAGCTATGAAACCGTCCGAGCACTCATCGAAGCGGGGGTCGACGTTGCACGACTGAACCTCAGCCACGGTGACTACTCCGTCCACGACGCCAACTACGCCAACGTTCGTCGAGCGTCTGAGGACACCGGCCGCGCCGTCGCCGTGCTCGTCGACCTGCAAGGCCCGAAGATCCGGCTCGGAAAATTCGAAGCGGGGCCGTACGAGCTCGCCGTCGGCGACATCTTCAAGATCACCACCGAGGACATCGTCGGCAACCGCGAGATCTGCGGCACGACCTTCAAGGGACTGCCGAACGACGTCAACCCTGGCGACTTCCTGCTCATTGACGACGGCAAGGTACGCGTCGAGGTCGTCGAGACCGATGGCACGGTGGTCACCACGCGCGTCGTGGTCGCCGGTGCCGTCTCGAACAACAAGGGCATCAACCTGCCCGGCGTCGCGGTCAACGTTCCGGCGCTGAGCGAGAAGGACGAGGCCGACCTCCGCTGGGGATTGGGCATCGGCGCCGATCTGATCGCGCTGTCGTTCGTACGCAACGCCGAAGACGTCGAGCGGGTGCACGAGATCATGGCCGAAGAGGGCGTGAAGGTCCCCGTGATCGCGAAGATCGAGAAGCCGCAGGCCGTCGACGCACTCGAGGAGATCGTCGATGCCTTCGACGGCATCATGGTCGCCCGTGGAGACCTGGGCGTGGAGCTGCCCCTGGAAGCAGTGCCGATCGTGCAGAAGCGCGCGGTCGAACTCGCTCGCCGCAACGCGAAGCCGGTCATCGTCGCCACGCAGATGCTCGAGTCGATGATCTCGAGCCCGGTGCCGACCCGTGCCGAGACCTCCGACGTCGCCAACGCCGTTCTCGACGGTGCGGATGCCGTGATGCTCTCCGGCGAGACAAGCGTCGGCGCGTATCCGGTCGTGGTCGTCGAGACGATGGCACGCATCGTCGAGTCGACCGAGGAGCACGGCCTGGAGCGGATCGCCCCGCTGACCAGCAGCCCGCGCACGCAGGGCGGCGCGATCACCCTAGCGGCGCTCGAGGTCGCCGAGTTCGTCGAGGCGAAGTTCCTGTGCGTGTTCACCCAGTCCGGTGACAGCGCCCGTCGCCTTTCGCGACTGCGCTCCCGCATCCCGATGCTGGCGTTCACGCCGGAGCCCAACATCCGCCGCCGGATGGCCCTCACCTGGGGCCTGAGCTCCACGCTCGTCGAAATGGTGCAGCATACCGACCTCATGTACCACCAGGTCGACGACCACTTGCTCAAGAACGGGCTCGCCGTCGAGGGGGACAAGGTCGTCGTGATCTCGGGCTCGCCTCCCGGAATCATCGGGTCCACGAACGACATCCGCGTCCACAAGGTCGGGGATGCTGTCAACGGGGCAGCTCCGATCTATAAAGACGGCGTCTGATACAACGAACGAGGGCCGGAGCTTCGCGGCTCCGACCCTCGTTTCCGTGGCGCGGTGAATCAGACGTGACTGATGGCGCGTCCCTGTCGCCGGGCGAAACTTCCCCGTCGTCGGGCGATGCCGAGAAGAATCGCGGTCGCCGCCGTGCAGACGATCACGGCGATGATGCTCGCTTCCGGTCCGAAGGCTCCGCCGGTCAGCCATTCCGGCCCCGAGGTGGTCGCCGTGATGATGGCGTCCCTGGACTCGCTGCCGGAGGTCACGGTGCCGAAGAGCGCTACGGTGGCGATGTTCCACCCGAGGTGCAGGCCGATCGAGAGCCACAGTGAGCCGGTGGCGGCGTACGCGGCCCCGAGCATGAGCCCGGCTTCGACGGCGATCGCGATTGCTCCCCACACCGTCGCACCGGGGTTCACCAGGTGCACGAGACCGAAGAGAATTGCTGAGACCGCAAGAGCGGGCCATACTCCCCAGCGACGCTGGATGAGACCGAAGATCACGCCGCGGAACAGCACCTCCTCGGCGACGGCGATCGCACACATCATGCCGATGACGCTGAGCGCGCCGCTGAGGGAACCCCATCCGGTGATCTCGTAGCCGCCGAACAGGGCGAGGATCCCGATGGTGACAGCCGACAGCAGGAGCCCTCCCGCGAAGCCGACCACGACCATCCGCGTCGCGTTCCTCGGTGCGAGTTCGGTGGCCGCTCGGCGCTCGATCCGGTGGACGGCGATCAGGTAGAGCCACAGCACCAGTACGGCCAGCAGCGGGCCGATCAGCAGCGCTGCGATCGGATTCTCCAGTGCGGCGGCGACGGAGTTGGAGGCGATCATCACGATCGCGAAGCCGATGATCATGGCTGTAGCCTGTGCCCATCTTCGAGACAGGATGCCGGTTCTGGGTGTGGTCGGTGTCGTCTGGTAGGTGGTGTTCATCGCCTGCTCCTCAGGGTGTTGAGTGTCGAGGAACACGCTACGGACGGGCCTCAGACTGCCGAATCCCGCCTGAGAGGGCATTTCCGGTAGCTCGGCAGAGGGATGCGAGTCACATATCGCCGGTGAGACCGAGTCGGTGTGCCAGGACCACGGCCTGCACGCGATCGCGAAGGTTCAGTTTCCCGAGGATGCGGGAGACGTACGTCTTCACGGTCTCGTGACTGATGACGAGCGCGAGAGCGATCTCCGCGTTCGAGAGACCCTCGGCGATCAGCGCGAGCACCTCGCGCTCCCGTGCGGTCAACGCGTCCAGTTCGCGGTGGTCCCGGTCCGCCGGGCGGACACGCTCGGCATACCGGCCGATCAGGGCCCGCGTCACCGTCGGGGAGAGCAGCGCCTCACCGGCTGCCACGGTACGGATCGCGTGGAGGAGCTCGGCAGGTCTGGCATCCTTCAGCAGAAAGCCGCTGGCACCGGCGCGGAGGGCGTCGAGCACGAGCACGTCGAGATTGAACGTCGTGACGATCAGGACCTTCGCCGGATCGCTGACCCCGGGGCCGGCCATCGAGCGCGTCGCCTCGATACCATCCATTCGCGGCATCCGAATGTCCATGATCACGACATCGGGGTGGTGCTGCTCGGCCAGACGGATCGCTGTCCGGCCGTCGGCTGCCTCACCGACGACCTCCAGATCCGGTTGCGCGTCGACGATGGTGACGAACCCGGTGCGGACCAGATCCTGGTCATCGCACACCAGCACGCGGATCGGCGCGTCGCCGTCCTCCGCGCTCATGCGGGAATCCGAGCGTGTACGACGAAACCGTCGGAGGCGTTCGCGGCGGAGAACTCACCGCCGACGAGCGAAACGCGTTCGCGCAGACCGACGAGCCCGTGTCCGCCGCCATCACTCTGTTCGACTGCGCTCGTCGCCGCGGTTGTGATCGTCACGTCGATCTCCTCCTCGTCGTAGCGGACCCGCACGTGAGTGGATGCGCCGTTGGCGTGCTTGATCGCGTTCGTCAGACTCTCCTGCACGACCCTGACGACCGCAAGCGCTCGGGCGGCATCCACGCCGCGCGGCTCGCCCTCCCGAGTGAGTTCGACCGGCTGACCGGCTGCTCGCGCGCGCTCCACGAGTTCCTCGACGTCGGTGATCGCCGGCGGCCGCGCCGCGACGTCGACCGTGCCGTCCAGGGCCCCGAGAAGGCCGCGCAGGTCGGTGAGGGCCGTTCGTCCGGTCTCTCCGATCATGGCCAGGGTCGCGCCTGTCCGCGCGCTGTCGTCCGTGCTGTACTGCGCGGCGTCTGCCTGCACCACCATCGCCGTCACGTGGTGCGTGATCACATCGTGCAGCTCCCGAGCGATGCGTGCGCGCTCCGCCTCGACAGCGGCCCGTTCTGCTTCCGCACCGCGCCGCCGCTGCATCTGCGCGCGACTGCGCAGCCACGCACCGACAACCCACAGCGAAGCCAGCAGCAGTCCGAACACGATGTAGTCCAGCACCCGTGTCGGTGAACCGACCCAGTCCAAGGCGATGCACAGGAGCACGTATCCACCCACGGCGGCGAGCCCGACAGCGCGGCGATGTCGGCGTACGAGCGCACCCGCTCCCGCCACTGCGACCAGAAGACCCAATGCTGCGAACGTGGTCGGATAACCCAGCAGCTGGTAGGCGCCGAACGCGATGCCGACAAGGGCGAGGCAGATGACGGGCCAGCGCCGCAGGAGCGCCACCGCTGCGCCCTGAGCGACGAGGAGCACCCAGCCGAGCACATCCATCGACCGATCGGGGAGTTCGGCCAGATCGACGCCTTGGCGTTCCACGCCGGGAACGAACGAGAGTCCGACGAGCGCGACCGCCGCCACGATGCTCGCGTGTCGCGAGAGAGACGACAAGCGAGCATCCATGCGGGCGGCTCCTTCGTCCGTTTCGACGAGGTGATGCAATGAACGACCTCGTCGCGATCGTGCCGGCGGTGGGACTCGAACCCACACGTCCTTTCGGACAAAGCATTTTGAGTGCTCCGCGTCTACCATTCCGCCACGCCGGCGCGGATGTCGCGTCTTCGACTTTAGCGCAGGGAAGCCTCTCCTCCCGCCGATCGCGGCGGGTGCGGCGGACACAGGGCGGCCGTCCCCTAGAATGGACTCGTGACCGAGCAAGAACAGGCAGAACCGGCTGAGCCGGCTGAGCAGCCCACGGCATCCGCTCCGCGACGCGTCGTCGTCGCCGAAGACGAATCGCTGATCCGACTCGACATCGTCGAGATCCTCCGTGACAACGGATACGACGTCGTCGGTGAAGCGGGTGACGGTGAGACGGCGGTGGCTCTGGCCACCGAGCTGCGTCCCGACCTGGTCATCATGGATGTGAAGATGCCACAGCTCGACGGCATCAGCGCCGCAGAGCGACTGCACAAGGCGAACATCGCCCCGGTCGTGCTCCTCACGGCATTCAGTCAGAAGGAGCTCGTCGAACGCGCGAGCGAGGCGGGCGCCCTGGCCTACGTCGTCAAGCCGTTCACCCCGAACGACTTGCTGCCGGCGATCGAGATCGCGCTGGCGCGCCACGAGCAGATCATCACGCTCGAGGCCGAGGTCGCCGACATGGTGGAGCGATTCGAGACCCGCAAGCTCGTCGACCGTGCCAAGGGCCTGCTCAACGAGAAGATGGGGCTCAGTGAGCCCGAGGCGTTCCGCTGGATTCAGAAGGCGTCGATGGATCGACGTCTGACGATGCAAGATGTCGCCAAGGCGATCATCGAGCAGCTCGCTCCGAAGAAGTCCTAGTCCTCCTCCACACCACTTGCGTGCCGGTGGTTTTCCACCGTTCGCGTGAAGGCCGTTCCGGGGCACCCCGCCACGAGGTATCGTCGTCGCATGGCCATGACCCCCGCTCAGATGGATCGACGTATCGAGCAGAACTCGGACGACATCCTCGCGATCTACGGTCTGCTCACCGATCTCGATAAGAAGGTCACCGCGCACGACACGCGATTCGACCGAATCGACGACCGATTCGACGGAGTCGATGGACGGCTGGACGGGGTCGATGGACGACTCGACGGGGTCGATGGACGACTCGACGGGGTCGATGGACGACTCGAAGCGGTCGACGGACGACTTGACGGTATCGACGGACGACTCGAAGCGGTCGACGGACGACTTGACGGCATCGACGGACGACTCGGCGGTGTCGACGGACGGCTTGAAGGTATCGGCGGGCGGCTTGAAGGTATCGGCGGGCGGCTTGAAGGTATCGGCGGGCGGCTGGAAGAGCTCAGTGGTCAGATGACCGAAGTGCTGAAGATCCTGAAGGACGGGCGCGGCTGATCAGTCCGCGTCCTTGATCATGTTCGTGATCCGGATCGTGGAGCACCGACGATCCTGATCATCGGTGACGACGATCTCGTGCACCATGACGGTGCGGCCGAGATGGATCGGCGTGCACACCCCGGTGACGGTTCCCGAAGTCGCGGAGCGAGTGTGCGTGGCGTTGATGTCCACGCCGACGGCGAGCTTGCCTGGTCCCGCCGCGAGATTCGCAGACATCGACCCGAGTGATTCGCCGAGCACGACGTATGCTCCGCCGTGCAGCAGTCCGACCGGCTGGGTGTTGCCTTCCACGGGCATCGTCGCGACGCTCCGCTCGACGGAGAACTCCGTGAACTCGATCCCCATCTTCTCGGCCAGGGCACCCATGCCGCGTTGCGTGGCCCACTCCAGTCCGGTCATCTGGGTCTCGGTCACAGAATCCTCCTCGGCGGGTGTCTGCCGTCCTCGTTAGGCTGTCAGAGTGACGGACTCCGCAAAGCCTACCCTCATGGTCGTCGACGGCCACTCGCTCGCCTACCGTGCTTTCTTCGCCCTTCCGGTCGAGAACTTCACGACCAAGGACAACCAGCACACCAACGCGATCTACGGCTTCCTGTCGATGCTGGTGAACCTGATCAAGGCCGAGCAACCGACTCACCTCGCCATCGCGTTCGACACGTCGCGGCACTCGTTCCGCACCGATGAGTACCCCGAGTACAAGGCGACCCGCTCCGAGACTCCGCAAGAGTTC
This sequence comes from Microbacterium sp., assembly GCF_052102115.1. Taxonomy (GTDB): domain Bacteria; phylum Actinomycetota; class Actinomycetes; order Actinomycetales; family Microbacteriaceae; genus Microbacterium. The sequence continues at coordinate 112,394 of NZ_JBQDVP010000004.1, forward strand.
CGCGGGCAGATCCCGCTGCTGCAGGACTGCCTGGCCGCGATGTCCATCCCCGTTCTGACAAAAGAGGGGATCGAGGCCGATGACATCCTCGCCACGCTCGCCGACCAGGGATCCGCGCAGGGCTACGACGTGCTCGTCGTCTCGGGCGACCGCGACACGATCCAGCTCGTGAACGACGAAGTCACCCTGCTGTACCCCTCGGTGCAGGGCGTCTCACAGCTCAAGCGCTACGACCCGGTGACCGTGCAGGAGCGCTATGGCGTGCGGCCCGAACAGTACCCCGACATCGCAGCTCTCGTCGGTGAGACGAGCGACAATCTGCCTGGTGTGCCGAAGGTGGGCGAGAAGACCGCCGTCAAATGGTTGACCCAGTTCGGTTCACTCGACGAGCTCCTGTCCCGCGCCGACGAGATCAAGGGCGTCGTCGGCGGCAACTTGCGCGATCACATGGATGACGTGCGCCGCAACCGCAAGCTCAACCGCCTGCTCACCGATGTCGAGCTCCCCGTCGTCCCGGCAGACCTCGCCGTCGTCCCGGCAGACGTCCAGGCGATCCGCGACATCTTCGCCCGGCTCGAGTTCCGCACTCTGCTGCCGCGCGTGTTCGAGGCGATGGGGGCGAGCGAGGAGTCCGCCAGTTCCGAGCCCGCCGTCGATCTGCCGGCCCCGGTGCAGACGACGGCGTCAGATCTCGTCGCCTGGCTCGATGCGCAGCGTGAGGAACTCGGCATCTCGCTCGTCAGCAACGGCGGCACGGTGGCCCGCATCGGCATCGCCAGCCTCACTGAGCTGCGCGAGGCCGACTGGTCAGAGGACACGGCCGAGGCAGTGCGTCCGTGGTTCGCATCCGACGCCCCGAAGGTGTTCAACGATGCCAAGCCGCAGATCAAGGCGCTGGCGCGATCCGGCATCCGCATCGGCGGTCTCGCTTATGACACGCTGCTGGCCGGCTGGCTGCTGCGGCCGAGCCTGCCCGACAAGACCCTCACCCATCTCGTCGACCGCTACCTCGGCGAAAGGCTTCCCGTCGCCGACCCCTCGCAGCTCGTGCCCGAGACTGACGGTGCGACTCCCGCCCAAGAGGCCTGGTTCGTGCTGCGCGTCGCTGCGGCCCTACGGAAAGATCTGCCCGACTCCGTGGCGGCCGTTCTCACCGACATCGAGCTCCCCACGCTCCTCGCGTTGGCAGACATGGAGCTCGCCGGCGTCGCCGTCTCGCACGATGTGCTGTCGACCTTCTCCAGCGAACTGGCGACGCGCACGGATGGGCTGGCCACCGAGGCTTTCGCCCTCGTCGGCCGCGAGTTCAATCTCGGATCCCCGAAACAGCTGCAGGAGGTGCTCTTCGAAGATCTGCAGCTGCCCAAGACCCGCAAGACCAAGACCGGGTACTCGACGGATGCCGCGGTGCTCGCCGACCTGCAGGACAGCAATCCGCACCCCTTCCTCGACCTGCTGCTGCAGTATCGCGAGGCGACGAAACTCCGACAGATCATCGAGTCCCTCGACACCGCGATCAAAGACGACGACCGCGTCCACACGACCTACGTGCAGACCGGCAGTCAGACCGGGCGGCTCTCCAGCACCGACCCGAACCTGCAGAACATTCCGGTGCGCACCGAGGAATCCCGGCGGATCCGCAGCGCCTTCGAGGTCGGCACCGGCTTCGAGACTCTGCTGACGGCGGACTACTCGCAGATCGAGATGCGCATCATGGCTCATCTGTCCGGTGACGAGGGCCTCATCGAGGCGTTCAACACCGGAGAGGACCTGCACCGGTTCGTCGGCGCCCGCGTGTTCGGAGTCGAACCGGAAGATGTGACCTCCGCGATGCGCACCAAGGTCAAGGCGATGTCATACGGCCTGGTCTATGGCCTCAGTGCGTTCGGTCTTTCCAAGCAACTGCGCATCGAGCAGTCTGAGGCGAAGCAGTTGATGCTCGAGTACTTCGCCCGCTTCGGGGCCGTGCGCGACTATCTGCGCGCCTCGGTTCTCAAGGCGAAAGAGGTCGGCTATACCGAGACCATCTTCGGTCGTCGGCGTCCGTTCCCCGACCTCTCCAGCCCCAACAGGGTGCTGCGCGAGAACGCTGAGCGTGCCGCGCTGAATGCACCCATCCAGGGCAGCGCCGCCGATGTGATGAAGATCGCGCTGTTCCGCATTCATGCTGACCTCGCTGCCGCCGACATGCGCTCGCGCGTGCTGCTGCAGATCCACGATGAACTCGTCGTCGAGGTCGCGCCGGGGGAGTGGGATGCCGCGGAGCAGATCGTCCGCACGCAGATGGCTGCCGCCGCCGACCTCACCGTGCCACTGGACGTGCAGGTGGGTCGCGGCCGCGACTGGAACGAAGCCGCGCACTGAACAATAGAGTGCACTGAACAACAGGGTGCACCGAACAGGATGAGCGGGCAGCCCTGAGCGGAGCGCCCCGCCCGACGCTACGCTGAAGCTCATGACGGATACTCCGCGAACTCCCACGCCCATCGACGAAGTCGCTGACGCTTGGGTCGACACCCTCACAGATCTGGACCCGACGCTCGGCACGTACATCGGCCGCGAAGAGGGCAATGACCGCTACGGCGATCTGAGCCCCGAGGGCCATGATCGGTACGTCGAGGCGGTGCGGAGCGCCCGTTCGGAACTCGCCGCTCTCGCGCCCGTCGATGCCATCGACGACGTGACGAAGACCGACCTGCTGAGTGAACTCGACCTCGAACTCGAGTTCGACGAAGCACGATGGCATCAGCGCGATCTGAACGTCCTGGCATCCGCCGTGCAGGATGTCCGCCAGGTCTATGACCTCATGCCCACGGCGACGGCTGATGACTGGGCAGTCATCGCCCGCCGTCTCGGCGCGGTCCCCGACGCCCTCCGCGGGTATGCCGCGACTCTGCGGCAGGGCATCGAGACCGGCACGGTACCCGCTCGCCGTCAGGTCGTCGAGGTGGCCGGTCAGATCGTGCGGTACACCGCCGACGACGGATTCTTCGCCTCGTTCGTGGCGAACGCGCAGCCTGAGGACGGCGAGCTTCCGGCGTCGCTCGCCCGTGAGCTCGCCGATAACGCGTCAGCGGCACGCGTCGCCTATGACGAGCTGCGCAGTTTCCTGACCGGAACGCTCGCGCCGGCAGCATCCGAATCCGACGCCGTCGGGCGCGACCTCTACGCGCTGCATTCCCGACGCTTCCTCGGTGCACGTATCGACCTCGACGAGACCTATGAGTGGGGTCGCGAGGAGCTAGCCCGCATGGTCGCAGAGCAGACGGCGATCGCGAATGAGATCCTCCCGGGAGCGAGCGTCGAAGAGGCCGTCGCCCACCTCGAGCAGGATGCCGCCCGCAAGCTCCATGGCACCGACGCGCTGCAGCGCTGGATGCAGGAGACCAGCGATCGCGCTGTCGCAGAGCTCGCCGCAACCCACTTCGACATCCCGGAGAAGATCCGCACGATCGAATGCATGATCGCGCCGACACAGGAAGGCGGCATCTACTACACCGGCCCGACCGATGACTTCTCGCGTCCTGGACGGATGTGGTGGTCAGTGCCTGAAGGCGTCACCGAGTTCGACACGTGGCGCGAGTTGACCACCGTCTACCACGAGGGCGTCCCCGGGCACCACCTGCAGATCGCGCAGGCGGTCTATAACCGCGCCGAGCTCAACTCGTGGCGTCGTCTGCTCGCCGGCACCTCCGGCCACGCCGAAGGTTGGGCGCTGTACGCCGAGCGGCTCATGCAGCAACTCGGGTATCTCGACGACCCGGCCGACCGCCTCGGCATGCTCGACGGCCAGCGCATGCGCGCAGCGCGCGTCGTCCTCGACATCGGTGTGCACCTCGGCAAGTCGCGCCCGGAAGGCGACAGTCCCTGGGACGCGGACTATGCCCTCGGTTTCATGCGCCAGAACGTGAACATGTCCGACGAGTTCGTGCAGTTCGAGGTCAACCGCTACCTCGGATGGCCAGGGCAGGCGCCGTCATACAAGGTCGGCCAGCGCATCTGGGAACAGGTGCGCGACGCGTATCAGGCAGAGCAGGGCGACGAGTTCGACGTCAAGAGCTTCCACAAGCGCGCGCTCGACATCGGCGGTGTGGGCCTCGACACGCTTCGCACTGCGCTGCTGAAGAGGTGACCGGCGCCGTTCCCAGTCGCGCGGACCTTGCCGGTCGGCTGGACGATCTGCTGTTCACCAGGCGGCATGCGCGACTGCTCACCGGTTCAGGACTCGGCTGGGCGCTCGATGCGATGGACGTCGGTCTCATCTCGTTCATCCTCGCGGCCCTCGCCCAGCAGTGGGACCTCACCAAGACCGAAAGCGGGTGGATCGCCTCGGTCGGATTCATCGGCATGGCGCTCGGCGCGAGCCTGGGCGGGCTGCTGGCCGACCGCTTCGGTCGCAGGCAGGTGTTCGCGCTGACCCTGCTCGTGTACGGACTCGCGACCGGTGCAAGCGCACTGGCCGGCGGAGTGGCCATTCTGCTGGTGCTGCGCTTCTTCGTGGGCCTCGGGCTCGGGGCGGAGCTCCCCGTCGCTTCGACCTACGTGAGCGAGTTCGCGCCCGCACGCATCCGCGGACGCCTGATCGTCATCCTCGAGGCGTTCTGGGCCGTGGGGTGGACAGCGTCTGCGCTGATCGGGTACTTCGTGATCCCGGCATCCCCCGATGGCTGGCGCTGGGCTTTCGCCCTCGGCGCCATCCCCGCGGTGTACGCGCTGATCGTGCGGTGGGGATTACCGGAATCTCCACGATGGCTGGCCTCTCGCGGTCGGATCGGGGATGCCGAGCGCATCGTCGCGGCATTCGAAGCGGATGCCGGCGTCGTGGTGACCCCGGCCAAGAACCGCGAGCCGCTCTCCCGCTCCATCGCCGCTTCTTCGGGTGCGCGTATGCGCACGCTCTGGTCGAGTGAGTTCCGGGTGCGCACCCTGTGCATCTGGCTGGTTTGGTTCTGCGTCAACTTCGCCTATTACGGCGCCTTCATCTGGATCCCCAGCATCCTCCTCGACGCCGGTTACGACCTGGTGCGCTCATTCGGTTTCACCCTGGTGATCACGCTCGCGCAGTTGCCGGGCTACGCGGTGGCTGCGTGGCTGATCGAAGTATGGGGCCGACGGATGACGCTCTCGGTCTTCCTCGTCGGCTCCGCCGCGTCAGCTGTGCTGTTCGGCACCGCGAGCGGGGATGCCGCGATCATCGGCTCCGGAATGGCGCTGTCGTTCTTCAACCTCGGTGCGTGGGGCGCCCTGTACGCGGTGACACCGGAGATCTATCCGACGTCACTGCGCGCAACGGGGTCGGGATGGGCGGCTGGAGTGGGACGCATCGCGTCGATCATCGCACCGCTGCTGGTACCCGTGCTGCTCGGTGTCGGAGGGGCACCACTGCTTTTCGTCGTCTTCGGGGTCTTCTTCGTCGTCGCCGCCGCGGCCGCCTGGGGCCTCGTCGATCGTCGCGGACAGACACTCGACGATCGATGACGCCTGGGAGTTCGGGACGGCAATAAGCTGGTTCGGTGACTGCTGTGAGGTTCGTGGCGATCGGTGACTCCTTCACCGAGGGCGTCGGCGATGAGCTGCCTGACGGCCGAGTGCGAGGATGGGCCGACATCGCCGCGCAGGGATGGGCGGATGCCGCAGGCCACCCGATCCAGTATGCGAACTTCGCGATCCGCGGCAAGCTCGCTTGGCCGATCGTCGAAGAGCAACTGGAACCCGCTCTCGCGCTCGGTCCGACGCACCTGTCGTTCAACGGCGGGGGCAACGATATGCTCCGGCCCCGCACCGATGTCGAGCACATCGCCGATACGTTCTCGCGGGTGCTGCGGCGCTGCGATGAGCAGGGCGTCACGCTGATCCTGCTCTCCGGCGCCAACCCGGCCGGACAGCTGCCCATGGGCTCACTGATCCAACGTCGCGGAGACGAACTGTCGGCGGCGGTGCTGCGGCGCATCGCGGGTCGGGGCGATGTCATCCGGGCTCTCAACTGGCCTGATCGCGAACTCTCCACCGGTGCGTACTGGTCCGAGGACCGTCTGCACATGAATGCGAACGGTCATCATCGCGTGGCAGCACGCGTGCTGCATGCTCTCGGCTACGAACCACCTGCTCAGTGGTGGGCGCCGGCGGAGCGAATCAGCGGCGCGTCCGGACTCGCGTATTACCGACAGCACGTGGGGCCCTGGGTGCGGCGCCGCCTCGCCCGCACCTCGTCAGGAGACGGGCGCACGGCGAAGCATCCGACCTGGGTGGAACGAGTACCGCAGTGAGTCGCATGCGCGGCCGGCGGCTTCCGCGCCGGATCGCGCAGTTGCTGATCGGTCTCTTCCTCTACGGCGTCGGCATCGCCTTCATGATCCGCGGTGAGATCGGCGCTGCTCCCTGGGATGTCCTCTCGCAGGGCATCTCACTGCACGTGCCACTCTCTTTCGGCGTCATCACGATTCTCACGAGCATCGTCGTGCTGCTGCTCTGGCTGCCGCTGCGCCAGCGGTACGGCATCGGCACATTGCTGAATGCCCTGCTGGTCGGACCATCGGCTGACATCGGGCTGCTGCTCATCCCCACCGGGCAGCCGCTGTGGCTGCGGGTCGGCTTCTTCGTCATCGGGCTGCTGGTTCTCTCGGCCGCGACCGGGCTCTACATCGGCGGGCACTTCGGGCCCGGCCCCCGTGACGGCCTCATGACCGGCCTCCATAAGCGCACAGGCTGGCCGATCTGGATCGTCCGGACGGGGATCGAGGTCGTGGTCGTGGCCGTCGGGTGGTCGCTGGGCGGAAACGTCGGCATCGGCACGCTCGCGTTCGCGCTGCTGGTCGGGCCGCTCTGCCAGTACTTCATGCGCCTCTTCGCCGTGCGCATCGGCTCGCAGCCGACAGGTGCCGGCGCATGACCGACATCGAGATGGCGCAGTTGCCCGCCGGATCCGTGATGCTGCACGACGCGCGCCGCAAGACGAGCAGAATCGTCGAACTCGATGCGTTCGAGATCGGTGCGTACCCGGTCACGCAAGAGCAGATGGCCGAGATACTCGGCATCGCCGCCCAGCATCCGCGCCGGCCGGCATCCGATCTCAGCTGGTTGCGTGCTGTGCGTGTCTGCAACGCAGCGTCCGAGTGGGAGGGCCTGGACCCGGCGTACACGTTCAATGGCGAGGAGGTCACCTGGCACGTCGACAGCGACGGGTACCGGCTTCCGACCGAAGCGGAGTGGGAGTATGCCTGTCGCGCTGGGTCCAGCACGCCGCAGTACGGTCCGCTGGAGGAGGTCGCGTGGACGGCCGCAGACGGCGTCACCACAGCGCAGGACGTCGGCGGCAAGCTCCCGAACCTGAACGGGCTGTTCGACACTCTCGGCAACGTATGGGAATGGTGCTGGGATCTGCTGGACCCTGCCCGCTACGGCGACTATCGGGTTTTCCGCGGCGGCGGATTCGCCGACGACGCGTGGAGCGTGCGGGCGTCCGTGCGGCGCGGGGGAGCGCCGCGGATGCACCACGAAGACGTCGGCCTGCGGCTGGCTCGCGGCGGATTCGACGGCTCCGATGCTGCCCAAGGGTGGTCGGACGCGGTCGACCGGGAACGAGCAGTCACAGAAGGCGCGCTGCCGTCGGGCTGGACACCGCGCGGCCGCTGAGATCGACAAGGAGCAGTCATGACACAAGATTTCGGGATCATCGTCTCGCAGGGACGAGTAGCCGACCGCACGGACGGAGCACTCCGTGGTGCGAGGGAGGCGGCTACGGCTCTGGCGGACTATCTTGAGGTCACGCCTGTCGTCGTGGGCTCCCCGTCGCCGGCGGCCGTCGACGATTGGACCGAGGCGCTCCCGGCTGCCCGGGAGACTCTGGAGGGGCTTCGGGATGCCGTGACAATGGTGCTGGATGCCGGACAGACCCCGTTGCTGCTGACCAATACGTGCGCGGCGAGCCTCGGCACACTGCCGACAGCAGCGCGCCGGAACCCGCAGTCGGTACTGCTGTGGATCGATGCGCACGGAGATTTCAACACGCCGCAGACTTCGGGGTCGGGGTACCTCGGCGGGATGGTTCTCGCGGCCGCCTGCGGGCTGTGGGACAGCGGGCATGGTGCAGGTCTGAACCCGGAGCAGGTGATCGTCGTCGGTGCGCGCGACATCGACGCGGCGGAGTCCGACCTGCTCGCCGAGGCGGGAGTGCGGGTGCTGTCGCCGGCCGAACGCGCTCCGGAGCGAATCGCGCAGCTGGTGAGCGGTCGGGACGTGTGGATCCACGTCGACTGGGACGTGCTCGAGCCCGGCTACATACCCGCTGCCTATCGCGTGGCCGGAGGCCTGCTTCCGCACCAGATCGCCTCGATCTTCGCAGCGATTCCGGCCGATCGTGTGCGAGGTGTGGAACTGGCTGAGTTCGAGTACGGTGATGTGGACGTTCCCGCAGGCGTCAGCATCGAACTGATTCTGGAGACCTTCCAGGCCCTGCAGCGCTGAAACACCAGGGGCGCATTCGCGTTGTCAACCCGTTGTCGCGGGTTTCGAATGCTGCAATCATCGAAACCGTCGGGGCTCCGGCCCCGATCAGGTGCCGATCGGCGGCGCCGGAAAGGGAAGAGCATGAGCATCGGCACTGGAATCGTCCTGTTCGTGATCGGCGCGATTCTCGCCTTCGCGATCAACGTCGAAGTGGAGTGGGCGAACCTCGACATGATCGGCTACATCCTGATGGGCGCCGGCGCGGTCGTCTTCGTCATCGGTCTGATCCTCGTCGCTCGACGGCGGCAGCCGAACTCGGTCACACGCCCGTCGGTCGACCCCGTCTCCGGATCTCAGACGACTCGTCGCAGCACGAGCTCGCCGGACGACGCTGCGGGTCTGTGACGGCCGACTAGACACCTCGCCGTCGCCGCACACGCTCGGGATCCAGCCCGATCCGGATTCTCGTGCGTTTGCGTTCGATGAGGATGAACGTCACGCCGAGCAGCCACAGTGGAATCTGGGCGAGAAAGGCGAGGCGGAAGGCGTCCAGGGAATAGGTCTCCGGCGTTCCCGCTCCCTGCAGGTCGAGGGCGAGGCCGATGAAGAACACCGCTGTCAGCGCGGCGATGAAGCCCCCAGCATTCGTCAGTCCGGTGGCAGTGCTGAGGCGGTGAGCAGGATTGTGAGTGCGCGCGTGGTCGAAAGCGATCATGGATGCCGGGCCGCCGGAAGCCAGGGCAACAGCCAGGACGTACAGCAGCCACAGAGGTGCGGGGCCGGGATACACGATCACCGCGACCCAGGCGGTGAGCTGGATGGCGACCGTCGGCAGCACGAGGGCGATCGTGCGCTGATTCGGTATGCGGCGTGAGAGCTCGCCGAGCACAGGACCGAGACACATTCCGATAGCGACATATATCGAGATGAGGGTCGCCGCTTCGGCTGCCGACAATCCTTCGCCTTCTGTGAGGAAGGGCATTCCCCACAGGAGCACGAACGCCGTACCCGCGAACGGCGTCGCAAAATGCGACCAGAATGCAAGGCGGGTTCCCGGGTGCGCCCACGCCGCGCGAATGCCGACACCGGTGTCGATTGCTGACGTGACGACCCGCACGACTCCGGTGTCGGTATTGACAGTCACGTCGGCCGCGACTTCTGGGGGGTGGTTCCGGATCACGGCGAACACGAGTATGGCGAAGAGGACGCCGAGGCCGGCGATGCTTCCGAAGGTGACCGTCCACGTGGTCGCGTGCAGCAGCGATGCTACCGGTACGAGCGCGACGAGCTGTCCCGATTGACCGATGACGCCGGTGAGCTGAACCATCAGCGGCCCACGCTGGGCGGGGAACCAGGTCGCGACCAGACGCAGCACCGCCGGAAAGACCATGGCGTCGCCCGCGCCGAGCAGCACGCGCGCGATGATCGCGATACCGATGCTGGGCGAGAGGGCCATGGTGAGCTGCCCGGCAGCCATGAGCACCATTCCGAGTGTGATGATCGGACGGGCGCCATAACGGTCGAGGAATACGCCGATGGGAATCTGCATGCCGCCGTACACCGCGAGCTGAACCACCGCGAAGAGGGAGAGGGTCGCGGCATCCGCCTGGAACCGCTCTGCAGCATCCACACCGACGGCACCCAATGAGGTGCGGTTCGCGATGGCGAGCACGTACGCTGCGACGCCGACGCTCCAGATCAGCCAAGGACGCCATCCGGGGGTGAGAGCGGGGGAGCGGATGGCATCGGGCACGCTTCTACGCTACTGCGCGTGCGGGGTCATCCTGCGCATACCGAACAGGCACAGATCGGGCGATTCACCGAGGCGAAGCCCTGTCGCGAGCTCCTGCCAGCCGTTCGCACGGTAGAACCGCTGAGCCGATTCTGCTTCGCCGTACGCGCTGAGTACGGCAGTCGGGTAGGGGAGGCCCTCGAGAAGTGAGGAGAGCAGAGCCCCGGCGACGCCGCTTCGTCGGTGCGCGAGTGATGTCGCCAACTCGACGACTGCGAAGGTCTCGTCACCGAACCATTCGTCGGCGGTGTCGTCGGGGAGTTGCGCGACGACGCGGTCGCGCCACCAATCGCCTGATGAGACGGCCGTGCCGAGCGCGAGCCCGATGACGCGCTGGTCCCGCCAGGTGAGGCGCAAGCGGAAATGCGGCTTCGCCGCGCGGTAGCGGTCGACTCGGTCGATGAACGTCGCCCGGCTGTCTTCGGGGTCTTCGCAGTAAGGCGGCTCAGCGAAGACTTCGGCATAGACGTCAGCTGCCATCTGCAGTTCGCGGGCTTCTCCGCTCCAGGTGCGGACGTCAGGTGTCGCCGTCGTACCGTCGTTCATCATCGTTCCGTGATGGTCGAGTCGGCGAACAGCAGACGGGAGTTGGCGCGGAATCCGTTACGCAGATACATGCCCGGCGAGTCGGCGGAGGTGTGCACGGTGACATGCTCGGCGCCGTGGGCTGCGGCGGTGTCCAACACCGCTTGCACGAGGCGACCCCCGATGCCCTGACGACGAAAAGACGGAAGCACGTAGCAGGACTGCAGGTCACCGGACGATCGATCAAAGCTGTGCGTGGAGGCAACTCGAGGTGTGAGGGCGAGCCACGCCATCCCGATGATGGATCCATCCTTCGTCACGGCGACGTGGGGGAGGTGCGTGTCGGCGTGCTCCCGCGCCCATCTGGCTGCGCCGGTGACGAAGGCTTCTTCGGTGATCGCCGGGGATTCGCCACGATCAAGGGTCGTCCAGTGCCATCGCAGGCCGACGACCTCTTCCAGTTCTTGATCGCGTCCCCGGCGCACCTCGACCGCTGAAGTAGATTCAGTTGGGCCCGGGGGAGTGCGCACGTGCCGATCCTATCGACCACTTGATGCCGGCGAGAGCGAGTACGCTGCGCAGACCTTCGGGTGTGCCTGGCCAGTTGCGCTGCACCGCATCGACGCCTGCGTGTCTGATCGCGTATCGCAGAGCCACGGCAGTGATGATCGCGTCATCTGCAAACCCGATCACCGGCAGGAAGTCAGGAACGAGATCTATCGGCATCAAGAGGTAGGCCAGGAGCGCGATCAACCACCAGCGGACGGCGCGAGGAACGTCCGGTTGTCACATCCGGGCCGATTCGACGCTCGTCGAACCAGGGGAGCGGTTGCCATCCGTCGTACCACTCGCGAATCTTCTCTTCACCGAAATCGGTCGCGAGCGGCCGTCCGGCGTGGCGTCGGAGCGTCTCATCGAGACCGACATCGAATTGGTAGATCCGGGTGCGTCCCCGATGGTTCCGATGCAACGCCTCGAACGGCTCGGAGTAGTCCCTCAGGTTGACGATGCCATCAAGGGTGACGTCGTACCCGAGACTGAGAGCCTCGCGAGCTGCGCTGACGATAAGGATAGGATGCTGGCATCTGCTGAGCGTCGACGGCGATCGAGATCGTGCAGCATCTCACGTCGAACGTAATCCTGATGGATGAGTGCGACGCGTGGACCGAGCTTCGTTCGCAAAGCTGTCGCGGTCGTCGTCTTACCTGAGGCAGCATCGCCACGGAGGATGATTAGACGCGTGGAAGGACTGCCGACGGGGGACACCGCTCCATCATTCGAGGACGCACGCTTCGACGAGGCTTCGTGATCGACGCGTGGTTGCGCTTACCTCTGGTCGGGTGCGCATACGCGACGTTCCGGGCGTGACGATCTTGGAGGAGGATGACCGCTTCCACAATCGAACCCTCACCCTCTTTGCCAGGCTGTGTGTGAGTCGTTCGGCTCGGGGAATGGAGTCATGAGA
>NZ_JBQDVP010000005.1:0-102258 GCF_052102115.1 Microbacterium sp.
ACCGCCTAGGAATCAACTAAGCCGAAGCCCCGTACACAAAGGAACGGACAGACCCAGCAAGTCGAACCGATCATCCAGTTCATGCTCAAGCCACTAGATTCTGCAGCAGCGTAAGCGTGTGAGCGATGTCTGGTGAAGCGATCAGCAGCTCGTCCGAAGCGCCCGGATGACGCGCTGAATAGTTCAGTTCGTAGCGGCACATGAAATGGTGCTTGTACAGATCCTCGATCAGTGGAGAGACATCGTAGGTCATGAGCCACTGTGCCTTGTCGATGGTATCGACGATGCGGGCGAGTGCGCGGTGATCACGATGCTCGAAGGCATTCAGATATAGGCGTGAACCGGCTCGCACATAGGGGGGATCGATGTACATGAAGGCGTTGGAGTCTGACGAGTATTGAAGTATCACGCTTCGGCCATCAATCGATGTAACAGAAATGCTGTCTCGCAACTCGCCTATCGCCGACACTCGATCGATCAGAGTAGATCGGTTGAAACGGGCATCGATCTTGTAATTGCCAGTTTGCGCTTGCCCTCCGATAACTCCACCAGTTAACACGCCTGAGCGGTTGGTGCGATTCAGATAGAAGAAGGCAAACCCTAGATCTAGCGGATTCGAAACGTCAGCTTGCTTGTAGATCAGGCGTTGCCGCTGCCATTCATCGATCGTGAGCGGGGTGGTCTCGATCAGTTTGATGAAGGCTTCGGTGTGGGTGGTGATAGCGCTCCAGAACGCGTGGACGGTCGGGTCAAAGTCGTTGATGACGAGTTTTGAGATCAGCCCTTCTCGAAGCAATGCAACGCCTGCGCCAGCTCCGCCCGCGTAAGGCTCGATGTAGGTGGGGTCTGACATGCCGAGGCTTTCAATCAGGTCCGCGAACAGACCGGCGAGCGCCGCTTTACCTCCGGGGTAGCGCAACGGGGAGAGCGTGCCGTACCGACGGGAGGCTCTGATCTTTACCGATTCAGTCATGACTCAGCTCCTTTCGCGCCCGGAACGCCGACACACGGCACCGCGCTGAACAGTAGAGGGCTCCGCGCCGTGCGAGCCACTCAGTACCGCAGTGCAGGCAGCGCTGATATGAGCCCCGCCGCCGCAAGTGTTCCGATCGAAGCTGTCCGCCGAGCAGAGTCAGTTCGCCTGAAGACATCTTCTCGAGGTCTGCCACGTAACAAATACTAACTGTTACACAAGCAGTCCGCGGAAACGACGCGCTGGCTCTCTCAGTTTTCGGTCCGCGCTTCCACGGCGCGGTGGCATATAGGGCGAGGGAACTGTGGGGTCAACGCGACGGGCCTCTGAGTCGTGCCTGATGCGGGTAGGGGGTGCTGGACGCGTGCTTCGATAAACCCCACGTAAACTCGACGAGGTTGTCGGCGACTACCAAGAGCCGGGACCTGGCCGGGACCTGATGCATGCAAGCCATGCAATCCATGACGTGAAATAGGGCCGTTCGAGGGGCAGAGAAGCCCGGAAAATCAAGGATTCGGCCTGAACCGTCTACCTGGGGGTTAAGTGGTTTACCACTCTTCGGTCGGCCCAAACAACTGAAAAACAATGCCACGGGCTGTGGCGCAGCTTGGTAGCGCACTTGACTGGGGGTCAAGGGGTCGCAGGTTCAAATCCTGTCAGCCCGACAGAAACAGATCTAGGCCCGGGAATCTCGCAAGAGTTTCCCGGGCCTTCTGCATGTTCGGGAAGCGCGGGTTATCGGCGACTTATCGGCATAAACGTGTGGATGGCGTCGATTGCGGCCTGGCACGCCATCGCATTCACGCGGGGCTCCACCCCCGATGCAGGGCGGATGCTGCGAAGAACCAGGCGAACCGGGCGAGCGCTCGCGCCCGTCGCGGTCCGGTGAATCCCTGGCCGCGCATCGAGAGGAACAGGCGCGCGAGGTCACGCGGCGTGAAGTTGAGGAGCACACGCTCCTCACGAGCGGCAGAACCGGACCCGCTCGAGATCGTGGTGCGCAGCGTGGTGAGTCCGCGCACCAGCCCCCACGGCGTTCGCCCTCGCATGATCTTCACGCCCGTGATGAGCGGTGCGCCGTCGCTGAGCCCGCGCAGCGTGTAGACCATCGCCTCTGGCCGGCCGTTCGGAAACAACGAGAGGGTGCCGTCCACGGCAAGCGGTGCCGCAACCGCCCGCGCGAGCGATCCCGAGACCGAGATCGCGTGGGCGGGGTCCGCGAGGAAGCGGTCGATGGAGGGAATCCGTGCGGTCAGTGTGAGCGCGGTGCCGGTGCGATCCCGCATCCGCTCGGCGAAGGTGACGCCGTTCCCGGCCGTGGACGCGCGTCGTCGTGCCATGAACGCGAACGCGGCATCCTCTGGGACGGGCGCCGGGCTGACCTCGGGCCATTCCGGCGCGCGCCAGTCGTCGTGGCCGGCGTCTCGGATGATGTGTTCGAGCGCCCGCTCGGCGGCGGCCAGAATCGTCGCCGAGGGGTTCACGCCGGTCGCCGCCGGAATCGCTGCACCGTCCACGACGTAGAGGCCGTCGTACCCGTGGAGCTGCCCGACATCGTCGACCACACCCTCGGCAGTGCTGCCGCCAGTCGGCACCCCGCCGAGCGCGTGCACCGTGACGGAGCGGCGGAACAGCGACCACGAGAGCGGAGCAGCGACACGCGCTCCAAGGCCCCGGGCGATCACCGGACCGACCCGGCCTTGCGCACGATACAGGTGCGCCTGCCAACGGTTGCGCCAGGCCAGTGCCGCCCGGCCGTGCTTGTCCAGATGCAGCTTCCCCTCGGCGGCATCCTGACCCATCGCGAGTACCGCGAACCGGTGACGCGGATCGATCCCTCGCCATCGTCGCCAAGCCCGGCGGATGCCGCGGGCGGGCAGCATCTCGTCGATGAGGCGTCCGAGAGATGGGGGATATGCGCCGTCCTGCACCTGGAACCACACCGAGTCGCGCCCCTCAGGCACGTCGAGCACGGTGGTCGTCGTGATGGTGGGCCCGGTGGTCATATCTCCTTCTGCACGGGGCAGATTCGCGACGGCGAGATAGTCGCCGTTGCCCGAGAACCCGGTTCCGAGCCGCGCCGAGAGGCTGGGGAGGGTGCGGTCGACGTCGCGGGCGCGCAGCAGCAGCTCGGTCGTCGCGACCGCTCCGGCGGCGAGGAAGACGCGGGGAGCATGCCAGTCCCTCGTCGCCGTATTGGGATCGGACGGTTTCCTGCTGGTGACTGCGTAACCGCCGGGAACAGGACGGATGCCGGTCACCTCTGCGTCTGTCACGGCCCGAGCGCCCGCAGCCTCGGCGATGGCGAGATACGACGTATCGAGAGTGTTCTTCGCGCCGTGGTTGCAGCCGAGCACGCATTCGCCGACGAATGCGCAACCGCGGCGCGGCACACCGTGCCTGTTGTCGTGCCACGCGTCGGGGTCACCGAAGGTCACCGCGAGATTCGGGCGCACGACCGCCTCGCGGATGTCGGAGGCCGACATCATCGTCTCCACTGCCCGGGTGCGAGCGGGCAGGCGACCGGTTCGCGGGTCGAGTCCCGGCCGGTCGATGCCGATCATGTGTGCGGCGAGGTCGTAATACGGATCGAGCCCCGCCCGGCGCAGGTGTTGCGGCCAGCGCTCGGGGAGTGCTGCGTCGGAGGGGCGTGCGAATACATTCGCGTAGACGAGGGAGCCGCCGCCCCACCCGGCACCCTGAACCGATGCCATTCCGTCGAGCCAGCGGATGTCGTACAGGCCGTGGTCCTTCTGCCACAGCCATCCTTCGTCGAGGCTCGCGCTGCGGGGGAAGGATCCGAGCTCCCATCGTCGACCCCGTTCGAGCACGACGACGTCGAAACCGGCCTGGGCGAGTCGCGCAGCGGCGACCGCTCCGCCGAACCCGCTGCCGACCACGATCGCGTCTGCATCCATCAGCCGTTCCTCTCAAGCACGTACACGTGTGAGTGAGTATACACTCACTCTTTCGCACCCGTACGGGCCCTCAGGGTGCCTCATATGTGGTTTCGCTACCCTCGGAGCATGCGTCGCATCGTTTTCGTTCCACTCGTCCTTGCCGCAGGCCTCCTCGTCGCGGGCTGCTCGCAGGTGGCTCAGGTCGCCGGTGATGCCCTCGGCGTCGATGTCCAGGAGACCTGTACAACGATCGACGACGCCTACGCGCAGTACCAGACGCTGCTCGATCAGGGTGGCGCATCGGCCGAGCAGGTCGACTCCGCTCGCGACGAGCTCGTCACGACACTCGATACGCTCGCGGAAGATGTCGACGGACAGCTCGGTGATCTCATCGAGTCGGGTGCGCAGCAGATCAGCGGGCTGAGCGATCTGCAGGCACCCGAGACGATTGAGGCGATCGATCAGCTCAAGGACTCGCTCTCAGCCTTCTGTGATTGAAGCCACCCAGGCTCTGAACCGTCAGACTGAACGCGTCCGCCGTCAACCGGTCAGCCTGAGCTGCGGCCAGGCCGCGAGATCGCGGCGCATCTGCCGATCGTGGGTGGCGACGACGACCGCGGCTGCGGTGACCTCCAGTGCCTCGGTCAGCTCGTCGACCAGCGTGATCGAGAGGTGGTTGGTCGGCTCGTCGAGCAGCAGCACGTGCGGACGCGCCGCCAGCGCCAAGGCGAGGTCGACGCGGCGCTGCTGGCCCATCGACAGCGCGGAGAACGGCCGTCGGCGGTCCGCCGAACTGAGCAGTCCGAGCGAGGAGAGCGACGGGCTCTCGCCCGCACCGGCATCACGGCGCGTCTGCTCGAGCTGCGTCTCGAAGAGATCGTGGACGCTCCGGTCGCTCTCGCGCATCGACTCCTGCGAAAGCAGCCGCAGCCGAGCCGTGCGGGCGCGGCGCACCGTTCCGTCGGTCGGCTCCAGCGACCCTTCGAGCACGGCAAGAAGGCTGGACTTCCCGGCGCCGTTCGGGCCGGCGATCACGAGTCGATCGCCCGATTCGACGGTCAGCGAGACCGGCCCCCTCAATCGGTCGGCGACCTGCACGGCCTCGGCGCGCACGAACGCCGTCCCCGGACGTGCCGGGAGCTCGGGCATCCGGAACCGCAGGGGCGGATCGGGCACCGTGATCGCGTGCTTCTCGAGGTCGTCTCGACGGCGGTGCACCGAACGGACGAGAGCCGGCGCGCGCGTCGCTCGCTGATGCTTCCCGGTGCCCTTCGGGGGCCGCCACCCCGACACGAGACGATTCTGTGCTTCGGAGAGGTCTTGCGTGAGGCGGGCGTGATCGGCGCGCTGCTGCTCGTACTCGGCCACCCAGCGTTCCCACTCCGACTCGCGTCCTTCGCGGTACGTCTCGTACCCGCCGCCGTAGACGCGAGGACGGTCATCGATGCTGGGGTCGAGATCGAGGATCGTGGTGGCGACGTCGGACAGCAGCGCCCGATCATGGCTGACGAGCACGACGCCGCCGCGGTGGGCGCGCAGCGAGCTGGTGAGGAACGCGAGCCCGTCAGCATCGAGATGATTGGTCGGCTCATCCAGCAACAAGAAATCGTGCTCCGCGCCGAGCAGACACGCCAGACGCACCCGGTACCGCTGACCGACCGACAGCGTCGACAGCGGCCGGTCGCGGTTCGTCTCGGCGCCGAGGGCTTCGAGGGCGATGTCGACGCGCCTGTCGGCATCCCAAGCGTCGAGCTGCTCCGCAGCTGTCAGCGCATCGGCGAAGGCCTCGGCAGCTCCCTCGCGTTCATGGGAGAGGTCGGAGGCGGTGGCATCCAGCGCCGCGACCGCGGCATGGGCTGTGGCGAGCTCGATGTCGATCACATCGCCGACCGTACGGTCGTCGTGAATCGGCAGCGACTGCTCCGCCACTCCGAGAGTGCCGTGCCGGCGGATGGTTCCGGCATCCGGAGTCAGGGTTCCGGCGAGAACGTGCAACAGGGTCGACTTGCCGCGACCGTTCTCGCCGACGACACCCCATCGCGACTGCGGAGTGACGAGCATGTCGACGTCGGTGAGCACCGGGCGTCCGGAACGGGTGACGTGGATGCCGGAACCGGACAATTGTGCCTGCGCGCGCGCAGGCATGGGAAGCGTGAGAGGCATGGTGATTCCAATGAGTCTGAGTGCGGGCGCGCCGCCCACGGCGCGCAGATACGCGAAGGACCGTCCGCGGCCAGTAGGCGGGACGGTTGGCTCAGATCACAGGAAGTAGAGATGCACGAATCCAGGCTAACAGCCGTGCGCTGTGAGATCGAAGAGAGTCAACCCCCTGTTCGATGCGCATCGCGCCGCTGAAGATTGCAGATCAGGGCGGAGCATCCCGTCCTGACGACCGAGCCGAAGGAGGACTCATGGAATCGACATCGGGCGCGATCTCCGACGCCGGAGACGATGAAGAGATGCAACCGCTTCGTGACGGCGATGCGACCACGACCGACGATGCGAATGACGACGCCGCCCAGGCGGAATGGGACCGGACCCGTGTCGCTGAAGCGGGCGACGGCACGGTGCCCGCGACGGCGACCGGACGTGATCCGGATGAGATCCCTGACCCGGAGGACGAAGTGCCGTTCGAAGACCTGCCGGCTCCGGGAGCGGAGCCCGATACACAGGGCGATGAACCCGTCGATGCGGAGCTCGGAGAAGAAGGGCAGGGCGACCTCGCGCCAGAGGATCTCTGATCAGCAGTCGTACGAGGGGCGACCGCGGCGGGTCCGCGCCACGACGATGCCGCGCTGAGAGTCCCAGAACCGGTCGAGCATGGCGCGCAACTCGTCGGCATCCACGTCGGCGCCGAACGCCTCGGCGCCCGGCTCGAGCATGATTCCCACAGCGAGGGAACCGGCGTGGACCGGATCGAAGCCGAGCGCATCGACGAGCGCCGAGACGACCGCGACATCGTCGGCATCGTCACCGGCGACCGCGATCGCCTTGCGCTCCGGCGCGCCGGCCGGCCGTGCTTCGTCCTCGAGATCCTCGTACCCCATATGACTCAGCGCCTTCACCACGCGTGCGTCGGAAAGGTGGGCCTGCACGAGCTCGCTGGTCGACGTGCGCGGATCACTCAGATCGTCGCGGATGCCGTCGGTTGCCCACCAGTAGTTCATGGCGTCGATGACGAGTTTGCCGCGCAGCGTCTCGGCGGGCAGCATCCGGTACTTCCCGAGCGGGAGCGCGAGGACGACAGCATCCGACTCCTCGATCACCGCCGCGGTCGATGCGGCCGTCGCCCCGATCGCGCGCATGCGCTGGGCGATCGGCGCCGGGTCGCCCGAGCGCGCGATGAGGACGCGCAGTCCTGCCCTCTCGGCGAGCCGAGCGAGCACCGTGCCGACGCGGCCGGCGCCGAGGATGCCGAGCGTCTGAATCCTGTGCGGGGTCTCCACGGGGCCATCGTACGGCCGCGTCGGTCCTCAGAGCTGGTTGACCCGGATGAGATTGCCGGCGGGGTCCCGGAACGCGCAGTCGCGCACGCCGTAGTCCTGATCGGTCGGCTCCTGGACGATGTCCGCTTCAGCGGCCTCCAGCCGCTCGAACAGCGCGTCGAGATCGTCGGTGGCGAGCGTCACAGCGCCGTAGACGCCCTTGGCGATGAGGTTCATGATCGTCTCGCGCTCCTCGTCGGTGATGCCCGGGTCGACGGCCGGAGGAGTCAGCACGATCGAGGTCGAGCTGCCCTCAGGCGCCACCGTGATCCAGCGCATGTCCTCATAGCCGACGTCATTGCGCACCTCGAAACCGAGCAGGTCGCGGTAGAAGCCGAGCGCCGCTTCGGCGTCGGTGTGGGGCAGGAACGCGTAGTGGATGTTGATGTTCATGCAGGCAACGTTAGGCGGATGCTGTCGGCTGCGCTTCTCGATTCCTGACCGGTCTGGTCACCTGCTTCGCCAAGCACGGCGGGATGCCCTCGACCGAATGGGACGGGTCGTCGCGGTAGCTGCTCGGTGACACCCCGACGAGTTCGGAGAATCGGGAGCTGAAGGTGCCGAGCGACGAGAAGCCCACCGCGAAGCAGATATCGGTCACGCTGAGATCGCCGCGGCGCAGCAACGTCATGGCGCGCTCGATCCGTCTCGTCATCAGATACGAGTACGGCGGTTCGCCATAGATGCGTCGGAACTCGCGACTGAGATGCCCCGCAGACATGTGCACGCCCCGGGCGAGGACTTCGATGTTGAGCGGATGCGCGAACTCGCGGTCGATCCGATCGCGCACGCGGCGCATGACAGTGATGTCCGCCCGGGTGTTCGCGTCCGCCATGCGTCCATCCTGACACCATCGTGTGCACCCTTGGATGCCGTGTGCCGAACCGGTCAGGAATCGAGAAGTGCCGGGGTGGAGGCCACCGATAGCGTGGACGCCACAAGCCCCGTGAAGGAGATGCACTCATGACGAAGAGCGATGCCGGAGGATTCTCCGCACAGGAGCGGCAGTCGATGAAGGAGCGCGCCGCCGAGCTCAAAGCCGAGGCGAAGCGCGCCAAGGGCGCCGAGAAGGCGGCGGCCGAGGAGGCCGAACTGCTCGCGAAGATCGCGCAAATGCCGGACGGTGACCGAGAGATGGCAGAGCGCGTGCATCAGATCGTGGCGAGGGTCGCGCCCAGCCTCGCGCCGAAGCTCTACTACGGGCAGCCCGGTTATGCGCGCGGCGGCAAGGTCGTCGTGTTCTTCCGCAGTGGACAGATGGACAAGGAGCGGTACTCGACATTCGGGGTCAGTGCGCAGGCGGCGCTCGACGCGCCGAGCGGTTTCTGGCCCACCTCGTATGCGCTCATCGACCCGACCGAGAAGGCCTGGGAGCAGCTGGCGGAGATCGTCGAGCGCGCGGCGGGTGACGCGTCGTAGGGTGCTGTCATGGCAGATATCGACGTCGACGTGCTGGTCATCGGCTGGGGCAAGGGCGGCAAGACGCTCGCCGGAGCCGTGGGGAAGCAGGGGCGCACGGTCGCGCTCGTGGAGCAGTCCGCCTCGATGTACGGCGGAAGCTGCATCAACGTCGCCTGCGTGCCGACCAAGGACCTCGTGCACAGCGCCGCTCGACGTCGTGCAGAGGATGATCCGCAGGCGTGGTTCACGGATGCCGTCGCCGGACGTGACGCTCTCACCGAGAAGCTTCGGGCGCGCAACCATGCCATGCTCGCCGACGTCGAAACGATCACCCTCATCGACGGCAGAGCCGAATTCACCGGTCCGCACGACGTCGAGGTGACCGCCGGCACGGACCGCCTCAGCATCCATGCCCAGTCGATCGTCGTCAACATCGGGACGGTTCCAGCGGCGCCGATGTTCGACGTCGAGAGCGCGCGGGTGTTCGATTCGACGACGATCCAGCACATCGACCCGCTGCCGGAGCGCCTCGTCATCGTCGGCGGCGGCTACGTCGGGCTGGAGTTCGCAGCCATGTTCGCGAGTTTCGGTTCTCGGGTGACGCTGCTCGACCACGGCGGGACCTTCCTCAAGAACGAGGACCGCGATGTGGTGGACGCCGTGCGGTCACTGCTCGAGGAGTCCGGGGTGCAGATCATCCTGGGCGCCGATGTCCGAAGCGTTCGAGACAGTGTGGACAGTGCGGTCGTCGAGGCCGCCATCGGCGACGAGACGCGCGAACTCACCGCAGATGCCGTGCTGGTCGCGGTCGGTCGGCGACCAGTCACCGACGACCTGAACCTCGGTGCCGCCGGTGTGGAGGTCGACGAGCGCGGCTTCATCGTCGTCGACGACGGACTGCGCACCGCGGCGGAGCACATCTTCGCCGTCGGAGACGTCAACGGCGGGCCCCAATTCACCTACATCTCGCTCGACGACAACCGGATCGTCATGGACCAGCTCAGCGGTGCGGGGCGTCGATCGACAGCCGATCGGGTCGCCGTGCCGTACACCGTCTTCCTCACCCCGCCGCTCGCCCGCGTCGGGATGAACGAAGCGGAGGCGCGTACGAGCGGGCAGAACGTCGTCGTCGCCGCGAAGGCCGTCGCCGACATCGCCGCGATGCCGCGCCCGAAGATCGTCGGCGAGACCCATGGCCTGATCAAGGTGCTCATCGATGCCGACACCGATCTGGTCCTGGGCGCCACCGTGTTCTCGATCGATGCGCAAGAGGTGATCAACCTCATCGCCCTCGCCATGCGTCAGGGAGTGACGGCGAGCGAGCTGCGAGACAGTATCTGGACCCATCCGTCGAGCACGGAGGCGCTCAACGAGGTACTCGCCGCTGCGCAGCCGCTGACCGGTTGAACCCCGCCATTTCGATCAGTCGACGGCGACGCTCTCGTCGGCGGCCCGATTGCGCCGCACCTGGCGTATGCGGAGGACGATCCAGGCCACGACCGCGATCACGACGACGGCGATGACGACCTTCTGGAAGATTCCCGCGTACTCCTCGACGATGTGCCAGTTGGCGCCGAGATAGAAACCGGCCAGCACGAAGATCGTGTTCCAGATCGCGCTGCCAGCCAGCGTCAGCAGCGTGAACCGCATCAGCGGCATCCGCTCGATGCCGGCCGGAATCGAGATCAGACTGCGGAAGATCGGGATCATCCGCCCGAAGAACACCGCCTTCGAGCCGTGCCTGTCGAACCACGCCTCGGTGCGCTCGACGTCCTCGACCTTGATGAGCGGCATCCGCTGGGCGATCGCGTACATCCGTCGGCGCCCGAGCCACGCCCCGACGCCGTACAGGGCCAGCGCGCCGACGACCGACCCGATCGTCGTCCAGATCAGCACCTCGATCAGCCCGAGCGTGCCCTGGGCGGCGGCGAAACCAGCCAGCGGCAGAATGATCTCGCTCGGCAGCGGCGGGAACAGATTCTCCGCGGCGATGGCGACGCCGGCGCCGACACCGCCGAGGGTTTCCATGAGAGAGACGGCCCACGCCGCGATCGCGTTGAGGTTCTCTGCTCCGGCATCCATGACCTTCAGCGTAGGAGAACCAGTCTGGGGATCTGCGCAGAGACACTGGATGTTCACGTTCGTGCGCCGCGCACGAGACGTCGACGGAATCAGTACCCCTCGAACCACTCGAGTTCGTAGGCTGTAGTCATGGACAGGACGATCGTCATCGCGATTCCCGCACCGATCCCGCACGGCCACCGTGTCGAGGTGGTCGAGCGGGCGAATGAGAACGGTGAGCGCACGGTCCTGACTGTGACGGATCTGGAGACCCGAATCCGTTATCAGCATGGTGTCTCGGCCGCCGGTGCGGCGACCTGGGTCGGTCGGGTGCTGGAGTGCACGATCATGCCCGTCCGTACCGGTGTCAGCACGACGCTCCTGGTCGACCCGGTCGGCCCCGGCGCAGCCGAGGCGGATATCGCGCTTCGCGGGGCGGATGCTGCGGCATCCACGGTCACGAGCGAAGCACTCCGCTGGGGTGGCGCAGATCGCGTCCCCGAGCCGGAAACGCCGCGATTCTGGTGAAGCCCTGCGTCGCGGGGTGAATCCGCGGGGCTGGTAGCCGGCTGTTCTGGTGGGCGCGTCAGCGCAGCGCGGTGAGGAGCACGTCGGCGACCGCTTCGGGTGCGTCCAGCGGCGCGGTGTGTCCCGCGCCGGGAATGACATGTTCCACGATGCCTTCGGTGTCTGCCCAGTGCGGCATGGCGGTGGCGATGTTGCCGGTGCGATCCTCCGCGCCACGGATGAGCGTCAGCGGAACCGGCGATCGATAGTCGGCATCAGGTCCGACCAACGACACGGTCGCGCGCCAGACATCGAGGAACGTCTGCTTCGGTATCCGCGCGAAGCAGTCCCTGGCGTACTCGATCGCGTCGGGCGTGGTGGCGGATGCCGTCGCCATCAGTCCAGGAAGACGCGAAGCGGGGATCAGCGCGAGGAGAGGCGCAGCGAGACGCAGGCTCGTTCTCTCCAGCCAGGTGAGCGGCCCCGCATTCCACGTCGAGTCGACCACCACGAGGTGTGCCGACTGATCCGGGCGTCGCCGCGCGAACTCCTGCACGAGGTTGCCACCGAGGGAATGACCGACAAGGGTCGGGCGGATGAGCCCGAGGTGATCGATCAGGGCGGCGAGATCGTCAAGAGCATCCTCGCCGCGAAAACGGATGCCGTCTTCGATGGTCGAAGAACCGTGACCGCGCATGTCCCAGTTGATCGAGCGGAATCCGGCTTCGCTCGCCGCCGCGAACTGCGGATCGAACATCGTATGGTCCACACCGGCGCCGTGCGTGAACACGATGGGGGAACCATCGCCTCCTGAATCGACACCGGAATCAACATAGTGCAGTGTTGCGCCGGGTCGAGTGAGCGTCTCGGCAAGGTGCACCATGTCTTCGAACCTAGCGGCTCGTGCACGATTCTGGGGCGCTCACCGGAAGTCGCGGGAGCGGTGCTCGAGCCCGGTGCGCAGATCCTGGAAGGCATCCGCGAGCACGTTGATCACACCCTCGGGTGAGCGCTCCAGGATGCCGCGCACGATCAGCGCAGGGGAATCCCGGGCGATACGGCGGTAGCGGCCCCAGACCCCCGCCGAGCAGACCACGTTGACGAGACCGTACTCGTCTTCGAGATTCATGAACGTGATGCCGGATGCCGTCGCCGGCCGCTGCCGGTGAGTGACCAGGCCCGCCACCTCGATGCGTCTGTCGACCTCGTGGTCGCGCAGCTGCTCGGCGGTGAGCACTCCGCGATCAGCCAACGCGGCACGGAAGTGCGTCATCGGATGGTCGTCGACGGAGACTCCGGTGGCCGACAGGTCAGAGGCCAGCAGCTCGTAGCTGGACTGGTCGGTGAACAGCGGCGGCTGCACAGACATGGTCGTGCCAGGGAGGAAGCGTGCCCGATCCTCGGCGGCGGAGCCTGCGAGCCAGACGGCCTCGCGTCTGCTCAGCCCGAGGCATTCGAAGGCACCGGCGGTTGCCAGAGCCTCCAACTGTGCGGCCGTGGCATCCGTCCGCCGCACCAGATCATGCAGATCCTGGTACGGACCGTTCGCCTCGCGCTCTGCGACGATGCGCTCCGCCATCGGCATCCCGATCCCGCGCACGCTGCCGATTCCGAGCCGCACGGCGAACGCGCCGTCGCGGCGGTGCTCTGCCGACTCGTCCGGTGCGTCACGGTCGAACTCGCCCGGCGTCGGCTGCGCGTACACGGTGCAGGAATCGAGCCCGGTGACGCCTGCTTCGGCATCGTCACGCGGCTCCAGCGATGCCGCAGCACCCGAGGCGTGCAGATCAGGTCGCTGCACCTGCACACCGTGCCGTCTGGCGTCGGATGTGAGCGTGGCGGCGGAGTAGAACCCCATCGGCTGAGCGTTCAGGAGCCCGGCGAGGAACGCGGCCGGATAGTGCAGCTTCAGCCACGAACTGGCGTAGACCAGCAGCGCGAAAGACAGCGAGTGCGACTCGGCGAACCCGAAGTGCGCGAACGCCTGGATCTGCTCGTAGATGCGGTCGGACTGCTCGTCGGACAGTCCGTGCCGCGCCATGCCGGTGTACAGCTTCTCGCGGATGCTGTCGATCCGTTCCAGCCCGCGCTTGGAGCCCATCGCGCGGCGCAGAGTATCGGCCTCATCGGCGGTGCAGTCGCCGATCGTCGTCGCCATCTGGATGAGCTGCTCCTGGAACACCGGAATCCCCATCGTGCGCTCCAGCACCGGTTCGAGCACCGGATGCGGGTAGGTGACCGTGTCGGTTCCCATCTTGCGGCGCACGAACGGATGCACGGCGCCGCCCTGGATGGGGCCGGGGCGGATGAGGGCGATCTGGATAGCGAGATCGTAGAAGCGCCGCGGCTGCAGTCGGGGGAGCAGCCCGATCTGTGCCCGGGACTCCACTTGGAACACCCCGATCGAGTCGGCACGGCACAGCATGTCGTAGACCGCTGCCTCCTCTTTGGGGATCGTCTCCAGTTTCCACGTCTCACCGGTTGCCGCGGCGATGAGATCGAAGCAGTTCTGCAGGGCGGCGAGCATGCCCAGGCCCAGCAGATCGAACTTCACCAGCCCCATCCATGCCGCGTCGTCCTTGTCCCACTGGATGACCGTGCGATTCTCCATCCGGGCATGTTCGAGGGGAACCACCTCGCCCACCGGACGTGCGGTGAGCACCATGCCGCCGGAATGGATGCCGAGATGCCGGGGAGCCTTCATCACCTGGCCGGCATACTCCAGCACCGTCTCGGGGATGTCGTGGCCGTCCGCGAGCGTCAGATCGGCTCCCCAGCCGTCGACCTGACGCGACCAGGCATCCTGCTGGCCGGGGGAGTAGCCCAGTGCCCTCGCCATGTCTCGCACGGCGTTCTTCGGTCGGTACTGGATGATGTTCGCCACCTGCGCCGCGCGCTCGCGCCCGTACTGCTCGTAGACCCACTGGATGATCTCCTCGCGACGACCGGAGTCGAAATCCACGTCGATATCGGGCTCTTCCTCGCGGGTGCTGGCGAGGAACCGCTCGAACGGCAACCCGTAGAGGATCGGATCGACGGCGGTGATGCCCAGCAGATAGCAGACCGCGCTCGCCGCTGCCGACCCCCGGCCCTGACAGAGGATGCCGCGGCGCTTCGCCTCGGCGACGATGCCGTGCACGATGAGGAAGTAGCCGGGGAAGTCCTTCTCCTCGATCACATTCAGCTCGCGCTCGATGCGCGCTCGGCCGGCATCGTCCAGGTTCGGATAGCGGGTGGGCACGGCATCGCGCACCAGATGCCGCAGCCAGCTCATCGGGGTGTGACCGTCCGGAACCTTCTGCGACGGCAGATCCGGACGGGCGCGGCGCAGCTCGAACGCCGACTCCCCGGCGATGCGCAGCCCGTGCGCGATCGCGCCGGGGTAGCGGCGGAACCTCTCGGTCATCTCGGCCCCGCTGCGCAGATGCGCCGCGCCATGCGCGGGCAGCCAGCCGTCCAGATCGTCCATGCTGCGCACCGCGCGCACCGCAGCGACCGCCTCGGCGAGCCCGGCGCGGTGGGGGGCGGCATAGTGCACATTGTTCGTCGCGACGACGGGGAGCCGGTGTGCTGCGGCGAGATCGGCGAGGGCGTCGTTGCGGCGGGAGTCCTGCGGATCGCCGTGGTCGAACAGCTCGACGGTTACGCTGTCATGCCCGAACAGGTCGACCAGCCGCCGCAGCGGGGTCTCGGCATCTCCGCGCGCCAGCCCCTGGCGGACTCCGCCCTTGCGGCACCCGGTGAGGATCGTCCACTGCCCGTCCGCACTGGCCGCGAGGTCGTCGAGATCGTAGACCGGGCGGCCCTTCTCGCCGCCGCGCAGCTGCGCGCGGGTGATCGCGCCGGAAAGCCGGTGATACCCCGCCATGCCGCGGGCGAGCACGAGCAGATGCTCGCCGACCGGGTCGGGCTCCCCGCCCTGCGGCGCGGGCAGATCCAGCGACAGCTCGGCGCCGAAGATGGTCTGCAGATCGATCTCCGGGTTGCGAGTCTTCATGAGATCGGCCGTCTCGGCGAACCGTGCTGCGCCGTAGAAGCCGTCGTGATCGGTGATCGCGAGCGCGCTGAGACCGAGCCGGGCGGCTTCGGCGAGAAGATCCTCGGCCGGCGAGGCGCCGTCGAGGAACGAATAGGACGTATGCGCGTGCAGTTCGGCGTAGGGGACGGCGTTCTCGGGAGGGGTGATCGGCGGTGGCGGCTCGGCTCTCCGGCGCCGACTGACCGGCCCCGGATCTGTCCTCGTCATCGATGGCTCCGGCGCACCGCGCCCGCTGAGAGTCTGCTCGAGCTCCTTCCAGGGCATCGCCGGGTTATGCCAGCCCATCAGCGATACCGCCCCTCGACCCACCAGGATCCGTCCTCCCAGATGGCGAGCCAGGCTCGCTGGGATTCGTCGACGATCTGGAATCTCTGCGCCGTGCGGGCGCGTTCGGCATCCCACGCTCGCTCCCGCAGCGGCCACGGCCCCGCCCAACTGCGCACGGGGACATCTTCGATCCGCGCCGGCGGTGCCGACAGTGCTCCGCGCTCGTCCACCGTCGGGGCGGTGCCGTCGGCGGCCGTCACCCGGGCGGGCAGCGGCGGGATGAAAACCTCGGAGGGGAGCGGCGCCGGAAGACTCCCCGGCCACGGCAGCGTCGCGTTGCGCTCGTGCGGCGTCTTGTCGCCCCAGGGCTGGAACAGCTGCCGCTCGGCGAGCCGGCGCCCGCCGGTGACCTGTGGGGTGACCACACCGCGATGCCCGAGCAGCGCCTGCACGCGAGACACGGCGTGGTGCAGCCGCTGCTCCGGACCCTGCCCGAACAGCCCCGGTTGGTGGTGCGCGCTGTCGTCGACACGGGTGGGCGTGATCCGCACCTCGAGGATGCCGGCGGCGGTTCGATCGGTGGAGGCCCGTTCGGTCGCGGCGAAGGCGCCCGCCAGCCCCTCGAGCTGCCACCGCACCCGATCGACCAGGTCGCTCGCCTCGAATGAGGTGGGGTGCATCCAGACGCGTGAGTTCACTGCTCCGTCGTCGTCGGTGAGGTCGATGCGCACCTCGGTGCACACCTGAGAGAGCTCGGCGAGGCCGGCGGTGACGGCATCCGCCGTCCGGCGTACCGCGAAGGCGACCTGTTCGGCCTGCGTCAGCGGGCCGTCGAACACGATCTCGCGGGCGAGCTGCGGTTCCGGCGCCTGCGGCACCAGCGGTCGCGAATCAGCCCCGCCCGCCAGATCATGCAGACGCACACCACGCTCGCCGAGCCGGTCGCGGACGAGATCTGCCTCGAGTGCTGCGAAATCGGCCAGTGTGCGCACACCGAGCTTCGTCAGCAGCGCCGTGATCTGCGCATCGTCCAGCGCCTGGACGGGGAGCGGGGCGAGGAAATCGCGCGATGCGCCCGGCTCGACCACGCGCACGGGGGCGGCGTCAGACGACGCAGGTCCGGTCAGACGCGCGGCCTGCTCTGCCGTGAACAGGCCGTCGGCGACCCCCGCTCGGACTCCGGGATGGGTGTGGTCGGCGAGGGCGTCGATGAGATGGAGCGCCGCCTGCTCCTCTCCGCCGTAGTAGCGGGCGGCACCGCGTGCGCGCAGGGCGACCAGTCCCGGCCGCAGGGGCTGGATGCCGGGCACGAGCTCTTCGAGCAGTCGCAGCACGGGCACGAACATGCGCTGCTCCTGCTGCGGATCGGCGGGGAAGATCCGCAACCCGGGGGAACGGGTCTGCGCGAGCCGACGGCGCTGTCCGCGCCGCACCCCCTGGGCGCGCGCCGACGCCGAGCAGGCGACGATGGTGTTCGCCGCCGCGACCGCGACCGGCTCGTCTCCGGGAGGAGTGCCGAGTGCCGCCCGGACCGGCCAGTCCGGCAGCCACAGCACGAGATGACGGGGAGGGGCGTTCATCCGGCAACCGCCAGCCGATCAGGAGCAGATGCCGGCGTCGGCAGAGCGGCCATCGGCCGCAATGCGGCGGGGGCGGCTCCCACCCGCCCGAGCGAGGTGGGCATCTGCACGCGCACCCGGCGGCCGGACTCGAACCGGCGCCCCGAGGCCCGCAGCGTCACAGAGCGATCGGAGAGCAGCCCCCACCCCGAGCCCAGGCCGTGCCACTCGGTCTCTTCCACCCGGATCGTCGCCTCGGCCTGCGGCCAGGGTGCGGTGACCAGCAGGGTGCAGCCGCGATCGCGCAGCCGTGCGTTGAGTCGGGCGATGTCGGCGTCGGCGACGCGGCTGCGCGGATGCACCGCGATGATCGGGATCACCTCGGACAGAGCCGTCGCGACGGTGAGCCAACGCGGGCCGGGATCGGGCACGAGGATGAGGCGCTCGAGCTCGACGCCGAGATCGCTCATCGCTTCGACTCCGAGCGTGGGCATGCCGACGACCGCGCACCACGATCCTTTCTGCGACGGTGCGGCCAGCAGCGCTCCCAGCAGACTCGGAGAGGGGGAGAGGGAGTAGGCGGAGCCGACCCGCAGACCGGGATCGGGCAGCAGCCCTTCCAACGCGGGATCGAGCGGAAGAAAGGGCACGTCGCTGCGCCGCCGCTGCATGCGGGAGATCTCGCTGCGCAGGCGATGGACCTCCTGCGCGCGAGAGGCGGTGTTCACGGTGCTCATGCATCCATCCTCGAATTTATGTACGAATAAATCAAGCTGTGTTCTGATCGTAATTCGCACATCGGACATCGAGGTTATCCACAGGCGGAAATCACCGCATCCGCTTTTCTCATAACCTTCGGGCATGCCCTCCGTCTCTGTGTACGACATCGTCGTCACGGTCGTGCACCTGGGTCTGGCGGGCATCGGTATCTGGCTGCTGGCGATCGATGCACGTACGCACCGACTGCCGAACCGCATCGTGCTGCCGACCCTGGGGGCATCCCTCGTGCTGGCCTGCGCTGACGCGCTCGTGACGCAGCGCACCGGCGCCCTGATCGGCGCGCTGGCGGGCATGCTGATCCTCGGCGCTCTCTACGCCGTGCTCCGCGGCACGAGCGGAGGTGGGATCGGCGGAGGAGACGTCAAGCTCGCAGCCCTCATCGGCCTGGTGCTGGGCTGGCATGGCTGGCAGGTGCTCGTGATCGGCGCGGCATCCGCATTCGTCCTCGGTGCGCTCTACGCGCTCGCTCTCATGGCGCTCCGGCGGGCGAACAGATCCACGCGCATCGCGTTCGGGCCCTGGATGATCATCGGCGCCGTGCTCGGCATCGCGGTCGGGTGAGGGGGCAGCATCGCGAAGAGGGCGGTGAAGAGGACTATGGTGTGCTCATGGCAATCGCACGACTCCACGGCGGCCCGCTGGACGGGCAGATCGTTCCCATCGAAGACGTCGAAGACCGACTGATCGTCCCCTACAGCGAGACGCAGGTGGTCTACGACCGCCGTGGCGACGCGCACAACACCGGAACCGACGACGGCCCCACCGAGATCGATTACTGGTTCGACGAGTCGCTGGAAGATCTCACCCTCGACGATGACTGAGGGCACCCGCACTGTCGAGATCGAGCGCAAGTACGACGTCGACGTCGGTACGCCGCTGCCCGAATGGATCGGGATCGACGCCGTCGACAGCGTCACCGATGGCGAGCTGCGTGAGCTCGACGCCCGCTATTTCGACACGACGGATACGGATCTCGCCCGCGCGGGCGTCGCCGTGCGCCGCCGCACGGGCGGACCGGATGCCGGCTGGCACATCAAGGGTCCTCGCGAAGGGGATGGGCGCCTCGAGATCGCCTGGCCGCTGGATATCGGCGGCCCCGATCACGACGGTGCGATCCCGGATGCCGTCACCGCAGCCCTCGTCCGCTGGACGACCGCGCCGCTGACACCGCTCGCGCGCATTGAGAACAGCCGAACCGCCTACCTGCTCACCGGGCCGGACGGTGTCATCGCCGAGTTCGTCGACGATCGTGTCCGCGCCACGGATCTGCGGCGGCCGGAATCACCGCATACCCCCGTACCGCGCGAATGGCGGGAGTGGGAAGTCGAGCTGGGCCCGGCCGCTCCGACCGACGAGGCGGGGCGCACCGCCCTGTTCGCGGCGGTCGAGAACGTCGTCTTCGCCGCGGGCGCCCGTCCCGCAGCATCCGATTCGAAGCTCGCCCGCGCACTCGGCCACTGACGACCTCGGTTTTCTGACGCAACCCCCTTCTGCCGGAGGAGCCGGCGTGCTTGAGTGACCTCATGAGCCACTCCGCCATACTGCGCTCGCTGCAGACGATCGTCCCCGACACCGAGCTGCGACAGGACGAGGTGCGCGACGTCTTCGCCGCTCAACCCGACCTCGGCAGGCTGGCCCAGCGCATCGTGACGGCGTCGTTCAACGGCTCGGGGATCGACACCCGGTACACCGTGCTCGACGAGCTGTCGCTAATCTCAGACGCGGAATCGCCGCAGTTCTATGACCGGGCGAGCGGAGCGCTGCTGTCGCCGGCGACGAAGGTACGCAACGAGATCTACGTGCGCGAGGCATGGAAGCTCTACGTCGACGCTGCTCGGCGGAGCCTCGAATCCGACCCGGACATCACCGCCGCCGACATCACCCACGTGATCACCGTGTCGTGCACCGGCTTCTACGCACCCGGCCCCGACTACGAGATCGTGCGCGCTCTCGGGTTGGCGGACAGCGTGCAGCGCTATCACCTCGGGTTCATGGGATGCTACGCGTCGGTGCCCGCGCTGCGAGCCGCGAGCCAGTTCTGCGCCGCCGATCCGGATGCTGTGGTGCTCGTTGTCAGCGTCGAACTGTGCACTCTGCACCTGCGCTCCTCCGAGGACCCCGACATGATCGTGGCCACATCGCTGTTCGCCGACGGCGCGGCCGCCGGTCTCGTCACCGCGCGGAAGTTCGTCTCCGCCGTACCGGGCTTCGCGCTGGACCGCTTCCACACCGGGATCATCCCGGAGGGCAAGAAGGACATGGCCTGGATGATCGGCGACGAAGGGTTCGAGATGATCCTGTCGACCGCGGTACCGCAGCTCATCGGGGACCACATATTCGACGCGCTCCGCCCGCTGTACGCTGACCGGGCAGAGCTCGCCACGGCCTTCGATGACGGAACGATCGGCGAACAGATCGCACACTGGGCGATTCACCCGGGTGGGCGCAGCATCTTGGATCGCGTCGAGGAGCGATTGGGCCTCTCCGAGCAGCAGCTCGGCCCCGCACGAAAGGTGCTCCGGCAGTACGGCAACATGTCCAGCGCCACCGTGCTGTTCGTGCTGCGGCGCATCTTGGAGCAGGAGGGCGCCCGCGACGGCGACCGGGTGGCGGCGATGGCGTTCGGGCCCGGCCTGACGGCAGAGGCGGCGCTCCTGACCGTCGTCGCGCCCACGTGATGGCAGACCTCTCCTCCCGCGCGGTCGACGCACGAGAACTGATGGACGACCCCGCAGCGGATGCCCGGATGCTGGAGCGGACCTACGAGCGCTTCCCGCTCGTCAACGCCGTGGTCTCTCGGTGGCGGGCGGTGTACCGGCGCGACATCCGCCCGCGAGCCCGACGAAAGCCGATCCGTCTGCTCGACGTCGGGTCGGGCGGCGGAGACGTGTCGCGGGCGCTCGCCGCGTGGGCCCGCCGCGATGCTCTGCCGGTCTCGATCACGGCGCTGGATGCCGACGAGCGGGCGATCCGCTGGGCGCGCCCGCGCGGAGGCGGGGTCGAATACCGGTGTGCGAGCACGACCGCGCTGGTGGATGCCGGTGACCGCTTCGACATCGTCATCTCCAACCATCTGTTGCATCACCTGTCCCGTACGGAACTGCCGACGGTCCTGGCGGACTCCGTCGCGCTCGCCGCGGACGACGGGCTCGTACTGCACCGCGACATCGAACGCGGCCGGTTCGCGTACTGGGGATTCGCGGCCGGGACGCTGCCGTTCGCGAGGAATCTGCTCGCGGACTCGTTCATCCGCGATGACGGGCTCACCAGCATCCGCCGTGCGTACACGGCGTCGGAGCTCACGGCGATCGCACCACCGGGATGGCAGGTGCGGCGGGCGATCCCTGCGCGACTCGAACTGCGATGGGAGGCGTGGGATGCCCGACCATGACGTCGCGATCGTCGGCGCAGGGCCGGTCGGGCTGCTCCTGGCCTGTCTGCTCGCGCAGCGCGGCGTCGACGTCGCGGTGTACGAGATGCGTGCGGGCGCTGACGACCGTTCTCGGGCGATCGGCATCCATCCGCCCGGTCGTGCCGCGCTCGACGATGCCGGGATCAGTGCCGAGGTGCGCGCCGAGGCGCTCGCGCTCGAGGGCGGCGACGTCGTCTGCGACGGCCGCATCCTCGCGTCGCTCTCGTTCACCGCAGCGCAGCGTGTGCTGATCCTGCCGCAGCACCGTACCGACGCGCTGCTGCGGCAACGGCTGTCGCGGCTGCAGGAAGGAGCGCTGCACTTCGCCCACCGCGTCACCCGGGTGCACGACGAGGGTGCAGCCGTCAGCCTGTCGTTCGAGACAGGCAGAGAGAAAACCGCCTCGTTCGTCATCGCCGCCGACGGGGTGCGCAGCGGCATCCGTCGTCAGCTCGGTATCGACTGGCGTGAGCGACCGGGCACCGGATGGTACGCGATGGTCGATGTCCCCGATGCTCACGCCGACCTGCGCGCGCGGCTGCACTGCGAATCTGCCGGGCTCGTCGAATCGTTCCCGCTTCCGGAGGGCCGGCGGCGGTGGGTCGCCTCGGATCCGCAGCGGATGCTCGATGATGCGCCGACCTTCATCGATGCGATCCGTCGACGCACCGGCATCCGTCTCGACCTGCCCGACGGCACTGCGCCGACTGTTTTCGCGGCCAGGCAGCATCGTGCGTCACGTCTCACGGCCGGACGGATCGTCCTCGTCGGCGACGCCGCGCACGAGACGAGCCCCATCGGCGGGCAGGGGATGAACCTCGGCTGGGCGGCGGCAGGCCGTCTTGCCGCGGCCATCGAACGCTCTCTCGGTACCGGGGTGTTGGTGTTGAGCGACTACGAGCGCCCCACGATGCGCGCTGTCGCCGGGGCGCAGCGCCGCTCGTTCTTCTACATGACGATGGGGCGTCCGGCCCGCGGCCCCGTGCTGTGGGGGCGCAACGTCGTGATCGGGGCGCTCGGCACGGCGCCCCTGCGCCGTCGAACGGCCGACATGATCACGATGCGGGGCGCGTGAGCGGCGAATCTATACTGAACGGGTGACCGACAACGATGCCGTCCCTCGCCGTCGTGGGCGTATCGGACGCCGAGTCGGACTCGCAGCTCTCGCACTTGTCGTCGCCGCAGCGATCCTCGGCACCGTGTTCGTCATCTTCAGACTGCCGGCGCCGTCGACAGCTCTCGCCGATCCGCCGCGCGGTGAGCTGCTTGCGGACGGGGCCGAGGGGGAGTGGCAGGTCGGCGGTTTCACCGTCCGCCTCGACACCGCCCTGCACATCACCCATCCGGATGCGGCAGCCGCGGTGTGGGAGACGGTGCCCGGAGAGGCCTTTCTCAACGCGGCAGATGCCGACGCGCAGTTCGTCGACGATCTGGGCCTCGTACGCGTCAGCGATCATCAGACCACAGCCTGGGCGGATCAGCACGTCGTCTCTGCGACCGCCGATCCGGACGGTTCGCTCCTGCTGAGCGGCACCTTCGACGACGACCTCATCTGGGAGATGCGGTTGACCGAGCGCGCACCGGGCCGACTGGATGCTGCGGTCTCGGTCGATCCCGCCGCGAACCGTCTGTATCTCTCCGCGGCGCTGGAGGCCGATGAAGGTGTTCACGGACTCGGTGCGCAGTCCGCCGGGTGGGATCTGCGCGGCGACCGCATTCCGCTCATCCCGCGCGAGCAGGGGATCGGGCGCGGAGAGCAGCCGTTGTCCTTCCTCGTGGATCTCGCGGCGAGCTCGGCCGGGGGGCAGGACACGACGTATCTCCCGAGCGCCGTCAACGTCACCGACCGTGCGCGCAGTCTCGTCTACCGGGGCGATGCGATCTCGTCGGTCGACCTGCGACCCGACGATCGGATGATCTGGGAGGTCTGGGACGAC
The DNA here is from genome assembly GCF_052102115.1 of Microbacterium sp. Taxonomy (GTDB): domain Bacteria; phylum Actinomycetota; class Actinomycetes; order Actinomycetales; family Microbacteriaceae; genus Microbacterium. The sequence goes on from NZ_JBQDVP010000005.1 coordinate 23,322, forward strand.
CGGGCCGAGTTCTCACTCACGGCCGCGGCGACACCGGCTGAGGCGGTAGCCATCCAATCCGAGTGGATCGGTGCGGCTGAGCCTGCTCCGGCATGGACCTCGACGGGGATGATCGCCGGAATCCAGGGCGGCACCGAAGAGGTGCGCGCGAAGGTCGGCACGCTGCAAGAGGCGGGCGTTCCGCTTGCCGCCGTCTGGCTGCAGGACTGGGTGGGCAGACGCACGACCGACTTCGGCGAGCGGCTGCAGTGGAACTGGGAGCTCGACGAGGAGCAGTACCCCGGCTGGGACGAACTGGTCGCCGATCTTGAGGAGCAGGGCATTCGCGTGCTCACCTACGTGAATCCGTCGCTCTCGGTCGACAGCGGTGCGGCCGCGGCCGAGCGCGGCGGTCGTGACCTCTATGCCGAGGCGGCCGCTGCCGGCTACCTGGCACGGGACGAGGACGGCGCCGTGATCGATGCCGACCAGCACGGATTCACTGCGGCCACGGTCGATCTGTCGAATCCCGACGCCCGCGAATGGTTCGCGCAGGTCATCGCCGACGAGGTCGCCGGTGCCGGAGCATCCGGCTGGATGGCGGATTTCGCCGAAGGCCCACCGCTGGATGCCGTGCTCGCAGGCGGCTCCGGCGCAGACTGGCGCGTGCAGTGGCCGGTGCTGTGGCAGCAGGTCAACGAGCGGGCGCTGGAGCTCGCCGGACTCACCGATGACGGATTCGTCTGGCACCGCAGCGGCGGTACCGTGTCGGCCGGGGCAGCGGATGCTCTGTGGCTGGGCGATCAGACCCAGGACTGGTCGCGCACCGATGGGCTCGCGTCGACCGTCACGCTCACCCAGGCGCTGTCGGCGAGCGGCATGGCGCAGGTGCACGGCGACATCGGCGGGTACACCAGCGTCGAGCTGCCCGTCATCCCCGATGTCGTCCGCGACGACGAGCTCGTGCTGCGGTGGGCGGAGGCGTCTCTGCTGCAGCCGGTGTTCCGCACCCACGAGGGCAACCGTCCGGCATTCTCCTCGCAGCCCGCCGAAGACGCAGTGCTCGCCGCGCGCCTGGCAGATCTTACCCGCGTGTTCGTCGCGCTGGCGCCGGAGCGCGAGCGCCTGGCCGCCCAGGGGCCACTCGCGGGAGCGGTGCAGCACCCCTGGATGCTGGATTCCACTGCCGATCTGAACGGCGGCGCCGACGATGAGCTGCAGCTCGGACCGGACGTGCTGCTCGCGCCCGTGCTCACCGCCGGGGCGAACACGGTGGAAGTCGCTTTCCCGCCCGGCCGCTGGCAGAACATCTGGACCGGTGAGGTCTTCGGCGACGATTCGTCGGTGATCCGGGCGAACGTCGATGCGCAGCTCGGACGGCCGGCACTGTTCGTCCGTGCGGGGACCGCTGCGGCGAACGACCTCGCGGGGTTCGCCGCAGACTGATCACTCCGGCAGCAGAATGCTGAGCGCTCCGGCGACCACCCGGATCCGGACGCTCTCGGTCCCGACGCGCTCGCCGTCGGCGTAGACCACGAGCCCCGGGGCTGAGACCTCGACCTCGCTTCCGCGCATCGTCGTGACCTGCGGAAGCTGCACATGTGTGCCGCGCAGCAGATGCGGGAAGAAACGGATCAGCTCGAACCGCCCGATCGCCGCGACATGGACGACGTCGAGCAACCCGTCATGCGGATCGGCATCCGGGCACACGGGCATCCCGCCGCCGTAGCTGCGCGTGTTGCCGACCGCGACGAGCGTGCCGTCGGAGACCGGGCTGTCGGTGCCGTCGACGCGCAGGGAGAAGCGCATCGGTGCCAGGCGCAGCAGTTCGATGACCAGCGCCAGGTAGTAGCGGGCGCGCCCGCGCGGCCACCGCAGCCGGTTGGTGCGTTCGCTGACCTTGGCATCGAATCCGATGGCCGCGACCGTGAGGAAATGGGTCATGCCGTCCGCGCAGATGGCCTGGCCGATATCCAGGGATCGTACGACGCCGTCGACAGCGGCGGCTGCGGCGTCGGCCGCCGCCTCGTCGGAACCGAACGGAATGCCCAGCGAACGGGCGAGGTCGTTGCCGGTCCCGGCCGGGACGAGGACGAGCGGGACGCCGGAGCCGGCCAGCACGTCCACCACGGTCGAGAGCGTTCCGTCCCCACCGACGATGACGAGGGCGTCCGGCTTCGCCGCGACAGCAACAGCTGCGAGTCGGCACGACTCCTCGGGTGACGCGCCGGAGTGGATGACGGGGTCGAGCCCGCGCGCGCGCAGCGCCGTGATCGCGGCATCCGCTCTCGTGGATCCGGTGCCGCGCCCGGCATCCGGGTTGATCAGAACGTGGACGTTCCGCACGTCAGCCCGCCTGGGGAGCCGCGAGCAGCGCGCCGGGGTTCATGATCCCGGTCGGGTCGAGTTCGGTCTTGAGCGCCCGCAGCATCCGAACGCCGCCGTCGCCGATCTCCGTCGCCAACCAGGGGGCGTGATCGCGGCCGACACCGTGGTGATGGCTGATCGTGCCGGCATTTTCGAGGATCGTGTCGTTCACCCGCGACTTGATCGTGTCCCATTGCGCGAGGACGTCGCTCTCTTCGGTGCCCTTCAGATTCCCGATGATCGTGAAGTAGAGGGCGGCGCCGGTGGGGTACACATGCGAGATGTGACACATCACCAGGGACTTCGCATCGTGGTCGGCGAAGCCGGCACGGAGCGTCTCGGTGACCGCGGTCTTCAGTCGGTCGATGTTCGCCCAGACGGTCGCGGTCTCCAGCGTCTCGCAGAACACCCCGTGATCGATGAGCGCATCGCGCAGGTACGGCGCGCCGAAGCGGCCCTTTGCCCAGTCTTCGGCCGGAGAGGCGCCGGAAGACCGTCCGCCCGCGGCGGTGAGCACGCGCTCGGTCAGCGCCTGGCGGGCGGCAGCGACCTCCGGCCTGCCCTCGAACACTGTCACCGCACTGCACCCCTTCGACAGTGCCTTGCCGATCTTGCCGTGCTGCGCGAGTCCGATCCCGGTCTCGGCCTCATCGGAGAGACGGATCACCGTCGGTCCCGTGCCGAGCTGTGCGACCTGTCGCAGCGCATCGACGCCGGTCGCGAAGTCGGGGAATGTCCACCCCTGGTGGATGCGGCTTTCCGGCAGGCGGTGCACGCGCAGCCGGAGCTCGGTGATCACCCCGAGGATCCCCTCTGAGCCGAGGAACATCCGCATGAGGTCGGGGCCCGCGGCGGTTCCCGGGGCCCCGCCGAGCGCGATCTCGCCGGTCGGCGTCGCAACGCGCAACGCCGTGACCATCGTGTCGAACCTGCCGTTGCCTGCCGAGTTCTGACCCGACGAGCGCGCCGCGGCGAAACCGCCGAGCGTGGCGTAGAGGAAGCTCTGCGGGTAGTGGCCGAGCTCGAAGCCGCGCTCGGCGAGCAGACGCTCGGCCTCCGGGCCGGTGGTGCCGGCGAGGAACCGTGCTTCGCCGCTGACCTCGTCGAGGTGCAGTAGGCCGCTGAGCCGTCGCAGGTCGAGGGCGATCACAGCGCGGTGGTCGCCGCGCTCCGGGTCCAGCGCGCCGACGACGCTCGTGCCGCCGCCGAACGGCACGACCGCGATCGAGCGCTCTGCCGCGAGCATGATGACGGCGAGCACCTCGTCGTGACCAGCGGGGGAGACGACAGCATCCGGCGCATCCTGATCGGTGGCACGCCGGTGCATGAGATCGATCGTCGACCGACCCCCGGCATGGCGGATCCGCGTTTCGTTATCGGTGCTGACGTGCGCGTCGCCGACGATCGCGGCCAGTGCCGCCCGGTCGTCCGCGGTCAGTGCGGAGGCGGCGATGCGCACATCCGAGAGATCGACAGCCGCGTCCGGACGGTGCACCTTGCCGAGGACCGTGGGCAGCAGTGCGCGCACGGCGAGCGGCAGATCCTTCGCGAGCGCCGGGTCGCCCCAACCGTTCCATCGCATCGTCGCTGCTGGTGTCGTTTCCGTCGTCATGCGTTACAGTGTGACACATCATGAAAGAACGTCAAGATGTCATGAGCTCATTCCTCGAGCAGCTCCCGGTCTGGGACGAGGTCGAGGCGCGGCTGCTCGATCACGCTGCCGCACTCATCGCCACGCGCGGGACCGGCGGTCTCACCATCGCCGAGCTCTCGCGGGAAGCCGGTGTGAGCCGGCCGACGATCTACCGTCGCTGGCCCGGTGTCGACGAGGTGGTGCGAGCGGCGCTGCTTCGCCAGACCGTCTCGATCCTGGCGCGCTTCTCACCCGCGATCAGCGCTCGTGACGAGTTCGTCGACGAGATCCTCGACTTCGCCGATGCATTCGCCGCCGACCCGGTGTTCGAGCGGCTGCTGGCCAGAGAGCCCGAGGCGTTCACCCAGTACAGCCTCGAGCGTGTGGGATCGAGCCAGCGCGTCATGCTCCGCTGGCTCGCCGAAGCCATCGCACGCGGACAGCACGGCGGAACGGTGCGGGAGGGCGATGCGGACGACATGTCCGTGATGCTCCTGCTCATCGTGCAGTCCGCCGTCCTCTCGCACAACGCGGTCTCATCGCTGATCGGAGCGGCCGAATGGCGCGCCGAGCTCGCCCACGCCGTGGACGGATACCTGCGATCATGACCCGCGAGAACGGCGTGCGCGCCTCATCCATGCTGAACGCCGCTCGGCGCTCGCGCGAGCTCGACGCGCTCGCGGGCGACGGCGAGGTCGACCTTCTTGTGATCGGCGGTGGGATCACCGGCGCCGGCGTCGCCCTGGATGCCGCGAGCCGCGGCCTCTCCGTCGTCCTCGTCGAAGCACAGGATCTCGCCTTCGGAACGAGCCGGTGGAGTTCGAAGCTCGTGCACGGCGGCCTCCGCTATCTGGCGTCGGGAGACTTCGCAGTCGCGCAGGAGAGCGCGCGCGAGCGGCATCTGCTCATGACGCGCATCGCCCCGCACCTCACTCGCACGCTGCCGCAGCTGCTGCCGTACGTCGAGGGTGTGACGACCACGCAGCGCGTGATCAGCAGTCTGGGTTTCTGGCTCGGCGATGGCCTGCGCCGCGTGGCGCGGACGCCGGGTTCGGTGCTGCCGCGGCCGCACCGGGTGTCACCGGCCGAGTCCGTGGCGATCTTCCCCGCTCTGAGCCGACGAGGTCTGCGCGGCGGGATCGTCAGCACGGACGGTCAGCTCATCGACGACGCACGTCTGGTCACCGCCATCGCACGCACCGCCGCTGCCCACGGCGCGACGGTGCTGACCCGAACCCGGGCGGCCGACGTCGACGGCGGCGGTGCGACACTGCACGACGAGGTCGGCGGGGGCTCGCTGCGCCTGCGCGCTCGGGCCGTCGTGAATGCCGCCGGTGTCTGGGCGGCCGAGCTGGATCCCGACATCCGACTGCGGCCGAGCCGGGGAACCCACCTGGTGCTGGATGCCGCGGCGCTCGGCAACCCGACCGCAGCGCTCACCGTTCCGCACCCCGGTTCCATCAGCCGATTCGTGTTCGCGCTGCCCGTTCAACTCGGGCGCGTGATCGTCGGACTCACCGACGTCGACGCTCCGGGGCAGGTTCCGGATGTACCGACGGCGACCGATGACGAAGTTGATTTCCTCCTGGACACCGTGTCCCGAGCGCTGAACCGACCGCTGACGCGCGAGGACGTGCGCGGAACCTTCTCGGGCCTGCGTCCGCTCGTCGAGTCCGGCGCGGGCGAGTCGACCGCAGACATCTCGCGCCGCCACCGCGTCGAGGTGTCGTCGAACGGGAGCATCGGCATCCTCGGTGGAAAGCTGACGACGTATCGCGCTATGGCGAAGGACGCCGTCGGTCTCGCGCTGCAGCAGGCAGGGCTCGTTGACCCCGGATGCCGGACCGATCGCCTGCCACTCGTCGGTGCGCCCGACTCGCCGGTGCCGATCCCGGATGCCGGCGCTGCCCGTCGCCCGTCGTCAGCGCTTCGCGCGCGTTACGGCGCGGAAGCGGCATCCGTTCTCGCCGCCGGAGGAACCAGTGGCGCCGAGCGCGTGGCCGACGGGATCGACGTCGTGCGGGCCGAGGTCGCGTTCGCCGTGCGCGCGGAGGGTGCTCTCGACGCGGACGACGTCCTCGACCGGCGCACCCGCATCGGGCTGGTTGCCGAAGAGCGGGCGGCCGCGGCCGAGGTCGTCGCGCAGGTCGTCGCAGAGACGCTCGAAGACCTCAGAAGTTGATCATGTGGCCGGCCAGGCCGTGGAAGCCCTCCTGCAGTGCCTCCGACAGCGTCGGATGCGTGTGCACGTTGCGCGCGAGCTCGAGAGCGGTGAGATCCCACTTCTGAGCCAGCGTCAGCTCGGGGAGGAGCTCGGAGACATCCGGGCCGATCATGTGGGCGCCGAGCAGTTCGAGGTGCTCGGTGTCGGCGATCATCTTCACGAACCCGACGGGCTCGCCCAGGCCGTGCGCCTTGCCATTGGCCATGAACGGGAAGGTGACGACCTTGACGTCGTGCCCGTCGTCCTTGGCCTGCTGCTCGGTGAGACCGAACGAGGCGACCTGCGGCGAGCAGAACGTTGCACGAGGCATCATGCGGTAATCGCCCAGGGTCTGGGTCTCGGCGCCGCCGATGGTCTCCGCCGCTACGACGCCCTGGGCCTCGGCGACGTGGGCGAGCTGCAGCTTCATCGTGACGTCACCGATGGCGTAGATGCCGTCGACGTTCGTCTTCATGTGGTCGTCGATATCGATAGCACCGCGCTCGGTGAGGGCGACGCCAGTCTTGTCGAGTCCGTAGCCCTCGACGTTCGGGGCGAACCCGACGGACATGAGCACCTTGCCGGCGTCGATCGACGCCGGCTGGCCATCCTTGCCGGTGTAGGTGACGGTGACAGAGGAGCCGTTGTCGACGACCTTCTCGACCTTCGTGGAGGTCAGGATGTCGACGCCGTAGTTCTTGTACTGCTTGGTGATCTCCTTCGACACGTCAGCGTCCTCATTGGGGAGCGCGCGGTCGAGGAACTCGATGATCGTGACCTTGACGCCGTAGTTCGTCAGGACGTATGCGAATTCCATGCCGATGGCGCCGGCGCCGACGATGACGATCGACTCGGGCAGCTCGCGGCTGAGGATCTGCTCCTCGAAGGTGACGACGTTCTCGCTGAGCTCGACGCCTGGCAGCAGACGTACCTTCGAGCCGGTCGCGATGATGACGTTGTCGAACGTGACCTCTTCGGTGGAGCCGTCGGACTTCGCGACCGAGATCGCCTTCGGTCCGGTGAAGGTGCCGCGACCGTCGTACTCGGTCACCTTGTTCTTCTTCATCAGGAAGTGGATGCCCTTGACCCGGCCATCGGCGACCTCGCGCGAGCGGTCGAACGCCTTGCCGAAGTCGATGGTGAAATCACCCGAAATGCCGAAGAAGTCGGCCTTGTGGTTCAGGGTGTGAGCGAGCTCGGCATTCTTCAGGAGCGACTTGGAGGGGATGCAGCCGACGTTGAGGCAGATACCTCCCCAGTACTTCTCTTCGATGATCGCGGTGGACAGTCCGAGCTGTGCGCTGCGGACTGCGGCGACGTACCCGCCGGGGCCCGCGCCGAGGATGACGACGTCGTAGTGTGGCATGCCTTAAGCCTAGCGCTCTGCGGGGTCGTCCGACTCGGAATCGGCGGGCTTGCGACGGCGCAGCAGAAGGAACAGCAGAACCACCACGATGAGCACGACGACGGCTCCGCCGATGAGCCAGCCCGGAGAGAATCCGGCCGGGGACTCCACGTTCGAATCTTCGGGCGCATCGGCTGACTGCGTCTCATCGGGCGCCGGGCCGACGGTCTCCTCGGCGGTGGGGGCGGCGGAGGGATCAGAGGTGACCGTGCTCGTCGTCACGGTGAAAGTGAACTCTCCCGAGGTGGGGTGTCCGTCGCTGGAGACGATCTTCCAGAGCACGTGATACTCGCCGGCATCTGCCTCGGCGACGAGCGGCTGGGTCACCATGGCTCCGTCGAGTGCGGCGGCGCCATCTGTGACCGACTCGCCAGCGGCATCTGTCACGACGATCTCCGTCGATCCTTCACCGCCGATCGGCACGGCGCTGAACGTCAGGGTGAGTTCCTCCGGCAGTGTGTCCACGGTCGAATCGGCGGCAGGAGTGGAGTCGATGAGGGTGTCGTGCGCGGCCGCGGACTGCGGCCAGGCGAACAGCAGCACGAACGCGACGAGCAGTGTCACTGCGGTGATGAGAGGGGCGGTGGAGCGGGAGATCGTTAGGGTGCGCACAACTCAAGCATAGGAAATCGCGATGTGCACCCGTTGAGTCGCACACACCCTCGCTCGTCGGCCAGCCGATCCGTTAGTCTGGATCGGAAGGAGGGCCACCGTGACAGATTTTGAGAGCCGACCGGCGAACGACGCGGCTATTCACCGCGACGGAGAGCAGCGGAGCGATGCCACACAGACGTTCGGACATGATTCCGACCTTTCCTTCGTGCCCTTCGGTGCCGAGCTCACCGATGTCGAGCAGGGGGCCATCGCCGCGCTTCCCTCCGGCTCCGCGCTGCTGCTGGTTCGCTCCGGTGCCCTAGCCGGCGCGCGTTACCTGCTCGACACCGACGTCACCACGATCGGACGTCACCCCGAGGCGGACATCTTCTTCGACGACGTCACTGTCTCGCGTCGTCACGCCGAGATCACCCGTTCGGGCAGCGCTTTCGAGATCGTCGACCAGCGTTCGCTCAACGGCACCTATGTCAACGGCGAGCGCGTCGACCGCAGCGCTCTGGCCAACGGCTATGAACTGCGTGTCGGCAAATTCCGATTGAATTTCTTCGTCTCACCCATCGATCTCGCTGCGGCGACTGAGTGATGGCGGCACTTCCTGCCCGCGATCGCTCAGCGTCCGCGGGTCTTCTGAGTATCGGTCAGGTGCTCGCCAGGCTGACGCCGGATTTTCCTGATCTCACTTCGAGCAAGCTGCGCTTCCTCGAAGTGCAGGGCATCGTCAGTCCCTCGCGCACCGAGTCCGGGTACCGGAAGTTCTCGCAGTCCGACATCGAGAGACTGCGGATCGGGCTCACACTTCAGCGCGATCATTATCTGCCGCTCAGCGTCATCCGCGAGCAGCTCGACGAGGCCGAGGCCAATGGTCGCACCGGTCCGGCTTTCGCTCCACCGCAGTCGATCGCACCGGCACCGCGCCGGTATCGGCGCGGTGAGCTGCTGTCTGCCGCCGGTGCGGGACCGCAGATCCTCAATGACGCCATCAGCACCGGCATCATCGCTGCCGCCGAGACCTACCCGGAATCGACCGTCACGCTGCTGCGGGGCCTGGTCGCTCTCGACCGTCACGGCATCGAGCCGCGACACCTGCGCACCCTGCGGCAGAGTGCGGAGCGCGAGGTGTCCCTGATTGAATCGGCCATGTCGGCGCTGCTGCGCAGAACCGACGCCACCTCCCGCGGCAAGGCGCGCGAGATGGCACCGGAGCTGGCGACGAAGATCGGTGAGGTGCGCGCGGTGTTCGTCGGCGAGGCGCTCAGCCGCGTTCTCTCGTAGCGACCGGCGCTTTCGTAACGAACAGGTTGCGACACACCTTCGACCCGATGCGGATGTCGTTGCCCGGGATCGGGCACTGCTCTAGCGTGGGGGATAACCCATCAGAGAGGAAGTCATATGAGTGCGGATGAGCGTGCAGGCGACCCGCAGTTCGTGACCGAACTCCTCTTCACGGACGGTCTTCCCGCCATGGACGACGAGGTCGGCTACCGTGGCGCCGTGGCGGCGCGCGCCGCTGGCATCACCTATCGTCAGCTCGACTACTGGGCGCGCACCGAACTCGTCGAGCCCACCGTGCGCGGTGCGAGCGGCTCCGGGTCGCAGCGTCTGTACGGCTTCCGCGACATCCTGGTGCTCAAGCTCGTCAAACGACTGCTCGATACCGGCATCTCGCTGCAGCAGATCCGCACGGCCGTGGACCAGCTCCGCGCCGCCGGCATCCGCGATCTCGCCGGCACCACGCTGATGAGCGACGGAGCCTCGGTGTACCTGTGCACCTCGAACGACGAGGTCATCGACCTCGTCAGTCGCGGCCAGGGCGTGTTCGGCATCGCCGTGGGCAAGGTGCTGCGCGAGGTCGAGACGACGCTGGTCGAGTTCGACCCCACGGCCCCCGACCCGGTCGACGAATTGTCCGCGCGACGCGCGAAGCGCACGGCGTAGCGGGGCGTCGGGGTCGCGGCCGAGGTCGAGGCTTCGACTCGCTGCGCTCGCTCAACCCGTTTCGTCTCGCTGACGCTCGCTCAACGCCCGTTGTGTCTCCGTGGGGCGTAGCGTTCGCGGGTCGTTGAGCAAGGGAGCCGCAGGCGACCGCGACGAAACGCGTTGAGCGAGAAGCGCAGCGACGAGTCGAAACGGGCCCGCCTCAGGCCTGCGCGCCGACTTCCTGCACAGGCACTCGGCCGGTGCGAATGATGCGATCCAGCAGCAGATCGAAGTCGCCCGCAAGCTCCTGAGCGGAGTCTCCCGGCCAGATGTGCAGCGGCTTCGCGGCCCCCTGCGCCTGCTGCAGCGATGTGCGCTCCGGCAGCTGCGGCGAGAGCACGAGCGGTCCGAACATGTCGCGCAGTTCTTTGATGCGGAACTGGTGCTCGATCGACTGGGGTCGCACACGGTTCACGACGATCCCGAGCGGCTGCAGTCGCGGTGACAGCCCCCGGCGGATCTCTTCGATCGCGCGCAGCGCGCGGTCGGCGGCGGCGACAGAGAACAGTCCGGGCTCCGTGACGACCATGACGCGGTCACTGGCGGCCCAGGCCGTGCGGGTGAGGGCATTCAGTGACGGAGCGCAGTCAATGAGCACGAGGTCGTAGTCGGCCTCGACGGCGGCCAGCGCCTCTTCGAGCTTCCACACGTCGCGCACGCTCGGGTGCGGGCCGTCATAGTTGATCGCCGACGGGCTGCCGATGAGCACGTCGATGGTTCCGGGGTGCACCTTCGCCCAACCGCTGGCGGTGATCGCCTGGCGGACCACCTTCTCTTTGGGGTTGGCGAGCACGTCGGCGATGTTCAGGCGCCCCGCGACCTGGATGTCCATCCCGGTCGAGACGTCTGATTGCGGATCGAGGTCGACGACGAGGGTACGGATGCCCCGGGCGAAGGCCGCGGAGGCCAGGCCGAGAGTCACGGTCGTCTTACCGACACCGCCTTTGAGAGAGCTGACGCTGAGTACGTGCACGGAGACCACGTTACCTTCCTCTAGGCTTGGAAAACACTCAGCCCCGCCCCGTGTGCGTCGATCGTGCCGCACATCGAGCTATCAGAGGTGTGCATGTTCCAGAAGATCCTTGTGGCCAATCGTGGAGAGATCGCGATCCGCGCATTCCGTGCGGCGTTCGAGATGGGGGCGCGCACGGTCGCGGTGTTCCCCTACGAAGATCGCGGTTCACAGCACCGGCTGAAGGCGGACGAGGCGTACGAGATCGGCGAACGAGGACACCCGGTTCGCGCGTACCTCGATGTCGACGAGATCATCCGCGTCGCCCGCGAATCCGGTGCAGATGCGATCTACCCGGGGTACGGATTCCTTTCCGAGAACCCCGACCTCGCTGAGCGTGCCGCAGCATCCGGGATCGTCTTCATCGGCCCGCCGTCGAACGTGCTCGAGATGGCCGGGAACAAGGTCGAGGCGAAGCGCCACGCGATCGAGGCGGGTGTGCCCGTCCTGCGCTCGACCGAAGCCTCTGACGACGTCGACGCCCTTGTCGCCCAGGCCGACGAGATCGGCTTTCCGCTGTTCGCGAAGGCGGTCGCCGGCGGAGGCGGGCGCGGGATGCGCCGTGTCGAGTCGAAGAGCGAACTCGCTCCGGCCCTCGCCGAGGCGATGCGCGAGGCACAGAGCGCATTCGGAGACCCGCGCATGTTCCTCGAGCAGGCAGTGCTCCGGCCCCGCCACATCGAGGTGCAGATCGTCGCAGACAAGACCGGCGAGACCGTGCACATGTTCGAACGCGACTGCTCCGTACAGCGCCGCCACCAGAAGGTCGTCGAGATCGCCCCCGCGCCGAACCTCGATGACAGCATCCGCACCGCTCTGCACGGCCATGCCATCGCCTTCGCCCGTTCGATCGGCTACGAGAACGCCGGCACGGTGGAGTTCCTGCTGGAGACGGCGGGGGAGCGCACGGGCGAGGTCGTTTTCATCGAGATGAACCCGCGCATCCAGGTCGAGCACACCGTGACCGAGGAGATCACCGACGTCGACCTCGTGCAGACGCAGATGCGCATCGCCGCTGGTGAGACACTCGCCGAGCTCGGTCTGCAGCAGGGCGACATCCGCCTGCGCGGCGCGGCGCTGCAGTGCCGCATCACCACAGAGGATCCGACGCAGGGATTCCGGCCGGACACGGGCAAGATCACCACCTACCGGTCGCCCGGCGGGGCCGGCATCCGTCTGGACGGCGGCACCGTGCACCAGGGCGCGCAGATCAGCCCGCACTTCGACTCCATGCTCTCCAAGCTGACCTGTCGCGGGCGTGACTTCCCTGCCGCTGTAGGACGGGCCCGCCGCGCGCTGGCCGAGTTCCGCATCCGCGGGGTCTCCACCAACATCCCGTTCCTGCAGGCCCTGCTGGACGACGAGGCCTTCGTCGCCGGCGACGTGAGCACTTCCTTCATCGATGAGCGACCCGATCTGCTGCAGGGTCGTGTCTCGAAGGACCGCGGTACGAAGCTGCTGAACTGGCTCGTCGACGTCACCGTCAACAAGCCCAACGGTGAGCACCCCGGCGCGATCGCTCCCGCTGAAAAGCTGCCGCAGATCGACCTGAACTCAGAACCCGTCGCCGGTTCCCGCCAGCGGCTGCAGGAGCTCGGCCCGGAGGGATTCGCCCGCAGCCTGCGCGAGCAGGCGGCTCTGGCGATCACCGACACCACTTTCCGCGACGCGCATCAGTCGCTGCTGGCGACCCGGGTGCGCACCAAAGACCTCGTCGCTGCGGCTCCGTATCTCGCGCGACTCACCCCCGGACTTCTTTCGGTCGAGGCCTGGGGAGGGGCGACCTACGACGTCGCGCTCCGCTTCCTCGGCGAAGACCCCTGGGAGCGGCTCGACAAGCTGCGCACCGCGCTTCCCAACATCAACATCCAGATGCTGCTGCGTGGGCGCAACACGGTCGGCTACACCCCGTACCCGACGGCGGTGACCGAGGCTTTCGTGAGCGAGGCCGCCGCGAGCGGCGTCGACATCTTCCGCATCTTCGACGCCCTCAACGACGTCTCGCAGATGCGCCCGGCCATCGATGCGGTACGCGCGACGGGAACCTCCGTCGCCGAGGTGGCGCTGTGCTACACCGGCGACCTGCTGAACCCGGCCGAAGACCTGTACACGCTGGATTACTACCTGCGCCTGGCGGAGCAGATCGTGGATGCCGGTGCCCACGTCCTCGCCATCAAGGACATGGCGGGGCTGCTGCGCCCCGCGGCGGCGGCGAAGCTCGTCACCGCCCTGCGCGACCGCTTCGAGCTGCCGGTGCATCTGCACACGCACGACACCCCCGGCGGTCAGCTCGCAACCCTGCTCGCGGCCAGCGCCGCCGGCGTGGATGCTGCGGATGCGGCATCCGCCCCGCTTTCGGGCACCACCAGCCAGCCGTCGCTCTCATCTCTCGTGGCCGCTCTCGCCCATACCGATCGCGACAGCGGCATCGACCTCGGTGGCGTCTCGGATCTCGAGCCGTACTGGGAGGCGGTCCGCAATCAGTACGCGCCGTTCGAGTCGGGGCTTCCCGGGCCGACGGGGCGCGTCTACCACCACGAGATCCCGGGCGGCCAGCTGTCGAACCTGCGTCAGCAGGCCAAGGCGCTGGGCCTTGCCGATGATTTCGAGCTCATTGAGAACATGTACGCCGCCGCCGACCGCATCCTCGGCCGCGTGCCGAAGGTGACGCCGTCGTCGAAGGTCGTCGGCGATCTCGCCCTGCACCTCGCAGCGGTCCGGGCCGACCCCGCCGATTTCGAGGCGAATCCGGAGAAGTACGATGTGCCCGATTCGGTCGTGAGCTTCATGGCGGGAGAGCTGGGAGACCTTCCCGGCGGGTGGCCGGAGCCGTTCCGCTCCAAGGTGCTGGCCGGGCGCGAGGTGCGGGTCGGTCTCACCGAGATCTCCGCCGACGACGAGAAGGCGCTCGGCGGCTCCAGTGCCGAGCGGCGCGATCGGCTGAACACGCTGCTGTTCCCCGCTCCGACCCGCGATTTCGCCCAGCAGCGCGAGCTGTTCGGCGACCTGTCCGTGCTCGACACTGCCGACTACCTGTACGGGCTCGTCCAGGGGCAGGAGCATCTCGTCGAGATCGACCGCGGCGTGCAGCTCTATGTCGGTCTCGAGGCGATCGGCGAGGCCGATGATCGCGGCATGCGCACGGTGATGACCACGCTCAACGGCCAACTGCGGCCGGTGTTCGTGCGTGATCGAACCGTTGCGGTGGACGCGCATGAGGTCGAAAAGGCCGACACCTCGAAGCCTGGGCAGGTGGCGGCTCCGTTCTCGGGCGTCGTCTCGTTGAAAGTCGAGGTCGGCACGACGATCCGTGCCGGAGAATCGGTGGCGTCCATCGAGGCGATGAAGATGGAAGCGGCCATCACCGCCCCCGTCGGCGGAGTCGTCGAACGCCTCGCGATCGGCGCGACGCAGCAGGTGGATGCCGGTGATCTTTTGGTCGTCATCACTCCGGCCAAGTAATCTTGTGCGGGCGACGCGCTCGCACAGGCTTGGAGTGAGAAAGTGACATCGAAGAACAACACCGACCCGGAGGGCGACGACTTCGGCGTCCTCGATGAGGCGGCCTCTCTGGATACGACCTCGTTCGGCATCCTCGGACAGACCGCGCAGGTCCGCGTGACGCTGCCGGGCGGTGGGGACGACGATGATGACCTCGCGGAGGACTCCGTCGTCGACGGCGAGATCCCGACGGAGGTGTTCGAGGGCGTGATCGAGGTGGAGATCAGCGCGGAATCGGATGCCGGGGCCACGGCATCCGACATCCACGACGCCGAGCCGATCGAAGAGCCCGCCGACGTCGAGCCCGTGACGGAACCGGAGTCTGCACCAGAGCCGGAGCCCGAACCGGAGCCGGAGTCCGCGCCACAGCCCGAGCCCGCACCGGAACCCACGCCAGAGCCTGAGCCGGAGCCCGCACCTGTCGCCGCTGTGGCGCCCGCGCCCGCGGTGGCCGCCGAGCCCGCTCGGGATGCCGAGGCGGCCGAGGTCGTGCTCGCGTCGAAGCGTCTCGACGACCAGCGCGGCCACTCCCACCGGGAGACCGCTGACCTTCTGACGGCCGACCGCCTGCTCAACCCCAGCCAGGTCGTCAAGCCCGAGCCTGAGGGCGCCTGGAGCCACCTGCTCTACACTCTCTCAGGCCGTCGCATCAACATCGGTGACGGCAAGCGAGCTACGGAGCGCAAGGCTCTCACCGCGCGCATCGCGAGTCCGCTGGGCGGCAGTGCCCGCTTCGTCCCCGTGCTCTCACGCAAGGGCGGCGTCGGCAAGACGACCATCACGGCGCTGCTGGGCATGGCGCTGGCAGACGCCCGCGAAGATCGTGTGATCGCTGTGGACGCCAACCCCGACCGCGGAACCCTCGCCGACCGGATCGTCCGCTCGGGCGCCGGAAAGTCGGTGCGCGACCTCGTGCGCATCCATGACGAGGTGAAGGGCTACCACGACATCTCGGCGATCGTCGCCCGCGATTCCACACGCCTGGACGTGCTGGCATCCGATGTCGACCCGCGCATCGCCGAGGCGTTCAGCGATGAGGACTACCGCAACGTCGCCGATGTCGCGGCGCACTATTACTCGCTCGTGCTCACCGACACCGGAACCGGGATCGTCCACTCGGTGATGGACGCAACGCTCGATATCGCGGATCAGATCGTCATCGTGTCGGGGCTCAGTGTCGATGAGGCCCGTCTGGCATCTGAGACGCTGACGTGGCTCGAGACCAACGGTCGCGAAGAGCAGGCGCGCAACGCCGTCATCGTCCTCAACCAGTCCACCCCCGGCAGCCCCCTGGTGCGCCTCAACGAGCTGGAGGCGCACTTCAAGACCCGCGCCAGGAACGTCGTGCGCATGCCGTACGACAGCCAGATCGCCGGCGGGGGAGCGATTGTCTTCGCGAATCTGCAGCCCGAGACACGGCAGGCTGCCCGCGAACTGGCGGCACTGCTCATCGAGGGGCTGCGGGCGAGGGCTGCCTGATGACCGCTCGTGAGATCCGGGTCTTCGGCGACCCGGTACTGCGATCCGTGTGCGCACCCATCGACGAGATCGATGACGGTGTGCGGTCGCTCATCGCCGATCTCGTCGACAGCGTGGAGCTGCCCGGTCGTGCCGGTGTCGCAGCACCCCAGATCGGTGTTGCTGCACGTGCATTCAGCTACAACATCGATGGAGATATCGGCTACGTCATCAACCCGGTGCTCACCGAGGTGCGCGGCGAACCCGTGCCGACAGGGGAGGGATGCCTCTCGGTGCCCGGTCTCTGGCATGATGCGCTCCGGCATCCGTGGGCGCGGGTCGAGGGCATCGACCTCGAAGGGAACCCGGTCGTCCTCGAAGGCGAGGGGCTGCTCGCGCAGGCACTGCAGCACGAGACCGACCACCTCGACGGGATGCTGTACCTGTCCCGACTCACGCCCGAAGATCGCAGACGCGCCATGCGCGAAGTGCGGGAGAGTGACTGGTTCTTGACGTGAGTCGGGTCAATGCTGCGCAGCAGCGTTGACCCGCCTCTCACGATCAGCCGATGGCGACGTTCGTCGTCTTGACGGGCTCGTCGTAGATCTCAGCGATCTGGTCGGCGAAGTCCGACACGATCACGTTGCGCTTGATCGACAGCTTCGGGGTCAGATGACCGCTCTCCTCGGTCCACTCGCTGTCGAGGATCGTGAACTTGCGGATCGACTCGGCGCGCGAGACATTGTTGTTCGCGATGTCGACGGCCCGCTGCACCTCGGCGCGGACGGCCTCATTCTTGGCGGCATCCGTCAACGGCATGTCCGCAGGCAGGCCGTTGTTGCCCAGCCACGTCGGAAGCATCTCCGGGTCGAGCGTGATCAGAGCCGAGATGAACGGCTTCTGATCTCCGAGGACGACGACCTGCCCGACGATCGGGTTCGCGCGGATCGGGTCCTCGAGCGCGGCGGGTGCGACGTTCTTGCCGCCGGCCGTGACGATGATCTCCTTCTTGCGGCCGGTGACCGTGAGGAACCCCTCGGAGTCGAAGCTGCCGATGTCGCCGGTGTGGAACCATCCGTCGTCGAATGCTTCGGCCGTCGCCTCGGGGTTGTTCCAATACTCCTTGAAGACGTTGATGCCCTTGACCTCGATCTCGCCGTCTTCGGCCAGACGCACGCCGACACCGGGAAGCGCGGGGCCGACGGTGCCGATCTTCGACTTGTCGGCGAGGTTCACCGTCGCGGGGGCCGTCGTCTCGGTGAGACCGTAGCCCTCGAGGATCACGACGCCGAGACTGTGGAAGAAGTGGCCGAGACGCGCACCGAGCGGTGCTGACCCCGAGACGGCGTACTGGATGTTGCCGCCCATCGCCTCGCGCAGCTTGTTGTAGACGAGCTTGTCGAACAGCGCGAACTTGATCTTGAGGCCGAACGGCACCTTCTTGCCCTCTTCGAGCAGACGCGAGTGCTCGATCGCCGCCGCAGCGGCGGCGCGGAAGATCTTGCCCTTTCCGCCGCCCTCGGCCTTCTGCTCGGCGGAGTTGTAGACCTTCTCGAACACACGAGGCACGGCAAGGAGGAAGGTCGGCTTGAACGATCCGAGCGCCGGCAGCAGCTGCTTCGTGTCAGGCTGATGGCCGGTGCGGACGCCCGCATGGATGTTAAGAATCGAGATGAAGCGTGCGAACACGTGCGCGGTCGTGATGAAGAGCACGGTCGATGCGCCCTTCGTCTGCACGACCTTGTCCAGCGACTTCGCGGAGTTGCGGCAGAGCTCGACGAAGTTGCTGTGCGTGAGCACGCAGCCCTTGGGCCGGCCGGTGGAGCCGGAGGTGTAGATCAGGGTCGAGATGTCGGAACCGACGGCGAGGTTGCGGCGACGCTCGATCTCGGCATCTTCGACGCCGGCGCCAGCCGCCGTCAAGGTGTCGATCGCGCCGAGGTGCAGTTGCCAGACCTCGCGGATAAGGGGCAGGTCGCCGCGGATCTCATCGACCTTGACGAAGTGCTCCGCTGACTCGACGATGAGGGCGATCGCACCGGAGTCCTCCATGATCCACTGAATCTGGGCCGGGGAGCTGGTCTCGTAGATCGGGACCATCAACGCGCCGGCATAGAACAGTGCGAAGTCGACCAGTGTCCACTCGTAGGTGGTGCGAGCCAGGAACCCGACCTTGTCGCCGGGCTGGATGCCGGCCGAGACGAAGCCCTTGGCGAGGGCGATCACGGCAGTCTGGAAGTCGGCTGCGGTGATGTCGCGCCAGCCTTCCCCTTCCGGAACGGAGAACAGGGCGAGGTTTGGCGTCGCCTCGACGCGCTTCACCAGAAGATCGGTGATGTTCGCTTCGGGATCGGCGGGAACGATCGCGGGAACTTCGAATTGGACCACGGCAACTCCTTCGGTACCGGTCGGGCACGGCTTCCCCTGAGTCTAGGGCACATGCTCGCGCTGACTCGGCGACATTTGGTATTCAGTAGCGTATCAATTGACACTGAGTCGCATCGACAAGAACAGGCTGTGAAAGGTCGTGGTGCTCGGCGGTCGGATGCCCGGCGATAGACTTCCTGACGATGTTCTACTGGCTGATGAAGTACGTGGTGGTCGGCCCCATCGTCAAGGCGGTCTTCCGGCCTTGGATCGTGGGGCGCGGCAACGTGCCGCGCAACGGTGCGGCGATCCTGGCGAGCAATCACCTGTCCGTGTCGGACTCGGTCTTCCTGCCGCTGCTGATCGACCGGCCGATGAGCTTCCTCGCCAAGAGCGACTACTTCACCGGGCGCGGTCTCAAGGGGTGGGCGACGAAGCACTTCATGAAGGCGACCGGGCAGATCCCCATCGATCGCTCCGGGGGGAAGGCATCCGAAGCATCCCTGAACACCGGCCTGCAGGTGCTCGGTCGGGGCGACCTGCTCGGCATCTATCCCGAGGGCACCCGCAGCCCCGACGGTCGGCTCTACCGTGGGCGCACCGGCATCGCCCGGATGGCACTCGAGGCGAAGGTGCCCGTGGTCCCGATCGTCATGGTCGACACCGACACCGCGATGCCGATCGGGCGCAGCGTGCCGCGCGTCGTGCGCGTCGGAATCGTCATCGGTGAGCCGCTCGACTTCTCGCGCTACGCGGGCATGGAGAACGATCGCTACATCCTGCGGTCGGTCACCGACGAGATCATGGTTGCCCTGCAGAGATTGGGCGAACAGCGATACGACGACGTGTACGCATCGTCGGTGAAAGATCGGATGCCGCGCGCCGTCTGACGGTCCGACGGGGCGCGTTGCCCCAGTAAGCTGGGGCAATGCCACAGCAGCACGACCTCGACACCTGGCGCGACCTCCCGATCAAGCAGCAGCCGACCTGGCCGGACTCCGAGCGGGTCGCCGACATCTCGCGGCAGATCGCGGCGCTTCCACCCCTGGTGTTCGCCGGTGAGGTTGATAACCTTCGCGACCGTCTGGCGCGCGCGGCATCCGGTGGGGCCTTCCTGCTTCAGGGCGGTGACTGCGCCGAGACGTTCGCCGGTGCGACCGCCGAGCAGATCCGCAATCGCATCAAGACCGTGCTGCAGATGGCCGTCGTCCTCACCTACGGTGCATCGATGCCGATCGTGAAGATGGGCCGGATGGCCGGGCAGTTCGCCAAGCCCCGCTCCAGCGACTCCGAGACACGCGGTGACGTGACGCTGCCCGCCTACCGCGGCGACATCGTCAACGGCTACGACTTCACCGAGGGCTCACGGCAGGCTGACCCCGGACGACTGCTGCAGGGCTACCACACCGCAGCATCCACGCTCAATCTCATCCGCGCGTTCACGCAGGGCGGTTTCGCGGACCTCCGCGAAGTGCACTCCTGGAACAAGGGATTCGCGCAGAACCCCGCCAATCAGCGGTACGAGCGCATGGCCGCCGAGATCGACCGTGCCATCAAGTTCATGGAGGCTGCCGGCGCCGACTTCGACGAGCTCAAGCGGGTGGAGTTCTTCACCGGTCACGAGGGTCTGCTGATGGACTATGAGCACCCGATGACCCGGATCGACTCGCGCACCGACACGCCGTACAACACCTCGGCGCACTTCCTCTGGGTCGGGGAGCGCACGCGCGACCTCGACGGCGCGCACATCGAGTACTTCTCGAAGATCCGCAACCCTATCGGCGTCAAGCTCGGGCCCACGACGACCCCCGAGACGGCGCTCGCGCTGATCGACAAGCTCGACCCGGAGCGCGAGCCGGGGCGTCTCACCTTCATCACCCGCATGGGCGCGGGCCAGATCCGCGATGCTCTGCCCCCGTTGCTGGAGGCCGTGCGCGACTCCGGTGCGACACCACTGTGGGTCACGGACCCGATGCACGGCAACGGCATCACCACGCCCACGGGCTACAAAACGCGCCGCTTCGACGACGTCGTCGACGAGGTGCGCGGCTTCTTCGAGGCGCACCGGGCCGTGGGCACGTTCCCCGGCGGCATCCACGTCGAACTCACCGGTGATGACGTCACGGAATGCCTGGGCGGCTCGGAGCACATCGATGAGGAGCGCCTCGCGACGCGCTACGAGAGCCTGTGCGACCCGCGGCTGAATCACATGCAGAGCCTCGAGCTCGCATTCCTCGTGGCCGAGGAGCTCGAGAAGCGCTGAGGTTCGAGGGGGCTGCGGCAGTTTCGACTCCGTCGCCTTCGGCTCCCTCGCTCAACCCGTTTCGTCTCGCTCCGCTCGCTCAACGACCCGCAAGACTGAACTCGTCCTCACGCCGGCGCTGACTGCGCGGGGCGTTGAGCGGAGGCGCGGAGCGCCGGAGACGAAACGGATTGAGCGAGCGCAGCGAGTCGAAATCGGACCGGCCGAGCGACTCCGCCCGGCGACTCACCCGCTGATCTGAATGGTGAGCTCGACCTCGGCACCGGATCGGAGCGGATCGCCGGAACCGGGGTTCTGTGCCGTCACCGTCGCCATGTCGCCGAAACCGGGCAGGTCGCCCCAGGCGGCGTACGTCGCAGCGAAGCCGCCCTCGCTCGAGGAGAGTGCTTCCTTGGCTTCCGTGAGAGTCATGCCGGTGACATCAGGCACCTCGAACAGTTGCGGCCCGAGCGAGACCACGAGCGTCATGGTGTCTCCGGGGCGCCAGTTGCCGCCGGAGTCCCGATCGGCGACGCGGATCACGCGACCCTCTTCGACGTCGTTGCTGTACTCTTCGACGGTCGTCGTCTGAATGTCCTTCTCTGCCAGGCCCGAGGAAGCTTCGGATGCGGACATCCCCGTAACATCCGGAAGGCCGCCGAGCGACACGATGAGGTCGACGGTGTCGGCCTCGAACGCCTCGCAGCCCTCGCCGCACGCGATCGGGTCGCCGCCCGCGCGCGGGGTGACGTCGGCGTTGATAACAATACCGTCGTCGGCGCCCGAGTAGAGCAGCAGGGGATCGTCGGAGACGGTGAGGCCGAGTTCGGTGAGATAGGCGCGCGCGTCGTCGGCGGTCTTGCCGTTGAGCGCCTCGATACTGCGCGATGCGGGGCCGCTCGAGACGAAGACCGTCACGTCGGCGCCGTCCTCGAGTCGCTCGCCCTCGGCTGGATCGGTGTGGATGGTGAGCCCGGGTTCGACGTCGACTGAACTCTCGTCCGCTTGCACGGGTACGAATCCGTCGGCCTCGAGGGCACCAGCGGCATCCTCATAGCTGAGTCCCGCGACCGACGGCACCGCGATCAGCGAGCCGGGCCCCGAGCCGAACCACCAGCCGACGCCGCCGGCGAGCACGGCGAGCAGCAGGACGAGCGTCATCAGGAACGCCCCGCGCGCACGTCGCTTCGAGGTCTTGCGGCGCAGGAGAGTGGCGTTATCGACCGGCTGAGGGGTGACGACCGGGCCGGTGGGATCGTCGACGACCATGGTCGCCGGCATGACCTTGGTCAGATCCCCGGAGTCGGCCTGCGCGCGCATCGGCATCGTCGTCGCGGCAGGGGTGGGGGAGATGTCGAGTTGGCGCTCCACCTCGCGGAGTCGATCGAGCATCTCCTGGGCATCGTCCGGTCGCTCATCCGGCGACTTCTCTGTCGACCACAGCACGAGCTCGTCGAGCTGCTCGGGAACGCCGGGGTTGCGAACGCTGGGACGCGGGACCGATTCTGTGGCGTGCTGGAACGCGATCTGCATCGGCTGCTCGCCCTTGTACGGCTGTTCGCCGACGAGCATCTCGTAGAGCATGATGCCGAGCGCGTAGATGTCGCTGCGGGCATCCGCGGTGCCGCGGGTGACGAGTTCCGGCGCCAGGTAGGCGATCGTCCCCAGGAGCTGCTGCCCGGTGGCGGTGTTCGCCGTCGTCGCGCGGGCCAGGCCGAAGTCGCCGATCTTGATGCGCCCGTCCTCGGCGAGGAGCACGTTCTCCGGCTTGACGTCGCGGTGCACGATTCCGGCTTTGTGCGCCGCGGAGAGGCCGGAGAGGATCGCATCCATGATCGAGATCGTCTGCGGGATCGAGAGCCGCTTCTGCTCCCGCAGCAGTTCGCGCAGCGTGATGCCGGGCAGATACTCCATTACCAGGTAGGCCAGCTCGCCGTCCTGCCCCTGGTCGAACACGTTGACCACATGCGGATCGGCGAGGCGTGCGGCCGCGCGGGCCTCCTGGATGAAGCGGCTCTGGAACACCGAGTCGTCGCTCAGGTGCCCGTGCATGACCTTCAACGCGATGCGCCGTTCGAGCCGGAGGTCGGTCGCGACATACACAGTGGCCATGCCACCACGCGCGATTCGAGCCCGCACGCGGTAGCGGCCGTCGACAAGCCGCCCGATGAGGGGGTCGGCCTGCTGATTGGTCGTCACGTACAGATTCTATGGAGAACAGGCTGTGAGCCCTGGGAACGCCTCACCCCTTTAGCCAGGCCGGATCAGCCGTAGAGGGCGAGCCATTCGTGGGCTGCAGCCTCCCATTTCGCGTATCGGTCGGGGTATGCCGAGATCTGAACCGCCTGTGCGGCGTCGGCGAACGACATGTTCTCCCAGCCAGCGATGTCGAGCAGCCCGCGGGTGCTCGTGCCGTCGGCGTTCGATGCGCCGTGGAAGAACGTGCGGATGCTGTACTCGCGGTTCATGATCTGATCGTGGGTGCCCCAGCCGGTGCTCGGACGCTGCTGGAACAGTCCCAGTGAGTCGCGATCACCCCAGTCGAGGTTGCGCAGCCAGGACTCGACCATCGAGGTTCCCAGGGCGATCACAATGCCACGGTCCGAGACGCCGAGCTCTCGGCCGACGCGGATGATGAGCGCCGCGTTCTCGGCCTGCGGACCGTTGAGAGCAGCCGAGGGGGCCGCAGCGGGCTCGGGTTTCGGCGACGCGGCCGGAGCCGGGTCTGCGGACGCAGCAGCAGATTCGATGGTGAGACTCTGCCCGGGGTAGATGATCGCGCCGCGCCCGAGCCCGTTCGCGGCGAGGATCGCATCGACGGTGGTGCCGTGCTTCTGCGCGATCGCGAAGACGGTATCTCCCGCGGCGACAGTGTGCGTCGTGGCCGCGGCGGCGGGTGCGGGGGCGGCAGCGGGCGCCGGGGCCGATCCTCCGGGGGCGGCGAGCTTGAGCGTCTGACCCGGATAGATGACAGACCGCCAGCCGAGTCCGTTCCAGTTCAGGACGTCGGCGGCCGGGAGTTCGAAACGAGCGGCGATCGTCGAGACGGTGTCGCCTGCCTGCACCGTGTAGGTCGCCGGCAGCTTCGTCGTCGGCATGACGCGCGCGGTGGGTGCCTCGCCTGTCGTGGCGCCGGATTTGGCGGGCGGTGGTGCGGTGTCGGTGGCGACGGCGGCATCGGCCGGTGCGGCGGCCAGCCCTCCGGCCAGCACGCCAGCGATGGCGGCGGGCGCCCCGATTGCGGCGTACCTCATGCGGTTCTGCGTTGCGGTGAGTCTCAAGGCATTCCCCCCCTTTTCAGACCTCTGCAACGCTGACACGGATGGATACGCCTGTCAACCAATGTGGCGTGTGTGACAGAAGTGAAAACGGGCGAGATGTGCGCCGTGATGCCGGAAGTGAGATAGTCGAGTCGTGTCTGAAGCAGCAGAAGCCCCCGCACTCGAATGGCTGACCACTCCCGACCTCGTCGAGGTCCTGGGTGAACCTCTCGGCCGGGTGCGCCGGCTCCTGGCGGAGCAGCATCTGGTCGGATCCACGCGGACCGGAGCGTTCGCCGTCCCGAGCGTGTTCATCGTCGACGGCCGCCCGCTGTCGTCGCTCCGCGGCACGATCATCGTTCTCGCGGATGCCGGTTTCTCCGATGACGAGATCATCGACTGGCTGCTCGCCGAAGAGGAGGAGCTGGGGCGCACGCCGATCGCCGCGCTTCTGGACGGACACAAGAGTGCCGTTCGCCGCGTGGCGCGCACGCTCGCCTGAGCGTCAGGCAGTACGCACGGTCGCGGCCCGCGCGAGGTCGCGCAAGTCGCCGACCGATGCGTTGTCGAGCCGCGCGCCGGAGAGGGCACGGTCGGCCTCGGTCGCGTACGCCCCGATCATCTCCTCGACCCGCTCCAGCGCACCGGATGCCGAGATGGTGGCCTGCAGGGCGGCGACCTGCTCGTCGTCGAGTTCCGGGTCGCCGATGAGATCGTCGAGCACGCGACGCGCTGAGCCGTCGAGCCGCTCGCGTGTCAGGGCGATCAGCACCGTGCGCTTGCCCTCGCGCAGATCATCACCGGCGGGTTTGCCGGTGATGGACTCGTCGCCGAAGACGCCCAGGATGTCGTCGCGCAGTTGGAACGCCATCCCGATCGGATGTCCGAAGGCGCGCAGAGCATTCTGCTGATCGGCATCCGCTCCGGCGAGTGCAGCGCCGAGGACGAGTGGCTGCTCGATGCTGTATCTGGCCGACTTCAGCGAGACGACCCTCAGTGCGCGCTCGGCATGCTCGTCGTCGGGGCTGACCCGCCATGCCGATTCCTCGGCGATGTCGAGGAACTGCCCGACCGTTACGTCTCGGCGCATGCGCGCGTAGGCGGCGCGGACGTCCGCGCCGTACCGGTGTACGGACAGCGCCTGCTCCAGCAGGTCATCGCTCCACGAGATCAACAGGTCGCCGAGGAGGATGGCCGCGGACCGCCCGAACGACTCGGCGTCACCGGCCCAGGAGTTCTCGCCGTGCCGACGCTGCAGAGCGCGGTGGGCCGCCGGCTTGCCCCGCCGGGTGTCGGAGTTGTCGATCAGGTCATCGTGCACGAGCGCTGCGGACTGGAAGATCTCTAGTGCTGCGCACAGATCCCAGACGTCTGGGGTCTCGACGGCATTCCGATCGGCGAATCGCGCCACTGCGCGCCAACCGACGTGGCAGAATCGGGCTCGCAGTCGCTTGCCGCCCCGCAGGGTCTCGGCGGCCGCGTCGAGGAAGAGAGCGGTATCGGGCCCGTAATCGGCGGCCTCCGCCGAGCGGTCCGAGACGAAGCGATTCAGGTGGTCGGTGACCGCCTGCTGGACTTGGGTGGAGAGGGGCACGATAATCAGCTTAGGTTCTCAGCGGAACCCTAGCCTCGGCCGGTTCCGCAGGCGTAAACTGGAAGACATTCAAACCCGAGGGGGGCGTCATGCCACTGTCTGAACAGGAGCAGCGTCTGCTCGACGAGATGGAACGCCATCTCCTGCACAACGACGCGGACATCGTCAGTGCGCCGTCCGGCGACCGCGCACTGAGCTATCGCAATCTCGTCTACGGCGCGGTTCTGCTGCTCGTCGGCATCGGCGCGCTCGTCGCGGGAGTCGCACTGGGCGGACAGCTCGGCGCGGTCGCGAGCATCATCATCGGCGTGATCGGTTTCGTCGCAATGCTCGGCGGCGTCATCCTCGCGGCCACCCCGGTGCGCCGGAACGGTCCGGCGCGCCCGGCCAAGAGCGGTCCTGCCAAGGCTCCTGAGAATCCGTCTTCGTTCATGGATCGTATGAACGATCGTTGGGATCGTCGCCAAGACGGTCGCTGACCTTTCCCACTTCACAGGCCCGGATGCATACAGCATCCGGGCCTTTCTGTGTTTCTGAGCACTTTCCCTCCACTGGCGCTCCACCGTCCTCCACCGACGCTCCACTCCGATATCCCGCGGAATAACGCGGGTGAGTTCCTGCTCGCCGAGATCTGTGGCATTCTTTTCGTGATCCTTCATATGAATGTGGAGGAAAGTGGAGTAAAGTGGGGCGCACCTCGAGTTGGCCGGACGAAGAGGGGGTGATGGCCGATGTTGCTGGGGACGCATTCACCGAAGCTCGACGACAAAGGCCGGGTCATCCTGCCCGCCAAGTTCCGCGAGGATCTCGGCGGCGGCATCGTCGTCACCCGTGGCCAGGAGCGGTGCCTCTACGTCTTCAGCACCGCAGAATTCGAGGCCATGCACGAGCGGATCCGGCAAGCACCGCTCACCAACAAGCAGGCCCGTGACTTCCTGCGCATGTTCCTCTCGGGGGCCAGCGCCGAGATGCCGGACAGCCAGAACCGCATCACGATCCCCAGTCACCTCCGCCAGTACGCGGGCCTCGAAAAGGAGCTCGTCGTCACCGGCGTCGGCGCGCACGCCGAGATCTGGGATGCCGCGGCCTGGAACGACTACCTCGCCGCCGGCGAGGACAACTACTCAGAACTGGAGCAGGAGGTGATTCCCGGACTCTTCTGACCTCGGCTGTGATGCCCCGCCGCTCCCGCCCCGACACACTTCCCCGGTGCCGGGTCGAGAAGCGGAGGGGGATCAGAGCCGAAGGTCACCGGAAACGATCATGAACCTCCGCGATATCCATACCCCCGTGCTCCTCGAGCGCTGCATCGAACTCATGGCCCCGGCCCTGCAGCACGACGGCGCCGTCGTCGTCGACGCAACTCTCGGCATGGGCGGGCACTCCGAGGCACTGCTCGAGCGTTTCGACAACATCCACCTCGTCGGCCTCGACCGCGACACCGACGCGCTCCGCATCGCCGGGGAGCGTCTGGAGCGCTTCGCCGACCGCATCACCCTCGTGCACACCGTCTACGACGAGATCGGCCGCTACGCGCAGGGCGCCTCCGCGATCCTCATGGACCTCGGCGTCTCGTCGCTCCAACTCGATGAGGCCGAGCGCGGGTTCGCGTACTCGAAGGACGCGCCGCTGGACATGCGCATGGACCAGACCAGCGGTGTCACCGCTGCCGAAGTCCTGGCCACGTACAGCGAAGGCAACCTGCGGCGCATCTTCGAGCGCTACGGCGAAGAGAAGCTCGCCGCTCGCTACGCCCGCTTCATCGTCCGAGCCCGCGATGCGAACCCGTTGATCCGCTCGCAGGATCTGGTCGACGTGTTGCAGGCTGCGACTCCGGCGGCGGCACAGCGCAGTGGTCACCCCGCCAAGCGGGTCTTCCAAGCGCTGCGCATCGAGGTCAACGCCGAGCTCACCGTGCTGGCCGAAGCCATTCCCGCCGCGATGGACGCACTTGCCGTCGGGGGGCGCATCATCGTGATGAGCTACCAGTCGCTCGAGGATCGCCTCGTCAAGCAGGCGTTCGCTGCGGCATCCGCATCCACTGCTCCGGCCGGGCTTCCGGTCGAACTGCCACAGCACGCGCCGCGTTTCCGCACCCTCACCAAAGGTGCCGAGTTCGCCGGCGACGACGAGAAGGCTCGCAACCCGCGCGCCATTCCGGTGCGTCTGCGTGCCGCCGAGCGATTGAGGGAGGCAGCATGAGCCGTGCCACCGCCGCAGCGATGCGGACCCAGACCCAGCCGGAGACGCCGACACGGACCAGCACCGAGCGGCGTCTGCGGACGGTGACGGCTCCGGCTCCTCGCCGCCGGCCGAAGCTCGTGTACGCGCTCGTCGCCCTCGGCGGCGCCGCCGCGATCGGCGCCGCGCAGATCGGTCTCTCACTGGCGATCACCAACGACTCCTTCGTGCTCGCTGATCTCACCTCGCAGCAGCGCGAGTTGAACCTGCAGACCAGCGCACTGCAGGACGACCTCGCAGGCATCTCCTCTCCGCAGCTGTTGGCGACCAAGGCAGCCGACCTCGGCATGGTCGTCGCCGGATCAGCCTCGTACCTGCGGCTGAGCGATGCGGCAGTGCTCGGCGCGAATACCGGGGCCGCCGGGGAGTCGACCGTCGACCCGACCGGCAGCGGCGCGGTGCACAACGCTCTGCTGAACGAAGACGCGCGGGAGGCGGCCGCTGAGAAGAAAGAGGCCGACCCCGCCGACAAGCCCGACCCCGATCTCCCGCCGCCCATCACCGACGGACTTCCGAGTCCGACGACCCGCTGACGCAGACACGGAGAAGCAGTATGACGACTCGAGCAACGCGCGGCCCTCGCCGCCGGACCGTCGTCGCCCTCGCGGTGATCCTCGCGGTCCTGTCCGCCTTCGTTGTCCGCCTCGTCGACATCCAGGTTGTCAGCGCGAACGAACACATCGACAACTCCCTGCACGTGGGCGAGCTCGGGTACACCGAGACGCTCTATGGCGACCGGGGCTCGATCGTCGACGAGAACGGCGAGACGCTCGCCTCGAGTGTGAAGGTCTACGACGCACAGCTGAGCCCGAGCCTGATCATGCAGCTCGAAAGCGATCCGGACAGGCCGCCGAAGCTGCCGTGGGACGAAGCCGCCGACAAGATCGCGGCCATCATCGGCCAGGATGCCGGTGAACTGCGGGCCGCCGTCGCCGATAACCTCGAGGAAGACCCGAGCTCGCAGTACTACCAGCTCGCCAAGGGGCTGAGCACAGAGGAATATCTCGAGCTGCGTGATCTGGGCCTGGTCTACATCGCCGCCAAGGCGCGCGAGACGCGGGTGTACCCGAACGGCGCCGTCGCCGGCAACGTCGTCGGCTACGTCGACAACGCCGGCGACGGCCAGGCGGGCATCGAGCGGATGGAGAGCGCGTGCCTGGCGCCGGAGAACGGCGAGCGCACGTATCTGCGCGGCAAAGACGGAATCGTCATCCCCGGCAGCGAGCGCACTGTGGATGCTGTCAGCGGCGGGTCCGTGCAGCTCACGATCAACGGCGATCTGCAGTGGTATATGCAGCAGATGATCGCCGAAGAGGCGCAGAAGCAGGGAGCCCAGGCCGGAACCGTCACCGTCGTCGAGGTCGAAACCGGCAAGATCCGTGCCGCTGCCGAGTGGCCTTCGCTCGACCCGAACGACCTCAATGCCTCCTCACCGGACGACTGGGGAACGCGCGTGTTCGGTACGACGTTCGAGCCGGGGTCGACGTTCAAGGCCGTCACAGCGGCGGCTGCGCTCGATTCGGGCGCCGTCGATATGAAGACGACGGTGTCCGCCGCCGGGAATGAGACGTTCCCCAACGGCGCCGTGATCAACGACGCGTTCCAGCACGAGGCGTATCAGTACACGCTCGCCGGCGCGCTCATCGACTCCTCGAACGTCGCCGTCTCGAAGTTCGGCACCATGGTCGACTCGCAGACCCGCTTCGAATACATGCAGAAGTTCGGCGTCGGCAGCGAGACCATCGGCTTTCCCCGCGAAGAGGGCGGCGTCGTCCACTCACCCGACAGTTGGGACTCCCAGTCGCTCTACACCACGACCTTCGGCCAGGCGTTCACGGTCACCGCGCCGCAGGTCGCGGCCGCGTACCAGGCGATCGCCAACGGCGGCGAGAAGATCGACCTGTCGCTCATCGAGTCCTGCACCGGTGACGACGGCACGGCCGTGACACCCGACGCGCCCGAGCGCGAGCAGATCGTGTCGGAGAAGACTGCCGCCCAGGTGAGCAGAATGCTCGAGAACGTCTCGGTGCAGGGCGGACTGAGCGAACAGATCAAGATCCCCGGCTACCGCGTCGCGACGAAGACCGGTACAGCGCAGAAGGCTGACGCCGGCGGGTACATCGCCGGGAAGTATTTCACCAGCATGGTCGGGTTCGCCCCGGTCGACGACCCGCAGTACGTCGTGGTCGTGACGCTCGACGAGCCGACTAAGGTTGTATCGTCCGCAGCCACAGCATCCGCTTTCCAGAAGGCGATGACCCAGGTCCTGAAGACCTACCGCGTCTCGCCGTCCACCGAACCGATGGACGAGCTGCTCCCGAAGTTCAACTAGCCGGCATCCCGCCGTGCATGGAGATGCCATGATCGCCCTGTCGCTCGCCGAGATCGCCGCCGTAACCGGCGGTGAGCTGCGTGTCGTCGGCACCGACACCGCCGACACAGTGGTGAGCGGCGTCGTCGACACCGATTCTCGGAACATGACCGCCGGCGGCATCTTCGTCGCCAAACCTGGCGCCGAGACCGACGGGCACCGATTCGTGAAGGCCGCCGTCGAGAACGGTGCCGTCCTCGCCCTCGTCGAGCACGTGGTCGACGACGCCGTCTCGCAGATAGTCGTGCCGGATGCCGTGGGCGCGCTGGCCGATCTTGCCAGAGCGGTCGTCGCGCGTGTTCGCGAGGCCGGAGAGCTGAAGATCGTCGGCATCACCGGCTCCAACGGCAAGACCACGACCAAGAATCTGCTCGCCCGCATCCTGCAGGACGCCGGCGAGACGGTCGCGCCGATCAACTCCTACAACAACGAGGTCGGCGCTCCGGTCACCATGCTGCGCGTCACCGAAAGCACGCGCTACCTCGTGAGTGAATTCGGCGCTGCCGGGCCCGGCAGCATCGCGCGTCTGGCCGGTCTGATCGAGCCGGACGTCGCCGTGGTCCTGATGGTGGGCATGGCGCACGCCGCTGGGTTCGGCGGCATCGAGGAGACCGCGAAGGCCAAGACCGAGCTGGTCACGGCATCCCGCGCCGGCGGCACCGCCGTCCTCAACGCCGACGACCCGCGCGTGTGGGCGATGACCGATGCGGCGGCGGCGCACGGCATGGCCGTCATCGGCTTCGGACAGAACCAGAGCGCCCAGGTGCGCGCGTCAGAGGTCCAGGTGGCGCCCGACGGCACCCGCGCGCTGATCACGGCTGGCGGCGAGACGCTGCCGCTGTGGTTGAAGGTGCTCGGCGCCCACCACATCACGAACGCGCTGGCCGCCATCGCTGCGGCCGGTGTCCTCGGCATCCCCGCAGCCGACGCGATCGCCCGCCTTGAGACGGTCGAGGTGGCCGAGCGGTGGCGGATGGAGCCGATGGGGAACGACCGCGTGCGCATTATCAATGATGCCTACAACGCCAGCCCCGACTCGATGGCCGCGGCCCTGCGCACGCTGGCGCAGATCACCGGTCCCGACGAGCGCACCGTCGCCGTCCTCGGCGCGATGAGCGAACTCGGCGAGAGTGCGGGGGAGGAGCACGATCGGATCGGGCTGCTCGCGGTACGACTGAACATCCGTCGCATCGTCGTGGTCGGACCGGCGGCGCGCCGTCTGTATCTCGCCGCCGTCGGCGAGGGCTCCTGGGACAGCGAGGCCGTGCACCTGCCCGATCAGGATGCCGCGTACGAGTACCTGCGCACGGAGCTGCGCGACGGCGACCGCGTGCTCGTGAAATCGTCCAATTCCGTCGGGCTCCGGCATCTCGGCGATCGTCTGGGAGAATTGTTCACGTGAGATCACTCCTCATGGCGGCGGCGATATCGCTCGCCTTCACTCTGTTCCTGACTCCCGTCTTCCTCCGGCTGTTCCGCCGGTGGGGCTGGGGGCAGGTCATCCGCACCCCCGAAGACATCGCGAATCCGAGTCACGAGGCCAAGCGCGGCACGCCGACCATGGGCGGCGTGATCTTCATCGTCGGCACGCTGGTCGGCTACTTAGTGGGCGTCTACGCCGGCGGCAGCGAACCGGCGCTCTCTGCCATCCTCGTGCTCTGGCTCATGGTCGGCTTCGGCGCCGTGGGGTTCATCGACGACTACATGAAGGTGAGATCTCAGCGCAGCCTCGGGTTGTCCGGGTGGCGGAAGGTCATCGGCCAGCTCGTGGTCATGGTGCCGTTCGGCGTCGTGGCGCTGAACTTCCCGAACCAGTTCGGTCAGACCCCCGCCAGCGGCTCGATCTCGCTGTTCCGCGACATCTCCTGGCTCGACCTGTTCAGCTTCGGCGTGATCATCGGCTGGATCCTCTACCTGATCTGGATCGCCGTGATCGGCATTGCGACCTCGAACAGCGTGAACCTCACCGACGGCCTCGACGGGCTCGCGTCCGGCGCGGGTGTCTTCGTCGTCAGCGCGTACAGTCTCATCGCGTTCTGGCAGTTCAAGCAGTCCTGTGCGGGAACGGGCGTCGCCCAGGACGCACTGGACGCCTGCTACGAGGTCCGCGATCCGTTCAACCTCGCGATCGTCGCCGCCTCGTTCGCAGCCGGGCTCGTCGGCTTCCTCTGGTGGAATGCTCCCAAGGCGAAGGTGTTCATGGGAGACGTGGGCTCGATGGCCATCGGCGGCGTGGTGACCGCCATGGCGATCCTCACCCGCACCGAACTGCTGCTGTTCGTCATCGCCGGCGTCTTCGTGCTGTCCTCGGGATCGGTCATCCTGCAGCGTTTCTACTTCAAGATCACGCGCGGCAAGCGCCTGTTCCTCATGAGCCCGTTCCACCACCACCTCGAGATGCGCGGGTGGCCAGAGGTGACGATCGTCGTGCGACTGTGGATCATCGCCGGCCTTCTCGCCGTCGCCGCCGTCGGCCTCTTCTACGTCGAGTGGCTCACCCTGGCATGACCTCTCGATTGGACTCCCTGACCAGTTGGCACGCCGATTGGAAGGGTCTGCGAGTCGCCGTCCTCGGCCTGTCGATGACCGGCTTCTCCGCGGCCGACACGCTGACCGAGCTCGGCGCCGAGGTCCTCGTGCTCAGCGCCTCCGCTTCGGAGGACTACGAACGGCTGGTCCCCGCCATCGGCGCCCGGCTCGTGCTCGACCCGCTCGATGAGGCCCCGCCGGAGCTCGTCGCGTTCGCTCCGGACGTCGTCATCGCATCGCCGGGTTTCTCGCCGTCGCATCCGCTGGTGCGGTGGACGCAGAGCGCCGGGATCGCGCTATGGGGCGACGTCGAGCTGGCCTGGCGCGTGCGCGACAAGGTCGTGCGCGCCGACGGCACCCCGGCCGATTGGGTGCTGATCACCGGTACCAACGGCAAGACCACCACGACCCAGCTCACCGCGACGCTGCTCGTCGAAGGCGGGCTGCGCGCCGCGCCGTGTGGAAATATCGGGGTCCCGGTGCTGGATGCCGTGCGCGACCCCGGCGGTTTCGACGTGCTCGTCGTCGAGCTGTCCAGCCACCAGCTCTGGTATCTCGGCCCGAGCGACCCCGCCGGTCAGCCGGTGCCGCATTCCGCCGTATGCCTGAATCTCGCCGCCGACCACCTCGTCTGGCACGGCAGCGCCGAGGCCTACCGCGCCGCCAAGGCGCTCGTGTACCGCAACACGCGCGTCGCCTGCGTCTACAACAAAGCCGACGAGGCGACTCGCGAGATGGTCGAAGATGCCGATGTGACCGAAGGTGCTCGTGCCGTCGGCTTCGACCTCGGCGTGCCCGGCCCCAGCGATCTCGGCGTGGTGGACGGCATCATCGCCGACCGTGCATTCCTGGATGACCGCCGCAACAGCGCCCTCGAACTGACCACCATCGCCGACCTCGAGCAGGCGGGGCTCGCCGCCCCGCACATCGTGCAGAACATCCTCGCCGCCGGCGCACTCGCCCGCGCGCTCGGAACCGAACCGGCGGCGATCCGGCGCGGGCTGGAGGGCTTCCGCCTCGATGAGCACCGCATCCAGGTCGTCGCGCGGCACGCGGGCGTCACTTGGGTCGATGACTCCAAGGCGACCAACCCGCACGCGGCCGCTTCATCGCTGCGCGCGTACCCCAGCGCGGTCTGGATCGTCGGCGGGGATCTGAAGGGCGTGGACCTGTCCGACCTGGTGGCCGATGCCGGCCGCACAGCGAGCGCGGCGCTGGTCATCGGTACCGAACGCGATGACGTCGTCGCGGCATTCGCGCGACACGCGCCCGACGTGCGGGTGTACGAGGTCGGCACTGGTGAGACTGAAGGGGTTATGACCCGCGTGGTGGAGATCGCCGCAGGGATCGTCACCGAAGGGGGCACCGTGCTGCTGGCCCCGGCGGCGGCATCCTTCGACCAGTTCACCGGTTACGCGGATCGTGGCCACCGCTTCGCCGAGGCGGTGCGCAGGTGGATCGACAGGGGGAGCGCCGATGACACAGGTGGCTCGCCCTCCGCGCTCTGAGCCCGGCGGAAGCCGCGGACTCGCCGCCCGCGTCTCGCTCGGGCGGATCTTCACACCGCCGTCGAGCGAGTTCGTACTCATCGCCTCGACCGCGCTGCTGCTGACGATCTTCGGGCTCGTGATGGTGCTCTCCGCGACCAGCGCCACGGCGTCGGGCCAGTTCGACACCGCGCTGAAGCAGGGCGTGTTCGCTCTCCTGGGCGTGCCGATGATGTTCCTCGTGAGCAGGATGTCGGTTGCGTTCCTCAAGCGGCTGGCCTGGCCCGCCCTGATCCTCGCCGTCGTCTTCCAGCTTCTGGTGTTCACCCCGCTCGGCGTCGAAGATGCCGGAAACCGCAACTGGATCGACCTCGGGTTCTCCTCGGTGCAGCCTTCGGAATTCATGAAGCTCGCCCTCGCGCTCTGGGTCGCCTACGTGCTGCTGCGCAAGCAGGCGCGTCTGGGTATCTGGCACCACGTGTTCATCCCGGTCATTCCGGTCGCCGTGCTGGCGATCGGCACGGTCATCGCCGGCAACGACCTCGGCACGGCGATGATCCTGGTGCTCGTCCTGCTCGGCTGCCTGTTCTTCTCCGGGGTGAAGCTGCGGCTGTTCATCCTGCCGATGATCGTGGGCACGGGCGCGGTGCTCGCCTACGCGTTCTCGAGCGAAGACCGCCTGCGGCGCATCACGGCGACCTGCAGCGATATGTCGCTCTACTACGGCGACTGCTACCAGTCGATCCACGGCATCTGGGGCATGGCCTCCGGAGGCATCTTCGGTCTCGGGCTGGGCAATTCGCAGGAGAAGTACGGCTGGCTCCCCGCCGCAGCGAACGACTTCATCTTCGCGATCGTCGGGGAGGAGCTCGGGCTCATCGGCTGCCTGGTCGTGCTCGCCCTGTTCACGTTCTTCGCGGTCGGCGCCTTCCACATCATCCGCAAGACCGACGACCCCTTCATCCGCGTCGCCGCCGGCGGGATCACCGTCTGGCTCATCGGCCAGGCGCTGATCAACGTCGGCGTCGTGATCGGGATCTTCCCGGTTCTGGGCGTGCCGTTGCCGTTCATGTCGCAGGGCGGCACGGCACTCCTCTCGGTGCTCCTCGCGTGCGGGGTGCTGCTGGCCTTCGCCCGAACGATTCCCCAGGCGGAGCGGGGTAAGGTCGCGAGGTGACCTCGTACCTTCTCGCCGGCGGCGGCACCGCCGGCCATGTCAACCCCCTGCTCGCCGTCGCCGACTCCCTGCGCGACCGCGATCCCGACGCCACCGTGCTCGTGCTCGGCACGCGGGAGGGCCTGGAGGCGCGACTGGTGCCCGAGCGCGGTTACGAACTCCTCATCGTCGACAAGGTGCCATTCCCCCGGCGTCTGAACGGTCAGGCCATCGGATTCCCCGGGCGCCTGGCACGGGCGGTATCGCAGGTCCGCACGCACATCCGCACGCACGCCGTCGATGTCGTGGTGGGCTTCGGCGGTTACGCCTCGGCGCCGGCGTACATGGCCGCGCGTCGCGAGAAAGTGCCCTACATCGTGCACGAAGCCAATGCGAAGCCGGGCCTGGCGAACAGACTCGGCGCCGCAGGGTCGGCCGGGAACGGCGTCGCGTTCGCCGGTACGCCGCTCAAGGGCAGTCAGGTCGTGGGCATGCCGCTGCGGCGCGAGATCGTCGATCTCGACCGCGCCGCGCGCCGCGCCGAGGCCGCGGAGTATTTCGGCCTGGATGCTGCGCGCCCGGTGCTGCTGGTCTTCGGCGGCTCGCTCGGCGCCCAGCGCCTCAACGAGGCGTTGGCGGATTCCTGGGGCGATGTGCTCGCGGCCGGCTGGCAGCTGCTGCATGTCACGGGGGAGCGCAGCGACCTCGCAGACCCCGAGGTGCCCGGATACGCGATGCGCCGCTACGTCGACCGCATGGACCTCGCGTTCTCGCTGGCCGACCTCATCGTCTCGCGCGCCGGGTCCGCGACGGTCAGCGAGATCAGCGCCCTCGGCATCCCCGCGGTGTACGTGCCGTACGCCGTCGGCAACGGCGAGCAGCGGCTGAATGCGGCATCCGCGGTGGGGGCAGGCGCCGCCATCCTGCTGGACGACGGCAGCTTCACCGGCGACACCGTGCGCGCTGAGGTCGTCCCGCTGCTGGGCGATCGCGAGCGGATCGCCACCATGGCAGCGGCGGCCGGACACGTCGGCACACGCACTGGCACGGAGAACGTCATCGCGATGATCGATCGTGCACTCGCCGCCGGCCGTTGAGCGCGAATTAGGATGGATGCGACATGATCAGACCTGACCTCTCGCTCCCGATCCCGGAGTCCATCACCGCCGCCCACTTCATCGGGATCGGTGGTTCGGGCATGAGCGGGCTGGCGAAGATGTTCCTTGACGCCGGCATCCGCGTGTCCGGCTCCGACCGGGCGGACAGCGACAATCTGCGTGCCCTCGCCGCGGCGGGGGCGACGGTGCACGTCGGTCATGATGCCGCGCATCTCGGCGATGCCGACACCGTCGTGCACACCGGCGCGATCTGGCCCGAGAACCCGGAGTTCGTCACGGCGAAGGAGCGGGGGCTGCATGTCATCCACCGCTCCCAGGCCCTGTACTGGCTGATCGGTGGGCGCCGCCTCGTCTCGGTTGCCGGGGCGCACGGCAAGACGACGTCCACCGGCATGATCGTCACCGCGCTGCAGGCACTCGGTGCCGACCCGAGCTTCGTCAATGGCGGGGTGATCGAGCAGCTCGGCACCTCGAGCGCCTCCGGAGCCGATGAGCTGTTCGTCGTCGAGGCCGATGAGTCCGACGGCACGTTCCTGCTGTACGAAACCGCGGTCGCGCTGATCACCAACGTCGACCCGGATCACCTGGACCACTTCGGTTCGGACGAGGCTTTCCACGACGCGTTCATTCGGTTCGCGGATGCCGCGCGCGAGGCGGTCGTCATCTCCAGCGACGATCCGGGTGCTGCGCGGGTGCGGGTCGGGCTGTCGCACGAGAACGTGCTCACCTTTGGCCGCGCCGAAGATGCCGACGTACGGCTCGACGACGTCTCGACCACGGGGGCGGCGTCGGCGACGATCATCCACGGTGGGCAGAGTGTGCGCATGCAGCTGGCCGTTCCCGGCGAGCACAACGTGATCAACGCCGCCGGTTCCGCAGCCGTCCTCATCGCGCTCGGGTACGGGCTCGCCGAGTCGGTCCGCGCGGTCGAGGGGTTCGCCGGCACGGTGCGCCGCTTCGAGCTGCACGGCGTCGAGCACGGCGTGAGCGTCTTCGACGACTACGCCCACCACCCGACCGAGGTGCGCGCGGCGCTCGAGGCTGCCCGCGGCGTTGTGGGCGGGGGGCGGCTCATCGCGATCCAGCAGCCGCACACCTATTCGCGCACGCAGCACATGTACCGCGAGTTCGCCGAGGTGCTCGAGACCTACGCCGATCACACCGTCATGCTCGATGTCTACGGCGCGCGCGAAGACCCCGTGCCCGGCGTGACCGGTGAGCTCGTCAGCGGCGCGTTCGCCGATCAGGGCAACGTCCGTTTCGTCGCCGATTGGCAGCAGGCCGCCGACTACACCGCGTCTGTGGCCCGAGAGGGCGACTTCGTCATCACGCTCGGCTGCGGCAACGTGTACCTGATCATTCCGCAGGTGCTCGACGCTCTTCGCCGGCACCCCGTGCCGAGCGCAGGAGCCTGATCGATGCGTCGCCCGGCACCGCTTCCGACTCCGCCGGACGAGGCGGAGTCCGTACCAGCGCGGTCCGAGCGGCGCCGAGCCGAGACCGAGCCCGCCGACCCCGTTGAGCTGTCGCATGCGGACCCCGATACCGAAGAGGATGCCGCACTCGCAGACGAGCACTCCGGCGAGCTCACCGCGCGCGATGTGTGGCGAGCCGCCCGTGCCCGGCGTCGGCGCCTGCGCGCCGAGATCCGGCGATTCACGCAGCGCTCGCGTCGCCGGCGGATGATCTGGCTCGGCGCGCTGGGGGCCGTCGTGCTGCTGATCGGAGGCAGCGTGATCGCCGCCTACAGTCCACTTTTCGCGGTTGAGAAGATCACGGTGGTCGGAGCGTCCACGGTCGATCCTGCGGCCGTGGAGGCGGCGCTGGCCGATCAGATCGGCACGCCGCTCGCCCTCGTCGACGACGGCGATGTGAAGGCGGCGCTGGTCGCCTTCCCCCTCATCGAGACGTACGCCCTCGAGGCCAAGCCGCCGCACGATCTCACTCTGCGCATCGTCGAGCGGACGCCCATCGGCGTGATCGAATCGGATGCCGGATACACCCTGGTCGACGCCGCCGGTGTCGCCCTGACGACGACCGCGGAGCCGCCGGAGGGACAGCCGGTGCTGAGCGTCGACGGCGGAGTCGAATCCGACGCGTTCGAGTCCGTCGGTCTCGTCGTCCGGTCGCTGCCGAAGGACGTGCGGGCGGCACTCACCGAGGTCACGGCGACCACTCTCGACGATGTGACGCTGACGCTCTCGAGCGGGGTGACCGTGGTGTGGGGGAGTTCCGAGGACTCCGCGCTGAAGAGCGTGACTCTCAGCAGCGTGCTCACCGCCCGGCCCGATGCGCAGACCATCGACGTGTCGTCGTATCAGGTTCCCGTCGTCGGCTGAAACGCCGTCGTCGGACCGGCGCCGGGGCGAAACGCCCGACACGCCCGTGTCGCTGCGCGCGCACGACGAAACGCCGCATACCTTCGATCAGAGAGAACGCAATACCGGGAAACACTTTACACCTCTACTTGAGGTTTAAGGTTCACATTCTTTTCCAGGCTCGAAACATCGGAGGCCGGCCATGAGCCAGAACCAGAACTACCTCGCCGTGATCAAGGTCGTCGGCGTCGGCGGTGGCGGTGTCAACGCCGTCAACCGCATGATCGAGCTCGGCCTTCGCGGCGTCGAGTTCATCGCCGTCAACACCGACGCCCAGGCGCTCCTTATGAGCGATGCCGACATCAAACTTGACGTCGGGCGCGAACTCACCCGCGGTCTCGGCGCGGGCGCCGACCCTGAGGTCGGCCGTCGCGCTGCCGAAGACCACGCCGAAGAGATCGAGCAGGCGCTCACCGGCGCCGACATGGTCTTCGTCACCGCTGGCGAGGGCGGCGGCACCGGCACCGGCGGTGCGCCCGTCGTCGCACGGATCGCCAAGTCGATCGGCGCGCTGACCATCGGTGTGGTGACCAAGCCGTTCTCGTTCGAGGGCCGTCGTCGTCAGAGCCAGGCCGAGGCGGGCGTCGCCCAGCTGAAGGAAGAGGTCGACACCCTCATCGTCGTCCCGAACGACCGCCTGCTCGAGATCAGCGACCGCGGCATCTCGATGATCGAGGCGTTCGCGACCGCCGACCAGGTGCTCCTCGCTGGTGTGCAGGGCATCACCGACCTCATCACGACGCCCGGACTCATCAACCTCGACTTCGCCGATGTGAAGTCGGTCATGCAGGGGGCGGGGTCCGCGCTCATGGGCATCGGCTCCGCGCGCGGTGCCGACCGGGCGATCAAGGCCGCCGAGCTCGCGGTGGAATCGCCGCTGCTCGAGGCATCCATCGAAGGCGCACACGGAGTGCTGCTGTCGGTCCAGGGTGGTTCGAATCTCGGCATCTTCGAGATCCACGACGCCGCCGACCTCGTCAAGGAGGCCGCGCACCCCGAGGCGAACATCATCTTCGGAACCGTCATCGACGATACGCTCGGCGACGAGGTGCGGGTCACCGTCATCGCGGCGGGCTTCGACGGCGGTGAGCCCTCGATGCGCCTGGACCCGATGGTCGTCTCGCGCCCCGAGCCGGCGACACTGCCCGAGGTCACACTGTCGGATGATGAGGCCGAGGCCCCGAAGGCGACCGAGCCCGCCGAGACGCAGCCGGCGCCGCGCGCTCCGACGACGAGCCTCGAGCCGGCCTTCGCGGATGACGACATCGACATCCCCGAGTTCCTGAAGTAAGGGGCACGTTGACCGACCTCACGGAGCGGCTGTCCGCGATCGACGCACAGATCGCGGACGCCGCTCGGACCGCCGGACGGGATGCCGGTGAGATCACCCGCATCGTGGTGACGAAGTTCCACCCGGCCTCCCTCGTTCGTGATCTGCACGCTCTGGGCGTGCACGACGTCGGCGAGAATCGGCAGCAGGAGCTCACTGCGAAGCGCGATGAGCTCGAGCAGGCAGGTCAATCGCCGCTCGCCGGGCTGCGCTGGCACTTCATCGGCCAGGCGCAGACGAACAAAGCGGCCGCGATCCGGCGCAGCGCGGATGCCGTGCACTCGGTCGATCGCATCAAGCTGGCCGATGCACTGCACCGTGCCTCCGAACCCGACAACGGAGACGCCCTCGACGTCCTCGTGCAGGTGAACCTCACCGCCGACGAGGGGCGCGGGGGAGCAGAGCCCGCCGAAGCCGGGCGACTGGCCGAGCACATCCTCACGCTGCCGTCCCTGCGGCTGCGCGGCGTGATGGGCGTCGCTCCTCTCGGGGAGCACCCCGCACCCGCGTTCGAACGACTGCGCGGGATCGCCGACAGCATCCGATCGGTGCAGCCGGACGCCACCTGGATATCCGCCGGCATGACCGGCGACTTCGCCGAGGCGATCGCCGCAGGCGCGACACACCTGCGGATCGGCTCGGCAATCACCGGACCGCGCCCCGACCGGGGTTAACCTCGAAACAGATCAGCCCACGTCGAACACGGAGGACACGATGGGAAACCCGCTGAAGAAGACCATGGTGTACTTGGGTCTCGCCGACGAAGAAGAGGCCTACGAGGAGCAGCTCGCTCCGGCCCCCGCACGCGCACAGCGCGAGCGTGAGCGCGAGCAGGGCGATGCGGCCCCCGCTCCCGTGACACCGCTGCGTCGCCCGGTCGCCGTGCGCCAGCCCTCGGCGGGCGCGGTCAACGAAATCCTCACCGTGCACCCCAAGCAGTATCGCGACGCACAACTGATCGCGGAGAGCTTCCGCGAGGGCGTTCCGGTGATCATCAACCTGTCGCAGATGTCGGATGCTGATGCACGCCGCCTCATCGACTTCGCGAGCGGGCTCTCGCTCGGCCTCTACGGCCGGATCGAGCGCGTCACCAGCAAGGTGTTCCTGCTCTCGCCCGAGAACATCGCCGTGTCGGGTCACGGAGGCATCGCGCACGCGGATCCGGAGTCCGCGGGCTTCGACCAGTCCTGATCCGTGGCCGTGGTGGTCTCCTGGATCGCGTCGATCGTTCACCTGATCCTGCTGATCTACATCTTCGTGCTGTTCGCCCGGCTCATCCTCGACTACATTCCGATGTTCAACCGTGAGTGGCGTCCGAAGGGCGCCGGTCTCATTGCGGCCGAAGTGGTGTACTCCGTCACCGACCCGCCGATCCGACTGTTCCGACGCTTCATTCCTCCATTGCGCATCGGAACGCTGTCACTGGATTTCGGGTTCACGTTCACGATGCTCGCTGTGCTGATCGTGATGGCGATCGTGAGGCAGTTCATCTGATCGGGGACTATGCTTGCACGAGGTGCGCGCCCCGGGTACGCGCCGGATCATTACCCCGCCACGTGTCAGACACTGGCAGCAGAACTCATCGAAAGAGGAGCCGAGATAATGGCACTGACCCCGGATGACGTCGTCACCAAGCAGTTTCAGCACGTTCGCTTCAAGGACGGCTTCGACCCGGACGAGGTCGATGACTTCCTCGACGAGATCGTTGTCGAGTGGCGCAAGGCGCTTGAAGAGAACGCCGAGCTGAAGGCCAAGCTCGCCGAGTACGAGTCCGGCGCGCAGCCGGCTGCAGAGAAGCCCGCTGAAGAGCAGCCCGCGGTCGTCGATGAGGTTCCCGCCCCGGTCGCGGCAGCTCCGGCAGCTGCCCCGGCACC
The DNA here is from genome assembly GCF_052102115.1 of Microbacterium sp. GTDB lineage: Bacteria > Actinomycetota > Actinomycetes > Actinomycetales > Microbacteriaceae > Microbacterium. Next base: position 65,419 of record NZ_JBQDVP010000005.1, read on the forward strand.
CGCCGTTTCCGCAGAGGTCGGCGCCGGTTCGACCACCGCCACCGCCGGCATCATCGAGCTCGCGCAGCGTCTGCACGACGAGCACGTGGCCGAGGGTGAGGCGAAGAAGAGCCAGCTCATCTCTGAGGCCGAGACCGAGGTCGACCGCATCCGCACGGAGGCCCAGGCGAAGCAGCGTGAGGAGTCCGCTCGCCTCGAGCGCGAGCGCAACACCCTCGAAGCGCGCATCACCGAGCTGCGCAACTTCGAGCGCGACTACCGCACGCAGCTGCGCGGTTACATCGAAGGTCAGCTGCGCGACCTCGACGAGAAGTCCAACACCACGGACTCGACGCCGGTCTCCGCGATCGGTCTGTAGGTCCTTTCTTTGTCCGGACGTCGCCCCGTTCGTCGGTCGGCGGCCGGCATCACCGTCGCACTTCTCGCGGCGCTGGTGCTGGCCGCCGATCAGTTCGTGAAGTACCTCACGGTCGAGAATCTGCCGTTGCACGAGGTCGTTCCGGTTCTCGGCGAGTTTCTACAGCTGTACTACATCCGCAACTCCGGAGCCGCTTTCTCGCTCGGCAGCGAGGTGACGTGGATCTTCACGATCGCTCTCACCGTCGTCGCAGTGATCATCATCTGGAAAGCTTTCGACCTGCGTTCGCGGCTCTGGGCCGTGGTGCTCGGCTGTCTGCTCGGCGGCGTGCTCGGCAACCTGACCGATCGGCTCCTACGTGAGCCGGGCTTCGCGGTTGGCCACGTGGTCGACATGATCTCGATGCCCTGGATGATGCCAGCGATCTTCAACGTCGCCGACATCTTCATCGTCTGCGGCATGATCACCGTCGCACTGCTCGTCGTCCTCGGCATCCGCTTCGACGGAACGCGCGAGAAGGATCACGTCGAGAACGCCGACTCCGAGGCTGACGTCGATTCCGAGACGGATGCCGGCACGGAAACGGATGCCGGCGCGGAGTCGGATGCCGGCACCGGGCCGGAGGCCGTCGAGAAGGACGCCTGACCGTGGAATCGCGCTCGCTTCCGGTGCCCGACGGACTGGAGGGCGCTCGCGTGGACGCGGCCCTGGCGAAGATGCTCGGCTTCTCCCGCACGTTTGCGGCCGAGGTGGTCACCGCCGGTGGTGTGCGTCAGGACGGCCTGGTGCTCGATAAATCCGACCGCCTGCACGGCGGCGGGTGGCTCGACGTCGAGTGGCAGCCCAAGCAGGAGCCGATGATCGTTCCGGTGCAGGTGCCGGAGCTGGGCATCGTCTACGACGATGACGACATCGTCGTCGTCGACAAGCCCACCGGTGTCGCGGCGCATCCGTCGCTCGGGTGGGACGGTCCGACCGTGCTCGGCGCTCTTGCCGGTGCCGGATTCCGCATCGCGACCAGCGGGGCCGCCGAGCGCGCCGGAATCGTCCACCGCCTCGACGTCGGAACCAGCGGCCTGATGGTCGTGGCGAAGACGGAGTCGGCGTACACGATCCTCAAGCGCGCCTTCAAAGAGCGCACGGTCGAGAAGATCTACCACGCGGTCGTGCAGGGCCATCCTGACCCGCTCGCCGGCACGATCGAGGCCCCGATCGGCCGGCATCCGAACCATTCGTGGAAGTTCGCCGTGGTGCCGGACGGCAAACCGTCGGTCACTCACTACGAGACTCTCGAGGCATTTCCCGGCGCGTCGCTGCTCGAGATCCACCTCGAAACGGGGCGTACGCACCAGATCCGCGTGCACATGGCAGCGCACCGGCATCCCTGCGTCGGCGATCCGCTCTACGGCGCCGACCCGACGCTGTCAGCGCGGCTCGGCCTGACACGGCAATGGCTGCACGCCCACAAGCTCGCGTTCGCGCACCCGGCGACGGGGGAGCGGGTGCAATTCGAATCGCCTTACCCGGACGATTTCGTGCACGCACTCGAGGTCCTGCGCGGCGACTGAGCCCGATTCAGAGGGTGCTGTCGCGAGCGACGGCGACAGCGGCATCGAGGGTGCGGACCAGAAAAGCGACGAGCTGCTCGTCGTCGGCGAGGTCGCCCGATGCGAGGCTGACGAACATCTCCTCGGCGAACGAGACCCATGCGCGCAGTGCCAGGCGCACCGTGCGGGTGTCGGTCACACCGAGCTCAGCGAACGCCTCCCAGAGGTGCTCGGCATTGATCTCGCGCGATTCGTCGACGAGCGCACGGACGGTCGGGTCGCCACTGGCGGTGCCGCGCACGAGCGAGACGAAGGTGCCGCTGTGGTCGCGCACGAACGCGGCGAACCGCCGCAGTGTGTCGTCGATCCGCTCGCGGGGTGGTAGGTGCGCACGCGGTGCGGTCGCACGCAGCAGACTGTCGCGCGCCGCGGTCACGACGGCGAGATGCATGCCCTGTTTCGATGCGAAGTAGTGGAACAGCAGCGCCCGCGATACCCCGGCGCGCCGGGCGAGCTCATCCAGGGAGAGCTCCTCGAGCGGATGATCCGCAAGGAAGTTCACGCCGAGCGCCAGCAGCTGCGTCCGCCTGTCCTCGGGTGTCAGGCGACTGCGGCGTTCTTCGGGCATCCGACCAGCCTACCGATCAGTGCAACATACGGGTGCCGTATTGACTCTGAGTCAATGGGCGTTATGCTCGAACACGCGCCGTCGAAGACGACGGCCCGACACAGGAGGATCGATGAAGTTCCCGTCACTCACAAAGTCCCACGCCGGCCGGGTCACCCTCGCCGCTGTTCCCGTCGGCGTCGTCGCAGCGCTCCTCCTCGGCGGTGTCGCGCAGGGGCAGGTCCCGGTCTCATTCGCCGTCTCGGGCAGCCAGTTCCAGATCTCCGCCAGCCAGCTCGAGGGCACCGGTTTCTCGCAGTACGCCGGCGTCGCAACCGATTCAGAGGGTGATGATCACACTGTTGCGATCGCCAACATCAAGAGTGCGACGCTGAGCGACCTGTGCCAGTCCGTGGTCACGGAGACCCCGCTGGGCACCGTGGGACTGCTCATCAAGGCCGGTGGGGGCGATAACCCCGCGAGCGCCTCAGACCTGCAGATCGGCATGACGGGACTGGCCGGTGACGCCTCCTTCGGCAACATCCGCATCGGCGTTGACGCTTCGACCGTGCAGACCGAGGCCAAGGGCACCGCCGGCGACTTCTCGCAGGATGCTGACACCGTATCGATCGCGAATCTGCAGCAGACCGCGTGGAGCACGCAGGCGTCGGTGTTCACGCTGACCGGCATGACGCTCGAGCTCACCGACGGATCGACCCCGTGCTTCTGACCGAGGTGACCACGATGGCCCCCTCCCGCCGTTCCGCTCGCGGTGCGCCGCGCCGATTCTCGGCGTGGCGCAGGCAGCGCCCGTTCATCGGGGGGCTGCTGATCGTCGTGGCCGGGATCGAGATGTTCTTCTCGGGGCAGCTCGACATCGGGCACCTCCGTGTGCAACTGGGCATCGAAGGCCTGCAAGCCACGGTCATCCCGATCGCGCTCGTGCTGCTCGGCATTCTCTCGGTGGCGATGCCCGCCCACCATGTGTTCTACGGCGTGCTCGCACTCATTCTGGGGCTGTACGCACTCATCGGGGTGAACCTCGGAGGATTCCTGATCGGCACGATCCTCGCCGCCATCGGGGGCATTCTCGTCGTGGCGTGGATGACGCCCGAGGCGAAAGCTGCAGCCAAGGCACGCCGTGCAGCGCCGCAGGAGGAATCCGAGGAGGACGCCGGGTGAGGCATTCTCGTCGACTGCGTGCCGCCGCCGTCATCGCGGCGCTGCTGATCACCGCGCCGCTGGTTGTCAACGCTGCGCCCGCGCCGCGTATGGCAGGCTTCTGCGACTCGTTCCTGTCGTTCCTGTGCCCGAAGGACGAACAGCCGGCGCCGGATGAGACGGACTCCCCCGCGGACCCGGAGGCGCCGGATGAGACCGACCCCTCCGATTCATCTGATGAGGCCGATGAGGCGGGGGAGGCGGATCCGGATGCTGCGGACCCAGATGCTGCGGACCCGGAGGCTCCGGCGCCGGAGGAACCAGCCCCGGAAGAGGAGCCGGTGCCCGCGCCTGTGGATGACGCGGCACCGATTTTCAGCGGCATCCCGGCGTCGATGCGCTCAGGCGGGCTGTCGTTCACGGGGCTGAGAGGACTCAGCATCGTCAGCGTTCCCACCGTCGACGGCGGCAGCGTGCGCGCTCTGAAGATCGACGCCGAATCCATCACGATCAGCGGCTTCTCGCTCACCGTCCGCCCGCCGGACGGCCCGGGACTCGTCACCACGGCCGATACGATGTCGCTGCAGGGGAACGTCTCGGTGTACCTCGGATCGATCTCGGCATCATCGATGGGTGGTGACCCGCTCACGCTCGGTACAGACACGCCGCCGTCTCTGGAAGAGATCGAGCCCGGGCTGCTGGATGTGACCATGGGGCTGGTCGGCAGCACCGCCGAGTCCATCACCTACTCGAACACCGATCAGAACATCGTCGAGGTCGACGAAGGCTGATGCCGTAGCGCATGTCGGCGGCACGTGCCGAACGCGTGCGTGACCTGTGCCATCAGGACCCACCGCCGGGAGTGATCGCCTACCTCGACGATGAACCGGCAGGGTGGGCGGCGCTGCAGCTGCGGCGCGACACGAGCTTCGCGACGAATCGGCGAATTCCGCATCTCGACGATCTCGACGTGTGGTCGCTGTGGTGCGTTCGCGTGCGCCCCGGCTTCCGCAAGCGGGGCATCATGCACGATCTGGTCGACGGGGCCGTCTCCTACGCGAGAGAGCGGGGCGCGCACGCCGTCGAGGCGTACCCGGTGGACAACCGCGGCGAAAAGGTCGACATGACGATGGCCTACGTCGGCACGAAGGCGCTGTTCGAGCGGGCCGGATTCACGCACGAGTCCGAGACTGACTCCGTGCTCAACGGGTTTCCGAGGGTGCTCATGCGGCTCGATCTGCGGTGAGACCTGAGCCGGTGTCCCGGCCCCGACGTAGACTCGAAGACGTGGCATCAGACTCCTTCGTACACCTGCACGTGCACAGCGAATACTCGATGCTCGACGGCGCAGCGAAGATCAATGCGATGACCCAGGCAGCCGCCGATTACGACATGCCTGCCATCGCCGTCACCGACCACGGCAACACCTTCGCCGCCTTCGAGTTCTACAACGCGGCCAAGAATGTCGGCGTCAAGCCGATCATCGGTCTCGAGGCGTACGTGACCCCCGGCACGCATCGCAGCGACAGGTCGCGCGTCGCGTGGGGATCGCCCGACCAGAAGAGCGACGACGTCTCGGGCTCAGGCGCTTACACGCACATGACGATGTGGGCCGAGAGCACCGAGGGCATGCACAACCTCTTCCGGTTGAGCTCGCTCTCGAGCATCGAGGGGTACTACTTCAAGCCCCGCATGGATCGCGAGCTGCTGCAGAAATACGGCAAGGGCCTCATCGCGACCACCGGCTGCCCGTCCGGCGAGATCCAGACCCGACTGCGACTCGGGCAGTACGACGCGGCGCGCGCCGCAGCCGCCGAGTTCCAAGACATCTTCGGCAAGGAGAACTACTTCACCGAGATCATGGATCACGGGCTGTCGATCGAGCGGCGCGTCATCTCCGATCTGCTGAAGATCTCGAAGGATCTGAACATCCCGGTGGTCGGTACGAACGACTCGCACTACACGCACCAGCACGAGGCCGACGCGCACGAGGCGCTGCTGTGCGTGCAGTCCGGCTCGACGATGGATGACCCGAACCGGTTCAAGTTCAATGGTGACGGGTACTACGTCAAGACCGCGCAGGAGATGCGCCAGCTCTTCCGTGACAATCCCGAGGCCTGCGACAACACGCTCCTGATCGCCGAGCGCTGCGAGGTCGAGTTCAACACCTCGGCGAACTACATGCCGCGCTTCCCTGTACCCGACGGTGAGACCGAAGACAGCTGGCTCATCAAGGAGGTCGAGACCGGCCTGCACTACCGGTATCCCGGCGGGATCCCCGACAGGGTGCGCAAGCAGGCCGAGTACGAGACTGGAATCATCCTGCAGATGGGGTTCCCCGGCTACTTCCTCGTGGTCGCCGACTTCATCAACTGGGCCAAGGACAACGGCATCCGCGTCGGTCCGGGGCGTGGCTCCGGTGCGGGCTCCATGGTCGCCTACGCCATGAAGATCACCGACCTCGACCCACTCGAGCATGGCCTCATCTTCGAGCGGTTCCTCAACCCCGACCGCGTCTCGATGCCCGACTTCGACGTCGACTTCGACGACCGGCGACGCGGCGAGGTCATCGACTACGTCACCGAGAAGTACGGCGACGAGCGCGTGGCGCAGATCGTGACGTACGGCACGATCAAGTCCAAGCAGGCACTGAAGGATGCCGGGCGCGTGCTCGGGTTCCCGTTCAGCATGGGCGAGCGTCTGACGAAGGCCATGCCGCCGCCCGTGATGGGCAAGGACATGCCGCTGGATGGGATGTTCGACTCCGCGCACCCGCGCTACAAGGAGGCGAGCGAGTTCCGCGCGCTCATCGAGACCGACCCCGAGGCGAAGACGGTGTTCGACCGTGCCATCGGGCTCGAGGGCCTCAAGCGTCAGTGGGGTGTGCACGCCGCAGGCGTGATCATGTCGTCCGAACCGCTGCTCGACATCATCCCGATCATGAAGCGCGAGCAGGACGGCCAGATCGTCACGCAGTTCGACTATCCCTCGTGCGAGACGCTCGGCCTCATCAAGATGGACTTCCTGGGGCTGCGCAACCTCACGATCATCTCCGATGCGCTCGATAACATCCGCATGAACCGCAACGAGGAAGTCGATCTCGAGCACCTCGAACTCGACGACCGCCCCTCCTACGATCTGCTCGCGCGCGGCGATTCGCTGGGCGTGTTCCAGCTCGACGGCGGACCGATGCGATCGCTCATGCGCTTGATGAAGCCCGACAACTTCGGCGACATTTCGGCGCTCATCGCGCTGTACCGACCGGGCCCGATGGGTGCGAACTCACACACCAACTACGCGTTGCGCAAGAACGGAATGCAGCCCATCAGCCCGATCCATCCCGAGCTCGAAGAGCCGCTGAAGGACATCCTCGACGAGTCGTACGGCCTGATCATCTATCAGGAGCAGGTGATGGCCATCGCCCAGAAAGTGGCCGGCTTCAGCCTCGGTCAAGCAGACATCCTGCGTCGCGCGATGGGCAAGAAGAAGAAGTCCGAGCTCGACAAGCAGTACGAGGGCTTCCAGAGCGGCATGCATGCGAACGGGTTCGGCGACGGCGCCGTCAAGGCGCTGTGGGACATCCTGCTGCCCTTCTCGGACTACGCCTTCAACAAGGCGCACTCGGCCGCATACGGGCTCGTGTCGTACTGGACCGCGTACCTCAAGGCGCACTATCCCGCTGAGTACATGGCTGCGCTTCTGACCAGCGTCGGCGACTCGAAGGACAAGATGGCGATCTACCTCAACGAGTGCCGCCGCATGGGCATCAGGGTGCTGCCGCCGGACGTGCGCGAGTCGATCAACTTCTTCGCCGCGGTCGGGGAAGACATCCGCTTCGGGCTCGGTGCAGTGCGCAACGTCGGCAGCAACGTCGTCGACGGCATCGTCGAGTCGCGCAAGAAGGAGAGCTTCGACTCGTTCCACGACTTCCTCAAGAAGGTTCCGCTGCACGTCTCGAACAAGCGCACGGTCGAGTCTCTGATCAAGGCCGGCGCGTTCGACTCGATGGGCAGCACTCGTCGAGCGCTGATGGAGATCCATGAGGATGCCACAGAGGCCGCGGTCGACCAGAAGCGCAACGAGGCGCAGGGAGCGATCGGATTCGACTTCGACAGTCTCTACGACGAGCACGAGGATGCTCCGCCTGCCAAGGTGCCCGAGCGCCCCGAATGGACCAAGAAGGACAAGCTCAGCTTCGAGCGCGAGATGCTCGGGCTCTATGTGTCCGACCATCCGCTCGCCGGGCTCGAAGTGCCGCTCGCGAAGCACTCGTCGATCTCGATCCACAACCTGCTCGCCTCCGAAGACCTTCAGGACGGCGATCAGGTCACCGTCGCGGGGCTGGTCACCAGCGTGCAGCATCGCGTCGCCAAGGCGAGCGGCAACCCGTACGGCATGATCACCGTCGAGGATTTCAACGGCGAGGTGACGGTCATGTTCATGGGCAAGACATACACCGAGTTCCAGCACACCCTGCAGCAGGATGCGATCCTGGCGGTGCGCGGGCGGGTGTCCCGCCGCGACGACGGGCTGAACCTGCACGCGCAGTCGGCGTTCTCCCCTGATGTCGGCTCCTTCGACACTGCCGGCCCCCTCTCGCTGGTGCTGGCCGAGCAGCGCGCAACCGAGAAGGTGATGAACGAGCTCGCCGAGGTGCTGCGTCGGCACAACGGCGAGACGGAGGTCGTGCTCCGCGTGCACCGCGGGCAGACGGCCAAGGTGTTCGACGTGCCGATGCCGGTGAAGGTCTCCGCCGACCTGTTCGGTGACCTGAAGTCACTGCTCGGCCCCAGTTGCCTCGGGTAGGGTATTGACTCATGAGTACGGACGAACCAGAAGAGCTCTTTTCCGAAGAAGAAGGCGTTCTCTACGCCGAAGAGGTCGCTCCGCAGCACGGCATCCTCGGTCTGACGCTGAGAGAGCTGCTCATTGTGGCAGCCTGGCTCGTCATGTTCGTCACCTCGTTCTTCCCGGTGGGATGGGCGCCGACGCTGTGGGCGCAGGGCGTCTCGTGGCTGCTGCCTCTCGGGCTCCCCACCGCGGCCGTGTTCCTGATCGTGCTGCGGCGTTTCTCGCCCGACGGCATCCGCCGGTTCGGCTCGCTGGGCATCGACCAGTTCGCCTCGGTGGCGTTCTCGGTCGCCGCGCTGTGGTGGATCCAGATCAATTGGGCCGCCGTCCTGAACGGCACCGCCGGAACGGTCTGGGTCCCCTGGGTGCAGCTTGTAGCTCTCCTGGCCCTCGTCGTGTTCAGTGTCTTCGCGCCCTTCATCCCGGGCCTGCGCGAGGACTTCCGCGGGCGCCTGGTGACGTTGGCGCACCGCAACGCGAACCCCGCTCGTCCGATCGCCGAGCGGCCGAAGGCTCCGCGCCCGGCTGCGCCGGCAGCCCCGGTCGCAGAGGGCGGCCCGCAGGATTCCGCCGAGTTGCTCGATGAAGACGGTGTCGACGAGTCGACGCACGAGGCCGTCGCGCGCCTCGGGCTCGGCGAGAGCATTCCGCTGACCGACCACGCCTCGAACAGCGACCCGGGCACCGTCACCGAGCTCGGTGATGACTACGTCCCCGGCTACGTGCGATCCTCCGGCGAAGCCGTCGAGCCGCAGCAGCCCTTCTGGGCCCTGGCGCCCACCGAGCGCGAGGTTTTCGACGAGCAGGGCGAACCGCTGTTCCGCATCGGACCGGATGCCTGGGCGCTCGTGCTCGAAGACCGCGGCGGTGCCTACGTCGTGCGGCACGATGACGGTCGCGTCGGCTATCTGCACGACATCGTCGACCTCACCAGGGGCTGACGTGCGGACGATCGACCTGCGAGGGCGGCAGCTCTCTCCGGCGGATATGCTCGCGGCCGTGCCCCGTGCCGCGCAGGCCAGGGCCGAGGCGCTGGAGACGGCAACGCGCATCGTCGAGGACGTGCGCATCGGCGGAGAATCGGCGCTGCGCGCGCAGGCCGAGCGGTTCGACGGTGTCACCGGCCACGAGATCCGCGTTCCCGCCGCCCACATCGACGACGCTGTCGCTGCTCTCGACCCGGAGATCCGCGCGGCGCTCGAAGAGGCGATCCGTCGGGTGCGTCAGGCGTCCGCAGCCCAAGTGCCAGACACGCGCGTGACGCAGATCGGTGACGGCGCCCTCATCACGCAGCGCTGGCAGCCCGTCGAGCGCGTCGGCGTGTACATTCCGGGCGGCAAGGCCGTCTACCCCTCGAGCGTGATCATGAACGTCGTGCCCGCGCAGATCGCCGGCGTCAGCCGGATCGCCCTGGCGTCACCGCCGCAGGCGGATCAGGACGGCCGGATCCACCCCGTGATCCTCGCCGCCGCCGGACTTCTCGGCATAACCGACGTGTATGCGATGGGCGGTGCGGGGGCTATCGGCGCTTTCGCACACGGTGTCGCCGATCTCGACCTCGACCCGGTCGATGTCGTCTCCGGCCCCGGCAACAACTACGTCGCCTCCGCCAAACGCGCCGTCGCCGGCGTCGTCGGCACCGACTCCGAGGCAGGGGCGACCGAGATCCTCGTCGTCGCCGATCGCACGGCCGATGCGCGTCTGATCGCCGCCGACCTTGTCAGCCAGGCCGAGCACGACGAACAGGCATCGGCGGTGCTCGTCACCGACGATGAAGCCCTCGCCGAGCGCGTCGCTGCTGAGGTCGCCCGGCTGGCAGCATCCACGAAGCACTCCGAGCGGGTCGGCGTTTCGCTGGCAGGGGAGCAGTCGGCCATCGTCCTCGTCGACGACCTCGCGATGGCGACCGCGTTCAGCAACGCCTACGCCCCCGAGCACCTCGAGCTCCACCTCGCGGACGCGCACGGCGCCGCAGCGGCCTTCACGAGCGCCGGAGCGATCTTCGTCGGTGATCAGACGCCGGTGAGTCTCGGTGACTATATGGCGGGCAGCAACCACATCCTCCCCACCGGGGGACAGGCGCGCTACGCGCCGGGGCTGGGCGCCTACACGTTCCTGCGTCCGCAGCAGATCATCTCCTACGATCACGCCGCTCTCGCCGCCGTCCGCAGCGGAGTCGTCGCCCTCGCGAACACCGAAGTGCTGCCCGCACACGGCGAGGCCATCGAAGCCCGGTTCGCGGACGAGGACGAGGAAACGACTACGCTGTAACACCATGCACTGCCCGTTCTGCCGACACCCCGACTCCCGCGTGATCGACTCGCGCACCAGCGACGACGGGTTGTCGATCCGCCGGCGGCGGCAGTGCCCGGAATGCGGCGGACGCTTCAGCACCACCGAAACGGCGAGCCTGAACGTCATCAAGCGCTCGGGGGTCATGGAGCCGTTCAGCCGCGAGAAGGTGATTGCGGGCGTCCGAAAGGCCTGCCAGGGCCGGCCGGTCACTGAGGGCGACCTTGCGGTGCTCGCGCAGCGGGTCGAAGAGGCTGTGCGCCAGACCGGCGTCTCCCAACTCGACGCGAACGAGATCGGGCTGGCCATCCTCGGGCCGCTCCGCGACCTCGACGAGGTCGCCTACCTGCGCTTCGCCAGTGTGTACCGGGCTTTCGACTCGCTCGAGGACTTCGAGAGCGCGATCACCGACCTGCGCGCCGACCACGCCGAGTCAGAGGCGGCACCGGCCGAACGGTAATCTGGCAGGGATGTATCCCCTCCTCTTCCGCACCGTCCTCTCGCGCTTCGACGCGGAATTCGCGCACCACGCCGGCATGGCCGTGATCCGGGTGCTCGGCGTACCGCCGTTCGCATGGATCGCGCGTGCGCTGTGCGCACCGGCAATAGGAGACCGGGTCACCGCTCTCGGGCTCGAGTTCGACTCGCCCTTCGGAGTCGCTGCTGGTTTCGACAAGAACGCGGTCGGCGTGCGCGGGCTGGCGGCGCTGGGGTTCGGCCATGTCGAGATCGGCACCGTCACTGCGATCCCGCAGGACGGCAACCCGAAGCCGCGGCTGTTCCGTCTCATACCCGATCGTGCGGTCATCAACCGGATGGGCTTCAACAACGCCGGCGCGGATGCCGCGGCTGGGCGCCTCGCGAAGCTGCGCCGGCGCCGTCCGAAGACGGTCATCGGCGTGAACATCGGCAAGAGCCGGGTCGTCGATGTCCACGCCGCCACGGCCGATTACGCCGCCAGTGCCACGAAGCTCGCTCCGCTCGCCGACTATCTCGCCGTCAACGTGTCATCGCCCAACACCCCCGGGCTGCGCGGGCTGCAGGCCGTCGAGACGCTCGCCCCGCTCCTGCGCGCGGTCAAGGATGCCGCCGGTGCGACACCGTTGCTCGTCAAGATCGCCCCCGACCTGCCAGACGACGAGATCGCCGCGATCGCGCGTCTCGCCGTCGCGGAGGGGCTTGACGGGATCATCGCGCACAACACCACCATCGGTCGCGAGGGGCTGAGAACGGATGCGGCGGTCGTCGAGGCTGCGGGGGCCGGCGGCCTCTCCGGGGCGCCGCTGCGCGAGCGCTCGATGGAGGTGCTGCGGGTCGTGCGCGACGCTGTTCCGGCCGACTTCTGCGTCATCTCGGTCGGGGGAGTGGAGACCGCCTCCGACGTCAGGGCGCGACTGGATGCCGGTGCCACCCTCGTGCAGGGATACACGGCTTTCCTCTACCGCGGCCCGCTCTGGGCGCGTCAGATCAACCGGGGACTGCAGCGCAGGGTCGGCTGAGGTCGAGTGGGCGGCGTGGTTTCGACTCGCCTTCGGCTCGCTCAACCCGTTTCGTCTCGCTGCGCTCGCTCAACGCCCGGCGGGGATGCGGACCGACTGCGGTGACGCACTGCGGGGCGTTGAGAATGGAACGACCGCGGTGGACGCCTGCGGGGCGTTGAGCGGAGTCGCCGGAGGCGACGAAGACGAAACGGGTTGAGCGAGCGGAGCGAGTCGAAACCTCAAACCTCCCACCCGGCGCGGCTCAGTCCGGGTACTGCCCGCGCTTGACCTGGGGCTTGGGCAGGCGCATGAAGCGCATCTGCAGCGAACGCATCGCTGCGTACCAGCCCAGGCCCTTTTCCACGCGCTCCTTGCCGAACTTCACCGCGATCTTCCGCTTCACGCGGGCGCCGAGCAGGATCATGTCGAGCACGGCGACGATGATGAAGCCCCAGAGGCCGATGAAGGCGTAGAACGAGAACGTCGGGTTCGGCACGAGCGAGACGAGGATGACGATGACCATCAGAGCCATCACCCATTCGGAGACGTGCCAGCCGGCATCCACATAGTCGCGCACCCAGCGGCGCTGGGGGCCCTTGTCGCGCGGCGGCAGGTACTTGTCGTCACCGGCGGCCATGCCGGCCTGCGCGCGTTCGCGCTGCTCCCGCAGTTGAGCCCTCGCCGCGACCTTGGCCTCTTTGGTATTCGCGACCAGCGGACGGCGGCGCGCGGCCTCCTGCTCCGCACGGCTCGGCGTCGGCCGTCCCTTGCCGACGACCGGCGTCTCGGCGGACTCGTCGTTCGTCGGTGGGGTGGTAGCGGCCACGGGTCTCCTCGGGTGGTGTTACGGGTGAAGCCTTAAGATTACCCGCATGACCTCCGCGCAGTCTCCAAACCCCGTGCCGTCCGCGGCAGACCCCGCCACCGAATCCGCCGTTTCCGAGGCTGTGGCCATCGGTATCCCGAAGGCGCTCGCGGATCTCGGCGATCTCGTCCGCATCCCCGGCATCGCCTGGCCCTCGTTCGATCAGACGCAGCTCGAGCGCAGTGCAGAACGCGTGGCCGCGCTCGCGGAGGGCACCAGCGTCTTCGACGAGGTGCACGTGCTGCGTGCTGCCGTTCCGGGCACGGATGAGTACGGCCAACCCGCGGTGCTCGCCACCCGTGCCGCGCGCAACGGCAAACCGACCATCCTGCTGTACGCGCATCACGACGTGCAGCCTCCCGGTGACGACGCTCTGTGGGAGACACCGCCCTTCGAGCCGACCGTGCGCGATGGACGTCTCTACGGCCGCGGAGCGGCAGACGACAAGGCGGGCATCATGACGCACATCGCCTCCCTGCGCGCACTGCATGAGGTGCTCGGCGACGACCTCGACCTCGGCATCTCGCTGTTCATCGAGGGGGAGGAGGAGTACGGCTCGCGCTCGTTCACGCAGTTCCTCAGTGACAACGCCGACGCGCTGCGCGCGGATGCCATCGTCGTCGCGGACTCGGGGAACTGGGACTCCCAGACGCCAGGGCTGACGGTTTCCCTCCGCGGCAACGCCCGATTCACGCTCACAGTCCGCACGCTCGACCACGCTTCGCACTCCGGAATGTTCGGCGGGGCCGTGCCGGACGCCATGATGGCGACCGTGCGGCTGCTGTCGACACTGTGGGATGCCGACGGCGCGGTCGCCGTCGACGGGCTGACCGAACTCGACGCCCCGACTCCCGAATACTCCGAGGAGACGTTGCGCGATGAGGCGGGTTTCCTGCCCGGCACGACGCCGATCGGCCGGGACAGCATCCTCAGTCGCATCTGGAACAAGCCGGCCGTGACGGTGATCGGCATCGACGCGACCAGTGTGGAATCGGCATCCAATACTCTGCTGCCCGAGGTGACCGTCGTCATCAGCGCCCGTGTCGCACCGGGCCAGAGCGGAGAAGAGGCGTACGCGGCTCTCGAGCGCCACCTGCGCGCACACGCGCCGTTCGGTGCCGAATTGACGTTCTCGGATGCGGATCTCGGCAATGGGTTCCTCGTCGACACGAGCGGTTGGGCCGTCGCCCTCGCGCGGCAGGCGATGACGGACGGGTACGGCGTGGAGGCCGTCGATCTGGGGGTGGGCGGATCGATACCGTTCATCGCCGACCTCGTGCGCGAGTTCCCCGAGGCGCAGATCCTGGTCACCGGTGTGGAGGACCCGCACGCGCGGGCGCACAGCCCCAACGAGTCGCTGCACCTGGAGACGTTCCGGCACGCTGTCGCCACCGAGGCGCTCATGCTGGCGCGGATGGACGCCACCACGCGGTGAGGCGGGTCGGGGCCTTCTGCGGGCAGCGGCGGTAGACTCTGATCGACAGCCGCGTGCCGGCGCGGCCTGACCCAAGGAGCGACATGAGCGACACCATCACCACGACCGAGACCACCACCGCCCACGGCGTCACCCTGACCGATGCGGCCGCGACGAAGGTGAAGAACCTGCTCGAGCAGGAGGGCCGCGACGACCTGCGTCTGCGCGTCGCCGTCCAGCCGGGCGGATGCTCCGGACTCATCTACCAGCTCTACTTCGACGAGCGCTACCTCGACGGTGACGAGACCGTCGACTTCGACGGTGTCGAGGTCATCGTCGACAACATGAGCGTCCCGTACCTCGACGGCGCAGCCATCGACTTCAAGGACACGATCTCCGAGCAGGGGTTCACGATCGACAACCCGAACGCGGGCGGAAGCTGCGCCTGCGGAGACAGCTTTCACTGAACGTCAGCCGTGTCCGACCTGCGTGGTTGGCATGAATCACGTGTGAGCTTGCTCTAGACTGGGATACGCCCTGTCCGCGATCTTGAAAGGTGCATCGTGCCCTCGAAACGCAGCCTTCGTTGGGCCGCCATTCCGGTTGGAATTGCGGCAGCCGTGGCCCTGGCGGGATGTTCTCCCACCGAGCTTCACGGATTCCTCCCGGGCTTCGTAGAAGACGGCACTCCCGCGACGAACCAGACCGACCGCGTCGCCGGTCTCTGGGTCAACTCGTGGATCGTGCTGCTCGCGGTCGGTGTGATCACCTGGGCACTGATGGGTTGGGCCGCGGTCGCGTACCGTCGCCGTAAGGGCCAGACGGGTCTGCCGGTGCAGATGCGTTACAACATGCCGATCGAGATCTTCTACACGGTGATCCCGCTGATCCTCGTGATGGGCATGTTCTTCTTCACCGCCCGCGATCAGGCCGAGATCGAGACGCAGTGGGATGACCCCGACGTCGAGATCACCGCCATCGGGAAGCAGTGGGCGTTCGACTTCATGTACGCCGGCGATGATGAAGACCTCTCCGATGCCGTATGGACTATGGGAGTCCAGGCGCAGCCGGATGCCGAAGGCAACATCGACAAGGAGGAGCTGCCGACGCTGGTGCTCCCCGTCGATCAGAAGGTGCACATCAGCCTGCAGTCCCGTGATGTCATCCACTCGTTCTGGATCATCGACTTCCTCTACAAGAAGGACATGTACATCGGCAAGGACAATTCCTGGTCCTTCATCCCGACGCGTGTCGGCGAGTACGACGGCAAGTGTGCCGAGCTCTGCGGCGAGTACCACTCGATGATGATGTTCAACGTCAAGGTCGTCGAGCAGGACGAGTACGACGACTACGTCGCGTCGCTGCGCGAGCAGGGCAACACCGGTGACATCAACAACGCCTACGACCGGCTCGGCAACCTTCCGGGCACCGGCGCTCCGGGGACGGACTCCGAGGAAGAGGGAGAGTAATCCTCATGACAACAACAGAGGCCCCGAGCCAGCCCGCCGGCTCTCGCCCCACGGCGATTCCGGCCCGCCAGGCCGCTCTGCTGAGTTCCTCTCGGACCGAGCAGAAGGGCAACATCGTCGTCAAGTGGCTCACGTCCACTGACCACAAGACCATCGGGTACATGTACCTGATCAGCTCCGTGCTGTTCTTCCTGCTCGGCGGCGTGATGGCACTCGTCATCCGCGCAGAACTGTTCGCTCCCGGGATGCAGATCGTCCCGACCAAGGAGCAGTACAACCAGCTGTTCACAATGCACGGCACGATCATGCTGCTGATGTTCGCGACGCCGCTGTTCGCTGGCTTCGCCAACGCGATCCTCCCGTTGCAGTTGGGGGCACCCGACGTCGCCTTCCCGCGTCTGAACGCCTTCGCGTTCTGGCTGTTCGGCTTCGGCTCGATCATCGCCGTCGCCGGCTTCCTCACCCCGCAGGGTGCGGCCTCGTTCGGCTGGTTCGCGTATCAGCCGCTCGCGAACGCGTCGTTCTCTCCAGGAGCGGGCGGAAACTTGTGGATGGTCGGGCTCGGCATGTCCGGTTTCGGCACGATCCTCGGAGCGGTGAACTTCATCACCACGATCATCACCATGCGCGCGCCCGGTATGACGATGTGGCGCATGCCGATCTTCTCCTGGAACACGCTGATCACCAGCCTTCTGATCCTGATGGCGTTCCCCGTGCTGGCCGCGGCGATCTTCGCGGCCGCGACCGACCGCATCC
The DNA here is from genome assembly GCF_052102115.1 of Microbacterium sp. Classification (GTDB taxonomy): domain Bacteria; phylum Actinomycetota; class Actinomycetes; order Actinomycetales; family Microbacteriaceae; genus Microbacterium. Next base: position 82,220 of record NZ_JBQDVP010000005.1, read on the forward strand.
TCGGTGCCCACGTCTACGATCCCGCCAACGGCGGCGTCCTGCTCTGGCAGCACCTGTTCTGGTTCTTCGGACACCCAGAGGTGTACATCATCGCCCTGCCGTTCTTCGGCATCGTCTCCGAGATCTTCCCGGTCTTCAGTCGCAAGCCGATCTTCGGGTACAAGACCCTCGTCTACGCGACGATCGCCATCGCCGCCCTGTCGGTGTCGGTATGGGCGCACCACATGTACGTGACGGGCTCTGTGCTGCTGCCGTTCTTCGCGCTGATGACCATGCTCATCGCCGTACCGACCGGCGTGAAGATCTTCAACTGGATCGGAACGCTCTGGCGAGGGTCGGTGACGTTCGAAACACCGATGGTGTTCTCACTCGGCTTCCTCGTCTCGTTCGTCTTCGGTGGCCTGACCGGTGTCATCCTCGCGGCTCCGCCGCTGGACTTCCACATCAGCGATAGCTACTTTGTCGTCGCCCACTTCCACTACGTGGTCTTCGGCACGGTGGTGTTCGCGATGTTCGCGGGCTTCTACTTCTGGTGGCCGAAGTGGACCGGACGCATGCTCAACGAGCGCCTCGGCTACGTGCACTTCTGGATGCTGTTCGTCGGCTTCCACATGACGTTCCTCATCCAGCACTGGCTGGGTGTCGACGGCATGGTGCGCCGCTACGCCGACTACTCGGCCGCAGATGGCTGGACGTGGGGCAACCAGGTCTCCACGATCGGTGCGATCATCCTCGGCGCATCAATGATCCCGTTCTTCCTGAACGTGTGGATCACGGCTCGCAAGGCTCCCAAGGTCACCGTCAACGACCCGTGGGGTTACGGCGGTTCGCTCGAATGGGCGACCAGCTGCCCGCCGCCGCGTCACAACTTCACGTCGATCCCGCGCATCCGCAGCGAGCGGCCCGCATTCGATCTGAACCACCCCGAGGCTGCCGAACACCCGGTCGAGGCCGCAGACCGCGGACTTGCAACGGCGAGCGGAGAGGCGAAGTAAGCCATGCGTTCAAATATCGTTCTGTGGTGGATCCTCGCGGTCTTCTTCCTGCTGGTCGGCACCGCGTATACGGTGTGGCACATCCTCGCCTACCCCGAGCTCACCGGCGCGATGAGCGTCGAGTGGGTCGGTACCGTCGCCCTGTTCTTCGGCATGTTCATGTCGGCGATGGTCGCGGTCTACCTGCAGCGCACGCACAAGGCGCAGGGTGGAGAGCTGCCCGAAGACATTCTGACCTCTGACATCGACGACGGCGACCCGGAGCTCGGTGAATTCAGTCCGTGGTCCTGGTGGCCGCTCGTGCTGGCCGGTTCTGCCGCGGTCTTCCTGATCGGCATGGCCGTGGGCCAGTTCCTGTTGCCGATCGGCGTCGCGATCTTCGCCGTCGCCATCGTCGGCTGGGTGTACGAGTACTACCGCGGTCACTTCGCCCGCTGATCACGCCTCACCCGAGAACGCCCCCGGATTCCTCCGGGGGCGTTCTCGCGCGTTGCGCGGTGTCGCGTTTCCGGGTGAGACTGCACTCCGCGGACGAGACGCGCCGGAATCCTGGCGGTGTCATCCGCGGAATGCAGTCTCACACGCGGAGGCGGGTCAGGCGCGCGAGCGGATGCGGGGGACGCCGGTCAAGGGATCGATCGGGCGCCGGTGGATGCCGTCGTGGTCCTCGACCGGATAGCCCTCACGCGCCCAGTACTCGAAGCCGCCGATCATCTCGCGCACGTCGTATCCCAGCTTGGCGAACTCGAGGGCGCCCTTCGCCCCTGCGTTGCAACCCGGGCTCCAGCAGTACACGATGACCTCCGTGCCCTGTGGAATCTCCTGTGGCGCGCGGGAAGCGATCTCGCTGTAGTGCATGTGGACGGCGCCGGCGACGCGTCCCTGAGCCCACGCCTCATCGGAGCGGACATCGATGACAACGACGGCATGCCCGGCCTTCTGACGGGCGTACAGGTCGCTGGCGTCGGTCTCGGACGCGAGCTTGGCCGCGAAGAAATCAGCGCGTTCGTTCATGCCCCCAGCCTATGACCCTCCAGTCGATGACGCTCCTGAGGACGAAGAAGGCCCCGCAGCTCGAAAGCTGCGGGGCCGAGGGGGAGGGGCGGACTACTTGTCGTCGCCCTCATCCTGCTTCTTGGGCTTCTTCACCGGGTCGGTGGCGATCACCGAGCTCGGTGTGTTCGCCGTCTCGTCGATGTGGGTCTCACTGGAGCTGAGCGGAGCATCCGGAGCCCCTGCGCGCTCGTGAGCGCCCTGGATCTCGGCGGCCTCCGCCTCGTCCATGTCGGAGGTGACGTGGTGCTGGTGGGCATCCGCAGCCTCCACCTCGGCCTGCGTGAGCGGGGCGATACGGTCTTCGTAGAACCAGCGCGAGATGGCGGAGCGCAGGTTCTGGTGCCACGGGATGCGGCCCTTGTCGTTCGGGCGCACGACGAGCGGCTCATAGCCGTCGACGTCGATGAGCTTCCAACGGTCGTACTGGTCGACCGGCTGGTGCACCTCGATGAACTCGCCGCCGGGGAGACGGACGATGCGGCCCGACTCGTAGCCGTGCAGGACGATCTCACGGTCCTTCTTCTGCAGCGCGATGCAGATGCGCTTGGTGATGAAGTAGCCGAGGATGGGGCCCACGAACAGCAGCGCCTGCAGCGAGTGGATGACGCCTTCCATCGTGAGATGGAAGTGGGTGGCCATGAGGTCGGACGATGCCGCAGCCCACATCACCGCGTAGAAGATGACACCCGCGACACCGATCGCCGTGCGGGTCGCGGCGTTGCGCGGACGCTCGGCGATGTGGTGCTCGCGCTTGTCGCCGGTGATCCACGCTTCGATGAACGGGTACAGGGCCACGAGGACGATGAACAGCCCGAGCACCGCGACGGGGATCAGGATGCCCAACGACAGGGTGTGGTCCAGGAACACGATGTCCAGGTTCGGCGGTGCGAGGCGCAGCGCGCCGTCAGCGAATCCGATGTACCAGTCCGGCTGGGTTCCGGCAGAGACAGGCGATGGATCGTACGGGCCGTAGTTCCAGACCGGGTTGATCTGGAAGAACGTGGCTATGAGCACGATCGCACCGAAGACGATGAACAGGAAGCCGCCCATCTTCGACATGTACACCGGCATCATCGGGTAGCCGACGACGTTGTCGTTCGTGCGGCCAGGGCCGGCGAACTGGGTGTGCTTGTTGATCACCATCAGCATGAGGTGCAGGACGATGAGGCCGATGACCAGCAGAGGCAGCAGCAGGATGTGCAGCGTGTACAGGCGACCCACGATGTCAGTGCCGGGGAACTCGCCGCCGAAGAGCAGGAACGAGGTCCAGGTGCCGATCAGGGGGAGACCCTTGACCATGCCGTCGATGATGCGCAGACCGTTGCCCGAGAGCAGGTCGTCCGGCAGCGAGTAGCCGGTGAAGCCCTCGGCCATGGCGAGGATGAACAGCACGAAGCCGATCACCCAGTTGAGCTCACGGGGTTTGCGGAATGCACCGGTGAAGAAGATGCGGAGCATGTGGATGCCGATGCCGGCCACGAAGACGAGCGCCGCCCAGTGGTGGATCTGCCGGACGAGGAGGCCACCGCGCAGGTCGAACGAAATGTGCAGTGTCGACTCGAGTGCAGCAGACATCTCGATGCCGCGCATCGGGGCGTAAGCACCGGTGTAGTGCGTCTCGACCATCGACGCGTCGAAGAAGAACGTCAGGAAGGTTCCGGACAGGAACACGACCACGAAGCTCCACAGCGCGATCTCGCCGAGCATGAACGACCAGTGGTCGGGGAAGATCTTGCGGCCCAGCTCCTTGACGAAGCCGGAGAGGCTGGTGCGCTCATCGATGTAGTTCGACGCGGCGCCGACGAAGCGGCCGCCGAGAGGGGCCTTATTGTCCTTGTCCTCTTTGGACAGCGTTGCGGTGCTCAATGGCGCTCCCAGAAGCTCGGGCCGACAGGCTCGGTGAAGTCGCTGCGTGCGACGAGGTAGCCCTCGTCATCGACCATAATCGGCAGCTGCGGCAGCGGGCGCGCAGCAGGCCCGAAGATGACCTTGGCGTGGTCGGTGACGTCGAACTGCGACTGATGGCACGGGCACAGCAGATGGTGCGTCTGCTGCTCGTAGAGGGCCACCGGGCAACCGACGTGGGTGCAGACCTTCGAGTACGCGACGATGCCGTCGTACGACCAGTCCTTGCGCTCCTCGGACTCGATGAGCTGTTCAGGACGCAGGCGCATCATCAGCACGATGGCCTTGGCCTTCTCTTCGAGGTAGCCGTCGTGGTGCGACAGGCTGGCGAGGTCCTCGGGGATCACGTGGAACGCGGAGCCGAGCGTGACATCTGCCGCACGGATCGGCGTGCCGTCGGGGTCACGGACCAGCCGCTGACCTTCGGCCCACATGGTGTGCTGCAGAAGAACGACCGGGTCGCCGGCGGTGGGGTTGTCGGGCGTGCTGTGCGGTGCGAGGCCGCGGAACAGTGCCACGCCGGGGACGATGGAGGCGACGACCGCGGCGATCAGCGAGTTGCGAATCATTACACGGCGACCGAAGCCGGACTCCTCGTTCGCCTCGGCGAACGCCTCGACCGCGGCTTCACGGGTCGAATCCTTGCCGCGGGTCGGATGCCGGTACTCGATGTGCTCCTTGTCGCTCATCAGTGCCTTGGACCAGTGGATGGCGCCGATGCCGATCGACAGCAGCGCGAGGGCGATGCCGAGACCGATGAAGAAGTTGTTGTTGCGGATCGAGGCGAGCGACCCGTCTTCGATGGGGAACAGCATGTAGGCCGCGACGGCCCAGATGCTGCCGGCGAGAGACAGGTAGAACAGCGTGTAGACGGTACGGTCTGCCCGCTTCTCAGCCTTCGGATCCTGATCCGTTATGCGCTCTCGGTGCGACGGCAGACCGGGGTTCTGCACGGGGTCGCTGACTGCGACACCCAGCCCGGGGGCGGGCTGGTAGGCCCGGTCAAGGGCCTGTGAGTCGTCGTCGTGTGCCATGGTGCTCCTCGTACGTTCCTCTTCGTTGAATATGCGTCAGTTGGACTTCGCCGTGATCCACACGGTCGCGCCGACGAGGGCGCCGATTCCGAAGATCCAGATGAAAAGGCCCTCAGAGACCGGTCCGAGTGAGCCGAGCGTGAAACCGCCGATCTGGACTTCCTCCTGCTGGTAGAGCAGGGCGGAGATGATGTCGCGCTTGTCTTCGTCGGACAGGTTCATGTCGCCGAACACCGGCATGTTCTGCGGACCGGTGACCATCGCCGCGTAGATGTGCAGGGCGCTCGTGCCGGACAGTCCCGGAGCGTACTTGCCCTCCGTGAGCGCACCGCCGGCCGCGGCGACGTTGTGGCACATCGCGCAGTTGACGCGGAACAGCTCGGCGCCGTGAGCCACGTCGCCTTCGCCGTCGAGGATCTCGTCCTCCGGGTAGGTGGGGCCGGGGGCGACCGACTGGACGTACGCGCCCATGGCCTCGATCTGGTCCTGCGTGAACTGCACTGGCTTCTGCGGGGCCTGCGGACCCTGCATCTGCAGCGGCATGCGCCCGGTGGCGACCTGGAACTCGACGGACAGCTCGCCGACGCCGTAAAGACTCGGTCCGTTCTCGGTTCCTTGTAGGTCGAGACCGTGGCAGGTGGCGCAGTTCGCCTGGAACAGCTTCTCGCCGTCAGCCACGGTGAGCTGCGTCTTCGTCGTTGTCGGGGTCTCGGTCGCGGCCATCGCCGCGGAAGCACCGGCGTAGATGCCCCCGGTGATCAGGAGTCCCGCTCCGATGAGCGCTGCAGCGGCTAGGGGGCTACGACGTCCGTTCGAACGACGCTTCTTCTCTCGTGCCATTTCGCAGGTCAGCTCCGCTCTTTATTTCAGGAAGTAGATGACGAAGAACAGCACGATCCAGACGACGTCGACGAAGTGCCAGTAGTACGACACGACGATCGAGGAGGTCGCCTCCTTGTGTGCGAAGTTCTTGACCGCGTACGCGCGCCCGATGACGAGCAGGAACGCGATCAGTCCACCGGTGACGTGGAGGGCGTGGAAGCCCGTGGTCAGGTAGAACGCCGAAGCGTAAGAGTCGGCCTGGATCGGCATACCCTCGGCGACCAGCTGGGCGTACTCCCAGACCTGGCCGGAGACGAAGATCGCGCCCAGCGCGAACGTGACCCAGAACCACTCGACCATTCCCCAGCCGAAGAGACGACGGCGCCCTGCGACGTTGAGCTGCCCCTTCTTGATGCGGTAGGACTGCAGGTCCTCGGCCGCGAACACGCCCATCTGGCAGGTCACAGAGGAGAAGACCAGGATGGCGGTGTTGACAGCGGCGAAGGGGACATTCAGCAGTTCGGTGCGGTCGGCCCAGAGTTCAGGAGACGTGCTTCGGAGCGTGAAGTAGATCGCGAACAGTCCCGCGAAGAACATCACTTCGCTGCCGAGCCACACGATGGTGCCGACAGCTACCGGATTCGGGCGCTTGATCGTTCTTGCCGCCGGGGCATAGGTCGCTGAGGTGGTCACCATTCCATTATGGCCGATCCTCGAGCGTGATTCTTGCACCTCGGCCACCCGATTCGCTGTTCCGTGACTTAGGAGACCCTAAGAGAACCCTGCGAATTCACGGTGAATCCGCGGTACGCGGGCCCATGTCGCGAGCTGTCACTGTGCGCGAGGAATCCTGCCGCGCCGATAAGATCGCAGACATGGCTGATTCCCTGACCTGGCCCGATGTGCTCACGACGCTTCTGGAGAGGCGCGACCTCAGTGTGTGGGAGTCGACCTGGGCGATGCGGCAGGTGATGCAGGGCAAAGTCTCCGACGCACAGATCGCTGGATTCCTCGTGGCTCTCCGCGCCAAGGGCGAGACGATCGATGAGATCGTCGGCTTCCGCGACGCCATCCTCGAATCCGCTGTGCCGCTCCCGGTCTCGCCGAACGTCCTCGACATCGTCGGCACCGGCGGCGACCGCGTCGGCACCGTCAACGTGTCGACCACTGCGGCCATCATCATCGGTGCCACCGGTATCCCGGTCGTCAAGCACGGAAACCGCGCGGCGAGCTCGGCATCCGGGTCCTCCGATGTGCTCGGTGCCCTCGGCCTTCAGCTCTCCCTGTCGCCTGCCGACGTTGCGAGTGTGCTCGACCGGACCGGCATCACCTTCGCTTGGGCTGCGGCGTTCCACCCCGGGTTCAAGCACGCCGGCGGCGCACGCGGCCAGCTCGGAATCCCGACCGTTTTCAACATGCTCGGTCCGCTCTGCAACCCGGCACGGGCCGAGGCGAACGCGGTGGGTGTGGCCCAGCTCGAGCGCGTACCGCTGATCACGGGCGTGTTCCGCACCCGTGGTGCGACAGCGCTCGTATTCCGCGGCGATGACGGGCTGGACGAGCTGACGACGACCGGGCACAGCAGGATCTGGGAGGTCTCGCTCGGCGACATTCACGAGCACGACCTCGATCCTCGTGATCTCGGCATTCCCACAGCAGATCTCGCCGACCTGATCGGCGGCTCCCCGGAGCACAACGCCGGTGTGCTGAAGGACACGCTCAGCGGCACGAAGGGCCCGGTGCGCGAGATCGTGCTGCTGAATGCGGCCGCGGGGATCGTCGCCTACGAGCTGTCGCAGGATGCGACGCTCGTCACACGCCCGATCCTCGACCGGCTCCGCGACGGGTACGCGCGCGCCGAGGCCGCGATCGACGACGGCAGCGCCGCGGCGAAGCTCGAATCCTGGGTGTCGGCCACGCGCGAGCTGGCCACGGCGTGAGGTGACATGGATCCGATCGACGCGCTGCTGGAGATCGCGTCACTGCTCGAGCGGGAACGCGCTTCGCGCTACCGAGCGAAGGCGTTCCGCAAAGCGGCTGCCACGCTGAAGGCGCTGCCTGCCGACGTGGTGAACGATCCGACGCGGCTGCGCGCCGCCGAGGGCATCGGCGAGTCGACGTTCGGCGTGATCCGCCAGGCGCAGTCGGGCGCGGTGCCCGAGTACCTCACTGATCTGCGAGGTGAGGTTGCACCGGAGCGCACGTCGGCGCTGCGCGCGAAACTGCGCGGAGACCTGCACGCGCACACCGAGTGGTCGGACGGCACGACGCCGATCGAGGTGATGGTGGACGCCGCGCGGGCTCTCGGGCACGAATATCTCGCGATCACGGACCATTCGCCGCGTCTGAGGGTCGCTCGGGGGCTCTCGGCGGAACGGCTGCGCGAGCAGATGCCGCTGGTGCGGAAAGCATCCGCAGGCACGCTCACCGTGCTCGCCGGCATCGAGGTCGATATCCTCGACGATGGCGCGCTCGATCAGGATGCCGCGCTGTTGACAGAGCTCGACATCGTCGTGGCATCCGTTCATTCCAAATTGCGCATGCCCTCCCGCGAGATGACCCGGCGCATGGTCGCGGCCGTCTCGCAGCCGCACGTGAATGTGCTGGGGCATTGCACCGGCCGGCTCGTGCAGGGGGAGCGCGGCACGCGCCCGCCGTCGCAGTTCGACGCGCACGCCGTTTTCGACGCGTGCGCCGAGCACGGCGTTGCCGTCGAGATCAATTCGCGACCCGAACGTCAGGATCCGCCGGATGAGCTGATCGCGATCGCGATGGATGCCGGATGCCTGTTCTCGATCGACTCGGATGCCCACGCGCCCGGCCAGCTCTCGCTGCTCGACTACGGCGCGGAGCGCGCTGAGAAGGCCGGGGTTCCTGCGGAGCGGGTCGTGACGACCTGGGGTCTTGACCGGTTGAAGGCGTGGGCGGAATGACACGACGCGCCATCCCGTGGTTGGTGCTGATCGGCATCCTCGTCGCGGCGCTGAGCTTGCGCGGGCCGATCATCGCGCTGACCCCCGTACTGCCGGACATCATCGCGGACCTCGGGATCAGCACGGCATCGGCCGGTCTGCTCACGACGGCGCCGGTGGTCATGTTCGCCGTGATCACACCGCTCGCGGCGCTCGTGATCCGGCGTGCCGGTGCCGAGATCGCCCTGCTGCTCTCGCTCGCCGGCGTCATGGTCGGAACGCTCGTGCGCGCGCTCCCGGGGTTCGGGTCGATGCTCGCCGGAATGATCATCATCGGAGCGGCGATCGCGATCGGAAACGTCGTGATCCCGGTGATCATCCGGCGGGATCTCCCGCCCGAGCGCACCGCGATCGCGACCGCGGCGTACTCCGCGACGCTGAACGCCGGGTCGCTGCTCACGGCGCTGGCCACGGTGCCGGTGGCCGAGGCCACCGGATGGTCGCTCGCGCTGGTGCTGTGGGGCGGCTTCACCATTCTCGGCATAGCGCTGTGGATCGTGCACATCGTGCGGTCGCGGTCGTGGGGATCGGCCGAGCGGGCCTCGGGAGAGGCCCCGGAGTACCGCGGGAATCGCCATGTGGACACGGCGAGTATCACCGGGCCGATGCCGGTGGTCGTCGACAACAGGGTCGCCGCGATCCTGCGACGCCCGATCGTGTGGCTGCTGCTGGTCGCGTTCGCCTCGCAGTCGGCGGTGTACTACGCACTGTCGACCTGGCTGCCGACGATCCTGCTCGATGCGACCGACGTGGATGCCGCGGCCGCCGGCGCGCTGGCATCGGTGTTCCAGGGTGTTGCGATCGCGGGGGCGATGATCGCCCCGTTGCTGCTGCGCTATGTCGGTGCGGTTCCGTCTGGCCTGCTTCTCGGCGGCTGCTTCACGGTCATGGTGATCGGGATGCTGGTCGCCCCCGACCTTGCGGCCCTGTGGGCATCGTTCGGTGCCGTGGCGCATTCGAGCGGATTCGTGCTGATCTTCACCGGTCTCGTGCGGGCGTCTCGGTCGGATGCCGAAGCCGCCACGATGTCGGCGCTGGTGCAGGGCGGCGGATATCTGTTCGCCGCCCTCGGCGCACCGATCATGGGCGCTGTGCAGGAGGCGAGCGGAGGCTGGCAGGTGCCGCTGATCGCGGTGCTCGCCGTGGTCGTGCTCTATACGAGCGCGTTGATATCGGCGATGGCGGTGGCGTTCCGTCGCAGCTGATGGCCGCGCTGCGCCGTCAGCGAGCGAGTGCCGCGACCGCGCGGTTCATGGATGATCCGAGATTCCACTGGGCCGCGAGGGCGGTCGCGGCGTCCACTTCCGACGGATCGAGCGCACGCACCGGCTCGGCGGGCACCTCGATGTTGAGGTTTCGTGCGACCTCGACGACCGTGGGCGCGACGTCGAGATAGTCGGATGCGGCGATGACCTTCGCCCGCACGCCGGCGCTCATCCCCTCGCCAGCGGCGGCGGCAGCGCGGATGCCGGCAAGGTCGCCGTGCGCCTGCAGGAGCGTCGCGGCGGTCTTCTCGCCGACGCCCGCGACCCCGGGGAGCCCATCGGAGGCGTCGCCGCGCATGGTCGCGAAGTCGGCGTACTGCGTCGGGAGCACACCGTACTTCGCGACGATCGACTCATCCGTGAGCACCTCGAGGTTGCTCATGCCGCGGGCGGTGTATACCACGCGGACGCCGCGGCCGTCATCGACGAGCTGGAACAGATCGCGGTCACCGGTGACGACGTCGACGGGCATGGTCGACCGCGTGGCGAGTGTGCCGATGACGTCATCGGCCTCGTGCTCGGCGACGCCGATGATCGGGATGCGCAGGGCTGCGAGCGACTCGCGGATGAGGGGGAGCTGCGCTTCGAGCGGATCGGGAACCTCTTCGACGTCGGGCCCTGCGGCCACGACTTCGACGACGCGGTGCGTCTTGTACGTCGGGATGAGATCGACGCGCCACTGCGGACGCCAGTCGTCGTCCCAGCACGCGACGATGTGCGTGGGCTCGTACAGGGTGACGAGCTTCGCGATGATGTCGAGCAGGCCGCGGGCGGCGTTGACCGAGGTGCCGTCCGGAGCCTTGACCTTGTCCGGCACGCCGAAGAAGGCGCGGAAGTAGAGAGACGCGGTGTCCAGAAGCATCAGTCTGTCGCTCATGGGATCAGCTTGTCACAGGGAGTGGTGCGGGCGGTCAGCAGCCGGGGGAGCTGGGTGCCTGTTCGCAGGTGTGCGCGACGAGCGCGGTGTGCGCTTCGAAGATGCGGATCTCCTGTGGCGCGCCGGGGGAGGTGACCTCACCCGTGATCGGGAACCAGCCGATGCCGAAGTCGACTTCGGCGGTGTAGCGGACGTCGGCCTGGGCTGTGTATGTGCCGCGTTCGCGATAGGTATGGCTCGTGTCAGTCGGTGTGAACTGCGCCTGATCGAGGTCGGCCCAGGTCGCACCGCCGGAGGTGGTGGTGACCGTCGTGCCGTCGCCGAAGGAGAAGTCGTATGCGGCGGGAGTGAAGCGGACGGAGACGGGGAACCCGAACAGGGTGGCATCGACGGTCTGTTCGGATGCGGTGGTCACGAAGTTCGTCGGCAGACCGGCGACGCCGACGTTGTCGGGCTCGCCCGTGACGACGGCACCGTCGGGCGCGAACCGGGCGAGATCGGAGATCGTGATCGCAGGGAGAGCGGCGGCATCCTCCTCCTCGTCCCTGGCTTCGTCAGGCTTCTCCTGCTCGAGGAAGCACCGTCGGTACGAGTCCCAGACGACGAGGCACCTGGAGAAAACCTCATCCCGAGTCGGAGGGGGCTCAGCATCGGCGACGGGTGGCTGCCATCCAGCGTCGTCGACGGGCGTCGTTCCGGGGTCGTGCGGAGTCTGCTTCGACCCGTCGATGATGATCTCGGACCCGGTGTTGGTATCGCATAGGCCGAGGATCTCAAGTTCCTTGGCGCAAGGAGCGCCGGACGCTGCCACGCCGGTAGGTATAGACAGCAGTGCGCACCCGGTAGCCAGAATGGCGGCGCCAACCAGTCTCATTGACACGGCTCTCCCTCTGCTGAATCCTCCAGCGAGATCAGGAGGCTCTGTTCGACCTCGATTAGCGAAACTGCTTGGGCAATCAACAGATCTCGGCTGGTTGGAGTTACATCAGTTCCGTCATCGTCAACGACGTGAGTGTCGGTTACATCAAGGCAGACGATAATGTCCACCTGCGTCTCGCCGTCGCCGATGTCGGCGGCCACCGGCTTGACTGAAGCGACAGCCACTTCGCCAATAAGGTGCCTGCCGGCAGTCCGCAGTTGATTAAGCGCGTCGATATCTCCGTTGAGAGCGGTGCCAGTCAAGAAATCTTGTGGGTTTGGATCCTGGTCACCATTTCGGCGTGCGTTACCTGCATCGTTGTAAGCCCGATACGTCTCTTCTGCGGCAGCGAAGGCTTCCTCTTCGCTGGCGAATGCGGCGGTCGGCGTGGGGGTCGGCTCGGGTGTCGGGGCGCACGCGCTGAGTGTTGCGCCGGCCAGGGCCAGCAGCGCCAGCATCCTGATCCGGCTCGTCTTCGATCGCAGGGAACTCACGGGCCAACGCTAACGTGAACCCGCGGCATCCCATCGAAGTTATCCACAGCACCAGAGATGGCCGATCTCTGATAATCTGAAGTGTCACTCGTGACGTGCATACGCGCGCCCATGTGTCATCAACCAAATCCATCTGCTTCTCCAGCGGGTTCACGCATGCGCGAATTCCGGAGAGGCCTGAGTATCCACCCACAAGGACAACCCACTACATGACTACCGCAACGACCGCCCCGGCCACCAAGCAGGTCGCCATCAATGACATCGGATCTGCTGAGGACTTCCTGGCCGCGGTCGAGAAGACTCTGAAGTTCTTCAACGACGGCGACATCATCGAAGGCACGATCGTCAAGATCGACCGCGATGAGGTTCTGCTCGACGTCGGATACAAGACCGAGGGTGTCATCCCCTCCCGCGAACTTTCCATCAAGCACGACGTCGACCCCAATGAGGTCGTCCAGGTCGGCGACGAGGTCGAGGCTCTCGTTCTCCAGAAGGAGGACAAGGAAGGCCGTCTGATCCTCTCCAAGAAGCGCGCACAGTACGAGCGCGCCTGGGGAGACGTCGAGAAGATCAAGGAAGACGACGGCGTCGTCACCGGCACCGTCATCGAGGTCGTCAAGGGCGGCCTCATCGTCGACATCGGCCTGCGCGGCTTCCTGCCGGCATCGCTCATCGAGCTGCGCCGCGTCCGCGACCTGACCCCGTACCTGGGCCAGGAGATCGAGGCGAAGATCCTCGAGCTGGACAAGAACCGCAACAACGTCGTGCTCAGCCGCCGTGCGCTGCTCGAGCAGACGCAGTCCGAGTCGCGCTCGAACTTCCTCAACAACCTGCACAAGGGCCAGGTCCGCAAGGGCCAGGTCTCGTCGATCGTCAACTTCGGTGCGTTCGTCGACCTGGGCGGCGTTGACGGCCTCGTGCACGTCTCCGAGCTGTCTTGGAAGCACATCGAGCACGCCTCCGAGGTCGTCGAGGTCGGCCAGGAGGTCACCGTCGAGATCCTTGAGGTCGACCTCGACCGCGAGCGCGTCTCCCTGTCGCTCAAGGCGACGCAGGAGGACCCGTGGCAGGTCTTCGCCCGCACCCACGCGATCGGCCAGATCGCTCCGGGCAAGGTCACCAAGCTCGTTCCGTTCGGTGCGTTCGTGCGCGTCGCAGACGGCATCGAGGGCCTCGTGCACATCTCCGAGCTCTCCAGCAAGCACGTCGAGCTGGCTGAGCAGGTCGTCTCCGTCGGTGAAGAGGTCTTCGTCAAGGTCATTGACATCGACCTCGAGCGTCGTCGCATCTCGCTGTCGCTCAAGCAGGCCAACGAGTCGGTCGACCCCAACGGCACCGAGTTCGACCCGGCCCTGTACGGCATGCTCGCCGAGTACGACGAGAACGGCGAGTACAAGTACCCGGAGGGCTTCGACCCCGAGACCGGTGCATGGAAGGAAGGCTTCGACGCTCAGCGCGAGGCCTGGGAGCAGGACTACGCGGCCGCCCAGGGTCGCTGGGAAGCGCACAAGGCTGCGGTCGTCAAGGCAGCAGAGGCCGAGGCCGCTGCGGGTGACGACTTCGGTGCTGCTGTTGCCGGCCAGTCGTTCGCGGCCGACGCATCCGGCGCCGGCACGCTTGCTGATGACGAGGCTCTCGCCGCTCTGCGCGAGAAGCTCTCGGGCGGCAACGTGTAACAACGTCTCACTCGAATCGGGCCGTCATCCCGCCTTCACAGGCGTGGGTGGCGGCCCGTTTCGCGTTCCATATACACGAGATTCGCAATGTGTGACGGAACATTACGTTCCGACTCGTCACATTCGGGCGGCTCCGCGACGATGGACAGATGACCTCCGCACTCCTCTCACCGCGCACCGAGACGCCCGCGGGCGCCGCTACCGCCGTGCGTCTGCAGGGCGTGGAGCGACACTTCGCCGTCGCCGAGGAGCGCCGTCAGGTGCTGCGCGGCCTCGACACAGACCTCGGTGCCGGTGAGATCGTCGCCGTCGTCGGACCATCCGGATGCGGCAAGTCGACGCTCCTGCGACTGGTCGCCGGTCTCGACACCCCCACCGGCGGTGTCATCACCATCGACGGCTCAGGCGTCACAGACACCGATGAGCGCACCGCGGTCGCGTTCCAAGAGCCGCGGCTTCTGCCGTGGCGCACCCTGGCGCAGAACGTCGAACTCGGCCTGCCGCGCCGTCTGCGCGGAAGCGCCCGCAAGGAGCGCGTCGGTGAATTGCTGCGCCTGGTCGGGCTCGAGCATGCCGCCACGCAGCGGCCCCGTGAGGTCTCCGGCGGCATGGCGCAGCGCGCGTCGCTCGCCCGCGCCCTCGCCCGAAACCCCAGCGTGCTGCTGCTCGACGAGCCCTTCGGCGCGCTCGACGCTCTGACCCGACTGCGTATGCAGGATCTGCTGCTCGACATCCACGCAGCCGAACCGACCACCATCCTCCTCGTCACCCACGACGTCGAAGAGGCCCTCTACCTCGCGGACCGCGTGCTGCTGTTGCGCTCGCTGACCGGCGACCCCGACCCGGATGCCGCATCGATCGCCCGCACGATCGACGTCCCCGGCATCCGCCCGCGCGACCGTGCCGATCGCGGTATCGCGGCCCTGCGCGCCGAACTCCTCGAAGGACTCGGCGTCGACACCCACCACAGCAACACCCTGGAGAACCGATGAGCATCAACACCGGCCGAATCGTCCCTGCGACCGCGATCGCCGGTGCGATGATGCTCATCGCGACCGGTTGCGTCGCCGGCGAGAATGCCGGGGCCGCCCCTGCCGACGCCTCCAGTGAGTGGTCCGCGAGCACCGTGACCGTCGACTGGGCCACCTACAACCCGCTGAGCCTGGTCATCAAGGACCAGGGCATCCTCGACGAGATCCTCGGCGACGATGTGACGGTCGAGTGGGTGCAGTCGGCCGGCTCCAACAAGGCCAACGAGCTGCTGCGCTCGGGCTCGGTCGACGTCGGCTCCACCGCCGGCTCCGCGGCCCTGCTCGCTCGCGCCAATGGCTCGCCCATCAAGGTCATCGACATCTACTCGCAGCCCGAATGGTCGGCGATCGTCACCGGGCCCGACAGCGACATCACCGCGCTGGAGGACCTCGCCGGCACCTCGGTGGCCGCGACCAAGGGCACCGACCCGTACTTCTTCTTGCTGCAGGCGCTCGAAGAGGGCGGCCTCACCGTCGACGACATCGAGGTGCAGAACCTGCAGCACGCCGATGGCCGCGCGGCGCTCGACGGGGGATCCGTCGACGCCTGGGCGGGCCTGGACCCGATCATGGCCGCCGCGGAGGTCGAGTCCGGCGACGAGCTGATCTACCGCAACGTCGACTTCAACACCTACGGCTTCCTCAACGCCACCGAGGAGTTCATCACCGAGCACGCCGACCTCGCGCAGGCCGTCGTCGACGCTTACGAAGACGCGCGCGTGTGGGCACTCGAGAACCCCGAGGAGACCGCGCAGCTGCTCGCCGATGCCGCCGGCATCGACATCGCCGTGGCCACCACGGTCATCGAGGAGCGCTCCAACCTGGACGTCGACGGCGTTCCCGGCGACGCGCAGCTCGAGGTCCTCGAGAAGATCGCTCCGGTGATCGTCGACTCCGGTGACGTGCAGGGCGGTCAGGATGCCGTCGACACGGCACTGTCCGAGATCGTCCACGCCGAGTTCGCTGAGAAGGCCGTCGAGGGCTGATGAGCAACGTCTCCGAGGCCGCCGCGCTCGAAGGATCCCGGAGGGCGCTCGAACTCCCGGGCGCCACGACCCGCACTGGCGGTCGCGGCGTGTGGCGCCGCCCGGGAGTTCGCCTCATCGGCGGGCTCCTGCTGCCCGTCGTCATTCTCCTCGTCTGGCAGATCGCCACGACGTCAGGGCTCGTCCCCGCGTACCGGCTGCCGACCCCGGCATCCGTGTTCACCGCCGGTGTCGAACTCGCCGAACGCGGCGAGCTCTGGACCCACATCGCGATCTCGGTGCAGCGCGTGCTGCTCGGCTTCGCGATCGGATCGCTCGTCGGTCTCGCCGTCGCCGCGATCGTCGGCCTGTCGAGGCTCGGCGACGTGCTGCTGAGCCCGACGCTCGCCGCGCTCCGGGCCGTTCCCTCGCTGGCCTGGGTGCCGCTGTTGATCCTGTGGATGCAGATCGGCGAGGAATCCAAGATCACATTGATCACGATCGGTGCGTTCTTCCCCGTGTACACCACGGTTGCCGACGCGCTGCGGCACGTCGACCCGCAGCTCGTCGAGGCCGGACGCTCCTTCAGCCTGCGCGGTTGGTCGCTGTTCCGCACGGTGCAGCTGCCCGCCGTCATCCCCTCGGTCATGTCCGGCCTGCGACTGGCCCTCGCCCAGTCGTGGCTGTTCCTCGTCGCCGCCGAGCTGATTGCCTCGTCGATGGGGCTCGGATTCTTGCTTGACGACTCGCAGAACAACGGCCGTGTCGACCGCATCCTCCTCGCGATCGTGCTGCTCGCGCTGCTGGGCACCATCACGAACGCGATCCTCGGCTTCATCGAGAGGCGACTGCTCAAGAGATGGACGTGATCGACGAGACATCGCCGACCCCGGAAGCCCGGCTGATCGAGGATCGCGTCTATCCGCCGTCACCGGAGTTGCACGCGCAGGCGAACGTCACCGCAGAGATATACGACCGGGCGGATGACGACCCGATCGCCTTCTGGGAAGATGCCGCCAGGCGCCTGGACTGGGCGACGCCATGGCACACCGCCCTCGACTGGCAACCGCCGACCGACGGAGCGATCCCCGCGGCCCGCTGGTTCGACGGCGGCACTCTGAACGTCGCATACAACTGCGTCGACCGTCACGTCGACGCCGGTCGCGGAAACAAGGTCGCCCTGCACTTCGAGGGCGAACCCGGCGACCGCACCGCGGTCAGCTACGCCGATCTGCAGCGCCGCGTGTCGCAGGCCGCGAACGCGCTGACGGCGCTGGGTATCGTGCCGGGGGACCGGGTCGTGGTCTACCTGCCGGTTCTCATCGAGACCGTGGTCATCGCGCTCGCCTGTGCGCGCATCGGCGCCGTGCATTCGCTCGTGTTCGGCGGATTCTCCGCGGAGGCCGTGCGATTCCGGCTCGCCGACACCGGTGCCAAGCTGCTCGTCACCAGCGACGGACAGTACCGGCGCGGCAACGCAGTCGAGGTGAAATCGGCCGCCGACATCGCCGCCGCCGACCTCCCGGACCTCGAGCACGTGCTCGTGGTCCGCCGCACCGGTCAGGACGTCCCGTGGACCGACGGCCGTGACCTCTGGTGGCACGACGTGGTCGACACGGCCGCCGAGACGCATGAGGCCCAGCCGTTCGATGCGGAGCATCCGCTCTTCATCATCTACACGTCTGGCACCACAGGGAAACCGAAGGGCCTGGTGCACACCTCCGGCGGCTATCTCGCACATGCGAGCTGGGCGCACTGGGCCCACTTCGACGCCAAGCCCGACGACGTGCACTGGTGCACCGCCGACCTCGCCTGGGTCACCGCGCACACCTACGAGATCTACGGGCCGCTGTCGAACGGCCTGACGCAGGTCATCTACGAGGGCACGCCCGACAGCCCGCACCGCGAGCGGCACCTCGAGATCATCGAGCGCTACGGCGTGACGGTCTACTACACGGCGCCCACGCTGATCCGCACGTTCATGACTTGGTTCGGCGATGAGCTGCCCGGCGAGCACGACCTGTCCAGCATCCGCCTGCTCGGCACCGTCGGCGAGGCGATCAACCCCGAGGCGTGGGTCTGGTTCCGTCGCACGTTCGGACGCGACGCTCTGCCGATCATCGACACCTGGTGGCAGTCCGAGACGGGCGCGGCGATGATCGTGCCGCTGCCCGGGGTG
This sequence comes from Microbacterium sp., assembly GCF_052102115.1. Taxonomy (GTDB): domain Bacteria; phylum Actinomycetota; class Actinomycetes; order Actinomycetales; family Microbacteriaceae; genus Microbacterium. The sequence goes on from NZ_JBQDVP010000005.1 coordinate 100,410, forward strand.
ACCACGCTCAAACCCGGCTCGGCATCCGTGGCGCTGCCCGGCATCGATGTCGCCGTCGTCGACGAGAACGGCGCCGAAGCCCCTGCTGGCCGCTCCGGAACGCTCGTCGTACGAGGCCCCTGGCCGGGCATGGCGCGCACGGTGTGGGGCAACCCGCAGCGGTACCGCGATTCGTATTGGGCCACGTACGCCGGGCACGGTGAGTACGGCGGCTACTACGTCGCCGGTGACGGCGCCACGCGCGATGCTGACGGACACATCTGGATCCTCGGCCGGCTGGATGACGTCGTCAACGTCTCCGGCCACAGACTGTCGACCATCGAGATCGAGTCGGCCCTCGTCGCCGATCCGACCGTAGGCGAGGCTGGCACCGCCGGGGTCTCCGACGCCCTGACCGGGCAGGCCGTGGTCGCGTTCGTCATGCCATCCGGAAACGGCGAGGTGACGGCATCCGCTCTGCAGAGCCGCGTCGCGCGTGAGATCGGCCCCGTCGCGAAACCGCGGCACGTCGTCGTCGTGCCCGACCTGCCCAAGACCCGCTCGGGCAAGATCATGCGCAGGCTGCTCGCGCAGCTGTGGGAGGCTGAACAGGATCGCCGCGCCAACCGCGAACCGCAGCCGCTCGGCGACACCACCTCGCTGCAGAACCCGGATGCCGTCGATGGCGTCGCCGCGGCCCTCGCAGAGTTTTCGAGATCAGATCTAAGGAAGTCATGACGGAAGAACACCGCTTCGGGTTCCGCACCCGCGCCCTCCACGCCGGCGGAACACCGGATGCCGCCACCGGCGCGCGCGCCGTGCCGATCTACCAGACCACCTCGTTCGTATTCGACGACGCCCAGGATGCCGGAAACCTGTTCGCCCTGCAGAAGTACGGCAACATCTACTCCCGCATCGGCAACCCCACGGTCGCAGCTCTCGAGGAGCGACTGGCATCACTCGAGGGCGGCATCGGAGCGGTGGCCACGGCATCCGGCATGAGCGCCGAATTCATCACATTCGCCGCCCTCGTCGGCGCCGGTGACCACGTCGTCGCCTCCGCGCAGCTCTACGGCGGCACGGTCACCCAGCTCGACGTCACGCTGCGCCGATTCGGCGTCGAGACGACCTTCGTGGCCTCGACCGACCCGGCCGACTACGCTGCCGCGATCCGCCCCGAGACCAAGGTCGTCTACGTCGAGATGATCGGCAACCCGTCCGGCGAGATCGCCGACATCGAGGGGCTGGCTGCCGTCGCGCATGAGGCCGGCGTGCCGCTCGTCGTCGATGCGACCCTGGCGACCCCGTACCTGGCGCGTCCGCTCGAGCACGGCGCTGACATCGTCATCCACTCGGTGACGAAGTTCCTCGGCGGTCACGGAACGACCCTGGGCGGCATCGTCATCGAGAAGGGCACGTTCGACTGGGGGAACGGCAAGTTCCCCGAGATGACCGAGCCGGTCTCGACGTACGGCGGCATCAAGTGGTGGGACAACTTCGGCGAGTACGGATTCCTCACCAAGCTCCGCTCCGAGCAGTTGCGTGACATCGGGCCCGCGCTCAGCCCGCAGGCCGCGTTCAACCTGCTGCAGGGTATCGAGACGCTGCCGCAGCGCATCGACGCCCATCTCGCGAACGCTCGGATCGTCGCGGAGTGGCTGGAGTCCGACCCGCGCATCTCGTACGTCACCTGGGCGGGGCTCGAGTCGCACGCGCACCACGAGCGCGCAGCGAAGTACCTGCCGCTGGGGCCCGGCTCGGTCTTCGCGTTCGGCGTCGCGGCATCCGATGGGCGTGCCGCGGGCGAGACCCTGATCGAGAATCTGCAGCTCGCCTCGCACCTCGCGAACATCGGTGATGCGCGCAGACT